>NZ_MQUR01000011.1 GCF_001953875.1 Streptomyces amritsarensis
CCCGCCGCGAACAACCACACATCCCCCTGAACGTGGGCTTGCAGCCTCCCCCGGCTGCAAGCCCACTTCGCGTGGGGCGGAAGACCCGCGCACGGCACCCCGCGAGCGGCCGCACATTCCGTTCCATCGGCCGTTTCCAGCCGCCGATGGACGACCGATTACCGCCCGCTGGACGGTCCGTTCCATTCGCATGGAGCGGCAATTGAATTCTTGGACAGGGCATCGGGCATATCTGTAGCTTGATGATCACCGCACGGCCGGCGCTACGAACGAAGAAGCCCGAGCCGAATCTGCCCGATTCCCTTCGGAAGCACTTTCCGCTCCCATGGATCAGGTTTCCAGCGGTAACCCCACGGATTCCCGGCGCATTGCGCCCGCCGGCCCGCCGTCCGGTACCCACAGGTCATTTCGACCCCGAACGCGAAGGAAATTCCGCATGGCCCTCTCGTCCGAAGAAATCCCGAACGCGCTGGCCGCCGCCGCGCAGGCCGCCCCCGCCTGGCAGGCCGCGGGCGCCACCGTCCGCTTCGTGGTCAGCGAGCCCTCCGCCGAGTTCACGCTGGACCCCCGTGGCGCCCTCACCGACGCGCAGCCCACCCATGTGTTCCGCATCGCCTCCGCGGACCTCGAGGCCCTGACCGCGGGACGCCGCACCTTCCTGCGGACCGTCACCAGCCGGCGGGTCGCCGCCCACGGCCCGGTCATGCAGACGTTCGCCGTCGGGCAGGCCCTGACGACCTTCGCCATCCAGCACTGACCCCACCGGACAAGGAACCACCATGACGTACGCGCACAACCCCGCCGCCCACCCGCTGCTCGACTCCGTCGAGGCCGCCTTCCTGGAGCAGGTCGTCGCCTTCGCCCGCGAGGAGATCGCCCCCGGCGCCGCCGAGCGCGACCGGATCGAGAAGGGCCAGGTCGACTGGGACACCGTCCGCAAGGGCCACGCACTCGGCCTGCTGCGGATGGCGATCCCGCGCGACTTCGGCGGGCTCGGGCTGAGCCAACTCGCCATCGCGCTGACCCTGGAGGAGCTGGCCTGCGCCGACCCGGGCATGGCCCTGGTCTTCGGTGCCACCGGCCTGTTCCAGACCCCGCTGCTGATCTGCGAGAACCCGCGCCTCCAGGAGAAGTACCTCCCCGCCTTCCTCGGGCCGGAGCCGGTCCTCGCCTGCAACGCGGTCGCCGAGGAGCGCAACGGCACCGACCTGGTCCTGCCGCAGCAGGCGCCCCACGCGCAGGACATGACGGTCGCCCGCCGCTCCGGCGGCGAGTACCTGCTGACCGGCACCAAGCGCTACATCACCAACGCCCCCGTCGCCACGTACGCCACCGTCATGGCGAACCTGGACGGCGCCCCCGGTTCGACCGGACTGACCTGCTTCGTCACCGAGCTCGAACAGGACGGCGTCACCCGCGGCGAGATCCACGACAAGGTGGGGTACCGCACCGCCCCCGCCGGCGAACTGATCCTCGACAACGCCCGGGTGCCCGAGGAGAACGTCATCGGTGACGAGAACGGCGGCTGGGACCTGAACGTCGCCATCGGCAACCTCACCCGCGTCACCTGTGCGGCGGTCGCCACCGGCATCGCCCGCCACGCCCTCGACCGCGCCGTCGCGTGGACCGGCACCCGCCGCCAGGGCGGCCGGCTGCTCTTCGAGCACCAGATGTCCGCCCGCAAGCTCGCGGACATGTCCGCCCGGGTGTCCGCCGCGCGCGCCCTGTACCTGGACGCGGTGCTGAAGGCCGACACCGTCATCCCGACCCCGGCCTACGAACCCGCCGTCGCCAAGCTGGTGGCCGACCGCGCCGCGATCGACAACGCCGACGCCGCCATGAGCCTGATCGGCGCCGCCGCCTTCCAGCGGGAGGACGGGATGGACCGCGTCCTGCGCGACGCCTACGGCCCCCGCATCTACGAAGGCAGCCCGGAGGCCCTCGCGCTGGTCATCACCGGCGAGCTGTTCGGCGTCCCGGAGGTCCGGTGACCACCGCCACCTCCACGGGGCCCGCCACCGCCTCCTACCGGGAGCGCGTCCTGCGCGACACCGCCGACATCCGGCTGCCCGACCTCGACAGCCGCGTGGACGGCGAGCCGCTGTTCCGCTCCGCCAGCCCCGAGGGCCTGCTGACCCTCACCGTGCGGGGGGCGCAGCTGCCTGCCGCGTACCTCGACGACATCTACCGGTTCCGGCTGGCCCAGTACCTCAAGCGGGGCTGGCTCGACGAAGGGCTCGCCGCCGCCGCGGACCTCGCCGGCGAGCCGTACGACGCCCACGCCCTCCAGGACCAGCACACCCTGGTGGTGGAGGAGGACACCTGGCGGCTGCGCGGCTACGGCACGCTGGCCCGCACCCGCAGCCCCGAGCACACGCTCCTCGGGGACGACGCCCACCGCCCGTTCGTCGTGGAGCGCGACTACGGCCTGCGGCTCGCCGACGAACTCGGCCCGGCCACGCCGGCGGACCGGGTGTGGGAGGGCAAGCGGCTCATGCGGGACTACGCCATGGAGCGTTCGCAGGCCGCGGTGTCCGTGCCCTGGTGGGTGTACCGGGGCTGGGCCGAGGGCTGTCTGCAGGCGCTGGCCGAGGACGGATCCGCGATCGTGGGCGACGGCAAGCCGAACGGGGCCATCCTCCAGCTGGCGATGCTCGGCTTCGACACGCGGACCCTCGATGTGCCCGCGCTGCCGGCCGACCCCACCGACCTGTTCGCCCCCATGTGGGACCAGCAGCAGCGCTCGTACCCCTTCGTCCTCACCCGCGGGGACGCGCTGCGCCCCACCCTGAACCACCTCGACGCGATCCTCGCCTCCGGGGAGACCGGATCGGTCGCGGCGCGGCTGACCGCCTTCCGGGAGGCACGGCAGGAGGCACGGACATGAGCCGGAGCACGGACCCGAGCACGAGTACGACCACCGGGCCGGGCGGCCCGCCGGACGTGGGCACCCCCTCGGAGGCGCGCGAGCTGGACGAGGAGCTGTTCTACGCCTCCCTCACCCAGCGCAACCGCGGTCTGATCCCCGCAGCGCTCCAGGAGCAGATCCGGCACACCCCCCTGCTCATCGCGGGGTGCGGCTCCATCGGCGGCGCCACCGTGCAGCCCCTGGGCCGCATGGGGTACCGCGACTTCGTCCTCGCGGACGTCGGCACCTACGAGCTGAACAACCTCAACCGGCAGAACGCCACCGTCGACGACCTCGGCCGCAACAAGGCCGAGGTGGGCGCCGACGCCCTGCGCGCCATCAACCCGCACGTCCGGGCCGAGGTGGTGCCCGTCGGCATCACCCGGGACAACGTCCGGGAACTGGTCCGGCGGGCCGAGGTCGTCATCGACGGGGTCGACGTGACCACCCCGTCGGGGCTGCGCGCGAAGATCGCCCTGCACCAGGAGGCGTGCCGCCAGCGCAAGCCCCTGGTCACCGGCTGGGACATGGCCGGCATGCTGGCCGCCCAGTGCTTCGACTACCGGCTGGTCCGCAGGATCTTCGACGGCCAGCTGCTGGCCGAGGACGCCGACGTGCTGAGCACCTGGGAAGTGATCTTCCGTATCGCCCCCAGGTCGCACATCCCCGGCGAGATGTACCGCGAACTGCGCAGGGGTCTGGGCCGGCCCGACTACAGCGTGCCGCAACTCACCGAGGCGGCCACCCAGTTCGGCTCGCTCGCCGTGCACATGGTCAATCAGCTGGTGGCGGGCGCGGACGTGCCGCGCACCGTCGCCGTCGACGTCCACCACATCGCACTGAAGCCGGGGCGCCGGGTCGTGGACCGGGTCGCCCGGCACTGGGAGCGGGCCCGCTTCCTGGGCCACCTCCCGCGCGAGCAGGCCTGGCGCGGTTTCAGTCCCGCCGCCGTCTACCGCCTCGGCCGCCGTTACGCACCGGCCGCCTAGCCGAGCCGACCCGCAGAAAGGAAAGCCCTCATGAGAAAAGAATTCGCGTACGCCGACGCGCGCCCGTCCGGGATCGTGCTGAGCGAGACGGAGTCCGACATCATCGAGGCCGCCGCACTGAAGGTGGCAGCCCAGTACGCGGACTACTCCCTGCACAGCACCGACCTCCTCCACGCCGTGGAGCTCGCCGCGGCCGCCCTGCCGAGCCGGGTCCGGCGCGCACTGATCTCCTTCCGCGACGAGAGCAACGCCGGCGGCACCCTTCTGCTGCGGGGGCTCCCCCTCGGCAGCCTGCCCGCCACCCCGGCCCGGGTGGAGGACGAGCCGGCCTGGACCGACGTCCCGGTGGCGACGCTCGGCCAGCTGATGGTGATGTCGGTCCTGGGCCGCTCGATCTCGTACAGCGACGAGAAGAGCGGCAACCTGGTGCAGGACGTCAGCCCCAAGCGCGGCGCCGAGAACCGCCAGGAGAACAGCGGCTCCATCCTGCTGGAACTCCACACGGAGGACGGCTTCCACCCCGCCGCCCCGCACTTCCTGAGCCTGATCTGCCTGCGCGGCGACCGCGACGGACGCGCGGCCACCGTGACCGGCGGCATCGGCGACGTCCTGCCGCACCTGGCCGAGGAGACCGTCGCCGCCCTGCGCCGACCGGAGTTCAGGACCAGGTTCAGCACCTCCTTCGTGCACGACACGGACGAGGAGGTCCTGACGCCGCCCGTGCCGGTGCTCTCCGGCCCGGAGGCCAACCCCGACCTGCGGGTGGACTTCCACGGCACGATCGGCACCACCCCGGCGGCCCGGGCCGCTCTCGCCGAGCTGGAGGACGCCGTACTCGGGTCCCTGCGCGGCATCGTGCTGCGGCCCGGCGAGCTGGTCATCCTCGACAACCGCCGCACGGTGCACGGGCGGACGGGCTTCACCCCGCGCTACGACGGTGCGGACCGCTGGCTGCGCCGCTCCTTCGCCCTGGCCGACCTGCGCCCGGTCCTCGACGACCTCGGCGAAGGCCGCAGCCACAACGCGATCACCGCGCGGCGGCCCGCCCGCGGGCTGGCGGCGGCCGCCTGACGGACGCCCGGGGTCCGGCCCGGCCCGCCCGGCCGGCCGGACCCGGACCGCACTCCCGGCCAGTCCGGGAGGTGGAGCTTATTTCGCTGGACAGGGATCGCCGGCGCGTCCGATAGTCCGGCCCATGGCTTCTCTCGTACGACACATCACAGTTGACTGTTCCGACGCCTACCTGCTCGGCCGGTTCTGGGCCGCCGTCCTGGACGGCTCGCTCGCCGACGACGACTTCCCCGGAGACCCCGAGGCGCTGGTCACGGCGCCCGGTTCGGCCCTGCTCTTCGTGACCGTCCCCGACGCCAAGAGCGTCAAGAACCGTGTGCACGTGGACCTTCAGCCGCAGGACCGCACCCGCGACGAGGAGGTGGAGCGCATCCTCGCCCTGGGCGCCACCGTCGTCGGCGACCACCGCCGGCCCGACGGCACCGGGTGGGTGACGCTCGCCGACCCGGAGGGCAACGAGTTCTGCGTCGAGCGGAGCGCCGCCGAGCGCAAGTGACGCCTCGCGGAGGTGGGGCGGGGCCGTCGGCTCCCGCCCCACCTCCGCCGCCCTACTCCTCCGGTGGGAAGACCGGTTCGCCGGTGCCCGCCAGGGTGATCATGATGGCTTCGACCGGGCAGCCCTCCGCCGCCGTGAGGACCGGTTCACTCGCGTCCGCCTGCGGGCTGCGGGGGTGGGACTGGCGCGCCGCGTCCAGGACGAAGCCGTCCGGGGCGTGGTTCACGCACATGCCCGAGCCGATGCAGACCCCCCGGTCCACCTCGACCTGCCAGCGGTCCCCCATCAGGCACCCGCCTCGTAGCCCGCCGGCAGGTGGATCATCTTGTGCTCCAGGTACTCGCCCAGGCCCTCCGGGCCGAACTCCCGCCCGAGACCGCTGTTCTTGTAGCCGCCGAACGGCCCCAGCATGTCCAGGCTGAAGGTGTTCACGTTGAAGGTGCCGGTGCGGATCCGCCGGGCGAAGTCGATGCCGTGCTCGACGTCGCCGGTCCAGACGCTGCCGCTGAGGCCGAACTCCGAGTCGTTGGCGACCCGTACGGCCTCCGCCTCGTCCGTGTAGGGGATCAGGCAGACGACGGGCCCGAAGATCTCCTCGCGGGCGATCCGCATGGAGTTGTCGACATCGCCGAAGAGCGTGGGCTCCACGTACCAGCCCCGGTCGAGGCCGGTCGGGCGGCCGCCGCCCGCCAGGACCTTCGCGCCCTCCTCCTGGCCGATCCGGATGTAGTCCAGTGAGCGCTGCTGCTGGCGCCGGGCGACGAGCGGGCCGAGCTGCGTCGCCGGGTCGAGCGGGTCGCCGACGACCAGTGCGCCGGCGGCCGCCGCGAGGGCCTCGGCCACCTCCTCGTAGCGGCTGCGGGGGGCGAGGATCCGGGTCTGCGCCACGCAGGCCTGGCCGTTGTTCATCCAGGCGGCGGGCACGATCCCGGCGACGGCACTGTCCACGTCGGCGTCCGGGAGGACGACGGCGGCGGACTTCCCGCCGAGTTCGAGGGTGACCCGGGTGAGGTTGCGCGCGGCGACCTCCATCACGCGCCTGCCGGCGGCGACGGAGCCGGTGAAGGCGACCTTGTCGATGCCGGGGTGGCCGACGAGGTACTCGCTGACCTCGCGGTCGGCGGGCAGGATCGACAGCACGCCCTCGGGTACCCCGGCCTCGCGCGCGATGTCGGCGAGGATGTAGGAGTCCAGCGGCGCCTCCGGGGAGGGCTTGAGGATCACGGTGGAGCCGGACAGCAGGGCGGGGGCCAGCTTGGCGGCCGCGACGAACTGCGGGACGTTCCACGGGATGACGGCGGCGACCACCCCCACGGGCTCACGGCGCACCAGGATCGGGCCGAGCACGCCTTGGCGGTGCTCCTCGTAGGGGTACGCGCGGGCGACGGTGATCGCGGCGTCGTAGACCATCATCGGGCCGAGCGCCTGGGCCAGGACGCTCCAGGAGTACGGGGAGCCGTTCTGGGAGCTGATCGAGCGGGCGATCTCCTCGTGGCGGACGGCGATGGCGTCCTTGATGCGGGAGACGACCGCGATGCGCTCCTCCAGCGTCATCCGCGGCCAGGGCCCTTCGTCGAAGGCCTTGCGCGCGACCGCGACGGCGCGGTCGACGTCGGCCTCGGAGGCGTGCGGGACGGAGCCGATGACCTGCTCGGTGTGGGGGGAGACGATCCGGATGGTGTCGGTGCCCAGCGGATCCGTCCACTCTCCGCCGATGAACAGTTTTCCGTGTTCCACGAGCTCCGTCATGGCTGAGGCCTCCTGCGGCTTGGCGTTCCCGAACTGATACCAGTTCTAGTTCTAGGAGTCCACGGCCGGGACGGAAGAGGGGAGAAGATCCAACGACTAGCCAGAAAGCCGCCCGGATGGTCGACTTGGGCTACTACTGGAACGCGTTCTCGTTCGAGGACGGCCGACAGGCGGAGGGCTCATGCCGCAGGACACGTCACAGGTCACCGATCACGGCGGAGGCGTGTGGGGGATCAAGGTGCCCATCCCCGACAACCCCCTCGGACACACCCTCGTCCACGTCCTCGACACCGACCGCGGCCCGGTCCTCGTCGACACCGGCTGGGACGACCCCGAGTCCTGGGACACCCTCGTCGCCGGCCTCGCCGCACTCGGCATCGCGATCGCCGACGTCCACGGCGTGGTCATCACCCACCACCACCCCGACCACCACGGCCTGTCCGGCAAGGTCCGCGGGGCGTCGGGCGCGTGGATCGCCATGCACGCCGCCGACACCGAGGTCGTCCTGCGCACCCGGTCCTCCGAGCCCGGCGTGTGGTTCGACTACATGAGCGCGAAGCTCGCCGCGGCCGGAGCCCCCGAGGAGCACATCGCCCCGCTGCGCGCCGCCCGCGCGAGCGGCCGCATGCGGACCCTGCCCGGGCTGCGCGCCGCGGTCCCCGACCGGGAGATCGTCCCCGCCGAGCTGCTCCCCCTCGCCGGGCGCCGGCTGCGGGCGATCTGGACCCCCGGCCACACCCCCGGCCACGTCTGCCTGCACCTGGAGGAACAGCACCCGGCGAACCTCCCCGGCAACGGCCGCCTCTTCTCCGGCGACCACCTGCTGCCCGGGATCTCCCCGCACATCGGCCTGTACGAGGCCCCCGAGGACACCCGCGTCACCGATCCCCTCGGCGACTACCTCGACTCCCTCGAACGCGTCGGCCGCCTGGCGCCGGCCGAGGTGCTCCCCGCCCACCAGCACGCCTTCACCGACGCACCCGGCCGCGTACGGGAGCTCCTGGACCACCACGAGGAACGCCTGGCGGGGCTGCGGGCACTGCTGGCAGAGCCGCTGACCCCGTGGGGTCTGGCCGAGCGGATGGAGTGGAACCGGCCTTGGGAGCAGATCCCGTACGGCTCCCGCAACATCGCCGTGTCCGAGGCGGAGGCGCATCTGCGGCGGCTGGTGAAGCAGGGCCGCGCCGAGGCTGTCCCGGGCACCGACCCGGTGGCGTACCGGGCGCTGTGAGGCCCGGCACCCGGTCCGGCCATGATCCACCGGACGCCACCGGGCCCGGGAGCTACGGGCCGGTAGAGTGAGGCGGTCGTCCACACCCGTACGGGGGGAAGCCGGTGCGATTCCGGCGCTGACCCGCAACCGTGACCCGCCCCGGCACCACCCGGGCGGGAAGCCGGAATGCCCCGTACGCCAGTGCGCGGCTCGTGCCGCCGGTCCTCCCGGCGGCCGGCACCGTCGAGGAAACGGAGCCGGAGCCCGGTGCCCGTGCGTGCCTGCCCCGGTTCCCCAGCAGGAGAGGCACCCTCCCCCATGACCGTCCGCCGCAGCGCCGCCGCGCTCGCCGCCTCCGCCGTGCTCTGTGCGGGTGCCGCCCCCGCAGCCCTCGCCGACACCGCGCCGCCCTCCCCCTCCGCGCCCCCGGTGATCCCCTCCGGGCTCTACGGCAAGAACGACCCCACCTACGACGGCGTGTGGCGGCAGTCCTTCGCGCTGCTCGCCCAGGACACCGTCGGCGTGAAGCCCGCCGCGCAGGCCGTGGACTGGCTGGTCGCACAGCAGTGCGCGAACGGCTCCTTCCCCGCCTTCCGCGCCGACACCGCCAAGGACTGCGACGCGACCGCGTACATCGACTCCAACGCGACGGCCGCGGCCGTGCAGGCGCTGACCGCGCTCGGCGGCCACGACGACACCGTCAAGAAGGCCGTGGGCTGGCTGAAGTCCGTACAGAACGAGGACGGCGGCTGGAGCTCCAACCCCGGCGGCGCCATGGACGGCGGCACCGACGCCAACTCGACCGCCCTCGTGATCAGCGCCCTGGCCACGGCGGGCGAGAAGCCGGCCGAGACGAAGTCGAAGGCGGGCAAGTCCCCGTACGAGTCGCTGCTCTCCTTCCAGCTGGGCTGCGCCGCCGAGCCGGCCGCGGACCGGGGCGCCTTCGCGTTCCAGCCGGTCGGCGGCAAGCTGGTCGCCAACGCCGACGCCACGGCCGCCGCGACCCTGGCCGGCCTGGGCAAGGGCACGGCCGTCGTCCCGTCCGGTACGGACACCCCCGCGACCGCGCTGGCCTGCCCGGCCGCGGCGGCCGCGGACCCGGCGGCCGGTGCCGCGGCCGCCGCCCAGGGCGGCGCCGGCTACCTGGCCGAGGCCCTCAAGAAGGACGGCCACCTCACCGCCCTCACCCCGGGTGCGGACCAGCCGGCCGCGGACATCGGCAACACCGCCGACGCGGTGATCGCGCTGGCCGCGGCCGGGCACAAGCAGTCGGCGGCGGGCGCGCTGGAGTGGCTCAAGGGCAACTCCGCCGAGTGGGCCAAGGGCTCCCCGGCCGCCCTGGGCACCCTGGTCCTCGCCGCGCACGCCACGGGCACCGACCCCAAGTCCTTCGGCGGCACCGACCTCGTGGCCGCACTGAACGCGACGGGCCCGGCCCCGCAGGGCGCGGACACCGGCGCGACCGAGGTGGAGGGCGAGAAGAAGGAGCCCTCCGGCGGCCAGAACCTCTGGTGGATCATCGGCGCGGGCGCCGCGGCCGGCATGGGCATCGGCATCCTGCTGAGCGGCCGCCGGAAGAAGAACCAGCTCTGATGCGCCGCCGCCTGCCCGCCGCGGCCCTCGCCCTCGGCATCGTCCTGGCCCTGCTGGCCGCCGCTCCGGCGCTGGCGGCCGGCTACCGCTACTGGTCGTTCTGGGACGGCGCGGCCGACGGCCGGTGGACGTACGCCACGCAGGGCCCGGCACTGGCCCGCCCCGCGGACGGCTCCGTCCAGGGCTTCCGCTTCGCGGTGAGCAAGGACGCGGCGACGGAGGCGGCGAAGCCGCGGGCGGCGGCCGACTTCGAGGCCGTGTGCGGGGCGACCGCCCCGGCGGAGGGCCGCAAGCGGGTGGCCCTCGTCATCGACTTCGGTGTGCAGGCGGACGCCCCGACGGGCGAGGTGGTGCCGCAGGAGGCACCGCGCACGGCCTGTGCGCAGGTGGCGCCCGAGGCCACGACGGCCGAGGCGCTGGCGGCGGTCGCGAAACCGCTGCGCTACAACAGCGCGGCGCTGCTGTGCGCGATCTCGGACTATCCGCGGCACGGTTGCGGCGAGCAGATCGCGGAGACCGGCACGGCGCAGGCGTCCGCCGAGCCGTCCGGGTCCGCCCCGGGCGGTGGCGGCCCCTCCGCCGGGCTGCTGGTGGGCATCGCCGCGGTCGCGGCCCTGGCCGCCGCGGCTGTGTGGCAGTCCCGCCGCCGGAACCGATGACCCACCGCGCGTCACGCCCCGCCGGAGCCCCCGGCGGGGTACACAGCGGGGCTTCGACGGGAACACGCGGCGGACCCCGTACCGGAGCGCCCCGCACCGGAGCGCCCACCGGAGCCGCACCCGGCGGCGTGCCCCCGGCCCGGCGGAGCGCGCCCGCGGCGGCGGACTCCCCGCGCCGGTCGGCGTACGAACGCTTCCGGCCCCCGCAGGCCGGCCGGGCCACCGCCCTGCACGCGGGGGCCTGGTGGCTGTGGGCCCTGGGTCTTGCCACCGCCGCGTCCCGCACGACCAATCCCCTCGTGCTCGGGCTGATCGTCGGCGTCGCCGGCTTCGTGGTGGCGGCGCGCCGCACGGACGCGCCCTGGGCCCGCTCCTACGGGGCCTTCCTCAAGCTCGGCCTCGTCGTCATCGGCCTGCGCCTGGTCTTCTCGATGCTCCTGGGCTCGTCCATCCCCGGCTCGCACACCCTCTTCGCCCTGCCGGAGGTCCCGCTGCCCGCGTGGGCGCAGGGCATCCGGTTCGGCGGAAGGGTCACCGCCGAACAGCTCGTCTTCTCCTTCTACGACGGTGCGAAGCTGGCCGCGCTCCTGGTCTGCGTGGGCGCCGCGAACGCCCTCGCCAATCCGTCCCGGCTGCTGAAGTCCCTGCCGGCCGCCCTGTACGAGGCCGGGGTGGCGGTCGTCGTCGCCATGACGTTCGCGCCGAACCTCGTCGCCGACGTCGTGCGCCTGCGCACCGCCCGCCGGCTGCGCGGCCGCCCCACCGGCGGGATCAAGGCCGTCCTGCAGATCGGCCTGCCGGTGCTGGAGGGCGCCCTGGAGCGCTCGGTCGCGGTCGCCGCGTCGATGGACGCCCGCGGCTACGGCCGTACGGCCGCGGTCCCGTCGGCCGTCCGGCACACCACCACCGTCCTCACCCTCGGTGGCCTGCTCGGCATGTGCGCGGGCACCTACGGGCTGCTGGCCGCGCAGGGCGCCGCGTACGGGCTGCCCGTGCTCGGCCTCGGGGCGGCCCTGGCGCTTGCGGGTCTGCGGCTCGGCGGACGCCGGTCGGTGCGCACCCGCTACCGGCCCGACCGGTGGGGGATGCGGGCCTGGCTGGTCGCCGGTTCCGGGGCTGCCGTCGCCGGCCTGCTCATCCACGCCGGCGGTGTCGATCCGGCCGGTCTGCATCCGGGTGTGGTCCCGCTGGTGGCGCCCTCGCTGCCGTTGTGGCCGGCGGCCGCGGTGCTGATCGGCCTGCTGCCCGCCTTCGTGGCACCCGTACCGCCCAAGGAGGCATCGCAGTGATCCGCTTCGAGCAGGTGTCGGTCACCTACGACGGCGCCTGCGCCCCGTCGGTGCGGGATGTCGACCTGGAGATCCCGGAGGGTGAGCTGACGCTGCTGGTCGGCCCGTCCGGGGTCGGCAAGTCCACGCTGCTGGGGACGGTGAGCGGACTGGTCCCGCACTTCACCGGCGGCACCCTGCGCGGCCGGGTCACGGTCGCGGGCCGTGACACGCGTACGCACCGGCCGCGGGAGCTCGCGGACGTGGTGGGCACGGTGGGCCAGGACCCCCTGGCGCACTTCGTGACGGACGTGGTGGAGGACGAGCTGGCCTACGGGATGGAGTCCCTCGGCCTGCCGCCCGCGGTGATGCGCCGCCGGGTGGAGGAGACCCTCGACCTGCTGGGCCTCAACGAACTGCGCGACCGGCCGATCGCGACGCTGTCCGGCGGCCAGCAGCAGCGGGTGGCGATCGGCTCGGTGCTGACCACGCACCCGAAGGTGCTGGTGCTGGACGAGCCTACGTCCGCGCTGGACCCGGCGGCGGCCGAGGAGGTCCTGGCGGTCCTGCAACGGCTGGTCCACGACCTGGGCACCACCGTGCTGATGGCCGAGCACCGGCTGGAGCGGGTGGTGCAGTACGCCGACCGCGTCCTGCTGCTGCCCGCCCGCGGCGCGGCACCGGTGCTGGGCTCGCCGGCCGAGGTGATGGCCGTCTCCCCGGTCTGCCCGCCGGTGGTCTCCCTGGGCCGCCTCGCGGGCTGGTCCCCGCTCCCCCTCTCCGTCCGCGACGCCCGCCGCCGGGCCGCCCCCCTGCGCAGCCGCCTCTCACCTGCGGCGGGCTCCGCACCGGGCAACCCCGTGCACCCTGTGACCGGGCCCGCCCCCGGCGCCGTTGCCCAGGCTCTGCCCGGACCCGCGAGGCGCCCCGCTCCTCCAGCCCCGCCGGCGTTTGAGGCGCGGGGGTCCGGGGGCGGCGCCCCCGGCGGCGGCGCCGCACCCGGACTGCTCGCCCGTCTGCTGCGCCGCGGCAAGCCGCAACCCACCGAGCCCGCCGCAGGCGACACCGCTCGGGCCCGCAACCTCGGCCTGCGCCGCGCCGGCACCGAGGTGCTGCGCGGCATCGACCTCGCGGTGGCGCCCGGCGAGATCGTGGCCCTGATGGGCCGCAACGGCGCCGGCAAGTCCACCCTGCTCTCCACCCTCGTCGGTACGCTCGCCCCCACCGCCGGCGCGGTGACCGTCGGCGGCCGGACCCCGCACCGCACGCCGCCTCCCGAGATGGTGCGCCATGTCGGCCTCGTCCCTCAGGAGCCCCGCGACCTGCTCTACGCCGACACGGTCGCCGCCGAGTGCGCCGCCGCCGACTCCGACGCCGGGGCGGCGCCGGGCACCTGCCGGGCGCTGGTCCGCGGCCTGCTGCCGGGTGTCCCCGACGACACGCATCCCCGTGACCTGTCCGAGGGCCAGCGGCTGGCCCTGGCGCTGGCGCTGGTCCTCACGGGCCGGCCGGCTCTTCTGCTGCTCGACGAGCCGACGCGTGGTCTGGACTACGCCGCCAAGGCCCGCCTGATCGAGATCCTGCGGGGCCTGGCCGCCGACGGGCACGCCGTCGTCCTGGCCACCCACGACGTGGAGCTGGCCGCGGAACTGGCCGACCGTGTGGTGATCCTGGCGGGCGGGGAGGTCGTGGCGGACGGCCCGACGGCGGAGGTGGTGGTGTCCTCGCCGGCCTTCGCGCCCCAGGTGGCGAAGGTGCTGGCGCCGGGCCGCTGGCTCACCGTGGGGCAGGTCGCCGAGGCCCTCGACGCGGCGGCGGCCCGATGAAGAGCCCGGCGGACCGGCCGCAGAACCGCCCGAAGAACCGCCCGAAGAACCGGCCGGTCCGGATCGGCCCGCGGGGCGCCGCCGCCCTGGTGCTGGTCACCCTCATCGGCATCGGGGCCTTCGGCTGGCCGCTCCTCGCCGACCGGCAGTCGGGGCTGCTCGCGCACTCCCAGGACGCCCCGTGGCTGTTCGCCGCGCTGCTGCCGCTCCTGGTCGCCGTGGTCGTGGCGACGATCGCCGACCACGGCATGGACGCGAAGGCGGTGGCGATGCTCGGCGTGCTCGCGGCCGTCGGGGCGGCGCTGAGACCGCTGGGCGCGGGCACGGCCGGCCTGGAGCCGATGTTCTTCCTGATGGTGCTGGCCGGGCGGGTGCTCGGCCCGGGCTTCGGCTTCGTACTGGGCTCGGTGACGATGTTCGCCTCCGCGCTGCTGACGGGCGGGGTCGGGCCGTGGATGCCGTTCCAGATGCTGACGATGGGCTGGTTCGCGCTGGGGGCCGGGCTGCTGCCGGGCCCGGAGCGGATCCGGGGCCGGGCGGAGCTGCTGATGCTGGCCGCGTACGGCTTCGCGGGCGCCTTCGCGTACGGCGCGGTCATGAACCTGCAGGGGTGGACGATCATCCCGGGTATGAGTGACGGCATCTCCTTCCACGCGGGGGAGCCGCTGGCCGCGAACCTGGCGAGGTTCGTCGCGTACTACCTGGCGACGTCGCTGGGCTGGGACCTGGGCCGGGCGGTGCTGACGGTCGTCCTGACGCTCACGCTGGGCGGCACGCTGCTGCGGGCGCTGCGGCGGGCGACGCGCAGGGCCGCGTTCGATGCGCCCGCCTCCTTCGATTCCGGCGGCGCGGAAGGGCGCAGACCTGTCGCGGACGGGTGCGGGTCCGGCCACTAAGGGTGAGTCCGGGGGCCCTCGCCGGTGAGGCGGCCCACAGGACGCAGGTCACATACGAGGTCCGGTAGGAGACCCCGGGGCGGCCGACAGCCGGGTACTTGCCCTTTTTGGGAGGGTTCGGCCGGCCCGGGTGTGCGAGGCGCGTTAGTAGGCGCGGGCTTTGCCACCGCCCCGGGGCGGTCTGTAGAACTGAACGTGTCGCAAGGCGGCACGGGTCCTCACCCGCCGCCGACGAACCCCTCTCCCTCNNGCGCCTGGAACTTCTGGCAGGCCAACCACTGGTACTAAGCCGCCGGCGGGCAGCAGCAGCACCCGCAGGAGCGGGAGCAGCGAGACATACGAAGGCCCCGGCGGCCGACCTCCCCAGGTCCGGCCGCCGGGGCCTTCTGCATCCCATCCCACGGGATCGCGGGCGCTGTGCGCGCGGGGGTGTGCGCGCGGGCGCTGTCAGAGGCGCTGGATGATCGTCCCGGTCGCCAGTGCGCCGCCGGCGCACATGGTGATCAGCGCGAACTCCTTGTCGCGGCGTTCCAGCTCGTGCAGTGCGGTGGTGATCAGGCGGGCGCCGGTGGCGCCGACGGGGTGGCCGAGGGCGATGCCGCCGCCGTTGACGTTGACCTTCTCCAGGTCCTGGTCGAAGACCTTGGCCCAGCTGAGGACTACGGAGGCGAAGGCTTCGTTGATCTCGACCAGGTCGATGTCCTTGAGGGACATGCCGGCCTTGCCGAGCACGGCCCGCGTGGCGTCGATCGGCCCGTCGAGGTGGTAGTGGGGGTCGGCGCCGACGAGCGTCTGGGCGACGATCCGGGCGCGCGGCTTGAGCTTGAGGGCGCGGGCCATCTTGCGCGAGGCCCACATGACGGCGGCCGCGCCGTCGGATATCTGCGAGGAGTTGCCCGCGGTGTGCACGGCGGTGGGCATGACCGGCTTGAGCCGGGCCAGGGCCTCCATGCTGGTGTCGCGCAGGCCCTCGTCCCGGTCGACCAGGCGCCACATGCCCTGGCCGGCGGCCTGCTCCTCCTCCGTGGTGGGCACCTGCACGGCGAAGGTCTCGCGCTTGAAGCGCTCCTCCGCCCATGCGGCCTGGGCCCGCTCCTGGGAGCGCAGCCCCAGCCGGTCGACGTCCTCGCGGGTCAGGCCCCGGTTGCGGGCGATGCGTTCGGCGGCCTCGAACTGGTTGGGGAGATCGACGTTCCACTCGTCCGGAAAGGGCTTGCCCGGGCCGTGCTTGGAGCCCGAGCCCAGCGGCACGCGGCTCATGGCCTCGACCCCGCAGGCGATGCCGATGTCCATGACCCCGCCGGAGATCATGTTGGCGACCATGTGATTGGCCTGCTGCGAGCTGCCGCACTGGCAGTCCACGGTCGTGGCGGCCGTCTCGTAGGGGAGGCCCATGGCGAGCCAGGCGTTGCGGGCGGGGTTCATGGACTGCTCGCCGGCGTGGGTGACGGTGCCGCCGACGATCTGCTCGACGCAGTCGGGCTGGATTCCGGTACGGGCGAGGAGTTCGCGGTAGGTCTCACCGAGCAGGTAGGCGGGATGGAGGTTGGCGAGCGCACCTCCGCGCTTGCCGATGGGGGTGCGTACGGCTTCGACGATGACGGGTTCCGCGGCCATGAGCTCGTCCTCTCCTGCACAGCGCCAGCGCGGCGGGCCGTCCCGGCGCCCCGCCCTGAACTAGTACGCGTTCTAGTTCTATCCGCAGTCTTATGACCTGGAGCCCGGCACGCAAGGGTCTTGCACGTGCCCTGCACGGATTCCACACGCAACAGTTGGCGCGCCGACCCTTGTCACTTCTGGAACTCGTTACTACCTTCAAGCCAACTTCTGATGGTCCGTCAGACTTTGGAGTTGCCCGATGTCCTGCCCCGCGCTCCCCGACGGCTTCGACGCCACCGACCCCGACCTCCTCCAGAGCCGGGTCCCCTACCCGGAGTTCGCACGGCTGCGGCAGACCGCTCCCGTGTGGTGGTGCCCGCAGCGGCGGGGAGTCACCGGTTTCGACGACGAGGGCTACTGGGCAGTGACCCGGCACGCGGACGTCAAGTACGTCTCCACGCACCCCGAACTGTTCTCCTCGACCACCAACACCGCGATCATCCGCTTCAACGAGCACATCCAGCGCGATGCGATCGACGCCCAGCGGCTGATCATGCTGAACATGGATCCGCCGGAGCACTCCCGCGTCCGCCAGATCGTGCAGCGCGGTTTCACCCCTCGGGCCATCCGGGGACTGGAGGCGGCCCTGCGCGACCGGGCCCGAAGGATCGTCGAGGAGGCGTCGGCGGCAGCGGCGGACGGGAGCTTCGACTTCGTGACGCAGGTGGCGTGCGAACTCCCGCTGCAGGCCATCGCCGAACTGATCGGCGTACCGCAGAAGGACCGCTCCAAGATCTTCGACTGGTCGAACAAGATGATCGCCTACGACGACCCCGAGTACGCGATCACGGCCGAGGTCGGCTCCAACGCCGCCATGGAGCTCATCGGCTACGCGATGAACCTCTCGGCACAGCGCAAGGAGTGCCCGGCCCAGGACATCGTCACCCAGCTGGTGGCCGCCGAGGGCCAGGGCAACCTCGGCTCCGACGAGTTCGGCTTCTTCGTGCTGCTGCTGGCGGTCGCCGGCAACGAGACCACGCGCAACGCCATCAGCCACGGCATGCACGCCTTCCTGACGCACCCCGAGCAGTGGGAGCTCTACAAGGCGACCCGGCCGTCCACCGCCGCCGAGGAGATCGTCCGCTGGGCCACCCCGGTGGTGTCCTTCCAGCGCACCGCCACCCAGGACACCGAGCTCGGCGGCCAGAAGATCAAGGCGGGAGACCGGGTGGGGATGTTCTACTCCTCCGCCAACCACGACCCCGAGGTCTTCGAGAACCCGGACGTCTTCGACATCACCCGCGACCCGAACCCGCACCTGGGCTTCGGCGGCGGCGGTCCGCACTTCTGCCTCGGCAAGTCCCTGGCCGTCATGGAGATCGACCTGATCTTCAACGCCCTGGCCGACGCGCTGCCCGACCTGCGGCTGGCCGGCGAGGGCCCCCGGCGGCTGCGGGCCGCCTGGCTCAACGGCATCAAGGAGCTCCGGGTCAGCCACGGCTGACCCGTGACCCAGGACGGCAGGGGCCGCTCCTCCCACGCCCGGCCCCTGCCGTCCGCTGGTCGCTTTCGGACCCGCCGTTCGAGTGGCGGGCCCACCCGAACGGGGTGATCCTTACTCACAGCGGCGATCCAGCCGAAGGGGCGCCGGGGCGATGTGCGCCCCGGCGCCCCTTCGGCCCGCACGGTCCGCGGCGGGACGCAGAACCTGCCGTCGTGCGTGCCGGGCCTTCGGGCCCCGGCGGTGGCGGTGGGCCGGCCCGCGTGCGGGGCGGCGCCCTCTCAGCACACGGTGGGGTGCACGACGTGACCGGCCGGATCACGGCGTGCACGGAACCGCACCGTGGTACGGGCGGCGCCGGCCCGGAGCAGCGGCGTCACGGACGAGCCGAGCGCCGCGTCGGGCAGATGGCCGGGAAACCGCCGTGCACCGCGGCCCTGCCGCCGCCGGCGGTCGCCCGGCGGGTCGCCCGGCGGGTCGGGCACGAGGGCCCGGGGCCGTTGCGGACACTGCCGCGCGGGCGGCGCGGCGGGAGCCGACGGGGTCGCGTGCCCGGAGTCAGGGGCGCGCCCCTGCGACGGGCTCGGCCGCCGCAGCCGCGGTGGCGTCGGCCGCCGAGGCCCGTTCCGCGCCGTCTCCGCTCTGCTGCACCGGAAGGTCCGCCTGGAGGCCGCGCGGCCCGGACAGGACGTGGACGAGCCCGAAGCCGGCGGTCACGACGACCGCACCGCCGACCGCGTCCAGCACCCAGTGGTTGGCGGTGGCGACGATCGCGCACACCGTGATCAGCGGGTGCAGCGCCCCCAGCAGCTTCTGCCAGCCCTTCGGGGCCAGCACCACGATCACGATCCCGCACCACAGCGACCAGCCGAAGTGCAGCGAGGGCATCGCCGCGTACTGGTTGGAGATCGCGGTCATAGCCCCGTACGACGGGTTGGCCAGGTCCTGCGGACCGTGCACGGTGTCGACGAAGCCGAGGCCGGGCATCAGCCGCGGCGGGGCGAGCGGGTAGAGCCAGAAGCCGGCGAGGGCGAGGACGGTGGCCAGGCCCAGGGAGGCCCGGGCCCAGCGGTAGTCGCCGGGGCGCCGCCAGTACAGGACAGCCAGGATCGCCAGCGGGACCACGAAGTGGAAGGAGGTGTAGTAGAAGTTGAAGAAGGCCTCCAGCCAGGGCGTGTCCACCACTGCGTGGTTGACGGCGTGCTCGATGTCGAGTCCCAGTGCCTTCTCGATCCCGAGGATCTGGCTGCCGTTGCCCTCGGCGAGGGAGCGGCTGGCGGGGGCGGCCGCCCGGATGTGGGAGTAGATCGAGTAGCCGACCCGTATCAGCAGGAGTTCCAGCAGCAGGTTCGGGCGGGACAGCACGCGCCGCCAGAACGGCAGCAGCGGCACCCAGGACCAGCGGGCCGCCGCAGGCCGGCCGTAGGCGGTGGGTACGGGGTCGCGCCAGTACGGGGACGAGCGCGGCAGGAACGGCACCGCGCAGGCCGCCGCCACCGCGGTGAGCAGCAGCACGTTGTCCCGTACGGGCGCCAGGGCGGTCAGGTTCGGCAGCAGTACCGCGCTCGGCAGGGTCATGGCGAGGACCACGGCCACCGGCCACACGCGCCGGTCGGCGGCGCGCCGGCCCACCCTGCCGGCGACGGCGAGCAGCACCCACAGCAGCTGGTGGCGCCAGCCGGTCGGGGACACGGCGACGGCCACGCAGCCAGTGACGGCGACGGCGAGCAGCAGTTGGCCGTCGCGGGCGTAGCGGACCGCGCGGCGCAGGCCGAACCAGGCGATGGCGCCCGCGAGGGCGGCGTAGAGCAGGACCTCGGCCGGTCCGGTCAGGCCGAGGCGCAGCAGCGCGCCGTGCACGGACTGGTTGGCGAGGCCGTCGGGGGCACCGCCGAGGCCGGAGCCGCCCAGGTGGTGCACCCAGTACGTCCAGGAGTCGCGCGGCAGGGCCGCCCACGACAGGGCGGTGGCCGCGGCGAAGGCCACGGCGGCGGTCCGGGCGGCGGGGCGGCGGCCGGTCAGCCACAGCAGCGGGGCGAAGAGCAGCAGTGCCGGCTGGAGTGCGGCGGCGAGGCCGACGAGGAAGCCGGCGGGCCGGTCGCCGGGCACCCGGAAGGCGGCGAGGAGGACCAGCAGGACGGGGACGACGGCGGTCCGGCCTGGTGAGGCGGCCTCGCGGACGGGCAGCGAGACCATCATCAGGGCGGTGAGGACGGGCGCGGCGAGCAGCGCGGTGCGCCGCGGCACGGGGTCGGGCAGGCCGCGGGCGGCGACGAGTCCGATCGCGGCGACGAACAGCAGCGTCACGCAGGTCCAGGCGACCTCCAGCGAGGGGGCCGCCAGGCCCGCGAGCGGCTTGAGGACCAACCCGGCGAAGGGGGTGCCGGCGAACTGCCCGATGTCGTAGACCGACCCGGCGGCTGCGCCGCCCGGGCCGGGGAGGCCGCCGGGGAGGTGGAAGCCGCCCAGCCACTCGGCCGGCGGCACGCGCAGCACCGCGACGGCCTGTCTGACGGCGAGGGCGCCGGCCAGCGCCCACAGGAGGAGCCGCACCGCGCCGAGCCTGCTGTTGCCGCCTATGACCCCGGCATGTCCGTTCGCTGTGCTGTGCTCCGCCGCGTTCGCCACGCCTCGCCGGCCTCCCGCCCTGTTGACCGCAACCCCGACTCCGCCTGGCTGCCGCGCTCCGATACCGGCACGACGATATCCCCCGCAGGATCCCTAGGATGGCTTCCATGAGCATCGTGAAGATCAACGCACTGACGGTTCCCGCCGAACAGCGGGAGGTCCTGGAGCGGCGCTTCGCCTCGCGGGCGGGGGCGGTGGAGAGCTCGGACGGCTTCGAGTGGTTCGAGCTGCTGCGCCCCGTGGAGGGCACCGACCAGTACCTGGTGTACACGCGGTGGCGTTCGGAGGAGGACTTCCAGGCGTGGATGGAGGGGCCGATGAAGGCCGCTCACCAGGGCGGCGGCGAGGGCGGCGCGGACGGTGCGGGCGGCGCGGAGCGGCCGAAGCCGGCGGCCTCGGCTTCGACGGTGTGGTCGTTCGAGGTCGTGCAGCAGGCGGCGCCGAAGAAGGGTTGATCCGTCAGCGCTCGGACCCCGGGTGGTGTCCCGGGGTCCGAGCGCTCGGGGTCGGGTCGGCGGATCGGTGGATCGGTGGATCGGTCGGGTGAGTCGGACCGGCCGGAGGGGCCGCAGGGGCCGGATCGGCCGGGCCGATTCGAGGCGGGTCGGGCGCAGACCAGGGGCGGGTCGGACGGATCAGGGGCGGGTCAGCTCCAGAAGGCGTCTTCCTCGTCGATGTCCGCGGTGCACTGGTCGATGTCAGTGATCTTGTGGCCGACGATGGTGAAGAAGAGGCCTTCGCGGATCTCGATGCCGCGGTCGCCGCGGTCACCACGCGCCGTGTGGAAGCTCATCACGTGCCCCCGCCCGTCCGCGAGCACCGATTCCAGGTGCACCTGGAAGGTGCCCTTCGTCTCCTCTCCGAGGCGGCGGTAGAAGTCGAGGACGTGCTCGCGGCCCTTGTGGTGTCCGGACATGGGGTTGTTGCCGGGCACGTGGTGGATGACGTCGGCGGTCATGAGCGCGCCCAGCGCCTCCATGTCGCCCTTGCCGAAGGCCTCGTAGCCGCGGCGGATCAGGGCACAGTCCGGATGCTCTGCCATGGCGTTTCACACCCTCCGGGTAGGCAGAATCGTCGTTGTTCCTATCATCAGCCCGCCTATGTGGATATTCCACGCGGGAGCCCGTGCGGTAACTCCACAATGACGCCATGACCACTCACGGCGAACACCCCACACCTCCGTCCACTCCGACTCCCCCTCCCACTCCCACTCCCACTCCCACGGTCACCATGGCGTGGGCCGTGTCCCCGGAACCGTTCACGACGGGCGACGCGGTCCGGCTGCGCCGCGCCTACTACGCCGAGGTCGCCGGCCGGTACTGGAAACGCGGGGTCACCGAGGCCGAGATCGACCAGGGGCTGCTGGATTTCCCGGACGACGGGCTGGTACCGCCGGCGGGGCAGTTCGTCGTCGGCCGTCTCGGCGGCGAGGCACTCGCGTGCGGCGGGGTCCGGCTGCTCGACCCGGTGACGGCCGAGCTCACCCGGGTGTATGTCGACCGGCGTGCCCGCGGTACCGGTGGCGGGGCGGCCCTGCTCCGGGCCCTGGAGGCGCAGAGCCGTGCGTGGGGCGCCGAGCGGGTCCGGCTGGACACCCGGTCGGATCTCGTGGAGGCGCGCGCGTTGTATGCGCGTCACGGCTATGCCGAGATACCGGCGTACAACTCCGGCCCGTATGCGGAGCACTGGTTCGAGAAGCGCCTGGTCTGACCGTCCGGCGGACGTCCGCGGCGGGCGGGGGCGGACGGCGGCGGGCGGCTAGGGCGCGGCGTGGTCGCGTCGCGGTTCGGCGTCGTAGGGCTCTTCGGAGTCCGATCCGCAGAGCTCCGTGTTGATCTCCTCGACGAGCTTGACCAGGTCGGTCGGCCGGTCGGGCCCCCACCAGTCGCCGAGCAGTTCGGCGAGCGACTCCTGCCGGGCCGCGCTGAGCTTCGCGGCGGCCGCGCTGCCCTGCTCGGTCAGCACCAGCGGCAGCCCCTCCCGGACGGCGAGGCCGCGCTCCTCGACCTGGCGGGCGGCGTCCGTGATGACCTTCAGCGGTACGTTGACGCGCTCGGCGAGCAGTGCCGGTTCCGCCGAGCCGTATTTGTTGATCCGCAGCAGCAGCCAGCTGGAGGCGGGCAGCAGGTCGTAGCCGGCCTTCTCGGTGATCTTCTCGTAGACGTGGCGTCGGCCCTCGCGGGTGCCGAGGACGGACAGGGCGCGGGCGACCTCGTCGTGGGAGGAGCGCTGGACGGGGTTGGAGGCCAGGGTCTCGGTCACGTCGGGTGCGGTGACGGAGGCGCGGAGCTTGTCCTCCTTCAGGAAGCAGGCGAGGACGAAGGCGATCAGGACGACGGGCACGGCGTAGAGGAAGACGTCGGTGATGGCGGTGGCGTACGCGTCGAGCACGCGGGGGCGGAGGTCCGCGGGGAGTGCGCCGATGGCGCGGGGGTCCGCCTCGAGCTGGGGGATGCCCGCGTCGGCGGGCAGGGCCACCCCGGCCAGGGAGGCGGCCAGTTTGTCGTCGAGCTGGTTGGTGAAGACCGTGCCGAAGATGGCGACGCCGAAGGACGCGCCGATGGAGCGGAAGAAGGTGGCACCGGAGGTGGCGACGCCGAGGTCGGCGTAGCTGACGGCGTTCTGCACGACGAGGACGAGGACCTGCATGACCAGGCCGAGTCCGGCGCCGAAGACGAAGAAGTAGACGCTCATCTCCCAGGTGGAGCTGGTGCGGTGCAGCTGGTGTAGGAGGAGCAGGCCCAGGGCGGTGACGGCGGTGCCGGCGATCGGGAAGACCTTCCAGCGGCCGGTGCGGCTGACGACCTGCCCGGAGGCGGTGGAGGAGATCAGCATGCCGATGACCATCGGCAGCATGTGGACGCCGGACATGGTCGGTGAGACGCCCTGGACGATTTGGAGGAAGGTCGGCAGGTAGACCATCGCCCCGAACATCGCGAAGCCGACGACGAAGCTGATCGCCGAGCAGAGGGAGAAGGTGCGGATGCGGAAGAGCTTCAGGGGCAGGACGGGTTCGGCGGCCTTGCGCTCGACGAGCAGGAAGGCGGCGAGCAGCACGACACCGAGGACGGCGACGCCGATGATCCGGGCCGAGCCCCAGCCCCAGGTGGCGCCGAGGGAGGCGACGAGGACGAGGCAGGTGGCGACGCATGCGATGAGGAAGGTGCCGAGGTAGTCGATGGTGTGCTTCGAGGGGCGTGCCGGGATGTGGAGGGCTGCGGCGATGACGACGAGGGCGACGAGACCGATGGGGAGGTTGATGTAGAAGACCCAGCGCCAGGAGAGGTTGTCGACGAACACGCCGCCGAGGAGGGGGCCCAGCACGCTGGTCGCGCCGAAGACGCCGCCGAAGAGACCCTGGTAGCGGCCTCGTTCACGGGGCGGGACGATGTCGCCGACGATCGCCATCGACAGCACGATCAGTCCGCCGCCGCCCAGGCCCTGGAGGGCGCGGAAGCCGATGAGCTGGGGCATGTCCTGGGCGAGTCCGCACAGCGCCGACCCGATCAGGAAGAGGACGATGGCGTACTGGAAGAGCTTCTTGCGGCCGTACTGGTCGCCGAGTTTGCCCCACAGGGGTGTGGCCGCGGTGGCGGCGAGCATGTAGGCGGTGACGACCCAGGACAGGTGGGCCATGCCGCCGAGGTCGCTGACGATGGTCGGCAGGGCGGTGGAGACGATGGTCTGGTCGAGCGCCGCGATCAGCAGGCCCAGGAGCAGGGCGCCGATGGGGACGAGTACCTCGCGGGAGTCGTGCTCGCCCGAGGGGTCGGGCTTGTGCGGGCCGGGAACGGGGTCCGCGGCACCTTTGGTCGCATCCTGAGCCATCGATTCCTCCTCCGGCCGGATCAACATTTCCATCCTGAGCGGTGTGTCCGGTTATGGCCTCTCGGACGGTTGGGAGGGGCGCGGAGGGTCTGCATAATCGCAGGCAATGGCCAGGGAGGGAGTCCCCAGTGAACGGTGAGCACTGTCCGAATTGCGACGCCGCCGGCGCCGCCTGCGGGTGTGCACCGGGTGTGGCTTTCAACCCTCTGCGCATCCGTCCGTACGTGACGTTGTCCGATCCCGGTGAGCTTGCCGCCGAGGCCGCGCCGCCGTTCCCGCAGCCGGTGGCCGGAGCGGTGTCCCCGCCGGAGGCCTCGGCGCGGCCGCTGCGCGCGCAGGACGACACCCCGGCGTACGGGATGCCCGTGGCGCCCGCCGCCGGGCAGTGGCAGGACGGCCCGTGGCAGGCGGGGTCGGCGCCTGCGCCGCACCCGGCGGACACGGTCCAGCTCCACGCGGTCCCGGCGGCGGTCACCGCACCCGGCGCAGGAGGCGGCGGGGGCGGGGGCCCGGAGGAGCGGTCCGGTTCCGCTGCCCGCCGGCGGCGGCTGGCCGTGCTGGCCGGAGCCGCGGCGGCGGTGGCCCTCAGCGGGACGGCCGTGGCGGTGTGGGTACTGCCCGCCTCCCCTGAGAGCGATACGACGCTGCTGGACGCGAAGGTTTCGGCGCCTGCGGTGAGCGCGGCTCCGGTCGTGCCGTCGGGCAGCCCGAGTGGGGTCAGCGCGTCGCCGTCGGCTTCCGCGTCGCCGAGCGCCTCGAAGTCGGCGTCGCCGTCCGCGTCCCCGTCGCCGAGCGCGTCCCGTTCCGCTTCGTCCGCGCCCCCGTCGCCGAGCGCGTCGCCGGGCGTGAGCCGTTCCGCCAGCCCGACGCCCGCGCAGGCCCCGGTCCTGCGTTACGGGGATTCGGGTCCGGAGGTGGAGAAGCTCCAGCGGCTGCTGGCGGCAGAGGGCCTGTACCGGGGCAGGTTCCACGGAAGGTTCGACTCGCGGGTCGAGGACGCACTGTCGACGTTCCAGTTCTACAACGGGATCGACGACCAGGAGTGGGGCGTCTACGGGCCCCTCACCCGCAAGGCGCTGGAGGGGTAGCCCGGCACGGGGAGAGGGGCGTCGGACGTCGGGGCGACGGGGGTCACATGTCCGCGAGTGGCGCAGTCGGCCCCACGTTTTGTATCGTGATGGAACAAAGTGGTTCCGTCCTCACTCCCTGAC
Organism: Streptomyces amritsarensis; assembly: GCF_001953875.1. Lineage (GTDB taxonomy): Bacteria > Actinomycetota > Actinomycetes > Streptomycetales > Streptomycetaceae > Streptomyces > Streptomyces amritsarensis. The sequence continues at coordinate 25,436 of NZ_MQUR01000011.1, forward strand.
CGGTGGACGGAACCACTTGTTCTCTTTTCCCGCCCGTCTGGAGCCCCGTCGATGCCGGCCAGCACCACCACGACCACCGCACCCGTAGCCCTCACCGCCAAGGCCCTGCTCCTTGACATGGACGGCACGATCGTCAACTCCGACGCGGTGGTCGAACGCTGCTGGCGCGACTGGGCCCTCTCCCACGGGCTGGACCCGCAGGAAGCCCTGAAGGTGGTCCACGGCCGCCAGGGCTACGCCACCATGGCCGTGCTCCTGCCGGACCGCCCCATGGAGATCAACCTCGCCGAGAACGCGGAGATGCTGGCCCGGGAGACGGCCGACACCGACGGCGTGGTCCCGGTCGCGGGGGCGCCGGACTTCATGGCCGCGATCGGCGGTCTGCCGCACGCCCTGGTCACGTCCGCCGACGCCGCGCTGGCCACCGCCCGGATGACGGCCGCCGCGCTCCCGATGCCCGTGGTGCGGGTCACGGCCGAGTCCGTCGGAGCCAGCAAGCCGGACCCCGAGGGCTTCCTCAAGGGCGCCGCCGCGCTGGGCATGGACCCGGCCGACTGCATCGTCTTCGAGGACTCGGCCGCGGGCATAGCCGCCGGCCGGGCGGCGGGCATGCGCGTGATCGGCGTGGGCCCCCGCGCCGCCGCGCACGGCCCGACGGTGCACGTCCCGGACCTGACGTCCCTCGACGTCACGGCCGAGGCCGACGGCTCGATCCGCATCACCGTGCGGCCGCGGCCCCAGGACGCACCCGCGCAGTAGGGCCGGCCCCGCAGCCGGCGGGCCTTCGGGGCGCGCGTCCCGGAGCCCACTCCGCCGCCACCTCCCCGCGCACCTCGGAGCGGAGGCGCCGGAGTCCACACGGCGGGGCCCGATATCTGTCCGCCGCGGGGCAGGCCGCTGGAGACGGCCGCCGGCCGGGCGCGCGGAGACCGCTGCGCTGTTCGAGATGGTTCCTGATCACGCCGGGCAGGGTGTTCCCGCCGGCCCCTGCGTTGCGCCGGGCCGAGCCGGGCCGGGCCGGCGGCCTACTGCCCCACGCGCCCGTCGATGCGTTCCCGCAGGAAGTCCGCGTGCCCGTTGTGGCGGGCGTACTCCTCGATCATGTGGACCAGCACCTCGCGGAGCTCCATCGGCTCGCCGCCGCAGTCGCCCGTGACGTCCATGCCGGGGGCCTGGGCGACGAGCTGTTCCGCGAAGGCGACCTCGGCCCGCCAGGTCGCCCACGCGTCCGCGACCAGTTCCGGGTCGGCCGCCGCGCCGGTGAACTCCCCGGCGGGTTCCTCCTGCGAGCGGTAGTGCCTGCGTACGTCCTGGCCCGCCATGACCTGCCGGAACCAGTACTGCTCGACACCCGCGAGGTGGCGCAGGAGTCCCAGCAGGGACAGGTCGGACGGCTCCACGGAGCGCCGCGCGAGGGCCTCCGCGTCGAGGCCCTGGCACTTGAGCTCCAGCGTCAGCCGCTGGTCGGTGAGATACCCGGTGAGCACGTCCCGCTCGCCGCGGAAGCCCCCGTCGGCGCGCGGGTCCGCGTCGGGGTCGACGAACATGTTGGACCAGCCGAAACGGCGGTCCGGGGCGGGCTCGGGGCCGGAGCCGGCGCCCGGGGAGGGGCCGGGGCCGGTGGAGGGGGTCGAGTCGATCACGCGCAGAGCGTGCCGCCCGGACGCGCCGTCCGCAACGGAGTTTCCGCCTCCGGACCCCGGCGGCCGGCCACGCCCTCCCCCGCCGCCTGCCGCGGCCCGCTCACGCCTCGCAGCCGGCCCAGCCCGACCGGGCGGCCCGGCCCGTCCGGCCCGCCCGAGCGGCCCAGGCGGCTCAGCCCGCGACGGCCTCGTACAGCGAGAACACGGCCAGCGCCGCCATCACGGCGGCCGCGATCTTGGTGATGAGTCGCAGCGGTACGTACTTCATGAGGGTGCGGCCGCCCAGGATGCCGATACCGGCGACCGCCCACAGCGCCAGCACCGCGCCGATGCCGACCGAGACGGGGTCGTCGTACCGTGCCGCCAGGTTGGCGGTCATGATCTGGGTCAGGTCTCCGAATTCCGCCACCAGGATCAGCATGAAGCCGGCTCCCGAGACCTTCCAGAAGGACTGGTCGGCGGGCGGCTTGATCTCCTCGTCGCCGTCGTTCTTCTTCAGCAGCAGCATGGCCGCGCCCAGGAGGAAGAGGATGCCGACGACGGCCTGGACGAGGCGGTGCGGGAGCAGGGTGAGCACGCTGCCGGCGGCGATGGCGAGCGCGACGTGCACGGCGAAGGCGGCGGCGACGCCCGCGAAGACGTAGGAGGCGCGGTAGCGCGTGCCGAGCATCAGGCCGGCGAGGGCCGTCTTGTCGGGGAGTTCGGCAAGGAAGACGACGCCGAAGGCGATCGCCGTGATGCTGAAGCTGAACACGGGGGTGGAACCTCAATCGGTCGGGCAGGACGCCATCGGTACCGAGAGACCTGGGATGTGTCAGGGGTCGCTTCGGCTCGGCGGCGCCCTGGCGTGCGCGTGCGCGTACGGAACGCGCCCACGACGGGACAGGACACTGCGGCCGAAGGTCTCGCTGGCCTGCCGCTGCTGCTGTGCGGCCTGCCTCCGGGCGCCGGCTGGGTGACCCAGCAGTATGTCGACGGTCCGGCGAAGAGCTACTCCCCTTCTGCTCCGAACAGAGTACGCGACGCCGACGACCGGCCGGAATGGGCCTTTGGTCCTGCCCTGTACCGCCCTGCCCCCCGCCCCGCTCCCGCACCCGCCTCCCCACGACTGCGGAATCTCAACTTCCATTTAAATCCGGGGCCTTGCGTGGCTTGATGTGACGTGCTCATGTCGCCACGCTGTCACCTGGCGCCCATCCCCTCGCAACCCGAGGGCGCCAGCATGGCCACGCCCCGCCGGGGCGAATCGGCCTGACCCCCCGCACCCAGGGAGCCCCCATGGCACTCACACCCCACGTCTACGCGCGTCGCCTTGGCGTGCTCGCGTCAGTGGCCTCGCTCGCCGCGCTCACCTCCCTCCTGAACGCCCCGACCGCCCAGGCCGCCCCTCCCACCCCGATCAGCGCCTCGGCCGCCCGCGCTTACCTGGCCACGGTCACCCCGAAGACAGAAGGATCCACCAGCGGGTACAGCCGCGACCTCTTCCCGCACTGGAGCACCGTCTCCGGCACCTGCAACACCCGCGAGACCGTGCTCAAGCGGGACGGGGTGAACGTCGTCCAGGACTCCGCCTGCGCCGCGGTGAGCGGCAGCTGGTACTCGGAGTACGACGGCGCCACCTGGACGGCCGCCTCCGACATCGACATCGACCATGTCGTCCCGCTCGCCGAGGCCTGGCGTTCCGGCGCCTCCTCCTGGACCACGTCCAAGCGCCAGCAGTTCGCCAACGACCTCACCCGCCCGCAGCTCATCGCGGTCACCGACAACGTCAACCAGGCCAAGGGCGACCTCGACCCCGGCAAGTGGCTGCCGCCGCGGACGGCCTACCGCTGTACGTACGCGCGCATGTGGGTCGGCGTGAAGCAGTACTGGGGCCTGAGCATGGACTCGGGCGAGAAGACTGCCCTGGTCAACGTGCTGAACGGCTGCTGACCGACCTGACCGGCGGCTGACCGGGCGCCGACCGGCGACGGGCGGGCGTCGGCCCGTCGCCGGTCGGACCGGCCGCCGGCGCGCCCCGCCCGCCCCACCGGTCGATCTTTCCCCCGCCAGGGGGAGGCGTGGCTCCCCCTCTCCGTCGTACCGTGATCGAAGGGGCTAAGGAGGAGGGGGAGTTGCATGGCCGGATTGCGTCTGGGGCCGCTGCTGCGCCACGTCGACTGGGAGACGGGCGGATCGGCCACCGTATGGGTGGAGGCGGACCGCCCGTGCACGGCCGAAGTGCGGTGCACGGGCGGGGCCGGCGGCAGCGCGCGGACCTTCCAGATAGCCGGCCACCACTATGCGCTGGTGCCGGTGACCGGGCTGACCCCGGGCACCACGACGCCGTATGAGGTGCTGCTCGACGGCCGGCAGGTGTGGCCGCTGCCCGACAGCGGCTTCCCGCCGAGCACGATCACCACTCCGGCCGTGGCGGGACCGGGCCGGCCCGGGCGCGGACCCGGGCTGCGCATCACCTTCGGCTCCTGCCGGCAGGCCGCGCCCCCCGCCGGCCGGCGGGGGCCGCACGGGCCGGACGCGCTCGACACCCTCGCGGCGCGGCTGGCCGCCGACCCGGAGGCGGAGCGGCCGGACCTCCTGCTCCTGCTCGGCGACCAGGTGTACGCGGACGCCCTGTCGCGGGAGACCAGGCAGTGGCTGGCCGCCCGACGGGATCTGCGGGAGGCGCCCGGCGCCCAGGTCGCGGACTACGAGGAGTACACCCGGCTCTACTACGAGTCGTGGCTCGACCCGGAGATCCGCTGGCTGCTGTCGACAGTGCCGAGCCTGCACATGTTCGACGACCACGACGTCATCGACGACTGGAACACGAGCGCGGCGTGGCTCGCGGAGATGCGGGCGACCCCGTGGTGGCGGGAGCGCGTCCTCAGCGGTTTGATGTCGTACTGGGTGTACCAGCACCTGGGCAATCTCTCGGCCGCCGAGCTGGCGGCGGACGAACTGTACGCAGCGGTCCGCGAGGACCCCGACGGCACGGACGCGCTACGGGCCTTCGCGTCCGCGGCGGACGCCGATCCGGCCACGGTGCGCTGGAGCTACCGGCGGGACTTCGGGCGGACCCGGTTGCTGATGGTGGACACGCGGGCCGCCCGGGTACTGGCCGAGGACGGGCGGGCCATGCTCGATCCGGCGGAGCAGCAGTGGCTGCGGGACAACGCCCTCGCCGGACACGGGGGCTACGACCACCTGCTGATCGGGTCCTCGCTGCCCTGGCTGATGCCGCCGCTGATCCATGACGCGGAGACGTGGAATGCGGCGCTGTGCCGCGGGGAGCGCGGGCCGCGGTGGGCTCGCATCGGCGAGGACCTGCGGCGGCGCAGCGATCTGGAGCACTGGGCGGCGTTCCCGGCGTCGTTCGCGGCGCTGACGGATCTGATCGAGGAGGTGGGTACGGGGCCCCGGGCGCCTGCGACGGTGTGCGTGCTGTCGGGGGACGTGCACCACGCGTATGTGGCCGAGCCTCGAATACCCAGTACGGCGCGGGTGTTCCAGCTGACGTGCTCGCCCGTTCACAATTCCATTCACACCGTGGTCAAGTGGGGGTTCCGGCTGGGCTGGTCGCGGACGGGCCGGTGGCTGGGACGCGGCTTCTCCCTGCACGGGCGGACGGGGCGGCCGCCGCTGAACTGGCGGCGTACGGGGGGTCCCTGGTTCGGGAACCAGCTGATGACGCTGGCGTTGTCCGGGCGGACGGCGCGGCTGCGACTGGACCAGGCGCGCAAGAAGCGTGGGCGGGCCGGGTTGGTGACGGTGCTGGACCGGGAGCTGACGGCGGCGCAATAGCGGCGTGTGCCGGGGCACGGCGCCGGTGGCCCGCCGGCCGCCGGCACGGCCGCCGGGCCGGGGGCGTGACTCCGGGGGCGGCGCGGCCGGGACCTGGGCCGGTCAGGCAGGGGCGGGGGGCGACACCGCTGTGGTGTGCGCTCCCGCCCCGGGCACCCGGGGCGGGAGCGCCGGGCGTACGCTGTATGGCTGTCAGCCGCCCCTGCCGCTCCCCCGCGACGTCGCGGCGCTTCATGCCGCAGCACGTCAACCGGACTGGGGAGTCCCGCTTTGTTTGAGACTCTGGGGTCGCTGACCGCGAGCCCATGGATCTACGCCCTGGTGGCGGTGTCCATCCTGCTCGACGTCTTCCTTCCGGTGCTGCCGAGCGGAGTCCTGGTGATCACCGCCGCGGCGGCGGCCGCCGCCGCCGGAGCGGCGGGACCGGTGCAGGTTCCGGGGCCCGAGCAGGTACCGGACATCCTGCTGCTGCTGGTGATCGCGACGACGGCGTCGGTGCTGGGCGACATGGCCGCGTACCGGCTGGGCCGGCGCGGCGGAGCCCGGCTGGACCGGGCCATCGCCCGCTCCCGTCGGCTCACGCGTGCCCAGGAACGCCTGGGCACGGCCCTCGCGCGCGGTGGCGGCGCCCTCGTGGTGATCGCCCGCTTCGCGCCGGCGGGCCGCTCGGTGGTGTCCCTCGGCGCGGGCAAGACCCAGCGCAAGGTCGCGGAGTTCCTGCCCTGGTCGGTCCTGGCGGGCATGGCGTGGGCCGGCTACAGCGTGGCCCTCGGCTACTTCGGCACCCAGTGGCTGGGTACGCAGTGGCTCGGGACCGCGGTGTCGATCGTCGCCCTGTTCGCCGCGGGCGCCCTCGCGGCCTTCCTCGTACGCCGCCCGCCCTCGGCTCCGACCGCGACCCCCGCGGCGTAGGGGCGTCCGCGGGGTCAGGGGGCGGCGGGCCCTGCGGGCTCCCCCGGGCGGAGCAGTGCCTCACCCGTTCACCCGGCCCCGATCGCAGCCGGCGGGCATCGCTCCTAGCGTCCGGAGAACGGTGCGCAACCGAATCGGCGTCACATCCGTGGCCTGGCCGCGCCGTTTCGAGGAGCCGAGGAGTTCTCTCCATGCCCGCCACGCCGCTCGCCCAGCCGCCGGCCACCGCACCCCGCTCGCGGTCCGCCGCTCCGCGCCGTCTGATGACCGCCGCGGCCGCCACCCTCGTCATCGCCGCCGCCACACCCGCCACGCTCGCCCACGCCGCGTCGCCCTCTGCCGGCGTCTCGCCCACCACGGTCGCCCCGGGCGGCCGGGTCGCCCTGAACGTCGAGGGGTGCGGCACCAAGGTCGCCCGGGTCACGTCGACCGCGTTCAACGAGGTACGGCTCACCCCCGGGAATCTGGAGGCCACCAACCTGTTCGGCAGCGCCACCGTCTTCTCCAACGCCCTCCCCGGCGCGCACCGCGTCACCTTCGAGTGCGGCGGCCCGGGCGGCCAGAGCGTCACCGTCTCCCTCCAGGTCACCCCCGGCGCCGCGCGCGGCGGAACGGGCGGCAGCGTCGGCTCGATGAGCACGACCCAGATCGCCGTCGGCGCAGCCCTCGCCGTCACCGCGCTGGCCGGAGGGGTGTGGGTGCTGCGCCGGCGCGCGGCTGCGTAGGCCGGCCCCGGCCGGTCCTGGCCGGGGCGGGGGATCACGCGGAGGCGGTCTGCCCCCGTACGTGCACCCCGTCGAGCAGGGCCGCGGTGGCCTCGGCGACGGCGTCCACCGCCGCGTCGAAGACCTCGCGGTTGTGCGCGGCGGGCACCCGGAAGCCGGACACCTTCCGTACGTACTGCAAGGCGGCGGCCCGGATCTCCTCCTCGGTCGCCTTCTCGGGGATGGCGGGCGGACGCAGGGTCTTAATCGATCGGCACATGTCTCCACTATCCCGCTCACCGGGGCAGTTCGGCCCCGGAAAGCTTCATGATCAGACCGGCCTGGAGGCGGGCCCTCAGCTCCGGGTCGTCGACGGTTTCCAGCAGTCCGATGGCCTGCTGGGTGGTCTCGGCGGCCCGGCGGTCGTCGCGCAGTGCGGCGGTCTGGTCGGCCATGTGCTGGAGTGCGATGTCGGCCCGGCGGTGGAAGAGCTGCCCGATGAGGGTCGTGACCAGGCCCGTCGCGCTGGTGACGATGCCGAGGTACAGCTCCCCGCCGGTTTCGGCCTTCCGGACGGCGAGGCCGATGCCGAGGAGCAGGATCGCCGCGCCCGCGCCGGCGAAGCGCTGGCTCGTCCCGAAGCTGCTGCGCGCCTGCGTGAGCCCGTAGGCGTAGTACTCCACGAGGATCGGGGTGAAGTCGTCCCGCCGGTCGCCGAGTTCCGCCTGCGGGTGCGGGGTCCGGATGCCTCCGACGTCCTCGAACTTCCGGGGCCCGACGACGGCGGTGGCCGGTCCGGCGGTTTCGGTGCCGAGATGGGCGAGCAGCCGCTCCCGCTCCTCGTTCCTCCTGCGCTCGAAGCCGCCGCCGAGGGAGCGTTCCGTGATCGCCACTACCAGCACCGCCGCGACCACCGCCGCAGCCACCGCACCCCATGCGAGCCAGTCGCCCATCCTCCGACGATCCCATGCCGGGGTGCGGCGGCCAAGAGTGCGGAGCGGCGCTGATGCGGGCGCCCCCGCCCGCGCCTAGACTGGCGGCGTCATGAAGGTCACCGAGAGTAGGGAGACTGTCACCATGGCCAAGCGAGGCAACAAGAAGCGGGCCCGCAAGAAGAAGAAGGCCAACCACGGCAAGCGCCCCAACGCCTGAGCCGACCGAAAGACCTCCGGCCCCACGGGGCCGGAGGTCTTCGCATGTCGGACGCCTGCGCGACCGTCAGGTCGGGGTGTGACGCCCCGTCGGCCACCTGATCCGCCGCCGCGGCCGTCAGGCTCCGGTCTTCACTTCCCGCGCCCGGGCACGCGGGGTGTCACGGCCGGCCGAGCGCCCGATAAGTCCATCCGGCCTGACGCCACTGCGCGGGATCCAGCGCTCCACGGCCGTCGACGACACGTGGGACGGCGACCACATCGCGAAGCGACTGCGGATCCAGGTTGCGGAACTCCTCCCATTCCGTCAGCAGAAGGACGAGATGCGCTCCCTGCAGGGCGTCCTGCGGGCTCTGGGCATAGCCGAGGCTCGGGAAGGACTTGCGCGCGTTGTCCATGGCCTGGGGGTCGTAGACCGTGACGTCACCCCCCATCAGCTGGATGCGGCCTGCCACGTTGAGCGCCGGCGAGTCCCTCACGTCGTCGGAGTCGGGTTTGAACGCGGCCCCGAGCACGGCAATCCTGCGGCCCAGGAACTGCCCGCCGCACTGCTCCCGCGCCAGTTCGACGGTACGCGTACGGCGGCGCATGTTGATGGAGTCCACCTCTTGGAGGAAGGCGAGCTCCTGGTCGACACCGAGTTCTCCGGCCCGGGCCATGAATGCGCGAATGTCCTTGGGCAGGCAGCCGCCGCCGAATCCGACTCCTGGGCGCAGGAAGCGGCCGCCGATGCGTTCGTCGTGGGAGAGCGCCTCGGCAAGCGTGCCGACGTCGGCTCCGGCGGCCTCACAGACCTCTGCCATGGCGTTGATGAAGGAGATCTTGGTGGCCAGGAAGGCGTTGGCGGACGTCTTGACCAGTTCTGCGGTCGGGAAGTCGGTGACGACGACCGGGACCCCCTTGTCGGTCACCGGCCGATAGACCTCTTCGAGGGTCGTTCGTGACGTGTCGGAGCGGACACCGAAGACCAGCCGGTCGGGACTCAGGGTGTCTTCGATCGCGAAGCCTTCGCGTAGGAACTCGGGGTTCCAGGCCAGTTCGGCGAGTTCGCCGACCGGTGCGAGTTCAGACAGCCGATCGGCGAGGCGTGACGCCGTGCCCACCGGCACGGTCGACTTGCCCACCACCAGGCACGGCCGCCTGAGATGGGGCGCGAGTTGCTCGATCACCGCGTCGACCTGGTGCACGTCCGCGGCATAGCCGTTCTTGACCTGCGGTGTTCCGACGCAGGAGAAGTGCACGTCGCCGAATGCGGCCGCTTCCTCGTAGGACGTGGTGAACCGCAGGCGGCCGCCGGCCACATGCTTGGCGAGGAGAACCTCCAGACCGGGCTCGTAGAAGGGTGCCCGGCCGGCCTGTAGCGCCGCGACCTTCTCCGGGTCGACGTCGACCCCGAGTACCTCGTGCCCGATCTCGGCCATGCAGGCCGCGTGTGTGGCACCGAGGTAGCCGGTGCCTATTACTGTGACGCGGAAAGGCACGCCGCCCCCTCGGTCAGCCGCCCCGTGTGCGGTTGTTTCGCTGTTTGGATCAACACCTTAAACCCGCAAAAGACTCACGAATTCACCAGATGACCTACAGCGGCAACCCGGCAATGGTTGTATCGGATCGGGCATCTTTTCGACATCAGTCCCAGAACGATTCGGACTCACAGTCGAGACCATTGATACGTAATGACCGAATTGAGACAGTCCGGAGACTCGTAAGGTCCCCTAGCTTGATCGAGCCTTGAGAGTTTGCTCGACAGAGCCGTCACGTTCTCTTCACTCGCTCTACACAGACGGGACATGTGGCCGTCGCGCGCGCCCTGCGCCTGATGGCCCGGTTCCGGGGATGGCACATGCTCGCGTTCCTGCTTGAGATCAGAGAATGGTGGAATCACGGGAGTGTCTACCCGTTCGCCGTTTTCATGACCATGATCTGGGCACTCTGGGTGCTTCGTATCCTGCTGGCCCGCCGCTACAAGCCCTGGACCCGGGCCTATCACGCCTCCACCTCCGTCATCATCCCGGTGGTCGACGAGCCGGAGGACCTGTTCCGGTCCGTTCTCCGGCGCATCATCGACCAGCAGCCGACGGAGATCATCGTGGTGATCAACGGTCGGCGGAATCCCGAGTTGGAACGGATCTGCAACGACGTCGGCGTGATGTGGCTCTGGACCGAGATCCCCGGCAAGCGCAATGCCCTGCGCGTCGGCCTGGAACACGCCACGGGTGAGATCGCGGTGCTCGTCGACTCGGACACCATCTGGACCAAGGACACCCTGACCGAGCTGATCAAGCCGTTCCGCAACCGCCGCGTCGGCGGCGTCACCACCCGCCAGCGCATCCTGGACCCCGGCCGTTCCGTCCTGACACGCTGGGCGGACTGGCTGGAGAGCGTCCGGTGCCAGTACTCGATGCCCGCCATGAGCGTCGTGGGCACCGTCGGCTGCCTGCCCGGCCGCACCATCGCGTTCCGCAAGCACATACTCGACACGTGCATGGAGGACTTCCTCAACGAGAAGTTCCTGGGAGTCTTCCTCGAGGTGAGCGACGACCGGACCCTGACGAACTACACGCTCAAGGCCGGCTACAAGTGCGTCTACCAGTCCACGTCTCTCGTGTACACCGACGCACCCCTGGAACTGAAGAAGCTGGCGAAGCAGCAGTACCGCTGGGCGCGCGGTTCGCAGTACAACACGATGCGCATGTTCTGGTGGATGCTCCGCCACGCCAAGATCCTCTGGCTCTTCTACATGGCCGACATCCTCGTCCCGTTCGTGCTGCTCGGCACGTTCGCGTCGTGGGGCGTCTCCGCCTTCCAGCGCGACAAGCCCGGCATCTACAACGAGCTGCCGCTACCCGAGGTGACCTGGCACGCCCTGGTCTTCATACTGGCGCTCGCGGCCGTCATGTCCATCCTCTCCATGGCGGTCAGGTTCGGCAGGCACTTCGCCTACCGCCCTCAGGACATGCTCTTCCTCCCGGTCTTCATGCTGATCAACACGCTCCTCCTGCTGCCCGTACGACTGCTGGGGTTCTTCCGTATGGCGCACAACGCCAGCTGGGGCACGCGCGCCGACAGCTTCGCCGGTGAGCGAACCCGCAGCCCCCTGGTCGTCATCCCCTACCTCCTCGGCGGAGCCCTGCTGTTCGGATCGGTGATGATGAGTGTCTAGGGCCAGGGTCAGCAGTCGGCGCCGCAGGCGCCTGCGCTGGTGGAACCGCGGTACCGGCATCCGGCTTCGCCTGTGGATGGCGTTCAACCTGGTGCTGCTCTGCGGGCTCAGCTACGGCGTCTACCTGCTGGTGCAGTCCAACGCGACGCCCGCCTTCGCGGGTTTCGGACAGCAGGAGAACAAGCCGGGCCTCACCGAACGACTCAAGCCGGGCTCCGTCGACAAACCGATACCGACGCGCGCGGACTTCCTCGCGCCGAAGGGCAAGCACTTCGGCGTCAGCACCTTCGAGGCACCGTGGTCCACCTCGGAGCTCGACAAGGTGGCCACCGCAGCCGGCACCCGCCCCACCATGGTCGAGTACTTCGTCAAGTGGACGGAGGACTTCAGGCCCGAGGCGGTCGACGCCTCCTACCGGCAGGGCATGCTGCCCGTGCTCTCCTGGGAGCCCTGGGCGGGCCCCAAGGCGGGGACGGACCAGCCCGCGTACTCCCTCGCGTCCATCGCGGCGGGCAAGCACGATGCGTACATCAGCCGTTTCGCCCAAGGTGTCAGTGATCACAAGTGGCCCGTCGCCCTGCGCTTCGCCCATGAGATGAACGGCAACTGGTATCCCTGGTCCGAACAGCGCAGCGGCAACAAGCCGGGCGACTACGTCAAGGCGTGGCAGCACATCCACGGGCTCTTCAAGGCGGCCGGGGCGGAGAACGTCATCTGGGTGTGGAGCCCGAACATCCTGCGCCCCGTACCGAAGGTGGGCCTCCAGGCCCTGTACCCCGGTAAGGAGTACGTCGACTGGGTCGGTCTCGTCGGCTACGCGGCAGAGGAGACCAATGCGGCCCAGGTGTTCGATCCCACCCTGGAAGCCCTGCGCAGGTTCGCCGCCCACCCGGTGCTCATCACCGAGACCGGGGCCCGGCCGGGCCCCCTCAAGGCCGCCTGGACCGCCGACTTCTTCACCTGGCTCGACAAGGTGCCGGACGTCATCGGGTTCATCTGGTTCGAGCGCAGTGAGAGCGAAGGCGGCGGCGCCGACTGGCGCTTCACCACCGACCCGGCGACGACCCAGTCCTTCAGGACGGGACTCAGCGGAATCGACCTCGTGTCGGCCGCCGGGCAGTCCGGCTGACTCGTTCCCCGCCGGCCCGGGAGGGTGCCGAACCCCTGGCGGGTGCCCGGCCGTTCGCCGTGCTGCTCGGCGACAACCTGATCGACGCGCCCTCCCGGCGCGTCGGCGGACGTGCTGCCGTAGGCCCGCAAGAGGCCGGCGACCACGGTGACGTCCCGTACGTGACCTGTGCCGGTCAGCTGAATCTCTCCGCCCGGCGCACGGTGCGCGGCGCAGGATGCCCCGTTACACGGGGGGCGGGAGGACGCGGCGGTCGGACCGGCAACCGCGGACGGCCTCGGACCTCGGACCCGTGCGCTCCGGGCACACAGACCTGACGCTCAGCCCGACGCCATCGGTTCGCCGCTCGGAGCGTCCGCAAGCTCCAGGCCGGCGAGCCCGCCGCGGAAGGCGTTCTGCGTCTCGGCGGTCTCCGCGAACCGCCAGTCCTGCTTGCCCCCCTGCTCGATGTTCCGTTCGAACCACACGAAGCCGATCACGTCGGGGCGCCCCCGCAGCCAGGTGAAGAAGTCCGCGATCCACAGGGCCTTGTCGTCACCGGGCCGAGCGCCGGTCTCCGCGATCAGGACAGGCCTCCCGGTGAACGCCTGTATCTCATTCAGAGCCGGTTCGAAGACGTCGGCGGCGCGCGTCTCGTGCTTGCTGTAGCCGCTCAGGCCGATGATGTCGACGTACCTGTCGCCCGGGTACAGCGGCTGCAGGCGGACCTTCTCCACCGTCCGCAGAATGTTCGGGCTCCACTGCCAGGCCACGTTGCGCACGCCGACCTCGGTGAAGATGTCGTGGACGTGGCGCCAGGCCTCCACGTACTCGCCGGCGCTGTTGCCGTTGCGCCGCTCCGCCCACGGGAACCACGTGCCGTTCATCTCGTGCGCGAACCGCAGTATCACCGGCCGGCCGTGTGCCTTCACGTGGTGGGCGAACCGCCTGATGTAGGCGTCGTGGCGGCCGTTGGAGATCTCCGCCAGCGCGTACTGCGGCTGCTCGGTCCCGGCCGCCACCGAACCCCAGGGCTCCCACGTCAGCAGCGGGACAGCGCCTTGCTGGTACGTCGCGTCGACGGCCTCCGGGCGGTAGTCCTCGGTCCACTTCGCGAAGTACTCCAGCAGGTTCGGCCGCCCGCCCGCCCGCTGCGCCACGTTGTCCGTCTCCTGGGGCGACCACGGCGTCTTGAGCGTGCTGACGCCGAAGTACTTGCCCCGCGCCGGGATCAGTCGCTGAGCCACAGGGGAGACGGCCGGCGCTGTCGGGCTGGGAGGGGTCGCGATCTGCTCCGGAGCACTTCCGCGCGCAACCGGGCTCTCCACCGGCCGTTCGGGGGCACCCGCGCCGGAACAGCCCGTCAGGACCGCCGACAGGGCCAGCAGCACCGCCGCAAACGCCCGGCGGCACGACCGGCCGGCCGCGGGGCCGGCGAAGTCGGCTTGATCGCAGGTGGACACACGAGAAACCTACCTGGTAGGCGCAGAGCTTCGACCGGCGAGGCCACCGACCGTCCGGCAGCACCATGCCGGGCTCCCGTACGGGGTCGTTCCACCGTCTGCGCATCCCGTTCCGGCACGTCACCGGCATCCGGCGCAGCGGCTGCCAACACCTCGGCAGGATCTCCCCTTTGGCCCGCGGGGTAGTGGCAGATCGACGTGATGGTCGCTGACCTCGATATGGCTGAGGCCCAGGTGCTCGCCATCGGCGCGACGCTGCTGGACGGTTCGGACAAGCCGATCGGCGAAAGCGCCTCGGACTGGTCGCTGACCTGGGCACTATCCGGACGCTGAGGCAGCCTTCGTCGAACCACGCGCTCCGACCACGACGCACCTGTCCCGAAGTGGGACCACTGCACGGTTCGCGCCATGGTCGCTGGAGCTGAACTGCTCGCCAATGTTGTTCCACATGAAGGCGTCCTGCCAGCCCGGCTTCGCGGCAGCCCAGCCGAGCAGTGCCGTCAGGACCTTCTCCTGGGACACGGTCATGGTCTGGAAGTGCTGCTCCGCCATGCCGTCCCGGTATTCGAGCTGGTAGGTGTTGTTCTCGCGCAGCAGGACCTGGATGTACCAGTCGCCGGGCCGCTCCCCCTCCACCCGCTCGACGACCATGTGGGCGTTGCCCTGCCGCAGGTTGGCCAGCATCGTTCCGATGGCGGGCTTGGTGGCGCGCTTCACCACGTGGCCACGCTCGTTGGTCGCGATCAGCATGGCTGGATCATCCAGCACGAGGCTGACACCGCCCTGGGAGGGCCTGACCAGGGCGGTCAAGGTTCTGCGACGCGGGGCAAAACCGTCCGCCGGGAGAAGACCCCCTACCGCCCCACAACGAATTGCAAGGTCAAAGAACAAGTTCAGGACCAGGTCCGTCCCCCGGGATGGAAAAAACGGGCTCCCGGAGGTTCTCCGGAAGCCCGTTCATCAAGAAATGCCTGGTCAAGCATGGTGGGCGCGGACGGTTTCGAACCGCCGACATCTGCTTTGTAAGAGCAGCGCTCTACCCCTGAGCTACGCACCCGTGGATGAGTGGACAGCCTACATGGCGGGCGCACCCCCCACGCAAACCGGTTCCCGTGGGAGAGAATGGACCGGGGCATGGCGGACACGTACGGGAGAGGGACTGTGACGACGGCATCCCGGCGGTGGTTCGGTGGGCGGGACGAGAGTCGGCGGGCGGATGCGCAGGCGGCCAAGGACGCCGCCGCGGCCGCGTTCTACGAGCTGGACACGGCGCAGCGGGATCTGCGGATCTCGATCGAGACTATCGCCGCGGCGGACGGGTCGCCCGCGGCGCGGCAGGCGACCGAGGGGTTCGCCGCGCTCGGGCAGCGCATCGACCAGGTCAGCCACGTCTACATCGAGGCGGTCGACGCGCACGACCTGGACCGGGCCGAGTTGGAGGCCTCGGTGGCCACGCGCGCGCGGGACGAGCTGACGCGCGCCCGCGACGAACTCGTGCGGGTCAAGGGGGAGCTGGACCGGTTCGCGCAGAGCCTGCAGCCGTTGTTGGACAAGGCCGAGACGCAGCTCGCGCGGGTCGCGCCGGCCCGGGAGCGGGCCCGGGCCGCGCTGATCGGGGCCAGTGACGCGTTGGACGCCGTGCGGGCCAAGGGGATGCGGGCCGACGACCTGGCGGCACGACTGGCGGCGCTGGGGCCGGAACTGACCAAGCTGAACCAGGGCGCGGCCCGGCACGGGGTGCAGGAGACGGTGCAGCGTGCCGACCGGATCCTGCGCGACGCGGAGGCCATACGGGTCGAGGCGGCGCGGCTGCCCGAGCGGGCGGCGGAGATCGACCGGCGGCTGGTGAGCCTGCGGACGCGGGCGCAGGCGTTGCGCAATCGGGCGGACCGGGTGGATCCGGTGCTGAGCGAGCTGCGGCGGCGGTTCAGTGCGGCGTGCTGGCAGGACCTCCAGCACGTGCCGGACGAGGCGGTGCGGGACGTGTCGCGGGCCGAGGAGCGGCTGCGGGAGGCGGGCGTGGCCCGGGACGAGCAGCGCTGGGCCGATGTCGGGGCGCTGATCGAGGCGGTCCGTGGTGCGCTGGACGCGACGGACGAGGCGGTGTCGGCGGCGCAGGACCGGCTGACGCGGCTGGAGGCGGTGGCGCGGGACCCGCAGGCGGAGGTGGAGCGGACCCGGTTCGCGATCCGGGACGCGCAGCGGCTGGCAATGGCGGGCCGCACCGTGCCGGATCCGCGGCATGCGCGGCCGCTGGACGAGGCGGTGGCGCGGGTGGGCCGGGCCTTGGAAGGGCTGGAGGGCCGCCACCCGGACTATTGGGCGTTCCTCCAGGAGATGGAGGCCGTACGGGTGTCCGTGAACCGCGTGGTGGCCGGGATCCGGGAAGAGCTCGGCCACGGTTAGACCGCCTCCGCTGCCCCGGCCCCCGCCGCCTCGGCCTCTGTGGCCGCCCATCGCCGCCCGCCCCTCGCCCGTCGTCGTCCGTCGTCGCTGGTTGTCGTGGGGCGTTCGGCGACGGATGCTGGAGGGTACGGGACGGAGCAGAGGAGGCCTCCATGGCTGCCCACACCTTCCACAAGCGGCGTGCGTCCCAGGTGCCCCCGGTGTCCCACGCCCCGTATGCGCCGCATGCGGCGTACGGGTGCACCGAGCCTCATGAGCACTACGCGCCGTACGTGGCCCACGAGCCCTACGAGCCCCGTGAGCCGCGGGACCCGCACCCGGTGGCGCGGCGCGTGCAGCGCGCCCTGCATCCGGTCAATGCCCGGCTCGACGAGCACCTGCCCACCGACCACAAGCTCAGCCAGGTGTACCGCGTCGGGGCGGGGCTGACCGGGGTGCTGCTGGTGGTCTTCGGGATCCTGGGTCTGGTCGACCGGATCGGGTTCTTCGACACGGGTGGCGACACGGTGCTCGCGCTGAACACCAACGGTGCGCTGAGCGTCCTGTCGATCTGCATCGGGGGCCTGCTCATCGTCGGGATGGTGGTGGGCGGGACCTTCGCCTCGACGCTGAACATCGTGCTGGGCGTGTTGTTCATCGCCAGCGGGTTCGTGAACCTCGCGCTGCTGGACACGGGGCTGAACTTCCTGGCCTTCAAGATCCAGAACGTGCTGTTCAGCTTCGTCGTCGGCGTGATGCTGATGTGGTTCGGGATGTACGGGCGGGTGGGCAGCGCGCTGCCGCACGACAATCCGTACTGGCGGGCCCGCCACCCCGAGCAGGCGGCCCGGGAGGACCGGGCACGGCTGGCGCGGGCGCGGCTCGCGCGACCCGACACCGTCTAGGAGGTCCGGGAGTCGTAGCGCGCAGGCGGCGGGCGCGCTTAGCCTGTGCGCATGCCTCGTTACGAATTCCGCTGCCGGACCTGCGACGACACCTTTGAGGTCAGCCGCCCCATGGCCGAGTCCTCCGCCCCCGCCGACTGCCCGGCCGGGCACGCCGACACCGTCAAGCTGCTGTCCGCCGTCGCCGTGGGCGGGTCGAGCAGCGCCCCCGCGGCCGCGCGTCCCATGGGCGGCGGCGGGGGCTGCTGCGGTGGTGGCGGCTGCGGCTGACACCTGCGGCCACGGCTACGGCTACGGCTACGGCTACGGCTACGGCTGGACAGGCTGCAGCCCACAGCGCTACCGCTTGCGCGACAGCGTCAGGCCGTCCGAGATCGCCAGCAGGACGGAGTCCATGCGCGGGTCGGCCGCCACGTGGTCGTTGAAGGCGCGTACGCCCGCCGCCGAGCCGGTGGCCGACTCGTCGAGGACGGTGCCGTGGTACAGCGTGTTGTCCGTGACGATCAGGCCGCCGGTGCGCATGCGCGGGACGAGCTCCTCCCAGTACGAGATCTGGCTCTCCTTGTCGGCATCCACGTAGGCCATGTCGATGTGGGGTTCGGCGGGCATCGCGCGCAGGGTCTCCAGGGCCGGCGCGATGCGCAGCTCGATGCGGTCGGCGACGCCGGCCTCCTCCCAGGCCTCCTTGCCGTAGGCCGTCCACTCCTCGGAGACGTCGCAGGCGATGATGCGGCCGTCGGCGGGCAGTGCCTGGGCCATCGACAGGGCCGAGAAGCCGGTGAAGGTGCCGACCTCGACGATGTGGCGGGCGCCGGTCAGCCGGACGAGGAAGGCCAGCAGCGGCCCCTGCTCCTCCGCGGACTGCATCCCGGCGACATCCGGGAACGTGGCGTACGTCCTCGCCACCAGCCCCCGCTGAACGGAGTCCAGCGGGGGGTTGTGGTCGAGCATGTACTGGTACAGCTCGTCCGTGATCTTCGTGCTGTTGCCTTTGCTCATGCGTCCAGTCTGCCGAGCCGCCCGGCCTCACGGGCGAATGCGCGCACTATTTCCTCGCCGGCCAGGACACCCGCCTCGGTGAGGGGGGTCACCGAGGGCGCCGTCCAGCGTGCGTCGGCCAGTTCGCCGTGGCCCGGGCGCCAGGCGGCGTCGGCCGCCAGCAGCAGGTCGGCGTCGAGGAGCGAGTCGCCGGCGGCCAGGGTCGTGGTCGCTCCGGTGCGGCGGGCGACCTCGCGCATGGCGGCGCTCTTGGTGAGCGGGCCGGGCACGGCGTAGATCTTCCGGCCCTGGAGGGAGACCGTCCAGCCGCGGGCGCCGGCCCACTCGGCCAGGGACTTGAGCCATTCGTCGGGAACCAGGGCGCGTTCGACGACGAGGTACGCGAAGAGGTCCTCCGCCACCCGGGCCTTGCGCAGCCACGCCGGGTCGGCGGCGGCCAGCAGGTGGTCGTGGACCTCCTCCAGCGGGGCGCACTCCTCGGCGAGGCGGGCCGCGACCTGCCGGCGCCAGTCGCGGTCCGGCACGCCGTCGACGAGGAGCTGCCCGCCGTTGGCGCAGATCGCGTAGCGGGCCGGGCGGCCGGGGAAGCGGATGCGCTGGTACTGCTTGCGCGTGCGGGTGGTGGTGGGGACGAAGACGACGTACGGGTCCTCGGTGAGCTCCGCCAGCAGTGCCGCGGCCGTCTCCGTCATGTAGGACAGCGGCCTGCTCTCGTGGACCTCGACGCACAGCAGCCGCGGGGCCACCGGGTCGGGCATGGTCAGACCGAGGGCGGCCGTCGAGTAGATGAGCGTACGGTCGAGGTCACTGGCTACGAGGACAGTCACTTGGAGGCCACAGCCTTTCCGTCGGCGCCGGTGGCGCCGCGCGTGTATCGGGGGTGGATGAGCCCGACGCAGGTGTACGGCAGCCCGTCGACCTCTTCCACCGGGACGCCGCGCTGCTCGGCGAGCAGGCGTACGTGGTCCAGGTCGGCCCCGGCGCCGCGCTGTGCCAGGATCTTCCACGGCACCCGGCGCAGCAGGACGCGGGTGGTCTCGCCGACGCCTGGCTTGACGAGGTTCACGTCGTGGATGCCGTACTCCTCGCTGATCCGCTCGACGGCCGCCCAGCCCTCCCAGGTCGGCGTGCGGTCGGCCGCGAGGAGCTCCTTGACCTCCTCGTCGACGGCGTCCGCCACGTCGTCGAAGTGGGCGGCGACGGCGTCGACGAATTCGACGGAGACGTCGGCCCCGGCGAGCTCGCGGTAGAACTTCGCGCCGTGGAAGTCGGCGGGTCCGACCAGGTCGGACCTGAGAACCGTACGCGAGACGAGCCCGGAGACGGTGGAATTGAGACAGGCGGAGGGGATGAGGAAGTCCTCCCGGGTGCCGTAGGTGGGCACGCAGGAGCCGGGGTCGGCGAGGACGACGATCTCCGGGTCGAAGCCGGGGAACTCCTTCAGGGCTTCCTTCAGCTCCCGGGTGATGGCGCCCTTGCCGGTCCAGCCGTCGACGAAGACGACGTCGGCGGGGTCGTGGTGGGCGGCCAGCCAGCGCAGGGCGTTGGCGTCGATGCCGCGGCCGCGCACGATGGAGACGGCGTAGTGCGGCAGGTCCAGGC
Organism: Streptomyces amritsarensis; assembly: GCF_001953875.1. Taxonomy (GTDB): domain Bacteria; phylum Actinomycetota; class Actinomycetes; order Streptomycetales; family Streptomycetaceae; genus Streptomyces; species Streptomyces amritsarensis. The sequence goes on from NZ_MQUR01000011.1 coordinate 45,251, forward strand.
CGTGCCGGGCGCGGGCCCAGCGGCGCATCAGGACGCCCACGGGGGTGCCGGCGCGGGCCAGGGAGACCAGGACCGGGGAGGGGGAGCGTTCGGCGAGGACGGTCTCGGTGACCGTGCCGACGGCGCGGGCCACGCGGGCGGCGGAGGCGGCCAGTGCGCTGCGGTAGAGCTCCTGGTACTGGGGCGAGGGCTGGTACTCGACGGGCAGGGACTCGGCGTAGTGCGCGCCGCCGGCCTGGATGGCCTCCTCGCGTTCCTCGGTCGGGGCCTCGAGCTGGACGCCGGAGAGGTCCTGGAGCAGCCAGCCGACGTCCTCGGGGGCGTAGGAGGAGAAGGCGGGCCCGCGCAGGGGCTCGGTCATGATCGGCTCCTGCCGGTGGTCGGGGGTGCCGGCGGGCGTGCCGGACGCGGTGGGAGGTGTCCGCGGTAGGTAGGACGGGACGACGGCCAGGACGAGGCGGCCGGTGTGCGGGGCGAGTGCCGCCAGGAGTCCGGTGTGCAGCTCGGGGGTGTCGCCGGCCGAGTCCACGACGGCGACGACGGTGTCGAAGCCGGCGGCGTCCGAGGGGCGGGCGACGTTGTAGGCGTAGCGGTCGCCGGGGCCGTCGGCGGGGGTGTCGTGGGCCGGGAAGACGAGGCGGGTCCGGATGGCGTAGCCGGGGTCGTCGACGGCGAGCACCGGGGAGCGGGTGGTGGTGGAGAAGCGGACCTCGTCGGCCGTGCCCGTCTCCTCCAGCGCCTTGGCGAGGCGCAGCGGCACGTACATCAGCTCCTCGTTGCCGAGTACGAGGACCCGTCCGGGTGCGCTGCCGAGCGCGGCCGTGAGCCGGGCGGTGAGGTCCGGCAGGGCGGCCTCCAGGCGCCGGCGGTGCAGGGGGGTGAAGCCGTGGCGGCCGCCGTCCGGGAGGCCGTGCGGCCAGTTCAGGTCGACGCGCAGGACGGGCCGCGGGGCGCCCCCCGGTCCGGCCGCGTCCGCCGCGGAGGTCTGCTCGTACTCCTCGACCAGCTCCTGTCCCCTGGCGAGGACGCCGTCCGGGAGGGTGACCGTGCCGGAGGCGAGGGCGATGAGGTCCACCCGTGCGCCGAGCTCGGCGGCGAAGGCCGTGAGGCGGTCGCGGTCGGCCGGGGAGCGCATGTCGACGAGGGCGACGACCACGTAGCGGGAGCGGGGGTGGCGGGCGTGGAGGTCGCGGATGGTGTTGAGGACGGTGTTGCCGGTGGAGAACTCGTCGTCGACGAGGACGAGCGGCCCGTCGCCGGCGAGGAGCGCGGGGTTCTCGGGCAGCAGCAGGTGGGAGGTGGCGTGCGAGTGCGCCTCCTCGAAGCCCCCGGCCGTCGCCACGCCCGGCACGGGCCGGCGGGTGGAGTGCAGGTACGGGGCCGAGCCGAGGCCGTCGGCGACGCAGTGGCCGAGGCCGGTGGCGGTCTCGGCGTAGCCGAGGACGACGGCCGCCGCCGCGGCGTCGTCGCCGAGCAGTGCCCGCACGCGTGTGCCGAGCCCGTGTCCGGCGGCGTACACGGTGTGCGGGGACTGTGGGACGTGCTTGCCCAGTACCTGTGAGACGAGCAGGTGTGCGCGCTTGGGGTTGCGCCGCAGGGCCAGCCCGAGCAGGTCCGTCAGCCGCGGGCTCAGCCGGGGGCCCGGCCGCGGCCCGCCTTCGGAGTCGTGCAGGGCGACGCCCAGCCGGTCCGCGACCCAGGTTCCCGACCACACCTCGTCGATCGTCTTGCCCCTTCTTGTGGTCCTCGTGGTGGTCCTCGTGGTCATCGCCGTCTGCTTCGGCACCGGCCCGTTCACACCTGGAGCCCGGCCGTGAGCAGGTCGACGAAGCCGACCTGTTCCTTCGCCACACCGAAGACCTCGGCGCGCAGCATGGTGCGCTCGGCCCAGGCCCGGTGGGGCTTCACCTCATTCATTTTGTTCGTATAAGCCGATCTCATCACTCCGCCGCCGCCGCGCTCGGGCCGCAGGATGTCCTGGGCGTCGCAGAACTCCTCGTGGGAGACGACCGACAGGGCGTGCACGGGCGTGACGTGGGCGGGGTGGATGCAGGTTTTGCCGAGCAGCCCGTTGGCCCGGTCGAGCTCGATCTCGCGCAGCAGGCCGTCCAGGTCGTGCTCGATCAGCGCGGTGCGCAGTTCCTCGACGCCCTCCTCCAGGAAGGGGCTGCGGCGCAGCTGCGGCTTGAAGAGGCGCTGCTGGCTGCGGAAGTACTCCCAGACGGGGCCGGTCACGGTGAAGCCGGTGCCGTCGGCCCTGCTCAGGACGTTGACGACGTCCGCGATGACGCCGGCGACGATCTGGACGTCGTAGGCGGTCATGTCGGGGGTGCGGCGCAGCCCGTAGGCGGAGCAGAAGTCGGTCACGCCCAGGCGCAGCGCCAGGACCCGCTCGCGGTGGCTGTTGACCGTGCGGGAGATGCCGGCGAGGGCTTCGACGCGGGTTTCGAGGTGGAGGAGCTCGGGGGTCTCCAGCACCGGCATGGCATACAGCCGGTCCCGTCCACCGGCGGCCTCCGCGTCCGCGACGGCTTCGAGGAACGGGATGCCGCGCCGCTCGTCGAACTTCGGCAGTACGAATCCGGCCAGGTGCCGCACCGAGCGGCCCAGGCGGCGCGCCAGGTCCGGTATCTGCTCGGGCGTGCGGACGCGGATGAAGAGCAGCGGGAGCTCGGCGGCGTCGCCGTCGAGGTCGGAGAACTGGCGGACGAGGTTCTCCTCGGCCCCGACGACATCGGCGTCGCTGATGGAATCCTCCAGGCAGAGGACCATGGAGACGACTCCGCGGGCTGCCTGCTTGCGGATGTCCTCGGCCAGTGCGGGGCGGGTGGCGGGGCTGTAGAGGGTGGCTCCGAGGGCCGCCGCGAGGACGCGGGCGGGCGAGGCCCCGGTGAACTCCGCCGGTTCCTGGTGGAAGAGGTCCTTACGGACCGTGGGCGATATGTGCCCAAAGTGACGCATGTGCTTCCCCCGTACAACCTCGGCGGCCCAACTGGCATGGCCGGTAATAGTACGTACGAACGTGAGTCAAGAGTTCCTCAAGCACATGAAGTTCAGGTAACCCTCTTGCACCATGCCCAGCTCTCGCGATCGGTACAAGGCCCTACGGGGGGCCGCATTGTCCCGCTCCACCCCGGGAGGGCAGGATGACGTGCATGACGCACGCGATGCAGAAGGGCTCGAACATCCCGGTGGCCCCCGTGGCGGTCCGGGCGGTGCTGCGCTGGACCGGCGGCCCCCAGGTGCCGGACGTGGACGCCTCGGCGCTGCTGGTGGGCCCGGACGGCCGGGTGCGTTCGGACGAGGACTTCGTCTTCTACAACCAGCCCCGGCACCCCTCGGGGGCCGTCTGGCGCCTCGGCAAGAAGCAGATCGGCGACGCGATCACCGACGCCGTCCAGGCGGACCTGCGCACGGTGACCCCGAGCGTGGACCGGATCCTGGTCGTCGCCTCGGCCGAGGACGTCCCCTTCGAGCAGGTCCGCGACCTGCGGATCCTGCTCTACGACGCCACCGCGACCGGCGGCTCCGAGCCGCTGGCCTACTTCGACGTGCGGCCCGAGACCGGCGCGGAGACGGCGCTGATCTGCGGGGAGCTGTATCGCCGGGGCGACGGGTGGAAGTTCCGGGCGCTCGGCGAGGGCTACTCCGACGGCCTGGTCGGCCTGGCGACCGACCACGGGATCTCGGTCGACGAGAACGCCGCCGAGCCCGACACGGGCGCCGGCACCGGCGCCGCGGCCCCCGCGGCGGGCCCGGCCTCCGAGCAGACGGCCCTGATGACCCCGCCGACGCAGGCTCCGCCGACCGCCCAGCCCGCCTACGGGTACCCGCAGCCGGTGTCCCCGGCCCCGGTGCCGGGTCCGGGCGGCGACCCGTCCTTCCGGCTGCCGGTGCAGGGCCCGCAGTTCATCCGACGCTGAGAGCGCGGCGCCCGGCACGGAACCGGGCGCGGAACCGATTCCGGGGCCGCGGGCCCGGGGGCCTCGGGCTTCGCAGGCCCGGGCCCAGGGGCACCTGGCGGTGAGAGGCCCAGGCTCCGCGGGCGCCTGGGGGTCGGGCCGGGTGGCCGGCGGACCCCGGTGGCCCGGCGGGCCCGGGGGCTCGGCAGCTCCGGTCACCTCTTGGTGCTCTTGTAGCCCCGCCCCCACTGGAGCCCCCAGCCGTACAGCCGGTCCAGCTCGGACTGGAACCCGTACACGAACTTCACCTCGCGCTTGACGACGAGCTCGCCCTTGACCTTCTCCAGGGAGACGACGGCGCAGGAGCGGGCCTGCGGGTGCCGCTCGTCCAGCGGGATCTCGATCCTGGGGCCCGTCACGGGGTAGAGGGTGACCATGGCGTGCGTCCGGTCGAAGGCCGGGGTCTGGTCGTAGATGTAGACGAAGACCAGCAGCCGCTTGATCTCGTCGGCGTGGTCGAGGTTGATGTAGAGGGTCTCCCCCGACCCCGAGCCGAACCGGTCGTCCCCGCTGAGCTTGACGTACGGCGGGTCGTTGAGGTCCCCCAGCAGGTTGCCCAGCGGCTGGACGGCGCCGCGGGTGCCGTCGGTCAGCTCGTACAGGCAGCCCATGTCGAGGTCGACGTTGACCATGCCCTGGGTGTGCGCCTGCACCATGTCCGGCTTGAACAGCTTGAACGGATGGCGGAACAGCTGGCCGCTCTGCCCGGAGCGGCCGCCGATGTCCGAGGTGCGCATGCGCCACGACAGGTTGACGCGCAGGTTGCCGTGGACGGCGCCCTGCCTGGTGAGCGACACCGTCGATTGCCGTTTGGTCAGCTCGATCGCGTTCGACGAGGCACTGCCCGACTGGAACTGCACGGCCCGGCTGCCCAAGATGCCGTCGAAGAAGCCCATCCCCTACCCCCCTGGTCCTGATCCCCTGGTCCTGATCCCCTGGTCCCCGCGAAGACCACGGAGAACGGGGCGGCCCGCCGGGTCCGTGAACCCGGCGGACCGCCCCGCAATGGAGCGTTCCGCATTAGCGCCGCGGTCATGCCTCGGCGGTGGAACCCTCCAGTTCCAGGCGCTTGTTGCGGCGCACCGAGGACCAGAAGGAGGCCGCGATCAGCACCACGCCGATGAGGCCGGTGATGATCTCGCTGATCTCGTGCTGGATGGTGATCAGCAGGATGACGGCGAGCGCGCCGATCGCGTAGTGCGCGCCGTGCTCCAGGTAGACGTAGTCGTCCAGGGTGCCCTGGCGGACCAGGTAGACCGTGAGCGAACGGACGTACATGGCTCCGATGCCGAGGCCGAGCGCCATCCAGAAGATGTGGTTGGTGATGGCGAAGGCGCCGATGACCCCGTCGAAGGAGAACGAGGCGTCGAGGACTTCGAGGTAGAGGAAGAGGAAGAACGCGGCCTTGCCGGCCAGGCCGACGGCGGAGACGGGCTTGCCCGCGGCCTTGGCCTTCTCCTCCTCGTCGTGCTCGCGCTCCTCTTCCTCCTCCAGCTTGTCCTCGAAGTAGGAGGACAGGCCGCCGACGATCAGGTAGGTGATCAGGCCGGCGACGCCGGCGAGCAGCACGGTGGCGGACTTGTCCGCGTGCCCGGTGCTGGTGTGGGCGTTGACGGCGAAGGTCATCGCGGAGACCAGCAGCACGATGAGGGCGATGCAGACCGACAGCATGTCGACCTTGCCGAGCTTGGCCAGCGGACGCTCCAGCCAGGCGAGCCACTTGTGGTCGCGGTCCTCGAAGATGAAGTCGAGGAAGATCATCAGCAGGAACATTCCGCCGAACGCGGCGATGGCCGGGTGGGCGTCGGTGACCAGGGCCTCGTACTGCTCCGGGTGGTCCAGGGCCAGCTCGATCGCCTCGATGGGGCCGACCTTCGCGCTGATGGCGACGATCGCCACCGGGAAGACCAGCCGCATACCGAAGACGGCGATCAGGATGCCGATCGTGAGGAAGATCTTCTGCCAGAAGGCATTCATCTTCTTCAGGATTCCGGCATTGACGACCGCGTTGTCGAAGGACAGCGAGATTTCGAGGATCGACAGGATCAGTACGATCCCGAACGCCTCCCACCCCCACTGCCACGCGGCAAAGGCGAGGCCGAGCGCCGTGATGGCGAACGACCAGCCGAAGGTTTTCAGAACCACTGGCACCTGGCACCCCATGCGTCTTGTACGGCTTTACGAAACGTTGACCCCGAAGTCTAGAGCGATGCCCCGGAGCCCCGACGCGTACCCCTGCCCCACCGCACGGAACTTCCATTCGCCGCCGTACCGGTAGACCTCACCGAAGATCATCGCGGTCTCGCTGGAGGCGTCCTCGGAAAGGTCGTAGCGGGCCAGTTCCTGGCCGTCGGCCTGGTTGACCACGCGGATGAACGCGTTGCTGACCTGGCCGAAGCTCTGCCGGCGGCTGTCCGCCTCGTGGATGGAGACCGGAAAGACGATCTTGTCCACGTTCGCCGGGACCTTGGTGAGGTCGATGATGATCGACTCGTCGTCGCCGTCGCCCTCGCCGGTGAGGTTGTCCCCCGTGTGTTCGACGGAGCCGTCGGGGCTCTTCAGGTTGTTGTAGAAGACGAAGTACTCGTCCCCCAGCACCCGGCCGCCGTTGCAGAGCAGCGCGCTGGCGTCGAGGTCGAAGTCGGCTCCCGTGGTCGAGCGCGCGTCCCATCCGAGACCGATCAGAACCCTGGTGAGGTTCGGTGCGGCCTTGGACAGGGAGACATTGCCCCCCTTGGCGAGTGTGACGCCCATGTTGTGGTCCTCCCCGGACGACGGTGTGGCGATGTGGCGGTGCTGCGGTCAAGCGGGCGGAGCTGTGGTGCGGCGGAGCAGTGGTGCCGTGGTGCGGGCGAAGCGCGTCCGGCGCCGTACACACAGTGCACGGCGCCGGACGGACGAACTGCTCTCGGACTCAGACGTTGACGCCGAAGTCCTGCGCGATACCGCGCAGGCCGGAGGCGTAGCCCTGGCCGATGGCGCGGAACTTCCACTCCGCGCCGTTGCGGTAGAGCTCGCCGAAGACCATGGCGGTCTCGGTCGAGGCGTCCTCGGAGAGGTCGTAGCGGGCGAGCTCGGTGTTGTCGGCCTGGTTCACCACGCGGATGTAGGCGTTGCGGACCTGTCCGAAGCTCTGCTGGCGGGTCTCGGCCTCGTAGATCGAGACCGGGAAGACGATCTTGGCGACGTCGCCCGGGACCCCGGCGAGGTTGACCTTGATCGCCTCGTCGTCGCCCTCGCCCTCACCGGTGGTGTTGTCACCGGTGTGCTCGACCGATCCGTCGGGGCTCTTCAGGTTGTTGAAGAAGACGAAGTTCGCGTCGCTGGCGACCTTGCCCTGGTCGTTGGTCAGGATCGCGCTGGCGTCGAGGTCGAAGTCGACACCGGTGGTGGTGCGAGCGTCCCAGCCGAGACCGACGATGACCGCCGTCAGGTTAGGCGCGGCCTTGGTCAGCGAGACGTTGCCGCCCTTGCTGAGGCTGACTCCCACGGGTCCTCCATAGGGTTTCTGTGTGGGGCGGTGCCCCGTCGTGCGGTTGCTACCGGATCAACGTTTCGATCCTAGTGACGGGTTCCCGCCTGTAAACGGTTTTCGCAGGGAACTGCACGCAATGGACCGTGCGGACGCGCTCAGAGGCTGTCGAGCGCCTTGACGTACTCGTTCAGGTCACGCGCGTCGGGCAGTCCGTTGACGACGGTCCAGCGCACCACGCCGTCCTTGTCGATGATGAAGGTGCCGCGGACCGCGCAGCCCTTGTCCTCGTCGAAGACGCCGTAGGCGCGCGAGGTCTCGCCGTGCGGCCAGAAGTCCGACAGCAGCGGGTACTCCAGCCCCTCCTGCTCGCCGAAGACCCGCAGGGTCGGCACGGAGTCGTTGGAGACGGCGAGGAGCTGGACGTCGTCGTTCTGGAAGCGCGGGAGCTGGTCGCGCAGCTCGCACAGCTCGCCGGTGCAGACGCCGGTGAAGGCGAACGGGTAGAAGAGCAGCACCACGGCCTTCTCCCCCCGGAAGTCGGAGAGCCGCACGGTGGCGCCGTGGTTGTCCTTGAGCTCGAAGTCCGGGGCCTTGTCGCCGACCTCGATCGCCATCTCTCGCATCCCTTCGTTCCCGCATCCCCGCGTTGGGCTGTTCGGGTGAGTCACAGCCTAGATCCTGACCGGGCGTACCGGGGTCCCTGAAACGCGCGGAACGCGGGAAACGCACACACCCCGCCGACCGGGGTCACCTGGTCGGCGGGGTGTGGAAGCGTGTCCGCTCGGCAGCGGGCGCGGCTCAGCGCTTGGACTTGGCGGCGGTCTTGGGCGTCACCAGCTTGGTGGCGGCCCATTCCTTGCCGACGCTGACGCTCCTGGTCTGCGAGAGGCCGGCGGTCTCGGCGGCCTCGCTGATGTCGCTGGCCTCGACGTAGCCGTCACGGCCCGTCTTGGGGGTCAGCAGCAGGATCAGTGCGCCGTCCTCGACCAGCTCGGTGGCATCGACCAGCGCGTCCGTCAGATCGCCGTCGTCCTCGCGGAACCACAGCAGAACCGCGTCGGCGACATCGTCGTACTCCTCGTCGACGAGTTCGCCGACGAGTTCCTCGACGAGGTCACGGAATTCCTGATCGACGTCGTCGTCGTAGCCGATCTCCTGGACCACCTGTTCGGACTGGAAACCCAGCCGGGCGGCCAGGCTCTCCGCGTGGTCCGCGGTCGCGCTCACGGGGTGCCTCCTGCTCATGTTCGGTGAATGTCTTCGGCGGCGCGCGTACGCGCAGCATTGGGCGTAGTCCACACGGGCGCGGCGGATCGCGCAAGTACCCGGCCGCCGAGACCGTCGAAACGGTGACGATTGCGGCCGTCTCGCCGCAACTTTCAGCGTGCCCGTGTGCACCTCTGGTGATTCATCCCACACCATTCCAGCTCATTCGCATCGCATGAGGACTTTCCTACCTGTTTGAGGGACGAACGGCCTCCCGGGGACGGTGACCGGCCTGGGCGTAAGGTTGCGATTTGGTCGCACTTGCCACCCCGCACCGCGGAACCGGACCCGTCCGTACCGTGCCGGCTCTCCTCGCCGATCGCAGGGATTACCCAGTGGTACGGATGACGATTACGGCCGAGCGTAAGACCATGGGAGGCGGCGCCCCAGTCAGGCCTCAGCCCGACTCCCCCGACAGCGAAGGAACAGCGTGGCTTCCGCATCCGATCGCAATCCGATCATCATTGGCGGCCTCCCCAGTCAGGTCCCGGACTTCGATCCGGAGGAGACGCAGGAGTGGCTCGACTCCCTCGACGCAGCGGTCGACGAGCGGGGCCGGGAACGGGCCCGCTATCTCATGCTGCGGCTGATCGAGCGGGCGCGCGAGAAGCGCGTGGCCGTGCCCGAGATGCGCAGCACGGACTACGTCAACACGATCGCCACCAAGGACGAGCCCTTCTTCCCCGGCAACGAGGAGATCGAGCGCAAGGTCCTCAACGCCACCCGGTGGAACGCGGCCGTCATGGTCTCGCGCGCCCAGCGTCCCGGGATCGGCGTCGGCGGCCACATCGCCACGTTCGCCTCCTCCGCCTCCCTCTACGACGTGGGCTTCAACCACTTCTTCCGGGGCAAGGACGAGGGCGACGGCGGCGACCAGATCTTCTTCCAGGGCCACGCCTCCCCCGGTATCTACGCCCGCGCCTACCTCCTGGACCGGCTCACGGAGCAGCAGCTCGACGCGTTCCGCCAGGAGAAGTCGAAGGCGCCGTACGGCCTCTCCAGCTATCCGCACCCGCGGCTGATGCCGGACTTCTGGGAGTTCCCGACCGTCTCGATGGGCCTCGGCCCGCTGGGGGCGATCTACCAGGCCCGGATGAACCGGTACATGGAGGCGCGCGGGATCGCGGACACCTCCAAGTCCCACGTTTGGGCGTATCTCGGCGACGGCGAGATGGACGAGCCGGAGTCGCTCGGCCAGCTGTCGATCGCCGCCCGCGAGGGCCTGGACAACCTGACCTTCGTCGTGAACTGCAACCTGCAGCGCCTCGACGGCCCGGTCCGCGGCAACGGCAAGATCATCCAGGAGCTGGAGTCGCAGTTCCGGGGCGCCGGCTGGAACGTGATCAAGCTGATCTGGGACCGTTCCTGGGACCCGCTGCTGGCCCAGGACCGCGACGGCATCCTGGTCAACAAGATGAACTCCACGCCCGACGGGCAGTTCCAGACGTACGCCACCGAGTCGGGCGCGTACATCCGCGAGCACTTCTTCGGCGGCGACCAGCGGCTGCGCGCGATGGTCGAGAACATGACCGACTACCAGATCCAGCACCTGGGCCGCGGCGGTCACGACCACAAGAAGGTCTACGCGGCGTACGCGGCGGCCAAGGCGCACAAGGGCCAGCCGACGGTGATCCTGGCGCAGACGGTGAAGGGCTGGACGCTCGGCCCGAACTTCGAGGGCCGCAACGCCACGCACCAGATGAAGAAGCTGACGGTCGACGACCTCAAGCGCTTCCGCGACCGGCTGCACATCCCGATCACGGACGCGCAGCTGGAGAGCGGCGCCCCGCCGTACTACCACCCGGGCCGCAACTCGCCCGAGATCCAGTACATGCACGACCAGCGCAGTGCGCACGGCGGCTACGTGCCGACCCGTGTGGTGCGCGCCAAGCCGCTGCAGCTGCCGGACGAGAAGACCTACGCGGCCGCCAAGAAGGGCTCGGGCCACCAGTCGATCGCCACCACGATGGCCTTCGTCCGCATCCTGAAGGACCTGATGCGGGACAAGGAGATCGGCAAGCGCTTCGTGCTGATCGCGCCCGACGAGTACCGCACCTTCGGCATGGACGCCTTCTTCCCGAGCGCCAAGATCTACAACCCGCTGGGCCAGCAGTACGAGGCGGTCGACCGCGACCTGCTGCTCGCGTACAAGGAGTCGCCGACCGGCCAGATGCTGCACGACGGCATCTCGGAGGCGGGCTGCACGGCCTCGCTGATCGCGGCGGGTTCGGCGTACGCGACGCACGGCGAGCCGCTGATCCCGGTCTACGTCTTCTACTCGATGTTCGGTTTCCAGCGCACGGGTGACCAGTTCTGGCAGATGGCCGACCAGCTCGCGCGCGGTTTCGTCCTGGGTGCGACCGCCGGACGGACCACCCTGACGGGTGAGGGCCTGCAGCACGCGGACGGTCACTCCCAGCTGCTGGCCTCGACGAACCCGGGCTGCGTGGCGTACGACCCGGCCTACGGGTACGAGATCGCGCACATCGTCCAGGACGGCCTGCGCCGGATGTACGGCCCCGAGGCCGAGGACGTCTTCTACTACCTGACGGTCTACAACGAGCCGATCCAGCACCCGGCGGAGCCGGCGGGCGTCGACGTCGATGGCATCCTCAAGGGCATCCACCGGGTCGCGCAGGGCAGCGCGGGCAGCATCCCGGCCCAGCTGATGGCGTCCGGTGTGGCCGTGCCGTGGGCGCTGGAGGCGCAGCGGATCCTGGCCGAGGAGTGGAACGTCCGGGCGGACGTCTGGTCGGCGACCTCCTGGAACGAGCTGCGGCGCGAGGCCGTCGAGGTGGAGGAGTACAACCTGCTCCACCCGGAGGAGGAGCAGCGCGTCCCGTACGTGACGCGGAAGCTGTCGGGTGCCGAGGGGCCGTTCGTGGCGGTGTCGGACTGGATGCGGTCGGTTCCGGACCAGATCTCGCGGTGGGTGCCGGGCGCGTACACCTCGCTGGGCGCCGACGGCTTCGGCTTCGCGGACACGCGGGGTGCGGCCCGCCGCTTCTTCCACATCGACGCCCAGTCGGTGGTGCTGGCGACGCTGACCGAGCTGGCCAAGGCGGGAAAGGTGGACCGATCGGTGCTGAAGCAGGCCGTCGACAAGTACCAGCTGCTCGACGTGGCGGCGGCGGACCCGGGCGCGGCCGGCGGCGACGCGTAGTCGCCGCGTGATGGGCGCGGGTCCCGGCTTCGGCCGGGACCCGCGCCTTTTGACGCGTTGCCTACGATGCTCCGCATGAAGGAACCCTCCCGCCAGCTGCTGTGGGAGCGGCGGACCCAGACCCCGCTGCTCGTCCTCGCCGTGGCCTTCGCCGTGGCGTACGCCGTGCCCATCGTCGTGCCGGACGCCAGCGCGCGGGTGCACGGTGCCTGCACCTCGGTGGAGTGGATGGTGTGGGGTGCCTTCGCCGCCGACTACCTGGTGCGGCTGGCCCTCTCCGAGGAGCGCGGGCGGTTCGTGCGGACCCACTGGCTGGACCTGGCGGCCGTGGTGCTGCCGCTCGTGCAGCCGCTGCGGCTGCTGCGGCTCGTGGCCACCTTGCTGCTGGTGGGCCGGCGGGCCCGGATGGCCCCGCAGATCCAGCTGACGACGTACGTGGCCGGGTCGGTCGTCGGGCTGCTGATGTTCGGCTCGCTGGCCGTGCTGAGCGTGGAGCGGGACGCGCCCGACGGGAACATCAAGAACCTGGGCGACGCCGTGTGGTGGTCCTTCACCACGATGACGACGGTGGGGTACGGCGACCACTCCCCCACCACGGGCCTGGGCCGTTTCCTGGCGGTCGGGCTGATGCTGTCGGGGATCGCCCTGCTCGGTGTGGTGACCGCCAACATCGCCGCGTGGTTCATCTCCCGCTTCGAGCGCGACGACCAGGCGGAGCGGCTCCAGCTGGCGGCGATCGCCGAGCTCCAGGCGGAGGTACGGGCGCTGCGCGGGGAGGTCGCCCGGCTGGGCGGGGCGGCGGACGGGACCGCCGCCCCGCCCGCCGTCGCGGGGCCCGGCGCCCCGGCGCAGCGGCCGGCTACCGCTCCCACACCTTGAAGGCCCGTACCTGGTAGGGGGACTGGGGCAGCCAGACGCCGTCGCCCGGGTACGTCTGGAACTCGCCGGTCTCCGCGCACTGCGCCGACTGGTACGTGGTGACCGGGCGCCCGGTCCGGTTGACCAGGGACTGGGCGCTGGTGCCGGCGGGCAGGGCGGTGCAGCTGTTGATGTCCAGGGTGCTCAGCTCGTGGGTCTGCCGGGTGCCCTTGAAGTCCGGTTTGGCCCACAGGCACAGCTGTCCGCTCGCGCAGGCCCCCAGGCCCGGCGGGCCCGCGGCGTGTGCCGGGCCGGTGGTGGTCGGGATGAGGGCGGCCAGGACCAGGGCGGCCGCGGCGAGGACGGTGGTGAGGCGCGGGGTTCCACACGTACGCATGACGGGTCAACTCCTTGTGGACAGCGGGCGCCCGGACCGCTTCCGGTGCTCCGCCGACACCACGCTGACCTGCGGTGACGGTCGGGCGGAAGAGGCGCCGGGCGGGTCCACCCTGATAGGCGACAGGCGCGGCGGAACCGTCCGGCGGGCCGTTCACCCACGCGGAGTTGACCCGTCCGGCAGCCTTCGCGGCGGGCCCCGCCCGCCCCGGCGCCGCCCCGGTGCCGCTCCTGTGGTGCTCCGGGCGGCCCGCCCGGAGCGGCCCGAACGTGTCGTCCGGGACCGGTCCGGCGCCCCTTCGCCGACGGCTCGGCACGGCTCGGCCAATCGGCCGCCGGGCCGTCGGTCACGGGTACTCTGACCGCCCACTCGGCGTCAGAAAGGAGCCCGGCGGTGGCGATCGACGAGCGGACGGCGCCGACCGCGCCGGTGGCCGGACTGCGTGAACGCAAGAAGCGGCGCACCCGCGGCGCGCTGTTGCGCGCCGCGCTCGTGCTTTTCGTGTCCCGGGGGTACGAGCGCACCACCGTCGACGAGATCACCGCCGCGGTGGCCGTGTCCCAGCGGACCTTCTTCCGCTACTTCGCCAACAAGGAAGAGGTCGTCTTCGCCGTCCAGGACCTGGTGGAGTCGCACTTCGTCGCCGAGCTGCACGCCCGGCCGGCGGCCGAGGGGCCGCTCGAGGCGCTGCGCAGCGCCGTGCTCGCCGCGTGGGACACGGTCGACGACGCCCTCGGCGGGGTGGTCCCGGTCGACCTCTACATGCGCAGCTACCGGCTGATCGAGTCCACCCCGGCCCTGCTCGCGGTGCACCTGCGGCGCTCCGCGGAGCTGGAGGAGCGGATCTCGCGGCTGATCGCCGCCCGCGAGGGGCTGGACGTGGAGGCCGACCCGCGGCCCCGGGTGGCGGTCGCTGCGTTCTTCGGAGTGATGAGGGTCACGGGGCGGCTCTGGGGTCGGGGCGGCGACACGAGCGTGGAGGCGATCCGCCGGCTGACGGACGGTTACCTCGACGGCATCGGCCCAGCTCTGGCGGGGCGCTGGCACTGAACCGCCACCAGGAGGCGACATTTCGGATCTTTCGCCCGGGTCTCGACGGCCGGCGGTCCGCCCCTCACGGTGTCCCACGGTCGGGCGTGAACCCCGTCACCCGGCGCGCCACGCCCGGAATCGGTCTCCTACGCTGGTCCCAGTGAATCTGCCCGGCCTCGCCCACACCACCGTTCCAGGCGCCGACCCGCGCCCGGCCGGCCTGCGCACCCTGCTCGCGCTGGCGGTCGTCTTCATCATGCTGGCGACCACCGGCTGGACGGCCGTGCACCGCCCCGAGGGGGGCACGCCGCTGCGCGCCGCCGCCCTCGACGCCTGGTCCAAGGCGCGGTTGGACGGCCGCCCGGTGCCGCCGGCGGACGCTCCCGTGCGGACGGTGGCCCGCTTCTTCGCCGGCCTCGACGGCGCCCAGCGGGCCCGCCTGGCCGACGGCTACCCGCTCGTCGTCGGCAACCTCGACGGGGCACCCGTCGCCACCCGCTACCGGGCCAACCGACGCGGCCTGGAGAAGGCCCGCCTGGTCGAGGAGGCCCGCAGCCACGACGTCGCGCTGACTCCGGCCGACCGCGCCGAGGCCACCCGGCGCTCCCACCGCTTCGCCTCGCTCGCCGAACCCGGCCGGCAGATTCTCGTATTCGACCCCACCGGTGGCGGCCGGGTCGCCGAGGTCTTCGGCGACCTCGACGACGCCGAGCGGGTTTCGGTGATCGTTCCCGGCGTGGACACCGACCTCCTCACCTTCGAGCGCACCCAGCGCCGGCTGACCTCCCCGGTCGGCATGGCCGAGGCCCTGCACGAGGCCGAGCGCGCGGCCGCGCCGAAGAGCCGGACGGCGGTCATCGCCTGGGCCGGCTACACCGCGCCCACCGGGGTGGGCATGGACGCCGCCACCGGCCGGATGGCCTTCGACGGCGCCGTCCGGCTGAAGACCCTGACCGTGTCCCTGCCCGGGAACTCGAGCGTGGCGCTGTTCTGCCACAGCTACGGGTCGGTGGTGTGCGGGGTCGCCGCGCACGAGCTGCCCAGGCGGGTGACGGACGTGGTGGTGGCGGGCAGCCCCGGCATGCGGGCGGAGAACGTCGCGGGTCTGCGCACCTCGGCGCGGGTCTGGGCGACGCGCGACGAGGGCGACTGGATCGCGGACGTGCCCCACCTGGAGGTCGGCGGTGTGGGCCACGGCGCCGATCCGGTGTCCCCGGAGTTCGGCGCGCGGCTGCTGTCCTCGGCCAGGGCCAGGAGCCACACCGGCTATTTCACGCCAGGTACGGATTCGATGGCGAACTTCGCCAAGATCGGAACCGGCGCGTTCGGTTCCGTTGTGTGCGCTACCGGCGACGACGCGTGCCGGCGCGGAATTTCCGGGACAGAGCAGGACTGACGCGCGTAGAGGCACGGAAATCGGCCACCGCATCGAGGGGGACGCACGGGGGTGGCGCCCTTTACCATGTGGCGCATGGGTGACGTACTGGCCGGAAACCATGCCGTCTGGGAGTTCGACTCGGACTCGGTGCTCATCCGCTTCGCACGGGGGATGCGAACGCCAAGACTGTGGCAAGCGCTGGGTTCGCGCCGGATCCCCCTGGAAGCGGTGTCCGCCGTGACCGTGACCGCCGGACGGCGGGACACGGTGGTTCTGCGTGCCGTCCCGCGCCCCGGCGCGGATCCGCTGATGGAGGCCGCCGCCGGACAGCTGAAGGAGGCGTGCGACCCCTACCGGATGGTGCTGCCGGGCGACCGGGCGACATCGGCGGCGGCGTTCGCCGCCGCCGTGCGCTCGCAGCTCGGGCCCGACGCCGCCGAGCCGGCCCCGCGCTTCCTGGTCGACGTACCGCAGCCGCCGCTCCAGCTGAAGGCGTACGACGCCCGGGTGGGCTTCGACGGCTCCTCCGTCGCCTTCCACTGGTCGCGCACCGGCGCCACCGGCACGAAGTGGAAGGCGGGCGACCAGCAGTACCCGCTGGCCGACCTCACCGGCGTCGAGTGGCGCTCCCCGGGCGGCACCGGCGGGCATCTGCGGCTGGTCCTGCGCGAGCCCCGCCAGACCCCGGCCGACCCCCGGCCGGACCACGACCTCGCTTCGGCCGTCTTCGGCGTGGGCTACGGGGCGGTCCACGAGTCGCTGCCGTTCGCCGCGGCCGTCCTCGCCGCCACGCGCAGCCGTACCCCGGTCGCCGCCGCCCGCGGCCGCTCCGGCGACGAACGGCTGCGGCACCTGGGCGAGCTCTACTCGGCCGGCCTCCTGACCGACGGCGAATACGCCACCCTCCGGGACCGCTTCACCACCGAGCCCCGGTGACCAGCAGCGGCGCGGACGCCCTCTAGGCCTCCCGGGCCGCCGAGGTGAAGGTCATGTCCGGGTAGCGGTCCCCGGCGACCTGCGCGGCGATCGGCTCCAGCAGGGCCAGCTCCGCCGGCGCCAGAGTGATCCGGGTCGCCGCGACGTTCTCGCGCAGCCGCTCCGCCCGGCGGGTCCCCGGGATCGGGACCACGGTCAGGCCGTGCACCGCCGCGCGCTGCTGCACCCAGGCCAGGGCGATCTGCGCGGGGCTCGCGCCCCGTGCCGCCGCGATCTCCCGGACCGGCTCCAGCAGCGCCGCGTTCCTCTTCGCGTTGTCGCCGGTGAACCGCGGCTGGTGGCGCCGGAAGTCGCTCTGCGACAGCTCCGCGGACGCGTCCGCGAAGGCCCCGGTCAGGAAGCCCCGGCCGAGCGGGGAGTACGGCACGAAGGCCACGCCCAGCTCGGCCGCCGCGGGCACCGCGCTGCGCTCCACGTCCCGGCTGAACAGCGACCACTCCGACTGCAGCGCCGCGATCGGGTGCACGGCGTGCGCCTCGCGCAGCTCCGCGCCGGTGACCTCGCTCAGCCCGAGATGGCGCACCTTGCCCTCGCGCACCAGCTCCGCCATGGCGCCCACCGACTCGGCGAGCGGCACGGCCGGGTCGCGCCGGTGCATGTAGTAGAGGTCGACGACGTCCACACCGAGCCGGCGCAGGCTGCCCTCGACGGCGGCGCGGATGTACGCGCGGTCGTTGCGGACGCCCCGGAAGGCCGGGTCGTCGTTGCGCTCTATGGCGAACTTCGTCGCCAGGGTGATGTCGCCCCGGTGCGCGGCCACGAACGGGGCGAGGAACTCCTCGTTGCGGCCGCGGCCGTAGACGTCCGCCGTGTCGAAGAGGGTGACCCCGGCGGCCAGCGCCGCCTCCAGGGTCTCCCGGGCGGCCGCCTCGTCGGTCTCCCCGTAGAACTCGCTCATGCCCATGCAGCCCAGGCCCTGGACGCCGACCACGGGGCCGCCCCTGCCGAGCTCGACCCGCTGCGGAATGTCCGCGTACTCCGTCATTGCCGTCCCTTCCCCGAGACCGTCTTCATCGCGTACGTGTCGATCTTGTAATCCAGTACGGCCAGCGCGTCCGTCAGCTCCGCCATCCGCGCCCGCACCTCGCTGCGTGTCCGTTCCAGCAGCCCGCGGCGTTCCTCGACGGTGTGCTCGCCCTCGCGGACCAGCTCGGCGTAGCGGACCATGTCGGCCACCGACATCCCCGTGGCGCGCAGCTTGCCCACGAAGCCCAGCCAGTCGAGGTCCTTGTCGGTGAAGCGGCGCTGGCCCGAGTGCGAGCGGTCCACCTGCGGCAACAGGCCGATCCGCTCGTACCAGCGCAGGGTGTGCTGGCTCAGACCGGTCCGGGCCTCCACCTCGCTGATCGTGTACCGCGTCTGCGTCAGGCCCGGGCTGTGGCTCAGGCTGTGGCTCCGGCTCATGGCCCCACGCTAGAACCCTTGAGCGCACTCCAAGCAAGTAGGCTCGGCCGCATGGACAGCAAGGAGGCCGCGAGCGGCATGGAAACCCTGCGGATCATCGAGACCTGGCCCGTGGACACCGCCGCGGCGGCCGTCGTACGCGCCGACGGGAGCCTCGCCGGCTCGCACGGGCCCGTCGACCACCGCTTCGCGCTGGCGTCGGTCACCAAGCCGCTCGCCGCGTACGCCGCCCTCGTGGCCCACGAGGAAGGGGCGGTCGAGCTGGACGAGCCGGCCGGGCCCGAGGGGTCGACGGTCCGTCACCTCCTCGCGCACACCAGCGGCCTGGCCTTCGACGAGCACCGTGCGATGGCCGCGCCCGGTACGCGCCGGCTGTACTCGAACGCCGGCTTCGAGGTGCTCGGCGACCACATCGCCAAGGCCACCGGGATCCCCTTCGCGGAGTACGTGCACCAGGCGGTCTTCGAGCCGCTGGGCATGACGTCGACCACCCTGGACGGCTCGCCCGCCAAGGACGGCGTCTCCACCGTCTCCGACCTGCTGCGCTTCGCCGCCGAACTGCAGGCCCCCCGGCTGCTCGACGTCCGCACGGTCGCCGAGGCCACCTCGGTCGTCCACCCCGGGCTCAAGGGCGTCCTGCCGGGTTACGGGAGCCAGTCCCCCAACGACTGGGGCCTGGGCATGGAGATCCGCGACGGCAAGTCCCCGCACTGGACGGGCCTGACGTCCTCCCCGCGCACCTTCGGCCACTTCGGCCAGGCCGGCACGTTCCTGTGGGTGGACCCGGACGCGCGCGCCGCGTGCGTGGCGCTGACCGACCGGCCCTTCGGCCCCTGGGCGGTCGAGGCGTGGACCCCGTTCACCGACGCGGTCCTGGCCGAACTCCGCACCCGCTAGGGGTGTCCGCCGGATCGGGTCGGGCAGCTCCCGGCCAGTGCTGTGGCCGGAAAGGTTTGCCGGGCGTCGCGACCCGGTGAACCCTGCCGGTCACAGCACTAGGCCGGCAGCTCCCAGATCAGCAGCTCTCCGGGGGACCCGGCGACGACCTCCAGTCCCTCCTCGGCGGTGATCCGCGCCGAGTCCCCGGGGCCCAGTTCCGCCCCGTCCAGGCGCAGGTCCCCGCGTACGACGTGCAGGTACACCCGCTCGGCGGCCGGTACGGCGACCCGCTCGCCCGCGCCGGGACGCCGTACGTGCAGGGCGGCGCCGGCCGCGGGGACCTCGTAGGGCGTGCCGTCGGGGACGCCCCGCAGCACCTCGTACGAGGGATCGCCGCCCGTGGCGAGCGGCGAGAGCCACATCTGCACGAAGCGCAGCGGCCGGTCGCCGTCGTTGCGCTCCACGTGGCGCGCCCCTGATCCGGCGCTGAGCCGCTGCACGTCCCCGGGCCCGACGAGGCTCTTCTCGCCGGTGCTGTCCTGGTGGGTGAGCTCGCCGTCGATCACCCAGGTCACGATCTCGGTGTGGCTGTGCGGGTGCTCGTCGAAGCCCGCGCCGGCCGCGAGGGTCTCCTCGTTGCAGGCCAGGACGGGGCCGAAGCGCAGGTTGTCCGGGTCGTAGAAGGACCCGAAGGAGAAGGCGTGCCGGGTGGTGATCCCGGCTGCCGGGTCCCCTCCCTCGTACCGGTCGGCGCCGCGGCGTACATCAATCATGAGGGCCACGGTAGCCCCAGCCGCGGGCCGGTGGCGGGCCCGGACACGGGACCGGACTCGGCGCAGCCTTCCCGATAAGGCAGTCTTGTCCCGTGCCTCAACCCGAACGTGAGCAGTCGCCCGCCACACACTCCGCGCATCCCGCTCCCGCGCATCCGCACACCGCGACGCTGCGCCGCCTGGAGAAGTCCTCCGGCCGCCTGGCGGCCAACGCGATCGCGCGCATGGACGAGACCCTGCCGTGGTACCGGGCGATGCCACCCGAGAACCGCTCGTGGATCGGGCTGGTCGCGCAGGCCGGTATCGCCGCGTTCACCGAGTGGTTCCGGCATCCGGAGACTCCGCAGGCGATCTCCACGGACGTCTTCGGCACGGCTCCGCGCGAGCTGACCCGGGCGATCACCCTGCGGCAGACCGTCGAGATGGTGCGGACCACGATCGAGGTCATGGAGACCGCGATCGAGGAGGTGGCGGCCCCCGGCGACGAGTCGATCCTGCGTGAGGCGCTGCTGGTGTACGCGCGGGAGATCGCCTTCGCGACCGCGCAGGTGTACGCGCAGGCCGCCGAGGCGCGCGGGGCGTGGGACGCCCGGCTGGAGTCCCTGGTCGTCAACGCGGTGCTGTCCGGGGAGGCCGACGAGGGCGCGCTGTCGCGGGCGGCGGCGCTGGGCTGGAACTCCCCGGAGCACGTGTGCGTGGTGCTCGGCACGGCGCCGGAGGGCGACAGCGAGCTCACCGTCGAGGCCATCCGGAGGGCGGCCCGCCATCACAAGCTCCAGGTCCTGACGGGTGTGCTCGGAGACCGTCTGGTCGTCATCGCGGGCGGCAGCGACAACCCGATGCAGGTGGCGAAGTCCCTGATCGGGCCGTTCGCCGCGGGTCCGGTGGTGGCCGGACCGGTGGTCGCCGACCTGCTGAACGCCACGAAGTCGGCGCAGGCCGCGGCGGCCGGACTCAAGGCCTGTACGGCGTGGCAGGACGCTCCGCGCCCGGTCCTGGCGGATGATCTCCTGCCGGAACGCGCGATCGCCTCCGATCCGGCTGCCAGGGAACAGCTGGTGGAGGAGATCTACAGACCGCTTGAGGAGGCGGGTTCGGCACTGCTGGAGACGTTGAGTGTCTACCTGGAGCAGGCGAGCAGCCTCGAAGGGGCAGCTCGGATGCTGTTCGTGCACCCCAATACGGTGCGCTACCGGCTGCGACGTGTGACCGACGTCACCGGTTGGTCGCCGTCCGATGTCCGATCGGCGTTCACGCTGCGGATCGCCCTGATTCTGGGGCGTCTGGCCGACGGTGACAGCCAGTCCTAGACTTTTGTGGGACATCAACAATTACCCCGACGGTTCTTGGTCCCTGTCCCCACGGGCGGCAGGGACCATCCACAAGAGAGAGTGTGAGGGTGCTCGTACTCGTCGCTCCCGGCCAAGGCGCTCAGACGCCCGGCTTCTTGACTCCCTGGCTCGACCTCCCCGGCGCCGCTGACCGCGTCGCCGAGTGGTCCGACGCCATCAAGCTGGACCTTGCCCGCTACGGCACGACGGCCGACGCCGAGGAGATCCGCGACACCGCGGTCGCCCAGCCCCTGCTGGTCGCCGCCGGTCTGCTGTCCGCCTCCGCGCTGGGTTCCACCTCGGCCTTCGGCGCCGTCGCCGGCCACAGCGTCGGCGAGATCACGGCCGCGGCCATCGCCGGCGTGCTGCCCGAGAAGGACGCGCTGTCGTTCGTCCGGACCCGCGGGCTGGGCATGGCGGAGGCCGCCGCCGTCACCGAGACGGGCATGGCCGCGGTGCTCGGCGGGGAACCCTCCGTCGTCGTCGCACACCTCGAGAAGCTCGGCCTGACCCCGGCCAACATCAACGGCGCGGGCCAGATCGTGGCCGCCGGCACGATGGAGCAGATCGAAGCCCTCCAGGCCGACAAGCCCGAGGGTTCCATGAAGGTCGTTCCCCTCAAGGTCGCGGGCGCCTTCCACACGCACCACATGGCCCCCGCGGTCGCCGAGCTGGAGAAGGCCGCCGAGGCCCTCACCCCGGCCGACCCGGCGGTGAAGTACGTCTCGAACAAGGACGGCCTCGTCGTCGCCACGGGCGCCGACGTCGTCGCCCGCCTGGTCGGCCAGGTCGCGAACCCGGTCCGCTGGGACCTGTGCATGGAGACGTTCGCCGAGCTGGGCGTCACGGGGATCATCGAGCTGTCCCCCGGCGGCACCCTGACGGGTCTGGCCAAGCGCGCGCTGAAGGGCGTACCGAGCGTCGCGCTGAAGACCCCGGACGATCTCGAGAAGGCCGCGGCGCTGGTCGCCGAACTGACGGCCTGAGAGAAGGAGCCCACACAGCATGTCCAAGATCAAGCCGGCCAAGGGCTCCCCCTACGCCCGCATCCTCGGCGTCGGCGGCTACCGCCCGACCCGTGTGGTGCCCAACGAGGTCATCCTCGAGACCATCGACTCCTCCGACGAGTGGATCCGCTCCCGGTCCGGCATCGCCACCCGGCACTGGGCCTCGCCCCAGGAGACCGTCGCCGCGATGTCGGTGGAGGCCTCGGGCAAGGCGCTGGCCGACGCCGGTGTCGCCCCCGAGCAGATCGGTGCGGTGATCGTCTCCACGGTCTCGCACTTCAAGCAGACCCCGGCCGTCGCGACCGAGATCGCGCACCGGGTCGGCGCGGTCAAGCCCGCCGCCTTCGACATCTCCGCGGGCTGTGCCGGTTTCGGCTACGGCCTGACCCTCGCCAAGGGCATGGTGGTGGAGGGGTCCGCCCAGTACGTCCTCGTCATCGGCGTGGAGCGGCTCTCGGACCTCACCGACCTGGAGGACCGCGCGACGGCCTTCCTGTTCGGCGACGGTGCCGGCGCCGTCGTCGTCGGCCCCTCGGACGAGCCGGCCATCGGCCCCACCGTGTGGGGTTCGGAGGGCGACAAGTCCGACACGATCAAGCAGACCGTGCCGTGGGACGAGTACCTCGGCAAGGACGCCGGAGAGAAGTTCCCGGCCATCACGCAGGAGGGTCAGGCGGTCTTCCGCTGGGCCGTCTTCGAGATGGCCAAGGTGGCCCAGCAGGCGCTCGACGCCGCCGGGATCACCGCGGACGACCTGGACGTCTTCATCCCGCACCAGGCGAACATGCGGATCATCGACTCGATGGTGAAGACTCTGAAGCTGCCGGAGCACGTCACGGTCGCCCGTGACGTGGAGACGACCGGCAACACGTCGGCCGCCTCGATCCCGCTCGCCATGGAGCGGCTCCTGGCGACCGGAGCGGCGAAGAGCGGCGACACCGCGCTCGTCATCGGCTTCGGGGCGGGGCTCGTCTACGCCGCGACGGTCGTTACCCTCCCCTAGGGCCGGGATCCACATCCCGGTCTTTCTACCCAGTTACCCAGAGAAGGAGCGCCACATGGCCGCCACGCAGGAAGAGATCGTCGAGGGCCTCGCCGAGATCGTCAACGAGATCGCGGGCATCCCGGTCGAGGACGTCGAGATCGGCAAGTCCTTCACCGACGACCTGGACGTCGACTCCCTGTCCATGGTCGAGGTCGTCGTCGCCGCCGAAGAGCGCTTCGACGTCAAGATCCCGGACGAGGACGTCAAGAACCTCAAGACGGTCGGCGACGCCGCGGAATACATCCTGAAGCACCAGGCCTGAGCCTGACGAGCGTTTGTCGCCACCCGGCGGTGGCGCCGTGACAATTCAGCACCCTCTGAGACGTGGAGAAAGAATTCCTGTGAGCCCGACCAATCGCACCGTGGTCGTCACCGGTATCGGCGCAACCACTCCGCTGGGTGGCGACAGCGCTTCGACCTGGGAAGGTCTGCTCGCCGGCCGCTCCGGCGTCAAGCCCCTGGAGGGCGAGCGCTTCGCCGAACTCCCGGTACGCATCGCCGCCCCGGTCGCCGTGGACCCGAGTGAGGTCCTGCCCCGGCCGCTGGCCCGCAAGCTGGACCGCTCGGCGCAGTTCGCCGTCATCGCGGCCCGCGAGGCGTGGGCCGACGCCGGCTACACCGCTCCGGCGGGCGAGGACGAGTCCGTCGCGCCCGACCGCCTGGGCACCGTGATCGCCTCCGGTATCGGCGGTGTCACCACTCTGCTCGACCAGTACGACGTACTGAAGGAAAAGGGTGTGCGCCGGGTCTCCCCGCACACCGTCCCCATGCTCATGCCGAACGGCCCGTCGGCCAACGTCGGCCTGGAGGTCAACGCCCAGGCGGGCGTGCACACTCCGGTCAGCGCCTGCGCGTCCGGCGCCGAGGCCATCGGCTACGCCGTCGAGATGATCCGCACCGGCCGCGCCGACGTGGTCGTCGCGGGCGGCACCGAGGCCGCGATCCACCCGCTGCCGATCGCCGCCTTCGCCAACATGATGGCGATGTCGAAGAACAACGAGAGCCCCGAGACGGCCTCCCGTCCGTACGACAAGGCCCGTGACGGCTTCGTCCTGGGCGAGGGCGCGGGCGTCGTCATCCTGGAGTCCGCCGAGCACGCGGCCAAGCGCGGTGCCCGGGTGTACTGCGAGGTGCTGGGCCAGGGCCTGTCCGCGGACAGCCACCACATCGCGCAGCCCGAGCCGACCGGCCGCGGTGTCGCGGCCGCGGTGCAGAACCTGCTCGACAACACGGGTCTCGACCCGGCCGAGCTGGTCCACGTCAACGCGCACGCCACGTCCACCCCGCAGGGTGACACGGCCGAGATCAAGGCCCTGCGCAAGGTCCTGGGCGACGACCTCGACCACATCGCGATCTCCGCGACCAAGTCGATGACCGGTCACCTGCTGGGCGGCGCGGGCGGTATCGAGACCGTCGCGACGGTGCTGGCGCTGTACCACCGCCTGGCCCCGCCGACGATCAACGTCGACGCGCTCGACGACGACATCGACGCGGACATCGTGCGGGACGAGCCGCGCAAGCTGCCGGCCGACGGCCCGATCTCCGCGATCAACAACTCCTTCGGCTTCGGCGGCCACAACGTGACGCTCGCCTTCCGAAGCGTCTGACATCCGCCTGCACGTGAAGGGCCCCGCACGGCAGTCGCCGTGCGGGGCCCTTCGCGTTCCATCGGGCCGTGCCGCCGGTCAGACCACCTGGTGGAGCCAGCGGACCGGGGCGCCCTCGCCGGCGTAGCGGAACGGCTCCAGTTCGTCGTCCCAGGGCTTGCCGAGCAGTTTGGCGATCTCCGCCTCAAGGTCGGTCTCGCCGCGCGAGGACCGGGCCAGCGCGGCGCGCAGCCGGTCCTCCGGGATCAGGATGTCGCCGTGCAGGCCGGTGACGGCGTGGAAGATGCCGAGCTCCGGTGTGGAGCTGTAGCGCTCGCCCTCGGCGGTCGGACAGGGCTCCGCGGTCACCTCGAAGCGCAGCAGGTGCCAGCCGCGCAGCGCGGAGGCGAGCTTCGAGGCGGTGCCCGCTTCGGCCTGCCAGGAGAACTCGGCTCTCCAGGTGCCGGGGGAGGCGGGCTGCCGGATCCAGTCGAGGTTCACCCGCACCCCGAGCACGCCCGCTACGGCCCATTCCACGTGCGGGCAGAGCGCGCGCGGTGCGGAATGCACGTACAGAACTCCACGTGTCGTCACCGGGACCTCCAGTGGTGGACGAGGTCGGGAATAAACTCCAGAAAACGGACAGTTTGTGACGTGATGTAATGTAACGGAAATTATTTGACATTGCGCAACGGGACCTGCGGCCGAAACGCCACGGGAAAAAGCTACCGTGCGCCAGGGGTCCTGGTGTGACGTACGGTCGCTCCGAGGCCGGTAAACACAGAGCTTTCACTCAGCAGGACCCCCCGAACGACGTGGGGGCCACAAGGAGGGGTCCTTCCCATGCGCACCACCGCTCCCCGCCGCCGCGCGCGCCGTGCTCTCGCGGGGGCGGGCGCGGCGGTCGCGCTGCTGGCCGGGACCCTGACGGGGTGCCAGTCGGGCGGGTCGGCCGACCCGGGCGAGCGCGGGGCGCAGTCGGCTCCCCGGTGGAACACGGCGCCCACCTCGATCGCGGCCGCCGGCGACTCCATCACACGTGGTTTCGACGCCTGTTCGGTCCTCGCCGACTGCCCCGAGGTCTCCTGGGCCACCGGCAGCGACCCCGCCGTCCGCTCCCTCGCGGCCCGGCTGCTCGGGGACGCCGCGGTGCCGGGGCGCAGTTGGAACTACGCGGTGACCGGCTCGCGGATGGCGGACCTGCCGGGCCAGCTGACGGCCGCCGCCGCGCACAAGCCCGACCTGGTCACGGTGATGGTGGGGTCGAACGACGCCTGCCGGCCCACCGCTTCGGCGATGACCCCGGTGGCGGAGTTCCGCTCCGGTTTCGAGCAGGCCCTCGCGCAGCTGCGGGCCGCCTCCCCGGCCTCCCAGGTGTACGTCTCCAGCGTGCCCGACCTGCAACGGCTGTGGGAGCAGGGCAAGGACCTGCCGATGGTGCGCCAGGTCTGGAAGCTGGGTATCTGCCAGTCGATGCTCGCCGATCCGCTGTCGCTGGCCACGGGGGCCACGGCCCGGCGCGAGCAGGTGCGGGCGCGGGTGGTGGAGTACAACGAGGTGCTGCGCGAGGTCTGCGCTAAGGACGCGCTGTGCCGCTACGACGGCGGCGCGGTGTTCCGGTACCCCTTCGCGGCGGAGCAGTTGAGCCGCTGGGACTGGTTCCACCCGGGCAAGGACGGGCAGGCGCGGCTGGCGGAACTGGCGCACCGCCAGGTGACGGCGGCCGAGCCGCCGCGTTGACGCCGTGTGCGCGCAGGGTCCGGGAGCGGGCGTCAGCTCCCGCCCCCGGACCGGCATTCAGGGGTGATTTCCGGCCATACGGCGTGTCAGGCGATGTCGAGCGTCGCGGTCAGCCGGGTGTCGCCGTGCGCGTGGCTCACGCGGACCTCGTAGACGCCGCCGATCCGGCGCCAGCCCCGGGCCTCCTCGTCCCAGATCTCGAAGGCGCGGGCAGGGAGCGCGATCTCGGTCTCCACGCTCTCGCCGGGGCCCGCGGCGACGTTCGCGAAGCCGGCGAGCCAGCTCGCCGGACGCTCCGCGGTC
This sequence comes from Streptomyces amritsarensis, assembly GCF_001953875.1. Taxonomy (GTDB): domain Bacteria; phylum Actinomycetota; class Actinomycetes; order Streptomycetales; family Streptomycetaceae; genus Streptomyces; species Streptomyces amritsarensis. The sequence goes on from NZ_MQUR01000011.1 coordinate 71,846, forward strand.
GTGCTCCGCGCCCCCTCGGACGCGGTGGCCGCGGGCGCCAGGTAGACCTGGACGACCTCGCGGCCGGCCCGGGCGCCGGTGTTGGTGACGCGGACCCGTACGGCGTCCGGGGTGGCCTCCAGTGACTCGTACGCCCAGTCGGTGTAGCCCAGGCCGTGCCCGAAGGGGTAGGCGGGGACGACGCCCTGCCGCTCGTAGGCGCGGTAGCCGATGAAGAGGCCTTCGCCGTACTCCAGCCGCCCGTCGGTGGGGACGACCTCGGTGACGGGCGCGTCCGCGAGCCGGGCCGGCCAGGTGGTGGGCAGCCGGCCGCCCGGCTCCGCCCGGCCGAACAGTACGTCGGCCAGCGCGGCCCCGCCTTCCTGCCCGGGGAACCAGGTCAGCAGGACGGCGGCGACGTCCTCGCGCCAGGGGAGCTCCACCGGGGAGCCCGCGTTGACGACGACCACGGTGTTCGGGTTGACCGCGGCGACGGCCCGCACCAGGTCGTCCTGGCGGCCCGGGAGGGCGAGGTCGGCGCGGTCGAAGCCCTCGGACTCGACGCGTTCGGTCGTGGCGACGACCACGACGGCGGTGTCGGCGGCCCGGGCGGCCTGCACCGCCTCGGCGATCAGGTCGTCGGGGTCGCGCCGCGGACCGAGGTGGAGCAGCGAGAACATGACGGCCCGCAGCGGGAGCCCGCTCATGTCGGGGACCTGGTAGGTCAGCGACACCTCGACGGGCTCGCCCTCGGCGAGGGTGACACGGGCACGCTCGCTGGGCGCCCCGAAGAAGGCCTCGAAGGGGTCGGTCTCGTCGCCCATCCCCTGGACGCCGCTCCACAGGCGCCGTCCGCCGACCGTGAGGGAGAAGGCGCCGAGTCCGCGGGTGCCGAAGGTGTGCTCACCGCTCTCGCGCGGCACGAACGTGCCGCGGACCTCGATGCTCGCCATCGTCTCGTACGTGGCGCCCGCGGGCAGGTCGTCGCCGATCCACTGGACCTGCCCGGTAGGCAGGCGGCCCTCGCCGAGGACGGCCCCCGAGGCGTCGCGGCACACGGCGACGAGCTCGAACCCCTTGTCGGCGGGGGTGGGCTCCTCGCAGGGGTCGGCCCCGACGGCGTAGGTCAGGGCCCCCTCGGGGAGGGCCGCGGCGAGGCCGTCGAGCGGGGAGACGATCCGTTCGGGGAAGACGGTGGCGCTGCCGCCGCCCAGTACCCGGGCGTCGCGCGCGGCGGCCCCGAGGAGGGCGATGGTGCGCCCGGCGGAGGCGTCGAGCGGCAGGAGGCCGGCCTCGTTGCGCACGAGGACGAAGCCGCGGGCGGCGAGCTCGCGGGCCAGCGCACGGCCGTCGACCGGGGCCGGCGGGGTCTCGACGGCGGCGGGGGCGCCCTCCAGGGCCCCGACGCGGGCGGCGAGGCGCAGGACGTGGCGCACGGCGTCGTCGACGGCCGCTTCGGGGACCTCTCCGGCGCGGACGGCCTCGGCGAGGGCGGGCCCGTAGACGGTGGTCGGGCCGGGCATGGCGACGTCCATGCCGCCCAGGAGGGCCCCGGCGGTGGAGCGGGCGGCCATCCAGTCGGAGACGTTGCAGCCGTCGAAGCCCCACTCGCCGCGCAGGACCTCGTTCACCAGGTACCGGTGTTCGGTCATGGTCGTGCCGTTGACCTGGTTGTAGGCGGTCATGACGCCCCATGGGCGGGCACGGGCGACGATGGCCTCGAAGGGGGCCAGGTACAGCTCGCGCAGCGGGCGGGGGGCGATGGCGCTGTCGACGGTGAACCGGTCGGTCTCGGCGTCGTTGCCGACGAAGTGCTTGACCGTGGTGGCGACCCCGCCGTCCTGGACGCCGCTCACGTAGCCGCTGCCGATGGCGCCGGTGAGGTACGGGTCCTCGGAGTAGCACTCGAAGTGCCGGCCGCCGAGCGGGGAGCGGTGCAGGTTGACGGTGGGCGCGAGCAGGACGTGGACGCCCTTGCGGCGGGCCTCCTGGGCGAGGAGACGGCCGGCGCGGCGGGCGAGTTCCGGGTCCCAGGCGGCGGCGAGCGAGGTCGGGGAGGGCAGGGCGACGGACGGGTCGTCGGCGGTCCAGCGCACGCCGCGCACCCCGATGGGCCCGTCGGACATGACCAGGGACCTCAGCCCGATGGCGGGGATCGCGGGCAGGGACCACATGTCCTGGCCGGCCAGCAGAAGGGTCTTGGTGTCGAGGTCGAGCTTGTCGAGCGCCGCCTCCACGGCGTCGTCCCGGATCTGATCGCGGACCTGATCGGCATCGGTCACGGCCGTGTCTCCTCGTCGAGAGCGGTGCGGTGGCGTGGGTGCGGCGCTGTGCGGCGCCGTGCGGCGCTGTGCGGCGCCGTGCGGCGTTGTGCGGCGCCGTGCGGCGTTGTGCGGTGCGGCGCCCCCATCGTGGACCCGTCGCCTGGCGATCGGTAGGGTTTGTTATCCCTTCGAGATATTCGAATGTCGTACGGTCCTCCTACGGTCCTGCCGACGGGAGTGGAGGAAGGGGTGCCATGGCGATGGCCAGGGCGAGGAGCGAGGAGCGTCGCGGGGAGATCGTCCGCGCGGCCGTCGAGGTGATCGCGGAGCGCGGCTACCGGGGGGCGTCCCTGGGCACGGTCGCGGAGCGCGTGGGCCTGACCCAGCAGGGGCTGCTGCACTACTTCCCGACCAAGGAGGCACTGCTCGTCGCGGTGCTGGAGGAACGCGACCGGTGGGACACGGGCGGCGGCTCGCGCGCCGCGGCGGACACCTGGCGGCTGGACCTGCTGGCCTCGCTGGTGGACTACAACGCGATGCGTCCGGGCATCGTGCAGACCTTCTCGGCGCTGCTGGGCGAGAGCGTCACCGACGGGCACCCGGCCCGGGAGTTCTTCACCGAGCGCTATGCCCAGGTCCGGGGCGAGATGGCGGCGGTACTGCGGGCCGAGTTCGGCGACCGCCTGCCCTCGGGCCTCACCCCGGAGCAGGCGGCACCGCTGCTGACGGCGGTCATGGACGGCCTCCAGTACCAATGGCTGCTGGCCCCGGAGTCCGTGGACATGCCCGCCGCCTTCCGCGCCTTCCTGACCCTGCTGCGAGGCCCGGGAGAGGGATGACTAGTCGATCTGGAGCTCGCCCATCCGGCTCCAACCGGTCGCGCCCTCGATGGTCGTGCTGACGATCTCGGGCGTACGGGTCACCATCGGCCGCATGGTCTCCAGCGCGGCGCCGAAGTGCTCGGAGGTGACGTGCGCTTCGGCGGCGCCGTCCTGGAAGGCCTCGACCAGCACGTAGGTGTTCGGCTCCTCAAGACTGCGCGACCACTCGAACCACAGGTTCCCGGGTTCGGCGCGGGTGGCGCGGGTGAAGGGCGCGACCTTGTCGGGCCACGCGTCGACGTATTCGGGCTTGACGGGGAATTTCACCACAATGAAGATCACACCGGCATTTTATGCAGGCTGATCCCCGCCACGGGCCTGCTCCGGACCGCGGCCCCGGCCGGGTCAGGGGCGCAGGGCGGAGAGGTCCCGATCCGCGAGGTCCGGGCGCGACGCCAGCGCGGCGTGGACCGCCTCCAGGATCGGCAGCGGCGCGTGGACCGCGGCCAGCGCCACGTCCTTCGCGGCCAGGGCGACCGGGAAGTGCGAGGCGTCCGCGTACGCCCGCGCCACCGCGCCCGCCAGCGGCCCGCGGGCCAGCTGCGCACGGACCAGCTCCTCCGGCAGGCCCAAGGCCCCGCCCAGCCTCAGCGCCTCGGCCACCAGCGCCACCCCGCCCACCGCCGTGTTGATCAGCACCAGCTTCAGCGCCGCCCCGGTACCGAACGGACCGCACACGGTGACCTCGCCGAGGGCGTCGAGGACCCGCCGGACCGGTCCGGGCAGCGGGTCACCGCCCGCCAGCACCCACAACTCCCCCGCCGCCGCCCGGTCGACGCTGCCCATCACGGGCGCGTCGGTCAGCGTCACCCCCGCCGGCAGCCGCCCGGCCAGCTCCCGTACCGCCTCCGGCCCGACCGTCGAGGTGTCGATCCAGTGGACTCCGGGGCGCAGGGCGGGCAGCACGTCCTGCGCGACGGCCCGCAGGGCGGCCGGATCGGCCAGCATGGTGACGACGAGGTCCGCGTCACGGACGGCCTCCGCGGGCGAGGCGGCGACCGTGGCCCCGGCCTGCGCGAGCGGCCGCGCCTTCTTAGGCGTCCGGTTCCACACCGTCAGGCGGTGGCCGCGCGAGAGCAGGTGACGGGCCATCGGGGCGCCCATGCGGCCGAGGCCGAGGAATGCGATCTTCTGCACTGTGTCCATGCCCACGACGCTAGGCTCGGGCCGTTCATGCGACAAGCGAATGTCTAGCATGGCTGCCATGCCGACTCCGCACAGCCTGTACGAGGTCTTCCTGCGCGTGGCCCGCCTGGCCTCCTTCACCGCCGCCGCCCGCTCCCTCGGCTACACCCAGTCCGCCGTCTCCCGGCAGATCCAGACCCTGGAGGACGAGTGGGGCGCCCCCCTCTTCGACCGCCTCCCGCGCGGCGTCCGCCTCACCGAGGCCGGCCGCGTCCTGCTCCCGCACGCCGAAGCCGTCGGCGAACGGCTGCGCAGCGCCCGCGCCGAGCTCGACGCGCTGCGCACCCTGGGCGCCGGGCGGCTGCGGATCGGCTCCTTCTCCACCGCGGACGCCGCGCTGCTGCCGCGCGCGCTGGCCGCCTTCCGGGCCCGCCATCCCGCCGTCTCGCTCACCCGTACCGAGGGTCCGTCCGCCAAGCACCTCGCCCTCCTCGCGGCCGGGGAGCTCGACCTCGCCGTCGTGGCCGACACCTCCGGGCGGCCGCCCCGGGACTGCACCCCGCACCACCTGCTCGACGAGCGGATGTACGTGGCCCTGCCGGGCGGGCACCGGCTCGCCGGACGGACCGGGCTGCGGCTGGCCGAACTGGCCGACGAGGAGTGGATCGCCGCCGGCACCCGCCCCGAGGAGACCCTCATGCACTCCGCGCTGGCGAGCGGCTTCCGCCCGCGTACGGGCTTCGTCGCCGCCGACTGGATCGCCAAGCAGGGCTTCGTCGCGGCCGGGCTCGGCGTCACCCTCGTCCCGGAGCTCGCGGCCTCCTCCGTACGGCCCGACCTCGTGCTGGTCCCGCTGCACCCGGACGACACCCCGCGCCGCGGGGTCTACGCGGCCACCCCGCGCGGGCTGGCCCCCACACCGGCCGCCGCGGCCCTGCTGGCCCTGCTGAAGGAGGCCGCGGCCGGGTTGGCATCCTGAGCCGGTGAAGATCGCCGCAGCACAGATGACGTGTGTCCCCGCCGATGTCCGAGCGAACGCCGCGCAGGCCGCCGCCCTCGCCGTGACGGCCCGTGAGCAGGGCGCCGCCCTGGTGGTGTTCCCGGAGTTCACGCTCACCGGCTACGAGCCGGCCGCCCTCGCCGCCGACCCCGGCCTGTGGACCGCCGCCGACGACCCCCGGCTGGACCCGCTGCGCGCAGCCGGGATCGCCACCGCCGTCAACGTGGCCCTGCCCGGGGAGGGCCCGCGGCCCGCCATCGCGACGGTGGTCCACGACGCGGACGGCGGGCACGTGGCGACGTACCGCAAGCAGCACCTCTTCCGGCACGAGCAGGGCCTTTTCGAGGCCGGCACGGCCGACGGGCGCTTCGAACTCCTCGGGGTCCGCTTCTCACTCGGGGTCTGCTACGACAACCACTTCCCCGGACTGCCGGGCCGGGCCGCGGCCGACGGCTGCCGGGTCCACCTGGCGAGTTCCCTGTACGGGACCGGCGACGGGATCCGCGAGCGCGCCACCGTGTACCCGGGGATCGCGCGGCGCAGCGGCCTGTACGTGGTCCTCGCCAACCACGTCGGCCCGGCGGGCCCGTGGACCGGCTGCGGCCGCTCGGCCGTGTGGGCCCCCGGCGGCGCGCTGCTCGCCGAGGCGGACGACCGCACCCCTTCGGTGGTGACCGCCGCGATCGGCCCCGCCGTCTGACGGGGCAGTCGGGGCCGATCGCCCCGGGTGCGTCGGGCGGGGTGCGTCAGGCGGGCTCGGGCACCGGTCGGCGGCGCCCCGCACGCGGGGCGTCGAGGTCCGGGAGCCGGGCGGTGTCCCGGCGGTCGGGCAGCAGGGCGGGCAGCACGACGACGACGGCCGCCACCGCGTACACGCACGTCCACAGGGCCCAGCCGCCGGGCGGGGCCCAGTGCGCCGAGGTCGCCACCCACGAACCCTTGGTGCCGACGGCGAACCGGCGCAGCGTCCAGTAGAAGGCCGACAGGTTCGCCAGCGCGAGGCCCACGACGGACAGGCCCACCAGCCGCCGCCAGGGCAAGCCGTACTCCGGGGCGCGCGTGGCGCAGACGGCCAGCGCCATCAGCGGCAGTCCGACGGCGAAGGGAAGCAGGTAGCGGCCCTGCCACACCATGCCGATGCGCTCCGCCTGCGAGGCCTGCGCGGCCACCGGCACCATCACGACGGCCACCAGCATGCCGAGCACGGCCACCACCTCGCGCGCGCGGCCGTACACGAGCGCCAGCACGACGACGGTGGCGAGCACCGCCGTCCACACCAGGTACATGAGGGCCGGCGCGGGAGTGTCCAGCCAGCCGAAGAAGCCGAGCATCTGCTTGATGTAGACCTCGGTGTTGCCGAGGGTCCTCTTCGCGGCGACGCCCGTGGTCAGCGAGTCCGGAATGTCGATCTTGGAGTTGTCCGGGTGCCGCGCCGCCCAGAGCAGCGCGCCGGCCGTCGCCAGGCCCAGCAGTACCGTCCACAGCCACAGGGCCTTGCGGCGCAGCACCTGTCCCAGCAGTCCGCGCCGCTGCGTCAGCAGCAGGCTGAAGACGACCGCACCGCCGAACCAGATCAGGCCGAGCGGCCGGATGTTGATCAGCACCAGGCCGCCGATGCCCAGCCGGGCCAGTCTGCGGTTGAGCAGCACCGGGTCGGGCGACAGGACGACCGACAGCAGGGCCGTCCACACCAGGATCCCGGCGGCGATCTCGCCGCCGCTGGGGTTGACCATGCCGGACATGTAGAGCGTCATCGGGGTGGCCGCGGCGAACACGCCGAGCATCACCGGACCTCGCCGCCGCCATTCGGCGGCCGTGACCACCGCACTGGCCAGCAGCGCCGAGCAGAGCAGCGCCGACATCAGGCGCATGAGGTACAGCCCCTTGGGGCCGTCGGCCAGCAGGCTCGGCCAGCCCGTCACCAGGTAGTAGCCCGGGTGGTAGCGGCCGGCCGCCGTGGTGGCCTGCGCGGTCTTCTCGGAGTTGCCGAGCGAGGGGGCACAGGACGCGGGCTGCGCCTCGCGCCACGAGTAGCACTCGTGCACCGTGGGCAGGTTGCGGTACCACTCCGGGAGCTGCACGCCGGTCTCGGCGAAGTGACCCTCGATGCCCGCCACCGTGTGCGGGACCATCACCTCGGGCCCACCGATCTGGCCCCTGGCGACGGCGGCGGCGCGGATGAAGTGCGCGTGCTCGTCGGGGGAGCTGCCGAGGGGGCTGGCGGCCGCCCACGAGCCCGTGAGGGTGAGGAACAGCGCGAAGGAGATCAGCCAGAGCCGTTTGGGCGTCCTGGCCGACCAGTCGGCCAGCCGCGTCAGTGCGGAAGTCATCGGTCCCCCGGAGGTCATCGGATGAAGCCGAGCCAGCTCTGGTCGCCGTCCTTGGAGCACGTGCCGCCGGGCGCGTACTTCGGGCAGCTTCCGTCCCGCTCCGTGATGGTGTGCGAGACCCAGGGCAGGATCCGGTACGTGTTCTCCTTGGCCGGCATGTAGCGGTCGGCCATGGAGGAGGAGACGGTGCCGAGGAGCAGCAGCAGGGCGCACAGGGTGCCGATCACCGCGCCCTCGCGGCCGGGGAGGCCGGTGCCGGCCCTGCCGTCCGCGGCCTCGCCGTCCGCCCCGGTCGCGGCGTCGGGCTGCGGCCGGCGGGAGGCGATCCGCAGCGAGACCAGGTGCACGACCAGCGCGCACAGCAGCAGCCCGCAGTAGAGCAGCTGGTTGTTGGTGCGGGTGTAGAGCTGGACGGTCTGCGTCTCGTACATGTGCGAGGCGATGTACATGCGCATCACCCACGCGCTGATGAACATCGCGGCGATGGTGATCACCATCGGCTTGCGCATGCCCAGCCAGATCGCGGCGCCCAGGCCGACAAAGGTGACCAGGGCGAACAGTCCGACCCCGCCGTACTCGCCGGGCAGCGGCCACTCGCCGACCTTGCCGGGCATGTCCGTGCGCCACATGAGGTAGTACGCCGGGTCGGTGAAGTTGTCGAACCGGAAGTTGTAGTCCTTGGTGGTCTGCCCCTCGGTGAGCATGACCATCAGGTAGCGCCCGGCGACCACGAGGAACGCCGCCAGGGAGGCGCCGAGGAAGGCCGCGCCCTTGAGCCGGCCGAGGCGGCCGTCCCGCCACGGGAAGTACAGCAGTGCGGCGAACAGCACACCCGCCGCGCTCCACAGGAACCAGCCCGAGTAGGTGAGGAACATGACGCCGAGGAGCCCGCCGAACCCCGCGCCCTTGAGCAGGAGCGGCCGCCAGCCCTGCCTGCCGCTGCGGCCCAGCGCGACCACCATCGCGACCAGCACCGGAACCAGCACGACGAGGACGGTCTGGCTGTACGGCTTGTAGGCGTCGATCAGCGCGAAGGCGGGGGCCACACCGAAGGCGAGGGCCCGGACCGGGCCGAGCAGCATGCGCCAGCAGAGGTAGACGAGCGGCCCGAACGCCGCGGCGCCGAGGATCTGGAGGTCCTTGAAGGCGTACGCGGTGTTGCCGCCGCGGAACCACTCGGCGTAGTAGCCGAGGGTGTAGAGGGGGGCCGGCGGGTAGACCGGCGAGCCGGAGGGGCGGCCGTTGGCCACCGCCTGGGCCCACTCGACGATGCGGCCGCTGTCGCCGTTGAGGCCGAACATCGGCCAGGGCGTCCCGTGGAGGGCGACGACGGCACCGGCGGCGACGAAGCCGCTGGCCAGGCCGGCGAGGGCGGCGGAGGCGAACCGGGCGGCCAGGTCGAAGTGCCGGCCCTTGCGCAGCCGCACCGCCAGCGCGACCACGCCGATGAAGAGCAGGCCTATGAGCGCGAACCGCAGCTGGATCGCGGCGAGGCCGCTGACCTGCGCGATCCGGTCCAGCGGGTTGAGCTTGAAGCCGCGGGCGAGCAGCGGGAGCACGAGGGCCGCGGCGAACGCGACGACGGCTTCGAGGAGCAGGAGCGTGCCGCGTGAGCCGATCCCGCGCCCGGCGGCCGGTATCGGGCGGGCGGGCGCGGCCGGTCCGCCCGGGGGCAGCACGGTCGCCATGCCCTCGGTACTGACTGTCACTGCTGGTGTCCCTACTGCTGGTCGGTTCTCGGCCCGGTGGCCGGTCGTGGCGCGGCAAGCCGCTGTGCGACTCCGGCCCCCCGCCGAAGCTCCGGGCCAGGGCGAACTCAAGGGCAGTGAGAGACAGCCTTGGCACTTGCTGCCATGCATACTACGGGCCCCCCATGGGAAGGCGGGGGCCCGGTGACCGATCTCCGGGCGGCTAGGCCGAATCCGGGAGCAGGTGCTTCGCGCCCCAGTCCCCGAGCGGTTCCAGGGCCGCGTTCAGGTCCTGGCCCAGCGCGGTCAGGGAGTACTCGACGCGCGGCGGGACCTCGTCGAACACCTCACGGTGCACGATGCCGTCGGTCTCCAGCTCGCGCAGCTGCGCGGCGAGCACCTTCTCGGAGACGCCGGGGACGAGCCGGCGCAGCTCGCCGAAGCGGCGCGGGCGCTGCTCCAGCGTCCACAGGAGCGACACCTTCCATTTGCCGTCGATCACCGACATCGCCGCGGCGATCCCGCACTCATGCGCACCGGGCCTTCGTGTCACCGCCATCGCGTACCCTCCCCATCTGCTCGCTCACCTCGGGGTAACCACCCACTCCGAAGTGCGTACTTGAGCCCCGCACTGCCTGCAACCAGGCTAAACGCCATGACCGACACCACACCGCAGACATCGCTCACCCTGCTCGGACTCGGCGACATGGGCACCGCCCTCGCCCGCACCTGGCTCGCCGCCGGGCATCGCCTGACCGTCTGGAACCGCACCTCCGCCAAGGCCGGGCCGCTCGCCGCCGAGGGCGCCGTCGCCGCCCCGACCGCGGCCGCGGCGGTCGCCGCGAACGGGCTGGTCGTGACCTGCCTGCTGGACGACGCCAGCGTCCGCTCCACCCTGGACGGCATCGACCTGACCGGCAAGGATCTCGTCGACCTCACCACCGGCACCCCCGAGGAGGCCCGCGCCCGGGCCGCCTGGGCCGAGGCCCGCGGCGCCCGGTACGCGGACGGCGGGATCATGGCCACGCCCGACATGATCGGCGTACCGGAGGCCGGCGGATACGTCTTCTACAGCGGCTCGCGCGCCCTCTTCGACACGCACCGCGCGACGCTGGAGGTCCCGGCCGGGGCCCGCTTCGTCGGGGAGGACCCCGGGTACGCCGCCCTGCACGACGTGGCGCTGCTCAGCGCGATGTACGGGCTGTTCGCGGGTATCTCGCACGCCTACGCGCTGACCGAGGGCGAGGACATCGCCCCGAAGGACCTGGCTCCGCTGCTGTCCGAGTGGCTGGGCGCGATGGGCTTCTTCGTGGGCAACGCCGCCGAGCGGCTCACTTCGCGGGACTTCACCACCGGGGTCGTGTCCAACCTGGCCATGCAGGTCGCGGCGAGCGGGACGCTGCTGAGGACCGCCGAGGACCAGGGGGTCAGTGCCGAGCTGATCGCCCCGTACCTGGACCTGATGCGCCGCCGGCTGACGGCGGACCCGGCCGCGCACGGCGGGGAGGACACGGCGGGGGCCCTGCTGCTGCTGAAGAAGGGCTGAAGAAGGAGCGTCGGCGGGCCGGGCCGCTCACGGGAAGGCGGGCGGCGGCGGTCCGAAGCCGGCGGGTGCGGCCTCGGCGGCCGGGGCCTCCTCGGTGCGGACCAGGTCGCGTGCCATCAGCGTGGCCCCCGCCACCGCGCCGGGCATCAGGAGCACCGCGACGAGGGGCACCAGGAACGCCAGCACCAGCGGCACTCCGAAGCCCAGCACCAGCAGCCGCCGGGACCGCAGCAGCACCAGCCGCTCGGGCAGCTCCATCTTGCGGCGCTGGAGGGCCACGGAGGTGAGTTCCTGGGTCAGGAAGTAGCCGGAGACGCAGAACCCGAGCACCGGGACGACCGTCTGGCCGACCACCGGGACGAAGCCGAGGGCGAAGAGCACGATGCCGTACAGCACCACCCGCCCGAGCACCTTCACGCTGTCCCGGGCCGAGATCCACAGCTCGCGCCAGAGCGGCAGGCCGGACTGCGGGACGTCGCCGCCCTCGCTGCGGTCGACCTGCTCCGAGAGGGACTCGTAGAAGGGCTGGCCGATCAGCAGGGTGACGGCGGTGAAGGTGATCACCGCGAGGAAGAGTCCGAAGCCGAAGAACAGGGCGGTGAGGAAGCCGCGGAAGAGGCCGAGCCACGGGGCGGACCAGTCGTCGGCGAAGGGGGTCGCCCAGGCGGTCAGGTCGTCGGCGCCGTAGCCGAGCCCGACGAGGGCGCCGACGTACAGGGCGAACGACAGGAGCCCGGGCAGCAGCCCGAAGCCCAGCCACCGGCCGTGACGCAACACCCATCGCTGTCCGGCCAGCAGGTACCGGAAGCCCCCCGCAAGATCGTGCATGGCGTCAGTGTACGGCGAAGGCCGCACCCCGATCGGGGTGCGGCCTTCGCCCTGCGGCTGCCGGATCAGACGGCGAGCTCGACGGTGATGTTGCCGCGGGTGGCCTTGGAGTAGGGGCAGACCTCGTGGGCCTTCTCGATGAGCTCCTTGGCGGTGGCGGCGTCCACGTTCGGGATCACGGCGGAGATCTTGACGATCAGGCCGAAGCCGTCGTCGTTCTTGCCGATGCCGACCTCGGCGGTGACCGTGGAGCCGGAGATGTCGGCGTTCACGTTCCTGGCGACGACGCCCAGGGCGCCCTGGAAGCAGGCGCTGTAGCCGGCGGCGAAGAGCTGCTCCGGGTTGGTGCCGGCGCCGGAGCCACCGAGCTCCTTGGGCGGGTTCACGACGACGTCGAGCCGGCCGTCGTTGGTGGCGACGCGGCCGTCGCGGCCGTTCTCGGCGGTGGCCACGGCGGTGTACGCGACGTCGGACTGCTGGATGGACATGAAGAATGTTCCTCCTGGTAATCGCCGCGACTCGCGCCCACGGTCACGACGGTTGTGGGGTGAGCCTAACCGGTGAAGGAAACGATCATCTTTCCGGTGTTCTCTCCTCGGAGCATGCCGAGGAAGGCGGAGGTGGCGTTCTCGACGCCCTCGACGACCGTCTCGTCGTAGCGCAGCTCACCGGAGCGCAGCCATCCGGCCACGTCCTGGACGAACTGCTGCTGCAGCCCGGCGTGGTCGTTGACGAGGATGCCCTGGAGCCGCAGCCGCTTGCCGATGACCTGCATCAGGTTGCGCGGGCCGGGGGCGGCCTCGGTGTCGTTGTAGTGGGCGATCGCGCCGCAGAGGGTGGCGCGGCCGCCCACGTTCATGGAGGAGATGGCGGCCTCGAGGTGGTCGCCGCCGACGTTGTCGAAGTAGACGTCGACGCCCTCGGGGGCGGCGGCGCGCAGCTGCTCGGCGACGGGGCCGTTCTTGTAGTTGAAGGCGGCGTCGAAGCCGTACTTCTCCGTGAGGAGCGTCACCTTCTCGTCGGAGCCGGCGGAGCCGATCACCCGGGACGCGCCCTTGATCCTGGCGAACTGGCCGACGAGGCCGCCGACCGCTCCCGCGGCGCCGGAGACGAAGACGGAGTCGCCCTCCTTGAAGGAGGCGACCTCGAAGAGCCCGGCGTAGGCGGTCAGGCCCGGCATGCCGAGGACGCCGAGGTAGGTGGAGAGCGGGGCGAGGGAGGCGTCGACCTTGGTGGCGTGCTTCGCGTCGAGCTCGGCGTACTCGCGCCAGCCCAGGCCGTGCAGGACGTGGTCGCCGACGGCGAAGCCCTCGGCGTTGGAGGCGACGACCTCGCCGACCGCGCCACCGTCCATGGGGCGGTCGAGCTGGAAGGGCGGGACGTAGGACTTCACATCGTTCATACGGCCGCGCATGTACGGGTCCACGGACATGTGGAGGTTGCGCACGAGGATCCGGCCGGCGGCGGGCTCGGCGTCGACGGGTGCCTCACGCAGGGCGAAGTCCTCGGGGACGGGCCAGCCCTGCGGACGACGGACGAGGTGCCACTCGCGGCTCACGGCGGGGATCTCAGACATGTGCGGCGCTCCTGGTAAGAACGAATTGCTTCACTAGGTGAAACAACCATGCGCCTGGATATTTCATGTTGTCAAGTAAACGGGTACGCTGGATCCATGCCCAGTCGTCGTGTAGACCCAGTGACCGTCGAGGTCGTCGAACTCATCGGTGACGTCGTGAGCCGGTACCACATGGAATACGAGCACGCGGCCGCCAGCCATCAGCTGACCGGCGCCCAGGCCAGGGTGCTGAACCTGCTCTCGCTGGAGCCGACGCCCATGCGCCGTATCGCGCAGAAGCTGCGGTGCGAGCCCTCGAACGTGACGGGCATCATCGACCGGCTGGAGAGCCGCGGCCTGGTGGAGCGCCGTCCGGACCCCTCCGACCGGCGGGTCAAGCTGGCCGCCCCCACCGAGGAGGGGCTGCGGACGGCGGAGCGGCTGCGCGAGTCGCTGGACTTCGCGCGCGAGCCCCTGGCCGGGCTCTCCCCGGCGGAGCGGGCCGTGCTGCGGGACCTGCTCAAGCGGATGCTGGCCTGACCCCACCGGTCACGAGCAGAAGATCCAGAGCACACAGCTCTTGGTCGGCGTGGGCGTGGGCGACTGCGTCGGCGGAACGGGGGGCGGCGCCTGGGTGCTGCCGGTGGCGCCCTGCGAGGGCGTACCGGAGCCGGAGGCCTGTACGGACGGCCCGCGCCCGGGGGTGACCGACGCCGAGCCCGACAGGGTCGGGGCGGGGACCGGCTCCGTGGGTCCGGGTCGGCCGGCGTCCCCGGTCGGCGCCCCGGTCCCGGATTTCCCCGTGGCCGCGACCGGTGCCTTCACGGTGGCCTTCCCGGTGCCCGCGGGGGCGGCGGCCGTCGGCGCGCCCGACAGCGGCGCGGGATCCTTGGGCGCGTCGTCGATCAGGACGACGTCGGAGGCGCGGTCGGTGCGTTCCCCGTCGGCGGCCAGGCCCGCCACCATCAGGGAGCCCGCGGTCGCGAGCAGCACCCCGAGCGAGAGGCTCAGCACGGTGCGGCGGCGGCGCCGGTGCGCGACCCGGCGGCGGGCGCCGGCCCTGCGCTCGTTCGGGGCGGAGAGCACCACGAGGGAGTCCGCGTGGACGTCGACCGGTGCGGTCGGCGGGTCCGCGGCGGGCCCCTCCACCCTGGGCGGCTGCGGCGGCCCGGCGGCGGGCGCGGCGGGTATCAGGTACTCGGCGGGCGTTCCGCAGCCGGCGCACGCCAGCGCGCCGTTGAGGTGCCTCCGGCAGGCGTGGCAATAGTTCATGGCGCCCGCAGGCTACGTGGTGGGCGGCAACTTCCGGATCCCGAGAACGTAAGGATCCTGTGTGGAATCGTTCCCTCCATGACATCTTTCGGTCCGGTCGGGTTCCAGTTGGTGCTGCTGCGGCGGATGGCCGACTTCCAGCCGGACCTCGCCGACGAGGCCCGCCGCCGCCTGGGCGCCTCGCTCGCGGACCAGCGGGAGGCGAACAAGCGCTGGCAGGCGATGGTGCGCTCGCCGCGCGCCCGCGGGGCGCTGGCCCGGTACCGCTCGGTGCTCGGGGCACCGGAGTCGGTCGAGCACCGCACGATCGGCGACCTGGAGTGCGAGGCCCTGCGGTGGCCGCTGCCGCTCTGGCCGGACCTGCGCTTCGAGGTGCTGGCGGCTCCGGACGGGGCGGTGTGGAACGAATGGCTCGTACGGGCCCCGGGCGTGCGCGGGCCCGTACTGGAGTCTGCGGACGACCTGCTGCCCTGGTCGGCGACGGTGGACGAGGTGGCGCGGGCCTTCGCGCCGGTACGGCCGATGGAGGGCACCGCCCCGACGCGCTGGCGCCTCGCCTTCACCGCACAGGGCCGTCCGTGCGTGGCGGAGTTCACCTACGGCCTGCTCCAGCGGGTGGCCGCGGCCGGCCCCGAGCCGGACCTGAGCCGGACCTCAGCCGGTCCTCAGGCGTCGCGGTAGGCGCCCCGGGCGGTGCGGCTGATCCGGCGGACCCGTGACAGGGCGTACCCCGCCGTCACGTACCCCGCGCCCACCGACAGGGGCCCGAGCACGGCCAGCAGCGGCACGGCCGACAGGAACAGCGGGTCGTGGGGGCGCTCCTGCCCGAGAGGCGGGCAGGACGGTCCGCCGACCGCCGCGCCCGGGCAGTCGGCGGGCGCGAGGACGACCCTGCTTTCGGAGCCCGACCCCAGGAGCGGCCCGCTGCCCCTGCTCACGGCCTGTTCGGCCAGCAACAGGACAACGGTGACGAACGCCGTCCCGGCCAGCATGAACACCCCGGCGTAGAGGCAGGTGAGGCGCAGGCGGGTGACGGAACGCCGCGGCGGCGCGAGCCGCCGCTCGTCGGCGGCCCGGGCTCGGGCCCGGTACGGCATCGGCACTTCCCCCTCAGGACGCAACGGCCTCCCCGATTGTCGCGCGCGGCCCCTAAACAGAGCGTCAGCACCGGTCGCCGTCCCGTCGCGGGACGCGCGCCTACGAGGTGAGGAAGGCCCGCACCCCGGCCGAGGTGCCGTCGTCGCCGAGCAGGTCGTTGTGCCGGAGGCAGCCGACCGGCGTGTTGACGGCGCCCGCGAGCGGGACGCTGTCGTCGGGGTTGACCACCTCGTCGCAGCCCGACCAGAAGGTCGCGTACTTCACCGCGCCCGGGGTCGGGTCCCCGCCGCCCAGGTTCTTCACCACGTACGACCCGGGGGTCATGTCCCGGCACGCCTGGTCCCACAGCGCGCAGGCCCACGCGGTGGAGGTGCCGCGGTTGGGGCCGGCGAGTGAGACCCAGTGGTCGACGGTGGCCGTGCCCCCGCCGAACTTGACGTACCAGCGGCTCACCAGCGAGCCGAAGGAGTGCGCCACGACGTCGACCTTGGCGGCGCCGGTCTCGCGGCGGACCTGTTCGACGTAGGCGCCGAGCCGCCCGGCGAGGACCTCGTTGACCGACTGGTGGGTGTCGTAGCCGAAGGAGAAGAGCTCCGCGTCGGTGTACCCGTCGGCGCGCAGGTCGGCGCGGAGGCCGCCCCAGACGCCCGGGTCGGCGTTGTACCCGTGGACGAAGACCACCGGGCTGCGCGGTGATGCCCGGTCAGCGACGGGGGCCGGACCCCGGTCGGGGGCACGGGCCGCGGCGGGCGCCGTGAGCGACGCCAGGCAGAGCGTCAGGAGCGCGACCAGTGCCTGCCGGGCCGTCAGCATCGGGTCCCCTTTACCTTGTTACGCGCGAGTAGCGCGTGCGGTGCGGGCATGGTGCTGCCTGTCGGTACAGAAATCCACCCCCATGCAGCCGCGACACACCCACGGCCGGAGCATTCCAACGGGCGGACAGCCCCAAATGCCCGAGATGATATGTAAAGCGACCGGCACTTCCGCCGGTCCCTTTGCGTCAGCGCTCTCGGGAGGTTCCGCCGTGACCGTCAGTCTTGAGCAGTTGCGCCGCTGCCACGTCGCCGTCGACCTGGGGGCGGCCAGGACCCGCGTGTACGTCAAGGGCGCCGGCCTCGTGGTCGACGAGCCCAGCGTCGCCGCGGTCAACACGCGCACCGGCGCACTCATCGCCGTCGGAACCTTCGCCGAGCGGATGACCGGCCGCACCCCCGACTACATCAGGGTCGTGCGCCCCGTCTCCGGCGGCACCGTCGTCGACATCGAGATGGCCCAGCGGATGCTGCGCCACCTCCTCGGCGAGAAGCTGCGGCGCGCCCTGCGGCGCAAGCCGCGGCTGCGGGCCGCCGCCTGCACCCCGCACGACGCGGACCCGCTCGCCCAGCGGGCGGCCGTGGAGACCCTGGTCGGGCTCGGGGCGCGGCGCGTCGAACTGGTCGACACCCTGATCGCGGCGGCCGTCGGCTGCGGACTGCCCGTGGAGCAGCCGACCGCGACGATGATCATGGTGTGCGGAGCCGCGGCCACCCAGGTCGCCGTCCTCTCCCTCGGTTCGATCGTCACCGCCCAGCGGATCCCCGTCGGCGGCGAGGCCATCGACCACGCCGTCGTGCAGCACCTGCGCCACGCGCACGAGCTGATGCTGCCCAGCCAGGCGGTCCGGCCTCTGCAACTGGCCCTGCACGGAAACGGCCTCACCTCGGAGGGGCCCGCCTCCACCCTCATCCACGGCCGTGACGTGGCCACCGGCCTGGCCCGTTCCGTCCACGTGGACACCGCGGCCGTGCGGGACGCCATCCACACCCCGCTGACCGCGGTCCTGGACGGAATCGGCAAGGTGCTGCGGGACTGCCCGCCCGACCTGGTGGCCGACCTGACGGACCGGGGAATCATGATGGTGGGCGGCAGCGCCCTGCTGCCGGGCCTGGACCAGATGCTGCGGGACGCCACCGGCATGCCCGTCGCCATCGCCGAACGGCCGGACGTGTGCGCGGTGATGGGTCTCGGCGCGATGCTCGAAGGGAAGATCGCCCCGATGGTCCTCAACCCGCTGGCCGGATGACGGACGAAGGGCACGGGAGGCCCGCCGGACAGTCCGACGAGGACGCGGCGAGCCTCCCCGTGCTGCTGGAGGCCGTACTGAGCGTCGGCTCCGAGCTGGAGCTGCGCGCCACCCTCCAGCACATCGTGGACTCGGCGGCCGAGCTGTGCTCGGCCCGGTACGGCGCGCTGGGGATCCTCGACCCCGAGCGCGTCCTGGTGACCGCGCTGTTCACGACCGGGCTGACCGAGGAGCAGCGGGCGGCCGTCCCCCACCTGCCCGACGGCCGCTCCGGCCTGCTCGGCGTCCTCGCCCGGGACCCGCGGCCGCTGCTCCTGGACGACCTCACCCGGGATCCCCGGGCCGCCGGCTTCCCGCCCGGCCACCCGCCCATGCGCAGCTTCCTCGGCGTCCCGATCCGGGTCCACAACGAGGTCTTCGGCAACCTCTACCTCACCGAGAAGCACGGCGGCGGCCCCTTCACCGAGGAGGACGTCGCCCTCGTGCGCGTCCTGGCCGCACAGGCGGGCATAGCGATCGGCAACGCCAGGCTGTACGAGACCGCGCGCCGCCGGGAGCGCTGGATCGAAGGGGCCTCCGCCGTGACGACGACCCTGCTGGCGGGGGAGCCGGCGGCGGACGCCCTCAGGTGCGTGGCCGAACGGGCCCGGCTGCTCGCCGACGCCGCGGCCGGGGTGGTGCTCCAGCCGACCCCCCAGGGCGGCATGGAGATCGTGGCCGCCTCCACCCAGGGCGACCCCGGCGACCTGGTCGGGACGGCGATCGCCCCCGGCTCACCCGTCCTGGAACAACTCCTCGGCGGCGAACCCGTCTTCATCGACGACTCCGCCACCGATCCCCGGATGACCACGCGCGTCCGGATGCGGTTCGGGCCGAGCATGATGCTCCCGCTGCAGAGCGGAGGCCGGCTGATCGGCACCCTGGCCCTGCCGCGCGCCCGGGGCGGCCCGGCGTACGACGCGGTGGACAGGCTCCTCGCCTCGCAGTTCGCCTCCCAGGCCGCGCTGGCCCTCGTACTGGCGGACGCCCAGCACGACCGGGAGCAGCTCGCGGTGTACGAGGACCGCGACCGGATCGCACGGGACCTGCACGACCTGGTGGTCCAGCGGCTCTTCGCCACCGAGATGATGCTGGAGAGCACCCGGCGGCGCGCCGCGAACGCCCCCTCCGGGGACACGGTCGGCGACGAACTCACCCGCGCCGTCGACGAACTGGACTCCACCATCCAGGAGGTCCGCACCGCCATCTTCGCCCTCCAGCAGCCGCCGACCGACGCCCCGACCACCTTCCGCGGGCGGGTCCTGCGCGAGACGGGCGGCGCGGCGGTCCTGCTCGGCTTCCAGCCGTCGGTGCACTTCGCCGGCGCGGTGGACGCCCTGCTCCCGGCGGCCGTGGCCGGCGACCTGCTCACGGCCCTGCGCGGCGCACTGGCCGCCGCGCACCGGCGCAGCCAGGTCACGTCGATCGAGGTGGTGGTGGACGCGTCCCCGGAGCGGGTCCGCCTGACCGTGACGGACGACGGCCGTGGCGAACGCGGTACGCGGGGCACGACGGTGACGTGGGAGTCGGCCCTCTGACGGCGACGGCCGGTACGGACCTTGCCGGGCCGGGCCGGGCGGCCCGGCTCGTCAGGGGCGTCAGGGGCGGCCGGGGCGTTCGGCGGCCCGCAGGGCGATCCGGGTGTTGGACTGGGCCACCCCCGCCTCCCGCTTCAGCCGGCGCAGCAGCGCGTCGAGGGCGGCGGGGTCGGCGGCCCGGGCCCGTACGAGGTAGTCGTGCGCACCGGTCACGTGGACGACCTCGGTGATCCCGGGGAGCCTGGCGACCCGGCGCTCGAACTCCTCGTTGGTGGTGTCCTGGCGCAGGGTGACATCGATGAAGACGACGAGACCGCCGGCGGTGTCGGCGGCCGGATCCACCACGACGGTGAACGCGCGAATCACGCCGTCCCGGCGCATCCGCCGCACCCGGTCGGCGGTGGCGTTGGCGCTGAGGCCGACACGGACGCCGAGGTCCCGGTACGAGATCCGCGCATCCTCCTGCAGGATGCCGAGGATTTCCCTGTCGAGGCGGTCCATGCCGCGATTCTCGCAGTCCGGCCCGGTATTCGCGCTCGTACCTCGGGAGCGAGGGCCGACCCTCGCCCGTATGAGCGAACTGATGACACCGGCCCTGGCGGGTGCCGCCGCCGGTCTGGGTGTGGCGATGCCGATGGGTGCGATGAGTGTGCTGCTGCTCCAGGAGGCGATGCGGCACCGGCGGACGGCGGTGGCCGCGGCCACGGGCATCGCGGTGGTCGACCTGGGCTACGCGGCCCTCGCCACCGCCGTCGGCCCCTGGGTCGCCTCCCACGTCTTCGCCGTCGAGGCGTGGGTCCGGCTTGCCTCGGCGGCGATCCTGCTGGCCATCGCGGCCCACGGCCTCGCGGGGGCCCGGCCGAAGGCGGCGGCCCCACCCGTAGCGGACCCCCCGGACCCGGCCCCCTCATCCGCATCCGCCTCCGCCTCCGCAGGCGCGACGCGGACCGCCACCGACCTGAGGCCGGCCAAGGCCTTCGCCCGCTACGTCGCCCTCACCGCGATCAACCCCACCACCGCCCTCTACTTCGCGGCCCTCACCACCGCCCAGGGCGCGAGTCTGCGCACCGGCCCCGCCGGGGCGGCCTTCCTCGTCGGCGTCGGCGCGGCCTCCCTCCTCTGGCAGCAGGCCCTCGTCGCCCTCGGCTCCCTCGCGGGCGCCCGCATCTCCGCCACCGCCCGCGTCTGGACCTTCCGCCTGGGCTACGGCCTGGTCGCCGCCTACGCGGTGAAGATCGCCCTACCGCTCCCCTGACGGGCGCCCGGCCCGGAACGGGCTGACGCCCCGACCCTGTTCATGAGATCGCCACACACCAGGTCCGCGGGACGCGCGATGGTGGACCGGTGAACAGTGACATCTTGCGAGTGCCGGCATGACGTGGTGGAGCGGGCTGCTCGGGTTCGCCGCGGGGCTGCTGATATCGGTGGTCACCGCGCCCGTGGGGGTCTCCGGTGCGGTCTTCCTGCTGCCCGTGCAGGTCAGCGTCCTGGGTGTGCCGAGCCCGGCGGTGACACCGACCAACCTCCTCTACAACGTCGTGGCCGGCCCCGGGGCCCTGCTGCGCCACCACAGGACGGGGCGCCTGAGGGGGCCGCTCACCCGGCTGCTCATCGCCGGGACCGTGCCCGGCGTCGTCCTCGGCGCGGTGATCCGCGTGTTCGCCGTCCCCGGGCCGCGCGTCTTCCGCCTGCTCGTCGCCGCCCTGCTGCTGCCCCTCGGACTGTGGCTGCTGCTGCGGACACTGCGCCCGGCGCCGGCCCGGCCGTCCCGCCCGCCCTCGGCCCGCGGCACGACGGCCCTGGCCCTGGCGGTCGGCGTGGCCGGGGGCGTCTACGGCATCGGCGGCGGCTCCCTCCTGGGCCCCGTCCTGGTCGGCCGCGGGGCGCCGGTCGCCGTCGTCGCGCCCGCCGCCCTGGCCGCCACCTTCGTCACCTCGGCCGTCGGCGCGTTCACGTACGCACTGCTCTCCTTGACCGCCACCGGCGACGTCGCACCGGACTGGTTCCTCGGGCTGTCCTGCGGGGCCGGCGGCCTGCTCGGCGGCCACCTCGGCGCACGGCTCCAGCCCCGCCTCCCCGAGACCGCCCTCCGGGTGCTGCTGGCCTCCCTGGCCACGGCCGTCGGCGCTCTGTACGCCGTCCAGTTCCTGCTGTGACGCGCCGCCGGGGCCCGGAACCGCTGCCGAAGTCCTGTCGCCCGGACGGGAATTCGACCGCGCCCCCCTAGGGTGAAGGGGTGACGACCCGCCTCTCGGCCCGTGCGGCCATCGCCTCCGTGACCGACGCCGGCAGCTTCGCCGAACTGCCCGCCCCCCGACGCGAGTCCCCGGCCGACGGCCCGCTGGCCTGGGCCGGCTACGACGCCTCGCGCGCCCGCGCGGCCGAGCGCACCGGCGAGCAGGAGTCCGTCGTCACCGGCACCGCCCGCCTCGGCGGGCATGAAGCCGTCCTGGTCTCCTTCGAGTTCGGCTTCCTGGGCGGCTCCCTGGGGCAGCGCACCGGCGACCGGCTCGAAGCCGCGTACGCGCACGCCCGCGCGCACCGCCTCCCCCTGGTCTCGCTGATCGCGACGGGCGGCTCCCGCATGCAGGAGGGCATGCTCGCGCTGACGCAGCTGCAGCGCGTGGCCCGGCAGAGCGTCCT
The DNA here is from genome assembly GCF_001953875.1 of Streptomyces amritsarensis. Lineage (GTDB taxonomy): Bacteria > Actinomycetota > Actinomycetes > Streptomycetales > Streptomycetaceae > Streptomyces > Streptomyces amritsarensis. Next base: position 93,694 of record NZ_MQUR01000011.1, read on the forward strand.
GACCCGGGCCGCCGGGCTGGCCCAGCTCGCCGTCCTGCGCGATCCGACCACCGGCGGCGGCTGGGCCACCCTCGGCGCGGGCGCCGACGTGGTCCTCGCACTGCCCGGCGCCCAGGTCGGCTTCGCCGGGTCCCGGGTGCGCCCGGCGGACGCCGACCCTGCGGCGTACTGCGCCGAGGGGCAGTACGCCGCCGGTCACGTGGACGCCGTGGTGCCCGCCGCCCACCTGCCGGGCACCCTCGCGAACTGGCTCCGGGTCCTGGCCGCGCCCCGCTCCGGCGAACCGGTCGAGCCTCCGGCCGCGCTGGCCGACGTACGGCCGCCCGCCACCGGCTGGGACGCGGTGCGGCAGGCCCGCGATCCCGGCCGGCCGCGCGCCGAGGCGTACCTGGACGCGTACTTCGAGCTGCGTCTGCACCTCTCCGGGGACCGGGCGGGCGGCACCGACCCGGGGATGCTGTGCGGGTTCGGGCTGCGGGAGGGCCGGGCCGTGGCCTACGCCGCCCAGTGCGGGACGGCCACCCGCCCGGCGGGATACCGCACGGCGGCCCGCGTGGTCCGGCTCGCGGACCGGCTCGGCATCCCCGTCCTCACCCTGGTGGACACCCCGGGTGCGGCCAACGACGCCGCCGCCGAGCACGCCGGCGCGGGCGCGGCCATCGCCGACACCTTCGCGGCGCTGGCGGCGGCCACCGTCCCCGTCACCACCCTGCTGATCGGCGAGGGCGGTTCGGGCGGCGCCCTCGCGCTGGCGGCGCCGGGGAACACCTGGGTCACCCCGGACAGCTACTTCTCCGTCATCGCCCCGGAGCTGGCCGCGGCCATCCTCAAGCGCCCCGAGTCGGCCGCCCCCGCCACGGCGGACCAGCTCCGCATCCGCCCGCAGGACCTGGTGGCCCTGGGCGTCGCCCGCGGCATCGTCGGCCCCGCGAACCGGTGACGGCGGGCCGGCAGCCGTACGTCCATCCGGTGGAGCCTCGTCACCTGCCGGGCCGGCCGGCGGTCGGCGCCGATCAGCAGCAGCCGCACCCGGCCGCGGCCGTCCCCGCCGGTGAGGGCCAGGCCCTCGGCGGCGGAAATCTGCGGCGCGGGGCGGTAGCCGGACTGCCACAGGGCTGTGCGCACCACAGGGGAAGGTCTCGCGACACGAAGGCGACGGACCGGCCAACCCCCTGTCATGCCCCGCCGGATCGGGCGAACCTGGCCGGACTCGTCCCGACATGGCGGGCGAAGTGCCGCGCCAGGTGGGCCTGGTCGTAGAAGCCGGACTCCGCCGCCGCCTGCGCCGGCCGCGCCCCGGCGAGCAGCAGCCCCCGCGCGAGCGCCACCCTCCGCCCCGTCAGGTACGCGTGCGGCGGCAGCCCGTAGGCCTTCCGGAAGCTCCGGATCAGGTGGGTGGGATGGGCGTGGCCGAGCCGCGCCGCCGCCTCCTCCAGCGTGATCCCCTCCACCACCCGCGCGTCCAGCAGCTCGCGCAGCCGTACGGCCAGCCGCGCGCCCGGCGCCGTCCCGCCCGTCGGCGGCTGCCCCCGGCCGGCCAGCCGCCCGCGCAGCCGCTCCCGTACGAAGGCCAGCCGCGACTGAGCCTCCAGCGGATCCCGCTCCCCGAGCGCGAGGTGCAGCGCGTGCACGCGCTCACGCAGCGCCGGATCGACCAGCAGCGGCGCGTCCACGGCAGCCCCGGCGAGCCGTTGTGGCAGCACCGAGGTGTCCAGGTACAGGACGCGCTTGCGCAAGCCCGCCTCGGCCACGGTCCGCCCGTCGTGGACCACCCCGGGCGGCAGCAGGACCACCGCGTCCGAGACCCCGGCGCCGTGCCGTTCCCGGTCGAGGGCGAAGTCCACCCGCCCGCCGTCCACGATCATCAGCGCCCAGGTGTCGTGCACGTGGGCCGGGTAGGCGTGCTCGGTGAACCGGGCGTGGAAGACCTCGGCGATGCCCGGCACCGGCGGCTGCCAGGCACTGACGGTGCTGACTTTGCCGGCGTTGCCGGCGTTGCCGGCGTTGCTGCGCGGACGTATCGCGGCCATGTCAGGAACGTACAAGACCGCCCGCGCGGCGGCCGCCAGGCTGTCCGCATGACGACACAGAAGATCGACATCGCCGGGAAGCTGGCCGGTTTCACCGAGCTGTGGGCGCCGCGCCGCATCGCCCGCGTCAACGACTACGAGGTCAAGGCCGCCAAGGTCCGGGGCGAGTTCGTGTGGCACACGCACGAGGACACCGACGAGCTCTTCCTCGTCGTCGCCGGCACCCTGACGATCCGCCTGCGGGACGGGGACGTGGTCCTGGGCCCCGGCGAGATGTACGTCGTCCCGCGCGGGACGGAACACTGCCCGGCGGCGGACGAGGAGGCCCACATCCTGCTGTTCGAACCGTCCGGCACCGTCAACACCGGCACCGCGGGCGGCGACCGCACCCGAGAACCGGTGGACGCCTGACCGGTACCGGTCGCGCCGGGCCCGCGGACGTGCCGGCCGCTCACCCGGACCCGGACCGCGGGACACCGCCGCGCCCGCACGGCCGGGCACGGCCACCGCCCCAGCAGGACGCGCCGGCCGACCGCATCCCCCGGGGCCGGCCGGGACCCGCACCGCAGGTCGGAGGAACGCCCGGCCGGGCCCGGCGGTCGCAGCGGCTACTACGCCTGGGGGTTGCGGGCGTCGTAGCGGGCGAAGCCGCGCCAGCGCAGGGCGAGCAGGCCCACCACCAGGACGCAGGCGAGCCCGCCGCCCGTGACGGCGACGGCCGGGGAGGTCAGGTCGGCGGCGGTTCCGGCGAGGAAGTCCCCGAGCCGGGGCCCGCCCGCGACGACGACGATGAAGACGCCCTGGAGGCGTCCGCGCATGTCGTCGGGGGTGGCGGCCTGGAGCATGGTGGTGCGGAACACCATCGAGGTGGTGTCCGCGGCTCCGGCGAGGGCCAGGAAGAACATGCCGAGCCAGAGGTTGCGCGTGAGCCCGAAGACGGCGATGGCCAGGCCCCAGGCGGCGACAGCAAGCAGGATCGCCAGCCCGTGCCGCTGGACGCGCCCCTGCCAGCCGGAGAACAACCCGCCGAGCAGCGCCCCCGCCGCCGTGGCCGCCACCAGCAGGCCGACCGTGCCGGCGCCCCCGCCGAACCACAGCCCGGCGACGGCCGGGAACAGCGCCCGCGGGTGCGCCAGCACCATGGCGGCCATGTCGGAGAAGAAGGTCATGCGGATGTTGGGCCGGGTGCCGAGGAACCGCAGCCCGTCGACGACCGAGGCCCTCCCCCGCGCCCCCTCGGCCCGGTCGGGCTTCATGGACGGCAGCCGCCACATCGCGTAGAGCGCGGCGGTGAACGTCACGGCGTCGACCAGGTAGGCCGCCTGGTATCCGCCGAGGCTGACGATCAGTCCGCCCAGCGCGGGGCCGACCATCGTCCCGAAGGTCATCGTCACGGAGTTCAGGGCGTTGGCGGCGGGCAGTTGCTCGGCCGGCAGCAGCCTGGGGATCATCGCGGACCGGGCCGGCCCGGTGAGGGCCCCGCACACCGCCTGGAGCGCGACGACGGCGTACAGGAACCAGACGCGGTGGAAGCCGAGGAGCGCGGCCGCGGCGAGCGCGATCGACAGCCCGGCGGCGCCGAGGGAGCTGTAGAGGCCGAGCTTGCGCCGGTCCACGGTGTCGGCGATGGCCCCGCCGTAGAGGCCGAAGGCGATCAGGGGGACGAGGGAGAAGAGCCCGACGAGGCCGACCGAGAAGCTGGAGCCGGTGATGTCGTACACCTGGAGCGAGATGGCGAGGGCGGTCATCGACTGGCCGACCCAGGAGACGGTCCCGCCGATCCACAGCCGCTGGTAGTCCAGGGACGTGCGCAGCGGTGTGAGGTCGGCGAATATCCGCCGGGGGCGGGTTGGCGAAGTCGTACGAGTCACATCGGATGATAAGCATCGGTCCGTCGGCGCCCCCAGGACGCCGCCCGGCTTCTTCACACACCGGCAACAGTCGCCCCATCCTGCTCCGCGCTCCCGGAGCAGGCGCCTTATTGCCGCTAACTCGCCACTATCACCGGACATTTGACTGAATCGACGTGCGCTTCCCACCTCTCGTTCAGCTCATGATGAAAAGACTTGTATGTCCAGGGAGGCGTAGTGATCGAACCTGGCAACAGCACCACGAGCACCAGCACGACGCAGAACACGGTGCGCCCCACCGTGCCCCTCACCATCGGCGTCGAGGAGGAGTTCCTGCTCGTCGACGCCCGCACTCTGCGGGTGGTCCCCGCCGCCCCGCTGGTCCTCGCGACGGCCGGCGGGCTGCCGGGCGAGATGCACCCCGAGGGCACCCGCTACCAGGTGGAGATATCCACCCCGATCGCCGCCTCGGCGGCCTCGCTGCGCGCCGAGCTCGCCGAGCTGCGGCGCACCCTCGGTCGGGCGGCCCGCGCCCACGGCTGCCGACTGCTGGCCGCGCCCTCGCCGGTCGTCGCGGTGGAGGGGCCGCTGCACCTGACGGATGACGAGCCGCGCCAGCGCGAGCAGCACCGCCGCTTCGGGGCGCTCACCGACACCCTGGTCAGCTGCGGCCGCCACATCCACGTCGGCACGCTCGACGTGGACACGGCGGTGGCGGTGTCCAACCGGATCAGACCATGGCTGCCCACGCTGATCGCGCTGGCCGCCAACTCGCCGTTCTGGGGCGGCCGTGACACCGGTCACTGCAGCTGGCGGGCGATGGCCTGGTCCGGCTGGCCCTCGGCGGGCCCGCCTCCGCACTTCACGTCCACGGCCCATTTCCGGCGCTCCGTGCAGACCCTGCTCGGCTCCGGGGCGGCCCTGGACACCAAGATGGTCTACTGGGACCTCCGGCCGTCCGGGCACTGGCCGACGCTGGAGTTGCGTGCGCCGGACATGTCCCCGGACGTCGACTCGGCCGTCCTCCAGGCCGAGCTGGCCCGCGCGCTGGTGGCCACGGCGCTGCGCGAGATCGACGAGCGGCGCCCGGAGCCGGCCTTACGGGACGACGTACTGCGCCTCGCGCGCTGGAGGGCGGCCCACGACGGCCTGGAGGGCTTCGGCCTCGACCCCTACACGGGCACCGAACTCCCGGCGGCGGACCTCGCGGAAGCCCTGCTGGACCTGGTCGCCCCGGAACTGGCCGCAGCCGGCGACCTGGACCACGCGGCCAAGACCCTCGCCCGCCTCCTGCGCGACGGCTCGGGCGCCCACCGCCAGCGCGCGGCCTACGCCCGCCGCCAGGACCTGACGGACGTACTGCGCCACCTCGTGGACGAAACGGAGGACTTCTAGCGGCGTCCAGCGGCCCGGCGCCCCCGGCGCGCCGAAACCGGATCCGCCCCGCACGCGGATCCGGACCGCTCCATGGCGTAACGGCGGAGGGGCCGGAACTCCGGCAGCGGCGGATCTCCTCACGGTGGCCACCGACGTGCCGCCGCTGCTCGCCAACACCTTCTCGGCCGCCGGCCACGCCCCCGACCGCGCGGGGGCGGCTGGGACGTCGCCTCGTCCATGGCCGAGCGGACCCGACGCCCACCGGGCGGGACCCCATCCCGCGCGGGCCCCGGCCGGGTCCCCGCCGCCCCGCCCGGCCGGGCCTGAGGCCGCGCGCCCGCCCCGGAAACGCCGAAGCCGCAGGTGCAATCGTTTCTGCACCTGCGGCTTGCGGTGGGGCGGGTGGGACTCGAACCCACGGCCGACGGATTATGAGTCCGCTGCTCTAACCGGCTGAGCTACCGCCCCTTCTCGGCGTGGCGCGTACATCTGTGCGCGCCGTCTGCCGCAGCATAGCCGCTCATACGATCTCCTGCTTCGGATGCCTCGCATGATCGGCTTCGCCTGTTCAGAGAGACCGCGCCGAGGGCTGCCCGGTTCCCGAGGAGGCCGACAAAGAAAGAAGAGGGCCCCGTAGGACCCTCTCCTCTTCCGTGCTCCCCCGGCTGGACTCGAACCAGCAACCCTCCGGTTAACAGCCGAATGCTCTGCCAATTGAGCTACAGGGGACTGCGCTCCCCCGACTGGACTCGAACCAGTAACCTGCCGGTTAACAGCCGGCTGCTCTGCCAATTGAGCTACAGGGGATTGCTGCGGTGCATCGAACAGCCCACCTCCGGCCTTGCCGGGGGGCGAGCGCCCGTTGCGAGACATAGATTAGCGCAAGCAGGGGGGTGCTCCGCCAATCGGTATCGACAGCGGGCCGGGCACCACACGACGAAGGGTGACAGGCATGCGGTACAAGGTCACGTTCGTGGTCGGACTGGCCCTCGGGTACGTGCTCGGAACGCGGGCCGGGCGCGAGCGCTACGAACAGCTGAAGAAATCCGCCCGCCAGATCGCGCAGAACCCGGCGGTGCGCAACGCCGCCGAGACCGCGGGCCACACCGGGCGCGAGTACGCCGGGAAGGCCTTCGCCGCGGTGAGCGAGAAGGTCGGCGACGCCGTGCCCGACTCGCTCGCGGAACGGGTGCGGGGACTGCGCGGCCGTACCGGGGGCCAGGCCGGCGACGACGAGTGGGGCACCAGCAACACCTGACGCGCACCGGCCGTACCCGGAGCCCCTGGGACCCGTGTGGTTTCAGGGGCTCCGGACGGTCATTACCGGCCCCGCGTGCGGCAGAATTCTCCGCATGGGGATAGTCGCCGGGCTGGACAGCTCTTCCGCCTTCACACGCATCGTCGTCTGTGACGCCGAGACCGGCGCCGTGCTGCGCCAGGGGTACGCGCCCCATCCGCAGCCCGTGGGCGAACCCGACGGCGCCAACCCCCACGAGACCGATCCGCAGGCCTGGCTGCTGTCCCTCGGCGAGGCCGCCGGCGGCGGGATCCTGGAGGGGGTCCAGGCCATCGGCGTCTCCGCGCAGCAGCACGGCCTGCTGCCGTTGGACCCGCAGGGCGCGCTGGTGCGCCCGGCGCTCGTCGGCAACGACAAGCGCGGCCAGGTCGCGGCCGCCGACCTCACGGAGGCCCTGGGCGGGCGGCAGGCCTGGGCCGAGGCGGTGGGCTCGGTCCCGCACTCCGCGCAGCCCGTGGCGAAGCTGGCCTGGCTGGCCCGCACCGAGCCCGAGGCGGCCCGGCGGGTGGCCGTGCTGATGTCCCCGCACGACTGGCTGGTCTGGCAGCTGCTGGGCCGCCCGGCCCGCCGCACCACCGACCGCGGCGGCGCCTCCGGAACCGGCTACTGGTCGGCGGCCTCCGGAGCCTGGCGGCCCGACCTGGTCGAGCTGGCGCTCGGGCACCGGGCGCTGCTGCCTGAGGTACTCGGCCCGGCCGACGCGGCCGGGACCACGCCCGAGGGGCTGCTGATCTCGGCCGGTACGGGCGAGACGATGGCCGCGGCCCTGGGCCTGGGGCTGGGCCCCGGCGACGCGGTGGTGTCGCTGGGCGCCTCCGGTTCGGTGATGGCGGTGCACCACGAGGCGCTGTCGGAGCCGGGCGGGCTGATCACCTCCCTGGCCGACGCCACCGGCATGCACCTGCCGGTGGTGAACACCTCGAACGCCGTACGGGCCCTGCGCGGCACCGCCGAGCTGCTCGGCACCGATCTGGAGGGGCTGTCCGAGCTGGCGCTGAAGTCGACGCCGGGCGCGCACGGCCTGGTACTCCTGCCGTACCTGGAGGGTGAGCGGACGCCGAACCTGCCGCACTCCGCCGGCACCCTCACGGGGCTGCGCCGGGACTCGATGAAGCCGGAGCACCTGGCCCGGGCGGCGTTCGAGGGCATGCTGTGCGGCCTGGTGGACGCCCTGGACGTGCTGCGCTCGCGCGGGGTCGAGATCCGCCGGGTGTTCCTGCTGGGCGCGGCCGCGGAGCTGCCCGCCGTGCAGGCCGCGGCGCCCGGGCTGTTCGGGACGCAGATCGTCGTGCCGGCGCCGGCGGACTACGCGGCGCTGGGCGCGGCCCGCCAGGCGGCCTGGGCCCTCGGTGCGGCGCAGGGCACGCTGGCCCCGCACACCCCGCCGGTCTGGCCGGCCCCCGCGGCGCTGGTCTTCGAGCCGGGCGAGGACTTCCCGGCGTGGCAGGGCGTGCGCCAGCAGTACATCGCGACGCGGGAGCAGATCCACCCTGGGGCGTTCTGAGCAGGCGGCGGGGGTCGTAGGACCCCCGCGGCCGGGGCTGGTCCTTTTGACCGGCCTTTGCGAAATCCGGTGGGGATCCGTGGGCCGATTGGCCGAAGATGGGTCGAACCCCCTCGATTGCCGACCGGAGCCTGCGCGTGCTCATACGACTTCTGCGGACCCACCTGGGTCCGTACCGGAAACCCGTCGCGGCGCTGGTCCTGCTGCAACTGCTGCAGACGAGCGCCAGCCTCTACCTGCCCACCCTCAACGCCGACATCATCGACAACGGTGTCGTCAACGGCGACACCGGATACATCCTGCGCTTCGGCGCGCTGATGCTCGGCGTCTCACTCATCCAGCTCATCTGCAACGTCGGGGCCGTCTACTACGGTGCCCGCACGGCCGCGGCCGTGGGTCGCGACGTCCGCGCCGCCGTCTTCGACCGGGTCCAGAGCTTCTCCGCGCGGGAGCTCGGCCAGTTCGGCGCCCCGTCCCTGATCACCCGTACGACGAACGACGTCCAGCAGGTCCAGATGCTGGTGCTGATGACCTTCACCCTGATGGTGTCGGCGCCGATCATGTGCGTCGGCGGCATCGCCATGGCGCTCTCGCTGGACGTGCAGCTGTCGGGCGTCCTGCTGGCCGTGGTCCCCGTCCTCGGGATCTCGGTCGGCGCCGTCGTCTTCAGGACGCGGCCGCTGTTCCGCCAGATGCAGGAGCGCCTGGACACCGTGAACCGGGTGCTGCGCGAGCAGATCACCGGCAACCGCGTGATCCGCGCCTTCGTCCGCGATGACTACGAGAAGGACCGCTTCCGCGAGGCCAACGCGGACCTCACCGGCGTCTCGCTGGCCGCGGGCAAGCTGCTGGCCCTCATGTTCCCGACCGTGATCGTCGTCGTGAACATCTCCAGCGTCGCCGTCATCTGGTTCGGCGCGATGCGGGTCGACAGCGGCGGCATGGAGATCGGCCAGCTGACGGCGTTCCTGGCCTACCTCATGCAGATCGTCATGTCCGTGATGATGGCCACCTTCATGTTCATGATGGTGCCGCGCGCCGAGGTCTGCGCCGAACGCATCCAGGAGGTGCTGGACACCGAGTCCAGCGTGGTCCCGCCCGCCGACCCGGTGCGCGAACTCGCCCGCAGCGGACTCCTGGAGCTGCGCGGCGCCGACTTCCGCTACCCGGGCGCCGAGGCCCCGGTCCTGCGCGGCGTGGACCTGGTGGCCCGCCCCGGCGAGACCACGGCGGTGATCGGCTCCACCGGAAGCGGCAAGTCCACGCTGCTCGGCCTGGTCCCCCGGCTGTTCGACGCGACCGGCGGCGAGGTGCTCGTGGACGGCGAGGACGTACGCCGGCTCGACCCCGAACTGCTGGCGAAGACGGTCGGCATGGTCCCGCAGAAGCCCTACCTGTTCTCCGGCACCATCGCCTCGAACCTGCGCTACGGGCGCCCGGACGCCAGCGACGAAGAGCTGTGGCAGGCCCTGGAGGTGGCCCAGGCCAAGGAGTTCGTCTCGGCGCTGGAGGGCGGCCTTCAGGCGCCCGTCACGCAGGGCGGCACGAACGTCTCCGGCGGCCAGCGCCAGCGCCTGGCCATCGCCCGCACGCTCGTGCAGCGCCCGGAGATCTACCTCTTCGACGACTCCTTCTCGGCCCTGGACTACGCGACGGACGCGGCGCTGCGCGCGGCGCTCGCCCGCGAGACCGAGGACGCGACCGTGGTCATCGTCGCCCAGCGGGTCGCGACCATCCGCGACGCCGACCGGATCATCGTCCTGGACGAGGGGCAGGTCGTGGGTGAGGGCCGCCACCACGAGCTGATGGCCGGCAACGAGACCTACCGGGAGATCGTGCTCTCCCAGCTGACGGAGGCGGAGGCCGCATGAGCGGGCCCGGAGGACGGATGATGATGGGGCCGGCCCAGCGGTCCCTGGACTTCAAGGGATCGGGCAGGCGGCTGCTGGCCCAGATCGCGCAGGACCGGGCCAAGCTGTGGGGCATGGTCCTGGCCGTCGTCGGCAGCGTCGCCTGCGCGGTCGTCGGACCGAAGATCCTCGGCGAGGCGACCGACCTGGTCTTCGCGGGGATCGTCGGCCGGGAGATGCCGGCCGGTGTGACCAAGCAGCAGGCGCTGGACGGGATGCGCGCCCGCGGCGAGGACGGCATGGCGGACATGCTGTCCGGCACCGACTTCACCCCGGGCCGGGGCATCGACTTCGGCGCGGTCGGGGCCGTGGCGATCTGGGCGCTGGTGGTCTTCACCCTGGCGGGCCTGCTGATGCTGGTCGCGACCCGGCTGTCGAACCACGTCATGAACGGCACCCTCTACCGGATGCGCGAGGAGCTCCAGGCGAAGCTGTCGCGGCTGCCGCTGGCGTACTTCGACCAGCAGAAGCGCGGCGAGGTGCTGAGCCGGGCCACCAACGACATCGACAACATCGGCCAGACGCTCCAGCAGACGATGGGTCAGCTGCTGAATTCGCTGCTGACCATCGTCGGCGTGCTCGCGATGATGTTCTGGATCTCGCCGCTGCTGGCGCTGGTCGCGGTGGGGACCGTACCGGTCTCCGTCTACGTCGCCGCGAAGATCGGCAAGAAGTCGCAGCCGCAGTTCGTGGAGCAGTGGAAGACGACCGGAGCGCTCAACGCCCACATCGAGGAGATGTACTCGGGGCACAACCTGGTCAAGGTCTTCGGCCGGCAGAAGGAGTCCGCGGCGCTCTTCGCCGAGCAGAACGAGGCGCTGTACCGGGCCTCGTTCAAGGCGCAGCTGGTCAGCGGCATCATGCAGCCGGTGATGTTCTTCATCTCGAACATCAACTACGTGCTGATCGCGGTGGTGGGCGGGCTGCGCGTCGCGTCCGGCACCCTGTCGATCGGTGACGTGCAGGCCTTCATCCAGTACTCGCGGCAGTTCTCGATGCCGCTGACGCAGGTCGCGTCGATGGCCAACCTCGTGCAGTCCGGTGTCGCCTCGGCGGAGCGGGTCTACGAGCTGCTGGACGCCCCGGAGCAGGAGCGTGACGCCGACGTGCCGGAGCGCCCGCAGGAGCTGCGCGGCCAGGTCACCTTCGACAAGGTGGCCTTCCGCTACGAGCCGGACCGGCCGCTGATCGAGAACCTCTCGCTCTCGGTCGACCCGGGCCACACGGTCGCGATCGTCGGCCCGACGGGCGCCGGCAAGACGACCCTGGTGAACCTGCTGATGCGGTTCTACGAGGTGACGGGCGGGGAGATCGCCCTGGACGGGGTGGACATCGCCAAGATGACCCGCGAGGAGCTGCGCGGCGGCATCGGCATGGTGCTCCAGGACACCTGGCTGTTCGGCGGGACCATCGCGGAGAACATCGCCTACGGCGCTTCGCGCCCCGTCACGCGGGCCGAGATCGAGGAGGCGGCGCGGGCCGCGCACGCGGACCGGTTCATCCGGACGCTGCCGGACGGCTACGACACCGTGCTGGACGACGAGGGATCGGGCGTCAGCGCGGGCGAGAAGCAGCTGATCACCATCGCCCGGGCGTTCCTGTCGGATCCGGTGATCCTGGTCCTCGACGAGGCGACGAGCTCGGTGGACACCCGTACCGAGGTGCTGATCCAGAAGGCGATGGCGCGGCTCGCGCACGGCCGTACGTCCTTCGTGATCGCGCACCGGCTCTCCACGATCCGCGACGCCGACCTGATCCTGGTGATGGAGAGCGGCTCGATCGTGGAGCAGGGCACGCACGAGGAGCTGCTGGCGTCGGGCGGCGCCTACGCCCGCCTGTACGCGGCGCAGTTCGCCCAGGCGGTCGCGGAGGTCGACTGAGGCGCGGTGCGAGCGGGCGGGGGCGTCCTTCGGGGCGCCCCTTCCCGTTCCGGCCGGGTTCCCGCTTCAGTCGAGGTAGCCGCGCAGCTGGTCGGCGAAGGCGTGGTCGCGCAGCTTGTTGAGGGTCTTGGACTCGATCTGGCGGATCCGCTCGCGCGTCACGCCGAAGATCCGGCCGATCTCCTCCAGGGTGCGCGGCCGTCCGTCGGCGAGCCCGTACCGCAACTGCACGACCTTGCGCTCGCGTTCGCCGAGGGTCGACAGGACCGCTTCGAGGTGCTCGCGCAGCAGGAAGAAGGCGGCTGATTCCACGGGGGAGGCGGCGTCGCCGTCCTCGATGAGGTCGCCGAGCGCGACGTCGTCCTCCTCGCCGACGGGGGCGTGCAGGGAGACCGGCTCCTGGGCGAGGCGCAGCACTTCCAGGACCCGCTCGGGGGTGAGCTCCAGGTGGACGGCGACCTCTTCGGCGGTGGGCTCGTAGCCGCGTTCCTGGAGCATGCGGCGCTGGACGCGGACGACGCGGTTGATGAGCTCGACGACGTGGACGGGCACCCGGATGGTCCGGGCCTGGTCGGCGAGGGCCCGGGACATCGCCTGCCGGATCCACCAGGTGGCGTAGGTGGAGAACTTGTACCCGCGGGCGTAGTCGAACTTCTCGACGGCCCGGATCAGCCCGAGGTTCCCCTCCTGGACCAGGTCGAGCATGGTGAGCCCGCGGCCGACGTACCGCTTCGCGACGGAGACGACCAGCCGCAGATTCGACTCGATGAGGCGGCGTTTGGCCATGCGTCCCATGACGACGAGCCGGTCGAGGTCGACGGCGAGCTGGGAGTCGAGGTCGGGGGTGGTGCCGAGCTTCTCCTCGGCGAACAGGCCGGCTTCGACGCGCCGCGCCAGGTCCACCTCCTCGGCGGCGGTGAGCAGCGGGATCCTGCCTATCTCGCGCAGGTACTGCCGGAACAGGTCGGCGGAGGGCCCCGCTCCGGCGCCGCTCCCGTCGCTGTCCCGGCTGCGCTGCACAGGCACCGGCTCGATCAGCTCCAGTACCTCGGGCTCTTCGTCCACGGCTTTGGCCTCCGAGGACTCGCTCGCGTTCACGGTCAGGGTCCGGGTCTGCACGGGGGCGACCTCCAGGGCTCCGAGGACGGGGGCACCGCATTCAGTGTGGGGTAAGACACATCGCTGCCACGAGGGGCGTGCGAGCACTTTCTGAGTCCGGCGCGTGACCGATGGTTACCCCCGGCCGGGAACCCCGATGCGGATCGGACGCATGTCCGAGCCGGTCGGCTGCCGGACTGCTGCGCATACGGCTGATGTCCTGTCAAAAACAGCCACCTCAGAGTGAATCGGGGTGTGCGAGGGTGGGGACATGACGTTCGATTTCGAAGCGGAATGGACACGGGCGAAGGGGGACGCCGCCCTGCGTCTGGCCTCCGCCGGGCCGTCGCCGTCACCGACTCCCTCAGCCAGCCCCTCCGCGACCCCGGCTCCTGCCGCGGGGGACCCCGACCTCGCCCTCGTCCACGGCCCCGTGCGCTCCAAGGCGTCCGGGATCCGTACGGCGAACGCCGAGGCCCGGGGCAAGGCCACGCTCGACGACGCCGAAGCGGTGGGCCGCAGCCACGCCGGGTGGGCGGCCGGGACGGCCAGCAACGACTGCGTGGCCGCCTGGCAGCGCCGGCTCCGGGAGCTCGCCGACCTGGTCGACGACGCGGCCGATGCCCTGACCGCGGGCACGAACGCCGTCAATGCCGAGGACCAGGCGATAGCCGACCGGCTGCGCGCGGCCGGCGGCGTGCTGGAGGACGCCTGATGGTGTCCGTATCCGAGCTGAAGCAGGCCGATCCGCAGAAGTGGCGCAGCGCAGCCGACGACGCGGTGGCCGTGGCGAAGCAGTGCGACGGCCTCGCCTCGTACGCGCGCCAGGACGTCGCCCGGACGGTCGACCGGTGCTGGGTCGGCGAGGCCGGACGCGCCGCCACGGAACGGTTCGTGAAGCACGCCGACGACTACGAGACGTCCGCGTTGGCCCTGCGGGCGATGGCCAAGGTCTACGACGACCTGGCCGAGGCGATCACGGGGGCACAGCGGGACCTGAACAGCGCCCTGGACTACGCCCGCGCCCGTGAGCTGAAGGTCGACGACAGCGGCCGGGTCCAGCTGTCGAAGCCCGTCATGGTGCCGCAGGGCAGTACCGAGCACCTCGAACCGGTCAACCACGCGCAGGGCGTCATCACCGAAGCCCTGCGCAAGGCCGGCCAGGCCGACGTGGACACGGCGCGCGCCCTGCGCACGATCGAGGGGCTGACCGCCGTCTCCGACCCGAAGCTGGCCAAGGAGGCCCTGACGCCCGGGTCCCCGCTGGCGGTCGCCCTGGCCCTGGCGGGCGGTACGGACGGACTGCACCCGATCAACGTCTCTCCGGCCCAGTTCGCCGCGGTGAACCGGGCCGCGGCCGAGACCGGCATCAGCCGCAAGCTGCTCCTGGCGATCCTGTGGCAGGAACAGCAGTGGTACCAGAACTTCAGCCCCGGCCTGACCGGTCCGCTGGCCCAGGCGGGACGGATCTTCAACTGGACGCTGCAGCAGACCCTCAAGCCGGACAAGTCCCTCGGCATCACGCACATGAAGCCGGACACCGCGCGCGCTGTGATGGGGGACAACCGGAGGGCGTTCACGCTCCCGGACGGCACCTTCCTCGGGGACCTCGACGACGCCCAGCTGACCAAGTACATCGAGGAGAACCCTGACGAGAACATCCGCATGAGCGCCTACCATCTGCAACGCATGCAGGAAGAGCCCTACGGGGCGAGGACCGACAAGCAGCTCTTCACCCTGTATGCGGCGGACACCCCCGAGGTGCGGGAGCTGAACGAGCAGTACGGCGACGAGTCGGGCAACCGGGCCTTCGACATCAAGACCCGGGGCGAGAACTGGGACAGGCTGGAGCCGCACCTGGACGACGCCATGGCCTGGCACGCGCTCACCGAGGAGCAGCGGGCCACCGCCGTACGGCAGCTGGAGTCGCAGACCCCGGCCGGACACCACGTCTCCGTCGACCCGATCTACCATGAGGGCGGCGGGCCGCACACCGGAACGGGCACCGGCCCCGCCGAACCCGGCACCCCTTCCCCCAGTCCGGGCCCGGCGCCCACACCGCCGAGGAGCAACTGACCCATGCGCACACCGAAGTGCGTCCCCCTGCTGCTGGGGATGCTGCTGACCCTGAGCGCGTGCGGTCTCGTCGACCGGGACCGAGGACGCCCTCCGCTGACGCCGATGCCGAGCAACGTGCCGACCGGCCCCGAGTACGCCTCGGTCGACGACGTGGTCACCGCCCTGGGGAAGGGCGGCTTCGACTGCAAGGTGACCCTGCGGAACGAGAACAAGTTCGGCTCGGACGCCGTCTGCGAGGTGCAGCACCGCGGGACCACGGTCTACAACCATGTCTCCGTGCTGAGCACGGCCCGTTACAGCAGGGACGAGATCGGCGACAGCATCGAGGCGGGGCGCCGGGCGTACGGGCACACCATCGTCGCCGCCGGCAACTGGTTCATCTGGGTCCGGCCCGGGGTCTACGCCTACGACATGGCCGCGGCACTGCCCGGCAGCGTGGTCCTGGAACCGCTCCCGGCGAAGTAGGCGGGCGGTCCCGGGGGCTGCTCCGCGGCGCCCCCGGGCCCGTCCCGCCGGTCAGACCGGACCCTGGGCCGGTTCGACGCGGACCGCGCAGACCTTGAACTCCGGCATGCGGGAGGTGGGGTCGAGGGCAGGGTTGGTCAGGGTGTTGGCGCGGCCCTCGCCCGGCCAGTGGAAGGGCATGAAGACCGTGTCCGCGCGGATGGCGTCCGTGATGCGGGCCGGGGCCACGGCGCGGCCGCGGCGGGAGGTGACGACCAGGGGGCTGCCGTCGACCGCGCCGAGACGGGCGGCGAGGCGGGGGTGGAGTTCCACGAACGGGCCGGGGGCGGCCTCGTTGAGCTCGTCCACCCGGCGGGTCTGGGCGCCGGACTGGTACTGGGCGACCACACGGCCGGTGGTGAGCAGGAGCGGGTAGTCCGCGTCGGGGACCTCGGCGGCGTCGCGGTGGGCGACGGGGACGAAGCGGGCCCGGCCGTCGTCGGTGGCGAAGCGGTCCAGGAAGAGGCGTTCGGTGCCCGTGGAGCCCTCGGGGCAGGGCCAGAAGACGCCCTGTTCGGCCTCGATGCGGTCGTAGGTGATGCCCGAGTAGTCCGCCGGGCCGCCGGCGGAGGCGCGGCGCAGTTCGTCGAAGACCTCCTCGGGGGCGGTGGGGAAGCCCTTCTCGACGCCGAGGCGGGCGGCGAGCCCGTGCAGGACGTCCAGGTCGCTGCGGACGCCCGGGGGCGGGGTCAGGGCGCGGCGCCGCAGCAGGACACGGCCCTCCAGGTTGGTGGTGGTGCCGGTCTCCTCCGCCCACTGGGTGACGGGAAGGACGACGTCGGCGAGGGCGGCCGTCTCGGAGAGCACGACGTCGGCGACGGCGAGGAAGTCCAGTGAGCGGATGCGGTCCTCGATGTGGGCGGCGCGGGGGGCCGAGACGACCGGGTTGGAACCCATCAGGAGGAGGGACTTCACGTCGCCGCCGAGAGCGTCGAGGAGTTCGTAGGCGCTGCGGCCGGGTCCGGGGAGGCTGTCGGGGTCGACGCCCCAGACCCCGGCGACGTGGGCCCGCGCGGCCGGGTCGGTGAGCTTGCGGTAGCCGGGAAGCTGGTCGGCCTTCTGGCCGTGCTCGCGGCCGCCCTGGCCGTTGCCCTGGCCGGTGAGGCAGCCGTAGCCGGAGAGGGGGCGGCCGGCCCGGCCGGTGGCCAGGCACAGGTTGATCCAGGCGCCGACGGTGTCGGTGCCCTTGGACTGCTGCTCCGGGCCGCGGGCGGTCAGCACCATCGCGGATTCCGGGGCGCAGAAGAGGCCGACCGCCGCGCGCAGGGCGGGGACGGGGACGCCGGTGATGCGTTCCACCAGCTCGGGCCAGTGGGCCATGGCGGCGGCCCGCGCCTCTTCCCAACCGGTGGTGCGGGCGGCGATGAACTCCTCGTCGGTGCGGCCGTCGGCGACCACGAGGTGCAGGAGGCCGAGGGCGAGGGCGAGGTCGGTGCCGGGGCGCGGCGCCAGGTGCAGGTCGGCCTGTTCGGCGGTGCGCGTGCGGCGCGGGTCGATGACGATGAGGGTGCCGCCGTTGGCCTTGAGCTCGGTGAGGAAGCGCAGGGCGGGCGGCATGGTCTCGGCCAGGTTCGAGCCGACGAGGATCACGCAGCCGGTGCGGGGGATGTCCTCCAGGGGGAAGGGCAGGCCCCGGTCGAGCCCGAAGGCCTTCTGGTGCGCGGCGGCGGCCGAGGACATGCAGAAGCGTCCGTTGTAGTCGATCTGCGAGGTGCGCAGGGCGACGCGGGCGAACTTGCCGAGCGCGTACGCCTTCTCGTTGGTGAGCCCGCCGCCGCCGAAGACGCCGACGGCGTCCGGTCCGTGCGCGCGGGACGTGCGGGCGAGGCCCGCGGCGACGGTGTCGAGGGCCTCCTCCCAGGTGGCGGGTTCGAGCCGCCCTGCGTGGGTGCGGACGAGCGGCTCGGTCAGGCGCACCCGGGAGGAGAGCACGGCGGGAGCGGTGCGGCCCTTGCCGCACAGCGCGCCCCGGTTGACCGGGAAGTCGGCGCGCTCCTCCACCGCCACGCCTGCGCCGCCGGGCCCGGGGCGCAGGTTCATCCCGCACTGCAGCGCGCAGTAGGGGCAGTGCGTGGCGGTGGCGGCGGTTGCTCCCGGGGTGTGCATGCGGTCCAGGGTGCGTCGGCGGTGTTACACGGGCCGCCACCTCCGGTTACACCTCCCGTACGGGTACCTCAGCACCGCCCGGCCCCACCGGTGAGGCGGCGGCCGTCCCGCGCCGCATCGGGGGCCGGTCGATGATCTCGACGTACACGATCCGGCGGCCGACGACGTCGAGGTTCAGGAGGCCGCACTCGGGGAGGAGGCACACCATGCGGTGTCCGGGCCCGTAGGGCCGGTCCGGCGGGTGGTCGTGGGTACGCAGGCTCTGGCAGAAGTCGTCGCCGCAGCCGCACTCGGCCACCAGCCGGAGGTCGTGTGCGCAGAGGGCGAGATCGCGTTCGCCCTCCTCCTCCAGCAACTGCACGAGCTCGGCCGCCAGGTCGGGGAAGACGTCGCGGACGAGGGGTGCGTCCTGGGTCACGGCACGCACCGTAGCCCGGCGGCCCCGGCGGGGCACACCGGTTTACCCCCACGCCGTGCCGCATGGCGGGCCGGGGGGCGGGGCGGGCCGGGGCGGGCCGGGGGCCTGTACGGGCGGTGGGCGGCGTCAGCGGCCCGTCAGGTGTTTCACCGTCAGGCCCGCGGTCCAGCCGCCGTCCACGGCGAGCTCGGCGCCCGTCATGTAGGCGGCCGCGTCGGAGAGCAGGAACGCGACCGCGGCGGCCACCTCCTCCGGGACGCCGACGCGGCCCATCGGGGCGCCCGGGTAGTTGCCCTCGCCCGGCTGGATGCCGACCGGGGCGGTCATGGGGGTCAGCGTCATGCCGGGGTGCACGGAGTTGACGCGGATCCCGGCCTCGGCGAGCTCCACCGCGCCGATCTTCGACAGGCCGCGCACGCCCCACTTGGAGGCGCCGTAGCCGGCCGTCAGGGCGAGCCCGGTCAGGCCGGCGGCGGAGGAGATGTTGACGACGGACCCGCCGCCGTTCGCGCGGAGCAGCGGGATCGCCGTCTTGATCCCGATGAACACGCCGACCAGGTTGACCTCCACGACGCGGCGGAAGCTCTCGACGCTCTCGTGCTCCAGCAACCGGCCGGAGGCTATGCCCGCGTTGTTCACGAGGCCGTCGATCCGGCCGAACTCTGCGACCGCGTACTCCAGCGCGGCCGCCCAGTCGTCCTCGCTCGTCACGTCATGCCTGATGAAGCGCGCCGCGCCGCCCAGCCTCGCGGCGGTCTCGGCGCCCTCGGCCGACAGCACGTCGGTGATCAGCACCCGGCCGCCGCCGTCCACGACGGCCTGCGCCGCCGCGGCGCCCAGACCGCGGGCCGCGCCGGTGATGACGACGGCCTTGCCGCTCAGATCCACTACAGCCACGGTTCCCCACCCCTGACACCCGCACCGACCACCAACCGACCGAACCGGCATATGCCTGATCGGCATATGTGGCGGTGCGTCAGTCTGCCAGAGCGGCCAGGGCCCGCGTCACCCCTTCCTCCTTCGGGCCCAGGAACCGCGGGGAGGGCTTGAAGGCCGCGTCCAGTGCCGCCTTGCCCGAGGCGAAGAACTCGCGCGTCTGGCCGTAGTACCAGGTGGCGTCGTGCACGTCGGCCACCCCGACCCCGTACGAATCCAGGCCCGCCGCCTGGCACAGGGCGACGGCCCTGCGTATGTGGAAGCCCTGGGTGACCAGCACGGCCCGCTCGACCCCGAAGATCTCCTTGGCCCGCACGCAGGAGTCCCAGGTGTCGAAGCCGGCGTAGTCGCTGACGATCTGCGTGTCCGGAACCCCGTGCTCGGTCAGATACCTGCGCATGGCGTCCGGCTCGTCGTACTCCTTGCGGCTGTTGTCCCCGGTGACCAGCACCACTCTGACCTTGCCCGTGCGGTACAGCTCGGCGGCCGCGTCGAGCCGGTCGGCGAGATAGGGGGTGGGCCTGCCCCGCCACAGCCCGGCCCCGAACACCACCGCCACGTCGGCGGCGGGTGCGTCGGCCGTCGTCCGCAGCCGGTCGGCGGCCGACGCGTGCGTCCACGCCGACGGCAGCAGCGCCAGCACGCAGGCCGCCATGACGGTCTGCACCGCCAGCCGTCTGACCCGGACCCCCCGCAGCCGCCCCGGCCACCCCGGCCGCCGCTCCGCCACGGCGCGCACCAGGGCGCCCGCCCTCGCCCGCACCGGCCTCGCCACCGCCCTCGCCCAGCCCCTGAACTCCATGACCGCCCCTCCCGCACCGCCCGCGCACACCGTTCGCACACGCCGTTCGCACACATTGACGATCACGGCCGGTCCCGGAGTTCCCCCGCCGTCCCCTTTCACCCGTACGAACGACCGAGTGAGCACCTGGCAAACACCCGTCACCCCGGCGCAACGCACCGGCAATCTGCAGCCCGCAGGATCGGTTCATGACGGAGCCGGTGCACCCTTCCGACAGCCTCTCCCTCCCCTCCATGCCCTCCCTCCCGTTCGGCAGCGCGGCCGAGCTGCTGACCCGGATCACCGCCCAGCTCGGCACGCAGCTCAGCGGACTGCGACCGCCCCGCACCCGCACCCTCGGAGACCTCCCATGCAGCAGCCCGCCCTCGTCGCCGTGGCCCACGGCAGCCGCGACCCCCGCGCCCTGCACACCGCCCTCGCCCTCCTGGAGCGGGTCCGCGAGCTCCGCCCGCGGCTCGACGTCCGGCTCGGCCACATCGAACTGAACGAGCCGCTGCTCGACGACACCCTGCGCGGCACGTCCGCAGCGGCCGTGCTCGTGCCGCTGCTGCTCGGCCGCGGATACCACGTCAAGCGCGACCTCCCCGCGGCCGCCGCCCGGGCCGCCCACCTGCACACCCGCGTCGCCGCCCCGCTGGGCCCGCACCCGCTGCTCGTCGAGGCCCTGTACGAACGGCTCGTGGAGGCCGGATGGACCCCCGGCACCGCCGTGGTGCTCGCCGCCGCCGGTTCCCGCGACCCCGACTCGGCGGCCGACACCCGCCGCACCGCCGCGCTGCTCGCCGGCCGGCTCGGCGGTGTCCCGGTCGTGCCCGGCTATGCCTCGGCGGCCGCGCCCAGTGTCCCCGACGCCGTCCGCGCCCTGGCCGCCCGCGGCCACCACCGGGCGGCCGTGGCCTCGTACTTCGCCGCTCCCGGCCGCTTCGCCACCCAGACCGCCGCGGCCTCGCCCGGCCCCGCGGCCGCCCCCCTGGGCGACCACCCGGCCCTGGCCCGTCTGCTGCTGCGCCGCTACGACGAGGCCCTGGCCCGCCCCGCCGCGCTCCCCCGGCCGGAACTCGTCTCCGCCTGATCCCGGTTTGTCAGTCGTTGCGGTTACCGTCTTGTCATGGAAGGCACCGCGCACGCCCCCGCAGACGACCTCTACTCGCCCTACGGCCCGGCCGACACCGAGCGCTGGGCCGCCGAGCCCGACAAGCGCCCCGGCCGCACCGCCTTCCAGCGCGACCGCGCCCGCGTGCTGCACTCCGCCGCGCTGCGCCGCCTCGCCGGCAAGACCCAGGTGGTCACGCCCGGCACCCGCTCCTACGACTGGGACGCCAGCCCCCGCACCCGCCTCACGCACTCCCTGGAGTGCGCCCAGGTCGGACGGGAGCTCGGCGCCGCGCTCGGCTGCGATCCCGACCTCGTCGAAGCCGCCTGCCTCTCGCACGACATGGGCCACCCGCCCTTCGGCCACAACGGCGAGGAGGCGCTCAACGAGTTCGCCAAGGACTGCGGCGGCTTCGAGGGCAACGCCCAGTCGCTGCGCCTGCTGACCCGGCTGGAGCCCAAGCGGTTCGTGCCCGACCCGGCGGGCGGGGAGCCGGTCAGCGTCGGCCTCAACCTCACCCGGGCCTGCCTGGACGCCGCCACCAAGTACCCATGGGCCCGCGGCGGCCACCCGACCGACCCCGACTCGGTCAAGTTCGGGGCGTACGAGGACGACCTCCCGGTCTTCGAGTGGCTGCGCCTCGGCGCGCCCGCCGACCGCAAGTGCTTCGAGGCCCAGGTCATGGACTGGGCGGACGACGTCGCCTACTCCGTCCACGACTTCGAGGACGGCCTGCACGCCGGGCACCTCGACCCCAACCTGCTCTTCGCCGAGCCGGAGCGGGCCGCGATCTGGCAGGTCGCCATCGGCCGGTACGTCCCCGCCGGCACCTCCCCCGACGAGCTGCGGGCCGCCCTCGACCGGCTGATGGAGCAGGAGTGGTGGCCCCACGGGTACGACGGTTCCGCCGTCGCCCAGGCCCGCCTGAAGGACGCCACCAGCCAGCTCATCGGCCGCTTCTGCCTGGCCGCCGAAGGGGCCACCCGGGAGGCGTACGGCTCGGGCCGCCTCACCCGCTACGGCGCCGAACTGGTGGTCCCCCGCGAGGCGCGCAACGAATGCGCGGTCCTCAAGGCGGTCGCCGACCTGTACGTGATGCAGCGCGACGAGCAGGAGCGCATCCGCGCCGACCAGCGCATCGTCCTGGCCGAACTGGCCGAGGCGCTGAGCGCCCGCGCCCCCGAGGGTCTGGACCCCCAGTTCCGGGCGCTCTTCGACGCCGCCGCGGACGACACGGCCAGGAAGAGGGCCGTCGTCGACCAGATCGCGTGTCTCACCGACGCTTCAGCGCGTTCCCTGCACGCACGGCTCACCCGGCGCACCCGACGCGCCGAAGGGTGAGCTGATCGAGCCACTCCCCCTTCACGCGGCAGGCTCAGTGCGGGACGCTCGCATGTGGTCGCATGTGGCGTAGAGGTTATGAGGAGGCATCAGGTGGTCGACGCACACCGGACATTCGTCATCGTCGGCGCGGGGCTCGCCGGGGCGAAGGCGGCCGAAGCGCTGAGGTCGGAGGGGTTCACGGGGCGGGTGATCCTGATCGGCGACGAGCGTGACCATCCGTACGAGCGCCCCCCGCTGTCCAAGGGCTACCTCACGGGCAAGGAGGAGCGCGAGAGCGTCTTCGTCCACGAGCCGTCCTGGTACGCGGCCTCCGACATCGAGCTGCACCTCGGCCAGCCGGCCGTCCACCTCGACCGGGAGGCCAAGAGGGTGGTCCTCGGGGACGGCACGGTCGTCCACTACGACAAGCTGCTGCTCGCCACCGGCGCCGAGCCGCGCCGCCTGGACGTCCCCGGCACCGGGCTGGCAGGCGTGCACCACCTGCGCCGCCTCGCGCACGCCGAGCGGCTGCGGCACGTCCTGGCGGGCCTCGGCCGGGACAACGGCCACCTGCTCATCGCGGGCGCCGGGTGGATCGGCCTGGAGGTCGCCGCCGCCGCCCGCGGCTACGGCGCCGAGGTGACCGTCGTCGAACCGGAGGCCACCGCGCTGCACGCCGTGCTCGGCCCCGAGATCGGCCGGCTCTTCGGCGACCTGCACGCCGACCACGGGGTGCGCTTCCACTTCGGCGCCCGGCTGACCGAGATCGTCGGCCAGGACGGCATGGTGCTGGCCGCCCGTACCGACGACGGGGAGGAGCACCCCGCGCACGCGGTGCTCGCCGCGATCGGGGCCGCGCCGCGGACGGCTCTCGCCGAGACCTCCGGGCTAGCCCTGGTCGACCGGGAGCACGGCGGCGGCATCGCCGTGGACGCCTCCCTGTGCACCTCCGACCCGGACATCTACGCGGTCGGCGACGTGGCGGCCGCCCACCACCCGGTGCTCGGCACGCGGCTGCGGGTCGAGCACTGGGCCAACGCGCTGAACGGCGGCCCGGCCGCCGCCCGGGCGATGCTGGGGCACGAGGTCGCCTACGACCGGGTGCCGTACTTCTTCTCGGACCAGTACGACGTGGGCCTGGAGTACTCGGGATACGCCCCGCCCGGCGGCTACGACCAGGTGCTGATCCGCGGCGACGTCGGCAAGCGGGAGTTCATCGCCTTCTGGCTCTCCGAGGGCCGTGTCCTCGCCGGAATGAACGTGAACGTGTGGGACGTCACCGAGCACATCCAGGCCCTGATCAGGTCAAAGGCACCCGTGGACCGCGAGGCCCTCTCGGACCCGTCGGTTCCGCTTGCTTCGCTGACGGCTGCCGAGGGGGCCTGACGGGTTTGTCCGCGCCCGGCCGTAGACTTCACGGGTGGCAGGACGGATCAATGACGACGACGTGAAGGCGGTACGGGACGCGGTCCCGATCGACGCCGTGGTCTCCGACTACCTCCAGCTGCGCAACGCGGGCGGAGGCAATCTCAAGGGCCTGTGCCCCTTCCACGACGAGAAGTCCCCTTCCTTCCAGGTCAGCCCCAGCAAGGGCCTCTACCACTGCTTCGGCTGCCAGGCGGGCGGGGACACCCTCGACTTCGTCATGAAGATCGACCACCTCTCCTTCTCCGAGGCGGTCGAGCGCCTGGCCGGCCTGGCCGGGATCACCCTGCGCTACGAGGAGGGCGGCTACACCGCCGGCACCAGCGGCCGCGGCGAGCGCATCCGGCTGGTCGAGGCGCACCGGGAGGCCGCCCGGTTCTACGTCGACCAGCTGGACGGACCCGAGGCCGAGATCGGCCGCAAGTTCCTGGCGGAGCGCGGCTTCGACCAGGCCGCGGCCGCCCACTTCGGCGTCGGCTACAGCCCGGCCGGCTGGGACCACCTGACCCGCTTCCTGCGCGGCAAGGGCTTCACCGACAAGGAGCTGATCACCTCCGGGCTCGCCCAGGACAGCCGCAGCGGCAAGCCGATCGACCGCTTCCGCGGCCGGCTGATGTGGCCCATCCGCGACACCAGCGGCGAGGTGGTCGGCTTCGGCGCACGCAAGCTGCGCGACGACGACAACGGGCCGAAGTACCTGAACACCCCCGAGACGGCGATCTACCGGAAGTCCCAGGTCCTGTACGGCATCGACCTGGCCAAGAAGGAGATCGCCAAGACCTCCCGGGCCGTGGTTGTCGAGGGCTACACGGACGTGATGGCCTGCCACCTGGCCGGGGTCACCACCGCCATCGCGACCTGCGGCACCGCATTCGGCGGGGACCACATCAAGATCCTCCGGCGCCTGCTGATGGACAACGCCACCGCGGAGGTCATCTTCACCTTCGACGGCGACGCGGCCGGGCAGAAGGCGGCCCTGCGGGCCTTCGAGGACGACCAGAAGTTCGCGGCCGAAACCTCGATCACCATCGCCCCCGACGGGATGGACCCCTGCGACCTGCGCCTCGCCCAGGGCGACGCGGCCGTCGCCGACCTGGTGGAGGCCCGCACCCCGCTGTTCGAGTTCGCGCTGCGCCACATCGTCTCCCGGCACAACCTGGAGAACCCGGCGGGACGGGCGGCCGCGCTGGCCGAGGCCGCTCCGGTCGTGGCGAGCATCAAGGACCTCTCGATCCAGCACGAGTCGGCGGTCCAGCTGGCGGGCATGCTGGGCATCCTCGACGAACAGTTCGTCGTCAAGCGGGTGGCGCAGCTCGCACGATGGGCGCGCGAGCGCGGCAACCAGCCCCCGCAGCAGGGCCGGGGCCGCGCCCAGCAGCCGGCCCCCGAGCCGACGCCCCCGCCGGCCGGAGGCGGCGGCCCGGCCCTCAACCTGCGCAGCCCCGCCCACCGCACCGAGCGCGAGCTGCTCAAGCTGGCGCTCCAGCGCCCCGCCCTGGTCTCCCCCGCGTTCGACGCGTACGGGATCGACGAGTTCACCGCCCCGCCCTACGCCGCGGTCCGCCAGGCCATCCAGGACGCGGGCGGCACCTCGCAGGCCGACGACGGCTACCTGGCCCGCGTGCGCGACGCCGCCCCGAACGACACCGTCCGCGCGATGGTCACGGAGCTGGCGGTGGAGGCCATCCACGCCAAGACGGTCGACGAGGTCTACGCCGGGGTGCAGCTCGTACAGGTCCGCCTGCGTGCCGTCGACCGCCGGGTCCTGGAGATCCAGGGCGCCATGACCCGCCTGAGTCCGCAGGCCCCGCCGGAGCAGCACGCCGCCGTCCAGGAGGAGCTGTGGGTGCTCCAGCAGTACGGCCAGCGCCTGCGCAACCGCGGCGCCGAAGGGCTCTAAGGGCTGTCCCGTAATCCCCGGTGGATCGGCGCACGGCGTCAGGTGCGGTGCATCGCAAGGCGGAGGGGCGTCCTCATACTGGGCGTA
>NZ_MQUR01000136.1 GCF_001953875.1 Streptomyces amritsarensis
GGGGCGGCTGCGGCAGCCGCGGCTGCCGCGGCAGCCGCGGCAGCCGACCGGCGTCCGCGCACGGCGCTCCACGCGGCCACCACCGCGATCGCCCCGAACAGCGCGAGGAACACCAGCCCCTGCGCCCCGAACAGGCCGCCCTCCCCGAGCGCGTCGGTCCACCGGGACCCCAGCGGCGCGGCGAACAGCCGGTGGCTCAGCAGTTCGCTCCCCGAGGTGAACGCCTGGTACATGAGGAAGAACACCGGCAGCTGGAGCAGCAGCGGCAGACAGCCGGCCACCGGCGTCGCACCGCGGAAGGCGGCCCTGCTCAGCGGGTACAGGGCGAGCCGTACCAGCACGGTGAACAGCACGATCGCGGCAGCGGTCGCGGACTCGGCCAGCACCGGCTCCAGAAGCCGGCCCAGCTCAGCAACAAGATGGGTGAAAACGGACACGTGGGCCCTCCGAAGGGTCTCGTCGAACGTCGAAAAGAGGTGCGTTTTTCGGCGTGACGACCCGCGAGGGGCGACAACAGTGATCAGTCAGCAGAAGGCGGGGGAGGTACTGCGCGCCCCTACGCGGCCGTCGGGAGGAGACGGCCGGGCGCCCTGGGCCGCGACCGGCCCGAGGCATCGGGATCACGCTGCGGCAGGAACGCCGTGCGCTGCTCGCGATCACGGATCGCGGTGCGTATGCGGTGCGGTGGAACGGGCCGTACGAGCCGCGCGGCGGCGGCGAGCGCCTCGGCGCCCACGGAGACGGCGGCGACGGTCGCGGCGAGGGCGACCACCGCGGCGCCCAGCCCGCTCTCCCCGGCGAACAGGCCGAGGGCTCCCCCGACCAGCACCAGCGGGAGCAGCACGGAGAGGACCCGGGCGATCCAGGTGGACGTGACGTCGACGGCAGTGCCACTGTCCCTATCGACGTCGATGTCAAAGCGTCGCGCCCGACCCATGTGAACCTCCCCCCTCTCCCTGCGCTGTTCTCGATCGATGGTAACCGGCCCCACCGACAACGGCGGGGGTGCGGTCACGGCCTGAGGGTCCCCCAGACCACCAGCCGGTACTTCGAGCTGTACTCGGGCGTGCAGGTGGTCAGGGTGATGTAGGCGCCGGGTTCGCCGTACCCGTGCTGCGGCTTCACCACACTGCGCGGCACCGGCGCGATCACCCCGGTGTCCCGCTCGGTCGTCTCGCCAAGGATCTTCCCCACCACGTACGTGTACCTGCGCCCCCGCATGTCGACGATCAGCTCGTCGCCCGCCCGCAGCCGGTTGATGTACCGGAACGGCTCGCCGTGGGTGTTGCGGTGCCCGGCCAGCGCGAAGTTCCCCTGCGCCCCGGGCCCGGCGGTCCCGGGGTAGTGCCCCGCGTACCCCTTGTCGAGGACGGCCCGCTTGTCGATGCCCTGCGCGACGGGGACGACGAGGCCGAGACGCGGGATGCGCAGGACCGCGTACGCCCGGTCGCGCGCCCCCGACGGCTCGGCGCCGGGCCGGGACCCGGCCGCCCGCCCGGAAGGAGCCGGGGCGGGCGCCGCGGCAGACGAAGAAGGGGAGGAGGACGGGAGGGAGGGACCGGGGGCATCCGAGGAGGGCGGCCCATCGTCCCGGGCCCGCTCCATGGCCCAGTCCCGTTCCAGGGAGCGGACCTGCTCCTGCGCCGCGGCGGCGGCCTGCCGGTTGGTCCACCACACCTGGTGCACCACCAGCAACAACATCACCACGCCGACGGTGACGGTCAGCTCGGCGGTCGCCCACATGGCCCCCACGAGTCCGGCCCGACGCGCCCGCCGGCCCCTCCCCTGAACCACCACAGGTATGTGATCCCGCACGGGCGGCACCCTAAGTCCTCCCCCGTCAACTGACCAGCAGCAGTACGGTGTGAACCATGCGCCCCGACACGCCTGCCGAGCACATCGCCGAAGCCGAGCGCCTCATCCGCACGGCGACCCGCTACCCCGAGGACCAGGAGCCCTTGCTCCTCCAGGCCGCGGCCCACCTCGAACTGGCCGACGAACGGGACCGGGCGAGCGCCCTGTACGACCAGCTGCTGTCCTCGTCACCGTCCGACCCCCACCTGATCAAGGCCCTCCAGGCGGCGAACCTCTGGGAGTACGGCCACGAGGCCGAGGCCCGCGCCCTCATCGCCGGCATCCGCGCCGCCTCCCCGAAGGACCCGGCCCCGTGGGAGGTCATCGCGGAGGCCCTCGAGGCGCACGACGAGTTGGAGGCCTCCGAGGACTGCTTCACCCAGGCCGCGACCCTCCTGATCGCGGACTCCACCCCGCTCACCCCGGCCACGACCGCCCTCCTGACGGGCCGCCACCGGGTACGCCGGCTCCTGGGGCGCCCGCACGACGACTGGGACATGGTCGCCGACACCCGCCACATCGGCCCGATCCCGCTCGACGAGCTCCACGACCCCAAGCGCATCTGGGCCCTCGGCTCCGACGACCCCGCCGAGCTGCGCGCCGAGATCGCCCGCCTGCGCGCCGAACTGGGCGACCGCCGCGCGGCCCTGTCCCGCCCGTTCCCGGTGGCGGTCCTCCACTGGCCGCAGCGCGAACTGTCCGAGCTGCTGACCAGCTACCCGACGCTCGCCTCGGAGTACGCCTCGCACGAGGCCCACCTGCGCGACATCGAGACCTCCCTGCGCGCCCTGGCCGCCTCGGGCACCACCAACCTGGGCATCGTCACGGCGAGCGTCCCCTCGTACGAGGCCTTCGCGGCCTCCGAGAAGACCTCCCCGGCCTCCCCCAGCCTCCTGGCCGAATACGCCACGACCCTCGCGGCCCGCGGCAAGGCCACCCCCTGGCCCCCCACTCCCACGGCCCCCTGCTGGTGCACCTCGGGCAAGCCATACTCGGAGTGCCACGGGGGGACGTAGCGGCGCTGTCAGCTGATCTTCGCGCGCTGATGCACGAAGAAGTCGTGCCGCTGGTGATCTTCCTGTCCCGTGAAGGCCTTGAACTCACCGAGGGTGTAGGCGTAAGCACCCGAGGAACGCTGAATCGTCTGCACTTCGAAGTCGCGGCCTAGGTGGCTCAGGTGCCTTTCGACTTCAGGAACGTCCATAGAGATGCCGGCCTTGGCAAGTTTCGCGATGATCTGGTCCGCAGCCAGCGGGCGGGTCGCTCCGCGAAGCACCTTGTAAACGGGGTCATGCACAGCGCTCGTAGATTCGATCAACTCGTGGCGAGGGCCTTCCTTGCGGAGGGCCCTCGCGATCGACCGGCCGACAGCCTCGGCGACTGGTGGGGGGAAGGCATTTCCGATCTGGCGGTACACGGCCGTCTTCCGGCCTTCGAACTGCCACTCGCTGAAGCCGCCCTTCCAGCCCTGGATGCGAGCGACCATCTCCGTGGTGAGCTTGGGGCCCGGGACACCGGGTCCCGGTTCCCAGCCAGGTCCGGGAGCTGCGTCGGCGACGCCGAGGGCATCCACGCCGAGTTCGGCCCAGGCGCGCTTCGCGCGCGTGGGACCCAAGTCGGCTCCACCGTGCCTCTTCGACCCCCCGACGATCGTCGGGGCGATGGAGTCAGCCCGCTTGGCCCAGTCCTCTGCACCTTCCCAGCCGCGGGCCTGCATGAGGTCCAGCAAGGTCTCACCGACAGTCGGCTTCGGAGTCCCGAGCGTCTCGGGCCACGTGAAGTACTCGGCATGCTCCTTGGCCATCGCGACGAGGACGAACCGCGGCCGAAGCTGCGGAACCCCGAAGTCCGACGCATGGAGGAGCTTCCACTCGCCCACATATCCGTACTCGTGAAGCTGGTCGAGGACGTGCTGACGGTAGGCGGAGAACCGGTTGGCGCTCAGTCCCCGGACGTTCTCCAGAAGAAGAGCCCTAGGCTGCATCCGCCCGCATGCCTCGATAGCCCAGGCGAAGAGGTCCCGCTCGTCGGTAGCGCCCATCTGCTTGCCTGCGATGCTGAAGGGCGGGCAGGGGACGCCTCCAGCGAATAGGTCGACGCCCTTGTACTCCTCGGGGTCCCATACACCCGCGTCGGCAACATCCCCCTGCCGCACCTCCCAGTCCGGCTGGTTGCGCTTCAGGGTGGCGACAGCGTGCCCGTCCAGTTCGACCGCGAGCTGGTGCCGGAACCCAGCCCGCTCGAGCCCCAGGGACTGACCGCCTGCGCCGGCGCAGATCTCGACTACCTTGAGATCCTCGTTGCTATTCGCAGAAGACATGCGATCTCCCTCCTGTACGCCGGACCACCCAGCGCGTGAGCGGTCAGCGGGTACCCCTGAGGCCGCGTGGTGATGAAGTGGGACTGCCAGCCCCGTCTGAAATCCCAGTACCCCGGAGGCCTGGACGAACCGCCTGGACGACAGGCGGAGCCAGCTCACGAGTGAGGACGCGGAAGTCTATTCGCTCCCACCGACAAGCCACAAATGCCCGATATTTCCCATCGAGACCGGAGCCCCGTTTACCCCTCCAGGGCTCGCTGCACATCAGCCCGAGCCTGAGCCGGAAGGCGCCGGTATGCACTCCAAGCGCGCTCAAGCGCGACCGTATCCCTCTTCCCCTGCCCCACCCAGCGAAGTAGGCGTTCCCGGTCCGCCTCACCCAGGCCGCCGATCTCCTCGATCAGCCGGGCTGTGTCCACGGGGGAGCCGTCGCCACCCGCACGGCAGCGCTTGCACTCCGTGACCGGCATGGTCTCCCGGTCCCCACCAGGAAGCGTGACCTCGCGGCGCGAGACCAGCAGCACGGCGGTCTCGTCGATGTCGTCGGCATACGGTTCGGCGCCGGTGATGCCGCAGACGGTACACATGAAGTCGTCCCGCTCCATCGCCTCCCGCACCTCCTTGGCAGACAGCTTCTTCCGCTTCGCAGCACCACGGGCGACCGGATCCCAGACCGGTACGCCGGCCTTCACGAAACGCAGCTGCTCAGCAGCGAGCGAACCGTCCTCCGTGCTGGGGTGAATGACCCAGCCGAACTCCCGCAGGTCCCGGATTCTCCGGTCGGCCTGCGCGATTCGGGGGAAAGCCACCCGAATCTGCTCCTTGGTGAAGGTGTTGCCTTCGCGAATCTCCTGCACAAGCCACAACGCTCCGCGCACCATCGTGCCGCCCTTGAGCGCCGGGTCGTTCCATGCGGGCAGAGGCACCGCGGCTCCGTTCTCACGCTGACAATGACGATTTTACGATCATCGAGCTCATGCCGTCAGTGGCTCCTGCAATGATGCATGACATCGCAGACGGCCACGGCGCCTTTGGAGGATCAGGAATGGCTGGGAAGTTCGACGTTCCGCCCGAAGCCGAGACGAACCGAGCCCTCGTCGAGGAGCGGCTCGTACAGGCGAGGACGGAGGCGGGTGCCAAGGTCACCGTCGACTGGCGAGGCCAGCAGAAGCACCTCGACGTCATCTCAATGCCTGTCCAGATGCTCTACTTCAACCCTGATACGCACCGCATCAGGGCTCAGCGCTCGCTCGACCTCGACCGCAACCGCGCCTTGGAGGAGGAGCCCTGGAGCGAGCCCGCCCAGGAGTACCTTCGCCATCTGCTGGGCTGCAAGCCGTCGAACCCGAACCAGACAGACCCCGATTTCACCGCACTGGTCGATGAGCTCCGCGAGTCCGGTCAGAAGGATCCCGGGATCATCACACCGGAGGGCATCCTCGTCGACGGCAACACGCGATGTGCCGCCCTGCGGCAGCTGGGCGTGAAGGACATTCGCGTGGCCGTCCTCCCCCCGGATACCTCACGAAGCGACATCAGCGATGTCGAGCTCTCACTCCAGCTCCGTCGCGATAAGCGGCGCGACTACACATACGTAAACCGGCTCATCGCCGTCGAGGAACAGCTCGCCGCTGGTAGGCGCGAAGATGACATCGCACGCGCCTTCAACATCAAGACCACCACACTCCACAAGGACAGGTGGGTGTACGGCCTCATTCTCGAAGCGATCGACCGAAGCCGGACAGACAGCGGCGTCGCCCTGCGGTTGGTGGATTTCGAGGAAGACCAGGAACAGCTCCGCGAGTTGCACCGCGACTACACCAAGCTGAAGCAGACGGACCCCGACGCCGCAGAACAGCTCAAGGAGTCCCGCCTGGCAATGGTCGTGCTGGACTTCGCCAAGACCTCCATCCGCCTGGCTGAGGCGGATTTCCATGCCCGGTACCTGGACGAACGCCTCCCTGCAGAGCTGAAGCCCGCCGAGCAGCAGTCCAATTCCGTTTCCATCCCCGGGCTCCCCGGGGTGGCTCTCCAGGATGCGGTGCCGACAGTGAAGGCGACCCGGGCTCTGACCGACACCCTCCTCCGCGCCAAAGCCGCCGTTCAGAACGGCGAGAAGGTGGATTCCGCGGAAGTCGCCCAAGCCGGCCAGCTGATGAGCTCCGCCAGCAAGGTGTTCACCGTCGCAGTGAAACTGGCGGGCCAGAACGCGCAGCTCCAGAAGCGCAAGATCGCGGTGCCTGAGCGGCTGACGGATGCCGCGGACCACGTGAACCAGTGTGCTTCTGAGTTCGCAGATGCCAAAGCGAAGCGCCTTCTCGACGAGGAGTCGTTCGACGACGCGCTGCTCACACTTCGCGCAAGTCTCATCCGTCTGGCCAAGCAGGCTGGTCGCACATTCACCACACCTGGCGACGGTGTGGCCTGGCTGCTCGAAGCCGCCCGCCAGGAGTCGTGACTATGCCAAGTGTCGAACCGAGCCTGAAAATCGAGTTCGGGGACGCAGCGACTAAGGCCCGTATGCGTGCGGCCGTCGGGTTCGAGGACGACCTGCGCCGGATGGCGTTGCGCTTCGGGAGCAGCGTGCAGCACTCCCAAGGGTCTGTCGATATCGAGATCGACGACCTCCTGACCAATCTCGTGGCAATCGCGTCCTGGCCCCAGCCCGGTTCAGTCGAATGGGATCCCCAGCTCGCAGCGCTCGCTACCGACTCGGCATCCGATGCCAGGACGGTGGAGAAGCAGCTCGACCCTGACGCCGCAGCCGACGGTGCAGTGGACCCTGCCGACATCGATGGCCTGTTGGGCCAAGGCTGGACCGCGGATCTGACGGACTTCCAGCGGCGGGACGTCGCCAAGCTTCTGTCACTGCGCCACGGCGCCAACTTCTCGGTTCCAGGTGCAGGCAAGACCAGGGTCGGCCTCGCGGTTTTCCAAGCCCTGCGACGAGCAGGAGGTATCGAGCGGCTCGTGATCGTCGGTCCGAAGTCCTGCTACGAGGCATGGCAGCACGAGAACGCCCAGTGCCTGGAGAAGCCGCTCAACATGAAGGTGCTCTCCAAGCGAGTGGACCCCGCGGCTGAAGCAGTTATCGTGAACTACGAACGTCTGAGCGGCGCTGTCAACGAGCTGAGCAGCTGGCTGACCGCCCGGCCGTCGCTGCTGCTCCTTGATGAGGCCCACCGTATGAAGCTGGGGGCAGAGGGCACCTACGGTTCCGCCTGCCTCGCCCTCGGCCCCCGGGCCCGTCGACGACTGGTCCTCACCGGGACCCCGGCTCCCAACGGCGTCAAAGACCTGGAGAACCTCTTCGGATTCGTCTGGCCCGGGCACGGTCGCAGGAAAGTCACCCAAGCCGTTGCCGGCGGCGACCTCGCCAAGGCCAGCCAGGTGCTTCGTCCCCTGTTCACCCGTACGACGAAGGGCGAACTCGGGCTGCCGCCCGTGAGCACCACCCTGCGGCCCGTACCCCTACCGCCCTTGCACCGCGAGATCTACGACGCGCTCATCGGCCGGTTCTCAGCGCGTGTCGCGGGTGGCGAAGCCGATTTCCAGCAGCTGGGCAAGGTGATCGTCTACATGCTGATGGCTGCGACCAGCCCCGCGCTCCTGGCCGTCGGCACAACGCGGCATGAACCGCTCGCCTACCAGGTACCGCCGCTCGCAGTGCCGGAGGACACCCCGCTCTACAAGTTGATGCAGGACCTGCCCAGTTACGAGATGTCCCCCAAGTACCAAGAGGTACTGGCAGTCGTATCGGCCAATGCAGCCCTCGGCCGCAAGACCCTCGTCTGGTCGACCTTCGTCCGCAGCCTGAATACGCTCCGCCGGATTCTGGGGCCGTTCTCCCCGGCGGTCGTCCACGGCGGCACTGAGGACCGCGAAGAGGAGATCAGCCGCTTCCGCAACGATCCGGACTGCATGGTGCTCCTCTCCAACCCGGCGACTCTGGGCGAAGGCATCAGCCTCCACCACGACTGCCACGATGCCGTCTACGTGGATCGGGACTTCGCGGCAGGCCGCTTCCTACAGAGTCTGGATAGGATCCACCGCCTCGGGCTCGCTCCAGAGGCAGAAACCCGGATCACCGTGCTCGCCTCCGAAGGCACCATCGACGAAGTCGTAGCCCAGCGGCTCGCTGACAAAATGCATTTCATGGGAGGGATCCTGGACGACCCGGCAGTTCGGGAACTCGCCGACCTCGACGAGGAGCCCGCCGTCGGCGGCGGCATGGATTACAAGGACCTGCAAGCGATGATGGGCTACCTCCGTGCCCGTACCTCCTGACCCGGTCCTGCGGGCAGCCGCACGCTGGCTTCACCGCCTGCCAGCGTCCGGCGCCGCGCGCTGCCGCGCTGTCTTCACCACACACTCCGAGTTCAGCGACATCACGCCCACGCAGTACGACGCGGCCTACGCGTGGATGCGGAAGGCGGGGATACTAGATTCAGAGAGCGGGGTCCTACCGCCGGAAATCAGAATCTACGACGCTGCGATCCTGGACAGCGGCGCCTCCTGGCTCCCCGACGCAGACCTCCTCGTCCAAAGTCCCGATGAGATTCCTGAAGACGCGCTGCGCGCTGCTGAGGTACTAGGGCTCGAACCGGATGACGCCTACGCGCGCATCGGGACAGCATGGGGAAAGGTGGATACAGCCGAACGTGCGCGAGTCGGCGCGTTGGGCGAGGAGGTCCTGCTCAGCCTTCTGCGCGCATCGACCTCTGCAACCGTCGAGCACGTTGCGGCCTGGTCTGACGCACACGGTTACGACATAGCAGTCCAGGGGCATGGACTCTCAGGTCATCTCGAGGTCAAATCAACGACGCGCTTGGGCCGGTTGACTCTCTACATCTCGCGAAACGAGTACGAGACGATGCTCAGGGACCCTGCCTGGCAGATGATCGCCGTCCAGTTCACTCAAGCCGACGATCCGGCGGCGGTTTGGACCGTGCCGCGGCACTGGATCTCGGCTCAGGCCCCAGCCGACTCCGGCGTTCTCGGACGCTGGGAGTCGTGCCGACTGCACGTTCCACCCGGCGTCCTCCTACCGGGCGTACCAGCGCTGGCCCCCCTTATGACTCCTGGAGCATCCCCCCTGCTCCTGGGTGCGCCGGTCGAATAGCCCAGAATGGGACCACGCGGCCCGTCCGCCCAGGCAGGTCACCCGGATGCGCTCCTCCGGGAGGCGACCGCGGCCCGCACGGCCTCCGCACAGTCCTCGGGTGCCTCGTGCTCCCAGAAACGCAGTACCAGCCAGCCTTCGGCAGTTAGCCTCGCGTCAGTCTCCCTGTCGCGGCGCACGTTGCCGCCGATCTTCTCGCGCCAGTAGTCGGGGTTGGTCTTCGGCGGGACGAAATGCTGGGGACAGCCGTGCCAGAAGCACCCGTCCACGAACACCGCGACCTTCGTCGGCCCGAACACCAGGTCCGCAGTGCGACGCATCTTGGGCAGTGGTTTGGCAGCCACCCGGTAGCGAAGCCCCCGCGCGTGCAGAAGCGAGCGAAGTGCCCGCTCAGGGGACGTGTCCCGGCTCCTGTTGCCAAGCATGCTTCGCCGGTTGGCGGCTGACGATGCCCAGGATCCAGCCGGCGGGGTCCACTCCTCGGGCTCAGGCAGCTTTTTCGTCATAACGGCTCGGAGTCTAGCCCTCCGCAGCATTCGTCTGAACAAGAGACGCTGTGGGCGACCGCGGCCTCGGCTCGGGTACAGCGGCACCGGAACTGACCGAGGCTGGGAGATCACCTGCAGTCACGGCCCGCCAGTGACGACTCCTCTCGCCCAGCGGCGGCTCCGCGGCCAGGAGTGCCCGCGGATGGGCGGGCTAGCGGTCTGCCGTGGCGTACGTGGTGGCGGCCATGGCGGCCGCCGCCGTGAAGACCGCCGGCCAGGCGCCGATCTTCTTCGCCAACGGGTGCGAGCCCGCGAACGCGGCGACGTACGCCGCGGCCAGCAGCGCCGTCGTCGTCGGCGACGTGCGGCGGTGCCACTCGCGGACCGCGAGGGTGCCGGCCGCCGCGAGGACCACGCCGCCGAGCGGTCGCTTCCCCGTCCAGCGGGCCGCGGCGTAGCCGCCGACGAGGCCGCCTGCGGCTACGACCGATGTGGGGAACTGCGCCATCGCGGGGGCCTCCAGCCGTTCGAACGTCACCGCACGAGGCTAACGCGCCCGGCGGGCGAACCGGCGCGCGGCCGCCACCGCCAGCACCACGGCGGCGCCGCCCAGGACGTTGTCGGGCAGGGCGTCCTGGAGGGCCTGCGGCAGCACCGCCATGACCCCCAGGACCACGAAGAACGCCACCGCACAGGCGGCGAGACCCATCAGGGCTCTGCTCAGGAGGTTGTTGCGCACACCGGGCTCAACGCCGGGCCCGGCGGGCCGATACGGGTGGCCCGCGACACCGTACGGAAGTCGGATTTGTCGCACACCCTCCGGATCTGCGGACCTCCCCTCCAGGCAACGCGCCGGGCGTAGATTCGGTCTGCGATACGGGCGATCCGACCCAAGCCACCCGAGCCGGCCCAAGGAGCTGCAAACGTGATCTGTTACGGACCGGCCGTCCTCGACCTGACGGAGGAATTGGCCGACGCCTACGGCGAGGTGTTCTCCGCCCCACCGTGGAACGAAGATGAAGAAACCATTCGCCAGTTCGCCGTCCGGCTCCAGGCGGACAGCCGCCGCACCGGCTTCCGCACCGCCTTCGCGCAGTCACGCCTCGGCGTCGACGGATTCGCCACCGCCTGGCTGACCCCCCGCGCCTTCCCCACGGGCCGGGCCTACGGACAGGTCACCGCGCAGCTCGGCCGGCAGCGCGTACGGGAGCTGCTCATCGGCGCCCTGGAGATCGACGAACTCGCCGTACGCCCCCACGCGCGCGGGCACGGCACCGGGCGCGCCCTGCTGGCCGAGATCACCGCCGACGCCCCTGACGACCGCGCCTGGCTGCTGACCGCCCGGGTGGCCACCGACACCGTGGCCACCTACCACCGGCTCGGCTGGCACGAGGTGAAACCGCTGCCCGGCACCGAGAACGCAGTCGTGGTGTTCCTCGCCCCGAACCACCCTTCGGCCTGAGCGTCGGCCGCCCGCCACCGGGCATACCGGGAGCATGATCACTCGCATCGCCCAGCGCCAGCTGAACATGGCCACCCACCACCAGCTCCGGCAGGCCGGCATCCCGGCCGCCACCATCAGCGGCCGCAGCCGCCGCGGAGGACCCTGGCAGCGGCTCCTCCCGCGGGTGTACCTCCTGCAGACCGGCCCACCCGACACCCGGCAGCAGGCCCTCTCCGCCGTCCTGTACGCCGCCCCGCCCGCCGCGGACCCGCTCTCCGGGACCGCCGCCGCGCTCACCGGCGGCGCCGCCCTCGCCCTCCTCGGCATCCGCGACGCGCCGCCCGAACCCCTCGACGTCCTCGTCCGCGCCCCACGGTCGGTCGCGGCCACCGGCCGCGTCCGGCCCGCCTCGACCACCCGCTGGCCCGCGACCATCACCATCGCCGGGGTGCCCAGCACCCGCCCCGTCCGCGCGGCCACCGACTTCGCGGCCCGCACCGACGACCCGGACCTCGTCCGCTCCGTCCTCGCCAACGTCGTCCAGGGCGGCTGGTGCCACCCGCACGACCTGCACGCCGAGCTGCGCGCCGGCCGCGTCCGGCACCGCCCGGCCGTCCGGACGGCGGCCGCCGAACTCCTCGCCGGGGTCCGGTCGATCGCCGAAGGCCGCGCCCGCGACACACTGACGGCCACGGACCTGCCCGCACCGCTCTGGAACGCCCGGCTCCACGCGACCGACGGGTCCTTCCTCGCCAGCCCGGACGCGTACTGGCCCGACGAGGGTGTGGCGCTGGAGATCGACTCCGCGGAGTACCACTACACGCGCGACTCCTGGCAGGCCACCCTGCGCCGGAGACTGCGCCTGGAGGCCCACGGCGTCCTGGTGGTCAGCACCACACCCGGAATCCTGCGGGAGGCACCGGCGGACCTGATCGCCGCCCTGCGCGCACTGCTCGCCCTGGGCGCCGCCCGCCCCGCCCCGCCGGAGGTCACCGCCCGCGGACACGCCCAGCTGGAGCTGCCGCTCCCAAGACCCGCCCGCACGCCTCAGGCGCCGAACGCGCGGGAGACCGTGTAGATCAGCAGGCCCGCCAGGGCGCCGACCACCGTGCCGTTGATACGGATGAACTGCAGGTCGCGGCCGATGTGGGCCTCGATCTTGCGGGAGGTGTGCTCGGCGTCCCAGGCCGCGACCGTATCGGTGATCAGCGAGGTGATCTCCTTGCGGTACGTGGTGACCACATAGACGACCGCCCCCTCGATCCAGCCCTCCACCTTCCCCTGGAGACGGCCGTCGGTCGCCAGCCGCGCCCCCAGGGACATCAGCGAGGCCCGGACCCGCAGGCGCAGCTCGCTCTGCTCGTCCTCCGCCGCCGAGATGATCATCGAGCGGATCGCCGACCAGGCGGAGGCGATGACGTCCTGGACCTCGTCGCGCGCGAGGATCTCGGACTTCAGACGCTCCACCCGGGCGCGCGTCGCCGTGTCCGACTGCAGGTCGGCCGCGAAGTCCCGCAGGAAGCGGTCCACCGCCGCGCGCGCCGGATGCTCGGGCATGTCCCGCATCTCCGTGACGAAGCGGAGCAGCTCCTTGTAGACACGCTCCCCGACCTTGCGGTCCACGAACCGCGGGGTCCAGCCGGGGGCTCCGCCCTGGACGGCATCCGTGATCGAGTCCCCGTGCGTGATCAGCCAGTCGTGCGCCTTGGCGCAGACGAGGTCGACGGCGCGGCGGTGACCGCCGTCCACGACGACCTTCTGCAGGGTCTTGCCGAGGCCCGGCGCGATCTCCGCGCTCTCCGCGCGCCGGGTGATGGCCTCGCCGACCACGGCCTGGACGTCGGAGTCCCGCAGAACGGTCAGCGCGCCGCGCAGGGCCGTGGCCAGTTCGGCCGTGACGCGGTCGGCGTGCGCGGGCTCGGCCAGCCAGGCGCCGAGGCGGCCGCCGATGCCGAGGGAGTGCAGGCGGGCCCGGACCACGTCGGCGGAGAGGAAGTTCTCGCCGACGAACTCGCCCAGGGTGACGCCGAGCTGGTCCTTCTTCGTCGGGATGATCGCGGTGTGCGGGATGGGCAGGCCGAGCGGCCGCTTGAACAGGGCCGTGACGGCGAACCAGTCCGCGAGCGCGCCGACCATGCCGGCCTCGGCGGCGGCGGCCACGTAGCCGGCCCAGCCGCCGGCACCCCAGGCGTGCTGGGCGTACTTGGCCAGTACGTACACCAGCGCGACCAGCAGCAGCAGACCGGTCGCGGTGGCCTTCATCCTGCGGACGCCCCGGCGGCGCTCCTCGTCGGCGGCGTTGAACACGAACGCTCCGCGGGTGGGGGGCGGTGGCGGCGGTGGTGCCGGCGTGGCCGTGCCGGCGGCTGCGCCGGCGTGGGCTGGGCCGCCGCCGGCCGGGCCGCCGGCTCTGCTGTGGTTGTCCACGTGCTCCTGCCTTCCCCCCGGCGCGCCGGGTTTGTCTGCATAGCATCCGACTCCTGGGAGGGCGGTGGAGTTCCCGCCACGCCCTTCCGCTCCCGCGGGGGCAGCCGGTCGGGTGGGCCCGGCCCCGGCGAATCCGCTCCGCGGCGGGGTACACCCGGGGCCTCCCGGCCCCGGACCCCGCCTGCCCGCTCGCGCGGTGCGTATCTCCTCGGCTCGACGCGGGCTCGCCCTACGAGCCCCTACCCGGACGCTCCGACCCGGGCCGCCGCGTGGCGGTACGGGCGGGATCCCGCCGGGCGGGATCCGCGTCGGCGCGGCCCGCCACCAGGGGCCCATCCCGGGTCGGGCCCGCACAGCGGAGCCCACCGGGCCGGATCCGGGTCGTGCCGCCGGGCGGGATACGGGCTCGGTGCGGGCCGGTCGCGGCGCCGCGCAGGGGTATCTCCTCGGCTCGGCGCCCGCGAGGTGTCTCGGCCG
The DNA here is from genome assembly GCF_001953875.1 of Streptomyces amritsarensis. GTDB lineage: Bacteria > Actinomycetota > Actinomycetes > Streptomycetales > Streptomycetaceae > Streptomyces > Streptomyces amritsarensis. Next base: position 14,133 of record NZ_MQUR01000136.1, read on the forward strand.
TGAGCGGTGGTCGCGCACTCGTCCTGCGGGGACACCCCTCCACGTCCCCACTCCACCAGTACGACCCCGGCTCCGGGAGCCATCCCGGCCGGGCCGCGGCCTCGCGGTGCGGGCTTGGCGGCGCCGCCCCGAGGGCGGACGCTCCGGCTGGCCGGGGTCGGCCTGCCGGACGGGATACGGGCACGGTGCGGGCGGGTCGCGGCGCCGCGCAGGGGTATCTCCTCGGCTCGGCGCCCGCGAGCCATCACGGCCGTGAGCGGTGGTAGCGCGCTCGTCCTGCGGGGACACCCCTCCCCGTCCCCGCTCCAGCAGTACGAGCCCGGTTCCGGGGGGCGTCCGGGCCGGGCCGCGGCCTCGCGGTGCGGGCTTGGCGGGGCCGCCCCGAGGGCGGACGCTCCGGCTGGCCGGGGTCGGCCTGCCGGACGGGATACGGGCTCGGTGCGGGCGGGTCGCGGTGCCGCGCAGGGGTATCTCCTCGGCTCGGCGCCCGCGAGCCGTCTCGGCCGTGAGCGGTGGTAGCGCGCTCGTCCTGCGGGGACACCCCTCCCCGTCCCCACTCCAGCAGTACGAGCCCGGCTCCGGGAGCCACCCCGGCCGGGCCAGGGGCTCGCAGTGCGGGCGGCTTTGGGGGTG
>NZ_MQUR01000034.1 GCF_001953875.1 Streptomyces amritsarensis
CAGGCCGCTCTAGGTGATCGCCGCGCCGCTGACGGCCACGTAGACGCTGCCGTAGGCGATGGCGCTGGTGACAACCGTGCCCGTGCCGAAACCGGCCCACGTGGACCAGCCCGGGGCCTCCATGGCCTCAAGCTCCTGCATGCCGAGCTCAAGTGCCGGCACAGACAGGTCCTGCGAGAAGTTGGCAATTCCCTGCATGGTGTTTCCCTCCCTCTGAAATCGGATTTTCTGTGTGTTCCCCCGTTCTCCGCGCCGTGATCACGGCGCGGAGAACGGAAGTCTTTGGTGACGCCGGGTCAGCTCAGGGCTGGTTCCGCGTCAAGTACGGCGCCGTCGAGCAGGCCGCGTACGTCGGCGGCCCGCAGCCCGCCGAGCATCGGCAGCCCGGCTCCCCAGGCGCGCACGGTCCGGGCCGTCACCGTGTCCAGCCGGGCGGCGTCGGCGCTGATCCGCCGGTCCACCAGCCAGGAATCGGTCAGTGCGCCGATCCCCTCCGCCGGATCCTCGGGCAGGGCGTCCGGGGCAGTGGCACGCAGCAGCGCCCAGATCCGGGACAGCCGCCGGGCCGACCCCAGCCGCTGGTCGCCGTCGGCGATGGCCCGCCACAGCGGTTCCAGCAGCGCTGCCACGGCGGTCATCTTGCGCAGCCCGAGCACGGACGACAGCTCGTTGGCGAGATACCAGCCCTTGGCCCCGTACCGGTCGCGTCCGATGTACGTCCAGCCGAGGTGGGTCAGTCCGCTCACTTTGGCGATCTCCAGACGGATCCGGTCGTCGCTGCGCCCACCGCCCAGCCGTACGTCACGCAGCTGATGCCCGAGCTGGGCCAGCCGCGTGGCCAGGGTCTCGGCCAGCGCGTCCTCGGTCGGCAGGTCCCGGTGGTCACCCGCGTACAGGCTCACCACTCGGAACAGGGCCTCCAGCACGCCCTCGGCGATCAGCTCGTCCGGCAGTGTGCTGGTGGCCAGCGGGTCCAGTACGGCGACCTCGGGCTGCAGCGACTCCCCCAGGATCAGCCGCCTGCCCTGTGGGAAGGCCAGGCATGCCGCCGCGCTCACCTCCGCCCCCGTACCGACGGTGGTGGGCACCGCGACCAGGGGAAGCCCGCGCTGGATGCCAGGCGGGAGCAGGATCAGCCCGCTGCGCTGCGGCAGGGTCAGCCGCGTGCGGGCGGCCGGGTTGTTCCGCGCCAGGGCCGCCAGCTTGGCCTGGTCCAGCAGGGCGCCGCCGCCGACGGCGACGACCACGTCCGTGCCGTGGAGGTTGTCCCCCAGCGCGAGGACACCTTCCGCATCGCCGGCCCCTTCCAGCGCCAGGACGAGCACGTCACGGCGCGATCCTGCGACCGAGGTCCGCACCCGGGAGACGATCGGACTGTCGGCGACGGCTGCGTCGACCAGCACGGTGATGTGCCGCAGGGCAGGCCGTGCGTCAAGCCATCCGGCGATACCGTCGGCGCCGAACAGCGTCAGCGTCGGGCAGTGCCAGCTGAGGTTCATCCGGCCACCCCGGCCGTCGCCTGCCGCGTGTACGCCGTGAGTCCGGTCCGCACCCGGTCGAGCAGCTCGGCCAGTTCGGCATCACTGTAGGTCAGCGCGGGGAAGAGCTGGATGCCGTGCGGTCCGGGATGCACGATCGCACCCGCCGCTCTGATCGCCGCGACCACGGCGGGGACCTCGGTCTGCGGCAGGGGTGCCCCGTCCCGGCCGCACAGTCGCAGGGCCCGGAAACAGCCGACGCCGCTGGTGCCGGTCACGTCGGGCCGCTCGGCGACCAGCCGGTCCAGCTCGGTGTCCAGGAGTACGGCAAGGCTTCGGCCGGCGGCGATCGCGTCGAGCCGGCGCATCTCCTCAAGGGTGGCGAGGATCGCGGCGCAGGTCGCCGGGGTTCCCGCTTGGGTCTCGCCGTGCGCAAGCACGGCTCCCGCGTCGTTGAACACCCGGGCCACCTCGGTCGAGACGACGACCGCGGCGGCGGGCATGGTGCCGTTCGTGAGCCCCTTGGAGACGACCAGCAGATCGGGCTGCCCGGCCCACCTCTGCGAGGCGAGGAAGGAACCGGTACGGCCGAAGCCGGTGGCCACCTCGTCGGCGACCAGCAGGAATCCGTGCTCGTCGCGCAACCGCAGCAGAGCGTTCACGTACTCCTCGGTGAGCGGTACCGCACCGTTGCCGAGGACGGGCTCGACGACGACGGCCGCGATCTGGCTCCCCTGCCTGCCGAGCAGCGTCACCAGCTCGGCCGGGTCGTTCGGGGCCACGTGCCGCACCAGCCTCTGATCGACGCCGTACACCGACTGGCCCAGATCATCACCGGTCAGCGCGAAGCTGCCGAAGGTCAGGCCGTGGTAGCTGCCGCGCAGACCGACCACCACCTTGCGCCGGGCGTCGCCGCGCAGCGCGTGGTGCAGCCTGGCGATCTTCATCACCAGGTCGTTGGCGGCGCCGCCGGAGGTGGAGAACAGCACCCGGCCGTAGTGGTCGGCGCCGCAGAGGTCGACGAGAGCCGACGCAGCCTTGCGGGCGTAGCTGTTCTCGTACCGGAAGACGGAGAGGTAGGAAGCGTCACGCAGGGCCGCCGCCACCGCCTCGGCGATGACGCGATTGCCGTAGCCGATGTTGGTGTTCCACAACCCGCTGGTGCCGCACAGCAGTTCACGGCCGTCGGCGAAGCGGACGCGGACGCCTTCGGCGGAGACCGCGCACAGCGTGTCGTCGCCCTGCTGCGCGGGCGGCAACAGCGAGGGCCACAGGGCCTGTCCATCGTTCATCGGGGCTCCACCTCTGCTTCCAGCAGTACGGATTCGTGTCGGTCGCCACCGGTACGCAGCGTGAGACGGGTGTTCACCCGGAAACCGGCGGCGGCCAGTTCGTTCTCCAACAGGTCGGCCGGGAGGGCCGCGACCGTCGAGGTGCACACGTGGACAGGGCCCTCGGAGAGATCGGCCGCATGGAGGGTGACGGTGCGCGTGCCGGTCTGCGGGGACCAGTGCTCGTGCAGGTGGTAGAGCCGGCCGCTGGCACCGGCCATGTCGATGCGTATCTCGTCCTGGGTGGCTCCGGCGGTGGGATACGTGGTCGAGAGCAGGAATGCCCCGCCGGGAGCCAGATGGTCGCGCACCGTGCGATAGAGCGCGGCACGGCCCTCTTCGTCGAGTAGCGAGATCGAGGTCGTCCCGAGGACGACCGCCCCGAACCGGCGGTCCAGCGTGAAGGACGCCATGTCCCCCTCGATGGTGGTGCAGCGTTCACGCAGCCGCTCGGGGGCCTCGTGGAGGCGGGCCAGGAGCAGGTCCAGCATGGGGCGTGCCAGTTCGAGTGCCGTGACGTCCCTGCCGGCCGCGAGCAGCGGCATCGTCAACCGGCCTGTTCCCGCGGCGAGTTCCAGGACCGGTCCGGGGCGTCGGCGGACGAGGCCGATCAGTTCACGGACCTCATGGGTGTCGTTCCTGCTCAGGTCGTCGTAGATCAGTGAGCCGACCTCGTCGTAGATCCCGCACATGACCACCCGGTCCCCGAGCTCGGCCAGCGCGCGGCCGGCCCGTCCGGGGACCGACCGCGGCGTTCCGCCGACGGCCGTCGCCGTCATCGGGCGGCCGCCGTCGCGACGGTGAGCCGGACACCGGCGGAGGCGAAGAGGGTCTCGACCTGAGTCAGCGCGGCACGGTCCGCGTGGGCGGCGGCGGCCTCGACCGATCCGTGGACCAGCAGGGTTTCGGCCAGCTCCGCGGCAGCACGGCCGAGAGAGAAGAAGCGGCCGGTTCGGGCACTGTGCACCACGGCCTGCTCCCCGGTCCACAACAGCAGTGGAGCGTCCACGTCATCGCGGTCGGCGGCGCTGTCCCCGAGTTCCGCCAGGCCGGGCACCAGACGGGCGCCGAATCCGGAGACTTCGAGGCCGGTGATCCCCCGGGAACGGAGCTCCCGGACGGCGTCGAGTGCGGCCAGATACCGGCCGAGCCACGGCCGTGCGGTCAGCGCGTCCGTACGTGCCCGGTCGGGCACGACGAGGCCCAGGGAGACCGCGCAGGGGTGTGCGCTCCCGGAGTTGAGCCTGGTCCACTCCGCCGCCAGAGCGGCGCCGCCGTCGGCGACGGTGCCCAGGGGCAGGGCCACGGGCGAGAGGGACACCTCGCCGTTGGACCGCACGTACAGGCGGGTGAACGGGCCGTCGCCGGCCGGGCCCGCGCCCAGCGCGGAGAGGTCGCCGATCCGCACGGCGGGGTCGGTCGCGAAGTCGGCGAACGTGCCCTGGTTCCGGGCGCGGTCCGCGTCCGCCAGGTACCCGTCGAAGTCGGCCTCTTCGGTGATCCTGATCAGCGTGGGACCGATCACCGACATGTACTCGCTGGTGGCGTAGTCCTGGGTCTGCAGGAAGAAGGAGTCTCCGACCGACATCTCGTCGCCGGGCTCGGCCAGGGACCCTTCGTACCGGACGACGAGGGGCCCGACCGCACCCGGGGCCTGCGGATCCGCCTGGCGTACCGGGCCGCCGTCCTGGCCGTCCGGTACGAAGACGACAGTCCGGTGGCCGACGAAGTCCGAGGCCAGCACCGGAGGGAGCTGTGCGGCGCTCTCCAGTACGACGGTCGCGGTGCGAGTCCCCTGGGCCGGGCCGTTGTCCACCGGGCCGGTGCGGCCTGTTCCCCAGGACGCCAACTGCCGCTTGGCCCGCTTGAGCTGACTGTGTTCCATGTCCCCCGTGCCCTTCATTACGCGACAGCCGCCAGAATCGTCTTGAGGTCCGCCATGGCCGCATGATGGCCGTGCAGGTTGAACACTCCGGTCGTGTTCAACACGACCTCGTCCACCCCCGCCTCCCGGTACTCGGCGAGCTGTTCGACCAGTCCGTCGATGTCCCCGTGGAGGAAGCCGCGGCCTTCCACGAGTCGCCGGGCGCTCAGTGCCGTATCGCCCTCGTCCACCGCGATGCCGGCGCGCTGGAGCATGTCGATGTAGTGCGGTGCCGCGAGGTGTGGAGCGTTGCTGGCCAGCGCGACCTCTGCCGGGGCGCGGTCGGGCCGGCGCAGGGCCAGCGGCACCATGGCCACGATCCGGGGCACCGGCCTGCCTGCCGCCGCGGCACCCTCCCGCAGGGCGGGCAGCACCGTGTCGCGCAGGTACGACGCCGGGGTCAGCCAAGTGATGGCGCAGTCCGCAACCGCACCGGCGACCCGTGCCATGCCGGGACGCAGCACACCGAGTCCGAGTTCCACCGCAGGAGCCGGGCTCGGCGCGAGGGCGCCGTGGCACGAGAAGTAGACCCCCTCGGCCTGCACGGTTTCACCGTTCAGCAGACCGCGGACAATGCCGAGGTACTCACGGGCCGCAGTCAGCGGGCTGGCGTACGGGGCGCCGAGGAGACTTCGCTGGAACGAGGCACCACCGGGCCCGAACCCTGCCACCACCGGATGGCCGGTGGCCATGGCCAGCGATCTGACCTGGTGCGCCGCCTCGAAGGGATGCCTCAACGGCATGAGCGTGACACCGAACCCCACCGGGACCCGGAACCCGGACCCCGCCGCGGCGGCGAAGCCCTGGAAGGGATCGACGAGCATCGACTGGCCCTGCCACAGCCGTTCCGCCGCCGTCCAGTCCACCAGAGCGGCATACGGCAGCAGCTGTTCCGGCCTGCGTGGCAGGAACGGAACAAGAACTGAATACTTGGTCATCTGTCCCCCCGAATCGCGCACATCGACATTGCGCACAATCGACATCGCGCACATCGACGGTCGGTTCGAGTGCAACGAGAATCCTTGCGACTACGGCGACATATTATGTCTGGTCGCCGCAGAATTCTCCCACCAGGACCCCTTGCGGGAATCTCGTCGGCGACATGGATAAACGTAGACCCGTGGGAGGGCCGACGCCCCCGTCGCGAGGCTAGTATCGCCCCCTCCACAGACCGGGATATCCCCCCACCTGGCCTTCGTCGGGGTGCCTGCCTGCAGTGACGTACAGATCCACGCCGCCGGGGACAGCCTGCGGGAACGCAGCGTGTTGACACCGGCCCGCCTTTCTGGTCACGCTATTCCCTGGCATTTAATTACGGCTGGTGCGGGCCGCGGAATCCTTCAAGGACCGATGGCTCGGCCCAAGGGCGGGAACAATGCCCTTCATTGCGGGAACAATGCGATCCAAAGGGCCCCTCGCGCCTGTCGACCGACGAACGGAAGGAGTCGCCGATGCCCCGCGTCTCCGTTATCTGCCCGACCTACAACCGCAGCCGGGCCATCCTGCCCACGCTGGACTCCGTCCGAGCGCAGTCGATGCGTGACTGGGAGATGATCGTCGTATCCGACGGCAGCGACGACGACACGGACGAGGTCGTGGCCGAGGTCGCGGCGCAGGACGACCGGATCCGGCTGCGGCGGGTTCCGCACTTCGGCTTCCAGGCCGGCCCCACCAACCTCGTTCTGCCCGAGGCTAAGGGCGAGTACATCGCCTACCTGGACCACGACGACCGCTGGGAGAGCGGCCATCTCGAGCTCCTGACAGCCGCCTTCGACGACGGCGCGCAGTTCGTGGCCACCCGGGCGAGGAAGGTGACCGCGTCCGGCACGGTCACCACCACCGCCGATCCGCTGACCATGTGCTGGGCACCCGAACTCCAGCTGATGAATCCCCTGTTCGAGAACTCGTGCGCCGCGCACAGGGCAGGCCTCGCGGAGTCGGTGGGTGGCTGGCGCGAGTCCCCGGTCGGCCTTGAGGACTGGGACCTGTGGCTGCGCATGACCGACGCGGGGGTCCGTTGCACGACGCTCCTCGACGTCACGGTGAACATGCTGGACGACCCCGGCACCCGGCAGCACAGCCTTCCGTGCGACTACGACCATGAGATCGCGCGGTTCGAGGATGCCCGTGCCGCCCGTGCCGCGTACCGGGCCCTCACCCATCCCCGGCACTTCCGCGCGGGGCTCGAAGCCAGCCGCGCAGATCTCCATCACTGGTACGGCTCCCTGGCCGCTTCCGGCGAGCTGGTGCTGCCCCTCGGCTGGGAAGGCGGTACCGACGCCCTGACCGGCGCCGTCGACCGGCATGTGGAAGCCGTCCGGATGGTGTGGAACAACCTGATCATCGAGCCCAAGGACGGCTACGTCGCCCTCGCGATGGTGCTGGGCACCATGACCGCCGGGCACGCGGAGCGCTACAGCGCCCACTTCCGCGCCACGATGGCCCACCAGCAGGCGTTCTTCGAGGACGTCCTGCCCGCGGGATGTGTGGTGCGATGACGTCCTCGGAGGGGTTCTACCGCGCGCTCGACGACGCCCGGGACCGCATGTTCACCACGGTTCGAAGGGTGCCGCTCGACGCCCTCGCCGGATGGACCGCGGACCCGGCCACCGGGACCATCCGCCATCACGCCGGCCGCTTCTTCACCGTGGAGGGAGTGCGCGTCGACCGCCCGGGGCACCCGGTCGACCACTGGTCCCAGCCGATCATCGACCAGCCGGAGATCGGCATCCTGGGCATCCTGGTCAAGGAGTTCGACGGCGTTCCGCACTATCTGATGCAGCTGAAGGCCGAGCCCGGCAACTGCGACGGCATCCAGGTCTCCCCGACCGTCCAGGCGACCCGGAGCAACTATCTCCGGGTGCACGGCGGCAAACCCGTCCCCTACCTCGACTACTTCAGGGACCCGTCCCGGCACCGGGTGGTGGCCGATGTCCGCCAGTCCGAACAAGGTGCCTGGTTCCTGCGCAAGCGCAATCGCAACATGGTGGTCGAGGTCCGGGGCGAGGTGGAACTCCACGACGGGTTCCACTGGCTGTCGCTGCCCCAACTGCACCGGCTGCTGGCCCAGGACGATCTGGTCAACATGGACACCCGTTCGGTGCTGGCCTGCCTGCCCCTCGCGGAGCCGGAGCCGGAACCCGGCGGGGAGCGGGACGAGTTCACCATGGCCCTGCTCCGGTCGTGCCGTGCGGGCTCGCCCACGCATCACACGGAGCGCAGTCTCCTCAGCTGGATCACTGACACGCGGGTGCGCGCCGACCTCGCCGTCAGCCGGGTACCGCTGAGCGGACTCCCCGGATGGCGGCGGACGGAAGGCCGGATCTCCCACGAGAGCGGCCGGTTCTTCGACGTCATCGGTGTACAGGTGACAGCGTCGGGCCGCGAGGTCGCCCGCTGGGACCAGCCGATGATCGCGCCGCACGGCATGGGGGTCGTGGGCCTCCTCGTCACCCGTATCGACGGCGTCCTGCACGCTCTCGTCCAACTGCGTGCGGAGGTCGGGTACGTGGACGCCGTGGAACTCGCCCCCACCCTGCAGTGCGTGCCGGAGAACTACGACGTCCTTCCCGCCGCCGCCCGGCCGCCGCTCCTCGACGAGGTGCTGGGGGCGCCCGCCTCCGCCGTCAGGTTCGACACGGTCCAGTCGGAGGAGGGCGGCCGCTTCTACCATGCACGAACCCGACACCTCATCGTCGAGACGCCGTACCACCCGGAGCTGGCCGAGCACCCGGACTTCCGCTGGATGACGCCTCACCAGCTGTCCGCCCTGCTGCGTCACAGCCACTACGTGAGCATGGAGACCCGCAGCCTGCTCGCCTGTCTGCGCTCCCTGGCCACGGCGCCCCGTCCCGTCGGAGTACGGTGATGGCCGGGTCCCGGACGCCGGCCGCCCGCCCTCTGGTCACTGTGCTCGGTGCGTCGGGTTACATCGGTTCGTCCGTCGTCGCACTCCTGCGCAGCCGGCCGGTCCGGTTGCGTACGGTGTCGCGCCGCCCTTGCCCCGTGGCCGGTGACGGCCTCGCGGAACTGGACGTCCGCACGGCCGACCTCACCGCCCCCGGCGCGGTCGCCGACGCGGTGGCGGGTTCGGACGCCGTGATCCATCTGGTCACCCACCGTTCGGCCACGGGCGACTGGCGGACACGGGACGGCGACCCGGAAGGCGAACACGCCAACGTCACCGTGACGCTCGACCTCGTCGAGAGCCTCGGGTCCGGCCGGACCGCCGGACCGCCACCTGCGGTGATCTACGCCAGTACGGTCCTCCCGCCCGGCGGCCCGGCCCCGGCGAACACCTACGAACGACAGAAGCTCGCCTCCGAGCGCATCCTGCGCGCGGCCTGCGCGGCGGGCTCGCTCCGTGGCGTGGTCCTGCGCCTGCCGACCGTCTACGGCCACGGCCCCGTGCCGGGAGATCTTGGCCGGGGCGTAGTGGCGGCCATGGTCCGCCGAGGCTTCGCCTGTGAGCCGCTGACCATGTGGCACGACGGCACGGTCGAGCGCGACCTCCTCCACGTCGACGACGCGGCCCGCGCCTTCCTGTCGGCGCTGGACCACGCGGATGCCCTCACCGGCCGGCACTGGGACGTCGGCTGCGGCCTCGGCCACGGCCTCGGGGACGTGTTCCGGATGATCGCCGAGATCATCGGTCGGCACACCGGGCGGCCACCGGTACCTGTACTGCGAGTGGACCCGCCGGACGGTGCCACCGGTCTGGACTTCCGCAGCGTACGAGCCGATTCGTCCGCCTTCCGGTCGGTCACCGGGTGGGCGCCCAGGGCAGTTCTGCGCGACGCACTGGAACAGGTCGTCGCCGCTCACGCCGTGTCCACACACGCACCCACGCCCAAACCTCACACCGGTCCATCGGCCAAGGAAGGGATCCACCTGTGACCACGTATGTCTGGGACTACCTGGAGGAGTACGCGAAGGAGCGTACGGACCTCCTGGACGCCGTCGAAACGGTCTTCGGTTCCGGGCAGCTCGTGCTCGGCAAGAGCGTGCGCGGCTTCGAGACGGAGTTCGCCGCCTACCACGGTGTGGACCACTGCGTGGGCCTGGACAACGGCACCAACGCGATCAAGCTCGCGCTCCAGGCACTGGGCGTCGGTCCGGGCGACGAGGTGATCACCGTGTCGAACACGGCAGCCCCCACCGTGCTGGCGATCGACGCGGTCGGCGCCACCCCGGTCTTCGTCGATGTGCGTGAGGAGGACTTCCTCATGGACACCGACCAGGTCACCGCGGCGATCACCCCCCGGACGCGCTGCATCCTTCCCGTCCACCTCTACGGCCAGTGCGCCGACATGGAGGTACTGAAGGACATCGCCACGGCACACGGCCTGGTCCTCCTTGAGGACTGCGCCCAGGCGCACGGCGCCCGACGACACGGCCGGCAGGCGGGCACCACCGGCGACGCCGCCGCGTTCTCCTTCTACCCGACGAAGGTGCTCGGGGCGTACGGCGACGGCGGCGCGGCGATCACCTCCGACGCGGTCGTGGCCGACCGGTTGCGCCGACTGCGGTACTACGGCATGGAGGAGCGGTACTACGTCGTCCAGACACCCGGGCACAACAGCCGGCTCGACGAACTCCAGGCCGAGATCCTGCGCCGCAAACTCGGTCGCCTCGACGCCTACATCGAGGGGCGTCGCGCCGTCGCCCGGCGCTACGCCGAGGGACTGAAGGACACCGGGCTGATCCTGCCGGCCACCGCCCCCGGCAACGACCACGTCTACTACGTCTACGTGGTCCGCCACCCCCAACGGGACCGCATCATCGAGGCGTTGAAGTCGCGCGGGATCTCTCTCAACATCAGCTATCCGTGGCCAGTGCACACCATGTCCGGCTTCGCCCACCTCGGCTACTCCCGCGGCGCGCTTCCGGTCACGGAGGCCCTCGCGGGCGAGATCTTCTCGCTCCCCATGTACCCCTCACTGCCGCGCGATGTGCAGGACCGGGTGATCGGCGCGCTGCTCGACGTACTGGCGGAACTGTCGTGAAGGCACGCGAGCTCTCCGTTCCCGGCGCGGTGGAGTTCACCCCCACCCGCTACCCGGACGATCGGGGCCTGTTCGTCTCCACCTTCGAGGAGCGGTCCGCCGGGCCGCTCTTCCCGGTGAGACAGGCCAGTCAGAGCCGTTCCCGCAGAGGCGTGGTACGGGGTGTGCACTACACCGCCGTGTCCCCGGGCACCGAGAAGTACGTCCACTGCCCGCGCGGTTCGGCCCTGGACATCGTCGTCGACCTCCGCGTCGGTTCGCCGGCGTTCGGCACCTGGGACTCCGTCGTACTGGACGACCGGACCTTCCGCGCCGTATACATCCCACCCGGCGTGGGGCACGCCTTCGTGGCACTGGAGGACGACACGGTCATGTCCTACCTGCTCTCGACCGGCTACGTCGCGGAGCACGAGCTCGCCGTGTCCGTACTGGACCCGGAACTCGGCCTACCCATTCCGCGTGACATCACCCCGATCCTCTCGGCGCGGGACCGGCTGGCGCTCCCCCTCGCGGAAGCGGCCGCCGAGGGCATGCTCCCGCTCTTCGCACACCCTCAGGAGAACCGATGACCATCTGCCGCATCTGCGCGGGCCCGCTGACCGAGTTCCTCGATCTGGGAGCGCAGCCCAACTCCGACGCCTTCCCCAAGCCCGGGGAGACCGAAGGCGAGTTCTTCTTCCGGCTCGCCGTCGGGCGGTGCGGTTCCTGCACGATGGTGCAGCTGATGGAGGAGGTTCCGCGCGAGCGGATGTTCCACGAGGACTACCCGTACCACTCCTCGGGATCCTCGGTGATGCGGGAGCACTTCGAGGCCACGGCCCGGGGCATTCTCGCCACCGTGGCCGACGACCCGGACCCGTTCGTCGTCGAGATCGGCTGCAACGACGGCGTCATGCTGGCCACCGTCGCCGGGGCCGGGGTGCGTCATCTGGGTGTCGATCCCTCAGCAGGCGTGGCCGACCGGGCTCGGGCCAAGGGAGTGCGGGTCCGTACCGCGTTCTTCGAGGAGGAGACGGCGCTCGCCATCGCCGCGGCCGAGGGCCGGGCGGATGTCGTCTACGCCGCCAACACCCTGTGCCATCTCCCCTACCTGGAATCGATCTTCCGCGGCTTGGACGCGCTGCTCAAGCCGGAGGGGGTGTTCGTCTTCGAGGACCCCTACCTCGGCGATATCGTCGAGCGGACCTCGTTCGACCAGATCTACGACGAGCACTTCTACTTCTTCACAGCCCGTTCGGTGCAGAGCATGGCCCACCACTACGGCTTCGAGCTGGTCGACGTCCTCCGCCTGCCCGTGCACGGCGGCGAGGTCCGCTACACCCTCGCACGCCGGGGTACGCGGGTGCCCACGGCGTCCGTGGCCGAGCTGCTGGCCGACGAGGACAGCAAGGACCTCGCCGAGCCGGTCACGCTGGAGCGCTTCGCCGCCGAGGTCCGGCGCACCCGCGACGAGCTGACCGCTCTGCTCACCCGGTTGCGGGCGGAGGGCCACCGGGTCGTCGCCTACGGCGCCACGGCCAAGAGCGCCACCGTCGCCAACTACTGCGGCATCGGACCCGAGCTGATCTCCTTCGTCTGCGACAGCACCCCCGCCAAGCAGGGCCGGCTCACTCCCGGCTCCCACATCCCGGTCCGGACCCCGGATGCCTTCGGCGACCCCTACCCCGAATACGCGTTGCTCTTCGCCTGGAACCACGCGGAGGAGATCATGGCGAAGGAGCAGAAGTTCCGCGAGCGGGGCGGCAGGTGGATCCTCTACACCCCGGATGTGCACATGGTCTGACCAGCTCCGACAGAGGGTGCGAGCGGACTGCGGAGGGTCAGGACGACGGCCAGGTGCACCCCCTCCACCTACCGGCCCGGGGCGCCCCGTACCCGGGCCGCCGGAGTTCCCTCCGCCGCCGGCCGCTCCCCCCGGACCAGGAGTTCCACGGCGGCCTCGGCCTGCTGTTGGCTGGGCTGGGCCGCTGACCCGCCGGGCGCCGTGTTCCCAGCCCCGGCCCCGTACGGCACACTGGAGGTTTGACCTGAGTGAAACGGGGCGCCGCGCGTGAATGGTCCACTAATCGTCCAGAGCGACAAGACCCTCCTGCTCGAGGTCGACCACGAGCTCGCCGGAGCGGCGCGCCGCGCCATCGCTCCGTTCGCCGAGCTGGAGCGGGCGCCCGAGCACATCCACACCTACCGGATCACCCCGCTCGGCCTGTGGAACGCCCGGGCCGCCGGACACGACGCCGAGCAGGTCGTCGACGCGCTCGTGGAGTACTCCCGCTACCCCGTGCCGCACGCGCTGCTCGTCGACGTCGCCGAGACCATGGCCCGCTACGGCCGCCTCACCCTCTCCAAGCACCCCGTGCACGGCCTGGTGCTGACCAGCACCGACCGGCCGGTGCTGGAGGAGATCCTGCGGTCGAAGAAGATCACCCCGCTGGTCGGGGCGCGGCTGGACCCCGACACGGTCGCCGTGCACCCGTCCGAGCGCGGGCAGATCAAGCAGACGCTGCTCAAGCTGGGCTGGCCGGCCGAGGACCTCGCCGGCTACGTCGACGGCGAGGCGCACCCGATCGACCTGGCCGAGAACGGCTGGGCGCTGCGCCCGTACCAGCAGCAGGCGGTGGAGGGCTTCTGGCACGGTGGCTCCGGTGTGGTCGTGCTGCCCTGCGGCGCCGGCAAGACGCTCGTCGGCGCGGGCGCGATGGCGAAGGCCAAGGCGACGACGCTGATCCTGGTCACGAACACGGTCTCGGCCCGCCAGTGGAAGCACGAGCTGGTCAAGCGGACCTCGTTGACGGAGGACGAGATCGGCGAGTACTCCGGCACCCGCAAGGAGATCCGGCCGGTCACGATCGCCACGTACCAGGTCCTGACGACGAAGCGGAAGGGCGTCTACCCGCACCTGGAGCTCTTCGACTCCCGGGACTGGGGCCTGATCGTCTACGACGAGGTGCACCTGCTGCCCGCCCCGGTCTTCAAGTTCACCGCCGACCTCCAGGCGCGGCGCCGGCTCGGCCTGACCGCGACGCTGGTGCGCGAGGACGGCCGCGAGTCGGACGTCTTCTCGCTGATCGGGCCGAAGCGGTTCGACGCCCCGTGGAAGGAGATCGAGGCGCAGGGCTACATCGCGCCCGCCGACTGCGTGGAGGTCCGGGTCAATCTGACCGAGTCCGAGCGCCTGGCGTACGCGACCGCCGAGACGGAGGAGAAGTACCGCTTCTGCGCGACGACGGCGACAAAGCGGAAGGTCACCGAGGCGCTGGTGCGTAAGCACCGGGGCGAGCAGACCCTCGTCATCGGGCAGTACATCGACCAGCTCGACGAGCTCGGCGAGCACCTGGACGCCCCCGTCATCAAGGGCGAGACGTCCAACGCGCAGCGCGAGAAGCTCTTCGACGCCTTCCGCGAGGGCGAGATCAGCGTGCTGGTCGTCTCGAAGGTCGCAAACTTCTCCATCGACCTGCCGGAGGCCACGGTCGCCATCCAGGTGTCGGGCACCTTCGGTTCGCGCCAGGAGGAGGCACAGCGCCTGGGCCGCGTGCTGCGCCCGAAGGCGGACGGCCACGAGGCGCGGTTCTACTCGGTCGTCGCCCGCGACACGATCGACCAGGACTTCGCCGCACACCGCCAGCGGTTCCTGGCCGAGCAGGGGTACGCCTACCGGATCATGGACGCCGACGAGCTGCTGGCGAACGACTGACCGACCGGCCGTGGGCGGTGCGGACCCGCGCGACGACCACGGTCAGCAGCGGGACGCACCAGGCCCACAGGCCGGGCCCGTCCGGTACGACGAGGACCGCCGGGGTCAGGGTGATCCCGGCGGCGATGCCCAGCGCGAAGCCCTTGCCGCACGCGGCCCCGGGGCGGGCGAGGTCCCACACGCGGCCGGCAGTCCCGCCCGCCGGCGAGGGACGAGGGCGAGCGGCCGGGGGCAGGGCTCGACGTCACGTGCGTGGCCCTGGTGGATCTATGCGTTCACTCCCAGTTCATTGCAACGATCACCGCGGCCATTCATTGCATTCAGCGCCATATTCATTGCAACATGGGCCTAAACTCCCTACGTAGTTAAGCGTTGAGGCCGCCAAAGCGTTGTTGCGCAATCCGTGAACGCAATGTAGCTTCGGAGTCGTTCAGCAGTTCTCGAACACTTATAACGGGGAGAATCATCATGGGCAGGAGCAACGGCGGCTTCTCCGAAGCGGGGCTGCGCAAGGTGCGCGACGTGCTGACACGGCACGTCGACTCCGGGAAGATCCCCGGAGTGGTCGCCCTGATCGGCCGCGGCGGGGAGACGCACGTCGAGGCGATCGGGACGATGCGCCACGACGGCGGCGCACCGATGAGCCGGGACACGATCTTCAGGATGGCGTCGACCTCGAAGCCGGTCACCATGGCGGCGTCGATGGCCCTGCTCGACGACTGCGCGCTGCGGCTGGACGACCCGGTGGACCGGTGGCTGCCCGAACTCGCCGGCCGTCAGGTGCTCAAGCGGGTCGACGGCCCCCTGGACGACACCGAGCCCGCACCGCGCCCCATCACCGTGCGCGACCTGCTGACCTCCACCTTCGGCCTCGGCATCGACCTGACCGCGCTGGGCTCCCCGATCATGAACGCGATCTTCGAGGGGGGTGTCTTCAGCCAGGGCGCCGTACCGCTGCCCGATCAGGACGAGTGGATGCGCCGCCTCGGCACGCTGCCGCTGATGCGCCGGCCCGGCGAGCACTGGCAGTACCACCTCAGCCACGACGTCCTCGGCGTACTCGTCTCACGCGTCACGGGCAAGCCGTTCGAGGCGTTCCTGCGCGAGCGCGTCCTCGACCCGCTCGGAATGCAGGACACCGCCTTCCACGTGCCCGCCGACAAGATCGACCGGCTGCCGCCCAGCTACGCCCCCAACCCGCAGACCGGGGAGTTCACCGTCTGGGACGAGGCGAAGGGCGGACAGTACAGCGCGCCTCCCGCGTTCCAGGCGGGCGGCGGCGGGCTGGTCTCCACCGTGGACGACTACCACGCCTACTTCCGGATGCTGCTCAACCACGGCACGCACGCGGGGCAGCGGATCCTGTCCCGGCCCGCCGTCGAGCTGATGACCACCAACCGGCTCACCCCCGAGCAGGAGGCCGCCCGGTCGGCCCTGGCCCGGGGCGCCGTCCACGTGTCGTTCGGCCAGGGACAGCAGGGCGGTTGGGGCTTCGGGATGGCGGTGCGCACCTACCGCGGCGACTACGCGCCCGTCGGCCAGTTCGGCTGGGACGGCGGTACCGGCACCTCGGCGTACGCCGACCCGGAAAACGGGCTCACGGGGGTCCTGCTCACGCAGGTCGGACTGACCACTGCGGCTCCGGCGCAGCTCATCCACGACTTCTGGACCACGGTCTACCAGGCGATCGACGCCTGACGCCGACAGCCGGGGGCGCGGGGCGACGCCTCAGCGGCGTATGACACCCGCGTCCTCGGCGTACTCGCCCAGCACGACGACGCTCACGGCGGCCGCCGCGAACACCTTCGCGGCGTGCAGCATGCTGCCGAGGCGGTGGCGGGGCGTGGAGTCGGAGATGGCGGTGGCGCCGCTCGGGCGGCGGCCCTGGACCGGGGTGAAGGTTGCGGTGCTCATGAATCCATGGTGCTCCGCCGCCACCGGATCCACATCGCTCCCGAGGCCTCATCTCACGGCCCCGCGCCTCCTCCTCCGGTCGTAGGCCACCCCCTGGTGGACCTACCCGAGGTCTGACACTCCCGGGTACGACACCCGTACGGAGGTACCGGCCGCGGCGGACCTCCGGCCCGGCGAATTCGTTCGCGCGGGCGCGCCGCGCTGGCTAGAATCTCCGCTCTTGCCGCCTCCCACCGCCTCATCGGGGAGAGCCGCCCACCGGCCGGAAACCGGGGGCTTGTGTTCCGTACCAGCAGTTGGAGGCATTCCCGTGCCCGCGCACGCCCCCGAGACCACCCCCGACGACACGGCCGCGCCCGCCGACCCGCTGGGCCGCGAACGGGCCCACCTCACCGCCTCGCGCTCCGCCCTGCGCGCCATGCGCGAGGACGTCGAGGCCCTCGACATCCGCGATGTCACCGCGAACTGGGTCAACGCGATCGTGCTCCGGGCCCAGATCGACGACCGCATCAAGGCCCTCGCCGACCTCGCCCACACACCGCTCTTCTTCGGGCGCCTCGACTACCTCCACGCCCCCGGCGCCGACCTCGCCGAAGGCGCGGAGGGCGAGCAGTTCTACATCGGCCGCCGCCACGTCCACGACGCCGACGGCGACCCGATGGTCATCGACTGGCGCGCGCCCGTCTCCCAGCCGTTCTACCGGGCCTCCAAGAAGGACCCGCAGGACATCGCCCTGCGCCGCCGCTTCGGCTACACCGGCGGCGAGCTCACCGCCTACGAGGACGAGCACCTGTCCGACCCGGCCGAGGCGGCCGCCGTCAGCAGGCTGCTCCAGCAGGAGATCGAGCGGCCGCGCGTCGGCCCCATGCGGGACATCGTGGCCACGATCCAGCCGGAGCAGGACGAGATCGTCCGCTCCGGCCTGTCCGGCTCCGTCTGTGTGCAGGGAGGCCCCGGCACCGGGAAGACGGCCGTCGGCCTGCACCGCGTCGCCTACCTGCTGTACGCGCACCGCGAGCGCCTCGCCCGCACCGGCACCCTCGTCATCGGCCCGAACCGTTCCTTCCTCCACTACATCGAGCAGGTCCTCCCGGCCCTGGGCGAGCTGGAGGTCAAGCAGGCCACCGTCGACGACCTGGTCGCCCGCGAGGGCCTGGAGGTCCGCGGCACCGACCCCGCCGAGACCGCCGTCGTCAAGGGCGACGCCCGCATGGCGCAGGTGCTGCGCCGCGCGGTCCGCTCGCACGTCGGCCGCCCGACGGAGCCCGTGGTGGTGGTCCGCGGCTCACGCCGCTGGCGCGTGCCGGCGTACGAGCTCCAGGAGATGGTCGAGGAGCTCCAGAACCGCGACATCCGCTACGGCGCCGCCCGCGAGGCCCTCCCCCAGCGCATCGCGCACGCCGTCCTGGTCCGCATGGAGCAGGCGGGCGAGGCCCCGGACGACCGCGTCCAGGACGCGGTGGCCCGCAACGCGGCCGTGAAGGCCGCTGTCAAGGAGGTCTGGCCGCTCGTCGAACCGGCGAAGCTGGTCCTGCGGCTGCTCTCCGACCCGGACTTCCTCGCCGAGCACGCGCAGGACGTCCTCACGGCCGACGAGCAGAAGCTCCTGCTGTGGCCCAAGCCGTGCCGGAGCGTGAAGTCGGCGAAGTGGTCGGCGGCGGACCTGGTCCTCATCGACGAGGCGTCCGACCTGGTGGAGCGCACCCACTCGCTCGGCCACGTCGTCCTCGACGAGGCGCAGGACCTCTCCCCCATGCAGTACCGGGCGGTGGGACGGCGCTGCACGACCGGCTCGGCGACGGTCCTCGGCGACCTCGCGCAGGGCACCACGCCGTGGGCCACGCGCAGCTGGGACGAGGCGCTGGCGCACCTGGGCAAGCCGCAGGCGGTCCTGGAGGAGCTGACGGCGGGCTTCCGCGTACCGCGCGAGGTGATCGCCTACGCCTCCCGCCTGCTGCCGGCCATCTCCCCGGGCCTGGCCCCGGTCTCCTCGGTCCGCGAGACGCCGGGATCCCTGCGGATCGCGGAGGTCGCGCAGGCCGCGGACCTCGACGCGGCGGTGCTGGAGGCCTGCCGCGAGTCCCTGGCGCACGACGGCTCGATCGGCCTGATCGCCGCCGACGCCCGGATCCCCGCCCTGGCCGAGGCCCTGCTGGCGGCGGACCTGCCGTACCTGTCCCCCGGCGAGGAGACGACCGCGGAGTCCCGGCTGACCCTCGTCCCGGCGTCGCTGGCGAAGGGCCTGGAGTACGACTACGTGGTCCTGGACGAGCCCGCGGCGATCGTCGACGGCGAACCGGACGAACGGACCGGCCTGCGCCGCCTGTACGTCTGCCTCACCCGCGCCGTCTCGGGCCTGACGGCCCTCCACTCGGCCCCCCTCCCCCCACCCCTGACCTGACCCCCGGCCCGGCCCCCTGCACGCACCTGCCCTGCAGGCTGAGGGGCCGGGCGCCGGACCCCGGTGACGGGCGGCGGGGCCGCCGGTCAGTCCAGTGCGGCCCGCCACTCGGCGACGGCCGCCGCCGAGACCGGGTGGTGCCAGCCACCGGGGCGGGCCGCGCCGCCGATGTGGAAGGCGTCGATCCCGCCGGCCCGCAGCACCGGTACGTGCGCGAGCGCCAGCCCGCCGCCGACGAGGATCCGCGGCCCGTACCCCGGCTCGCCGCCCCGCGCCGCCTCCGCGAGCAGCACCGGCAGCCCCTCGTCGACCCCGGCCGCCGCCCCCGCGGTCAGGTAGGTGTCCAGGCCGGGCAGGTCGGCCAGCGCCTTGCGCAGCTGGTCCCGGTCGGCCGCGCGGTCGATCGCCCGGTGGAAGGTCCACGCGCAGCCGTCCAGCTCCGCGACGACCGCCTCGACGGCGGCCAGGTCGGGGCTGCCGTCCGCGGTCAGGAAGCCGAGGACGAACTCCCGCGCCCCCTCCGCCCGCAGCGCCCGCGCCGTCGCCGCCAGGCCGCCGACGTCGCCCGCGGCGAAGCCGTCCGCCGTGCGGACCATCACGCGCAGTGGGATGTCCACCGCCGCCCGGATCGCTGCGAACGTCTCGCGCGCCGGAGTGAGGCCGTCGGCGGCCATGTCGGTGACCAGCTCGAGGCGGTCCGCCCCACCGGCCTGGGCCGCGACCGCGTCCTCCACGTCGAGGGCGATCACCTCCAGGAGCGCACGGTTGCTCATTCGATCCCATCCTTCGGAAGAACACTCAAAATAGGTCTAGTCCAATATCAAGGGTACGGGCCTCCGGCCGCGCTCCACCAGCACAATCACGCCACCCCCACAATGTGCGCATGGACATAGGCATCCCGAGTACCGACACCACGGATCTCCGCGCCCGCTGGAGGGCCACCGTCACCGAGGCCGGCGCCGCCGCCGACCGCGATCCCGCCCCCTACGCCGACCGCCTCCTCACCGCCTGGGCCGAGCCGCAGCGCCGCTACCACACCACCGCGCACCTGGCCGACGTACTCGCACGGATCGACGTACTGGCCCCGTACGCCGCCGACCCGGCCGCCGTCCGGCTCGCCGCCTGGTTCCACGACGCCGTCTACCGCCCCGACCGCTCCGAGAACGAGGAGCGCAGCGCCGCCCTGGCCGAGCGCGCCCTGCCCGAGCTGGGCATCGACGCCGCGCGCACCGCCGAGGTGGCCCGCCTGGTCCGGCTCACCGTCACCCACGACCCGGCCCCCGGCGACACCGACGGCGAGGTGCTCTGCGACGCCGACCTGGCGGTCCTGGCCGGCACCCCGCAGGAGTACGCCGCCTACGCCGCCGCCGTCCGCGCCGAGTACGGCTTCGTCCCCGACGAGGCCTTCCGCGACGGGCGCGCCGCCGTACTGCGCCAGCTCCTCGACCTGCCCCGGCTGTTCCGCACGCCCCACGGCACGGCGCACTGGGAGGCCCCTGCGCGCGCGAACCTGGCGGCGGAGCTGGCCGCCCTGACGGCCGCCCCGACGGCACAGCCGTCACGGGAATGACACACCGGGGGGAATTCGGCCGCGTTCACACGGGTTGGTGACAGTCATGCCCGCAGATGCCGCCCGCCCCCGCATGCCCGTCGCCGTCCACGTCCTCGGACTGTCCGTCTTCGCACTCGGCACCAGCGAATTCATGCTCTCCGGGCTGCTTGCGCCGATCGCCGACGACATGGGCGTCAGCATCCCGCAGGCGGGCCTGCTCATATCCGCCTTCGCGATCGGCATGGTCGTCGGCGCCCCCCTGCTGGCCGTGGCCACCCTGCGCCTGCCCCGCCGCACCACTCTGATCGCCCTGATCAGCCTCTTCGGCCTCGGGCAGGTCGCGGGCGCGCTCGCCCCCTCCTACGAGCTCCTCTTCGCCTCCCGCGTGGTCTCGGCCCTCGCCTGCGCCGGGTTCTGGGCCGTCGGCGCGGCCGTCGCCATCGCCATGGTCGACAAGGACCAGCGGGCCCGCGCGATGGCCGTGATGATCGGCGGACTGTCCATCGCCAACGTCCTCGGCGTACCGGCCGGCGCGTTCCTCGGCGAGCACCTGGGCTGGCGTTCCGCCTTCTGGGCGGTCGGGCTGGCCTCCGCGATCGCGCTCGCCGGCATCCTGGCGCTGATCCCCCGCATCCCGCTGCCCGCCGAGAAGCCGACGCTCCGCCGCGAGCTGCGCATCTACGGCGACCGGCAGGTGTGGCTCGCCATCGGCATCACCGCGCTGGGTGCGGGCGGCGTCTTCTGCGCCTTCAGCTACCTCTCCCCGCTGCTCACGGACGTGGCGGGGCTGGACTCGCAGTGGGTGCCGTGGATCCTCGGCCTCTTCGGGATCGGCGCGCTGGTCGGCACGACCATCGGCGGCCGGGTCGCCGACGCGCACCTGTTCGGCGTGATGATCTGGGGCATCACCGCCTCCACCGTCTTCCTGACCGCCCTCGCCCTGCTGGCGTCGGCCGCGGCCGCCGCGATCGCGCTGTCCTTCCTGCTGGGCGTCTCGGCCTTCTTCACCGCGCCGGCGCTCAACGCCCGCATGTTCAACGTGGCCGGCGCCGCCCCGACCCTGGCCGGGGCGACCACCACGGCCGCCTTCAACCTGGGCAACACCGGCGGCCCCTGGCTGGGCGGCACCGTCATCGACGCCGGCCTGGGCTTCTCCGCCACCGCCTGGGCGGGTGCCGCCATGACGGTGACCGCGATCGCCCTGGCGGCCTCGGCCCTGCGCCTGGACCGCCGTACGCCGCCACGCGCGACCCGCGTGGTCGCCGGCAGCGCCACCCCGGCCCCAGCCCCGGCCCCCGCCGAGGCCCCGGCCCACTAGTGCCGTGACCCCATAGGTTCACCGGGTTTGTCAGGCGGCGGTTTTGAGAGGGCGTCCGCCCCAGCGGATGCCCTTCTCGCTGCGGATGCGGGCGCGTTCCTTGCGCTCGGCGGCCAGGACATCGCGGTGGCGGGCGTTGGCGTTGCGCCACCGCAGGTAGGCGTGCAGGGCCCGCGTCTGGACCGTGTGGTTCGAGTAATTCGAATTGGCGGTGGTGAACTGCCTCAGCGGTCCGAAGTGGGCTTCGATCGGGTTCACCCAAGAGGCGTAGGTCGGGGTGAAGCACAACTCGACCTTGTTCTGTTCTTTCCCGCCCAGCGGCGGATGCCGCTTCCCTTGTGAGCGGACAGGTTGTCCATGATCACGTAGATCGGTGCTCCGTCGGGCCGGGCGGCGCGGATCGACTTCAGCGCGGCCAGAGTGTTCACGGCACCCTTCTTGCGGCGGTTGATACCCCACAAGGTGTCGCTCCCGACTGAGTAACAGCCGTGGAAGTAGCGCACGCCGTGGGTGCGGTGATAGGTGGCGGGCACCCGGTCGGGGTGCCCCTGGCCAGCCCAGCCCGAGCCTGCGGTGGGCCGGATCCCGAGGGGGCCGAACTCATCAAACGCGAAGACTCGGTCCGGGAAGCGGTCCAGGACCTCCTCGATCCGGTCCAGTTTCGCCTCGCGGTCCGGGTCGGGTGACTCCTTCCACGTCTTGGTCCGCTGGAAGGTGACGCCGCGGCGGGCGAGGAGGCGGCGTAATGCCTCGCGGCCGACGCGTATGGTCCGGCCGTGGACTTTGCGCAGGTAGGCGGCGAGTTTGCGCAGTGACCAGCGGGTGAAAGGCTGGCCGAGCTTGACCGGGCGGGTGGTGGCCGTCTGAACGACGAAGTCCTCGTCGTCAGTGCTGAGCAGGCGGGGACGGCCTCCCGCCCATCGAGGGTCCAGGCAGGCCAGGCCGATCTCGTTGAACCGGTGGATCACGTCCCGGACGGTGTCCTCGTCGGCCTGGACCAGCTGAGCGATCACCGGGACGCGGTTCCCGCCGGCCGAGGCCAGCAGCATCATTGCGCGGCGGTAGCGCACCGAACTGGTGCTGCCCCGGCGCAGGCGCTGTCCCTCCTGGTCGGTCAGTCTGCGTACTCGTACTCGTTCCGCCATTGCTTCTCCCGCTGGCCAGCCATGCCCGAGCCCGAATACGCGACTCGCTTAGCATCTCCTGTCATGAGCGATTCAGATCATCTTCTTGCCTGGCTGCAGGACTGGTACGCGCAGCAGTGCGACGGCGACTGGGAGCACGAGTGGGGTGTGAAGATCGCCACGCTCGACAACCCCGGCTGGACCGTCGAAATTGATCTGGAGGAGACGGACCTGGAAGGCCGCGAGTACCCCCGTCAGGACGTCAATCGCAGCACCCAGGACTGGGTCTGGGCCTGGACCGCTGAAAAGACCTTCCACGCCGCGTGCGGCCCCGGAAACCTCAGCGAGGCTCTTACGCTTTTCCGTACCTGGGCCACCACAACCACTCCCTGAGCCAATGCAGAGCCGGAGACAGGGAACCGGTGAACCTATGCGGTCAGAGCACTAGCCGAAGATCGCGTCGGCGGAGGGAGCGGTGACGGCCCGCCGGAGCCAGCGGCCCAGCGTCTCGACATCACCACAACCCCTGATCCGCTCCCGAACCGCCTCGGAGACGTCGACACCCCGTTCGGCGAGGACGGCAAGGACATCCTCGGCAGCCCGCCGCGCCTCACCCTCGGCTCGGCCCTCGGCTCGGCCTTCGTCGCGGAGTTCTTCGGAGAGGGGCGACTTGTAGAAAGAGAGGTCCACGGCCACCAGCTTCCTCCAGAGTGCTGCGGATGGGTGCTTACCCATGCCTTGGGCGATGAATTCGATGATCGGGTTGGCGAGAGCCGCCGGTGTGTCCCGCAGGACGTTGGTCATCGCTTTGAGTATGGCTCCGATGTCCGGATTCGTGGCGTGGGTGATCGCGGCCAGGGTGGCCAGCGCCAGGTCCTTCCGGACTTCGGCGGGGCTGGTGATCAACGGCATGTTGTGCGGCCCCGCCACCAGCGGGCACAGGGTGAGCAGGGGCCACTGGGGAGGGCCGAAGCGGACCGGCCGAGCGGCCCATTCCGCGGTCGAGCGGTCCTGGCAGACGACCAGCAGCATCGGCTGCAACCGGTACTTCGTGAGGAGGTAGGAGGCGTAGTACGCCCAACTGGCGGGCTTGTCCGGGTCCTTCTTGCCCTGCGCCTCGACGGCGAGGAGGAAGGACCCGTCGCCCTCCGTGTCGAACCGCAGCAACGTGTCGACGCGGCGTTCCAGTGGCTGGGTCTCGGTGAGGTCGTTGGGCAGGACGGTGAACGACGTGGGTGGTGCGAAGTCGACGCCGAGCACCTCCGACACCCGGGAGAAGAGCTCCGGGTGTTCCTGGAAGATGCGGTGCATCGCCTCGTGGGGCGAGCTGACCATTCGGGTTCCTGGGGTAGAGGGCCGCACGGGCGAGGAAATCGCCTCTGACATATGCCTCAGCCGTGTCTCGCGCCGAACTTAGGGCGCGGCGCCCTGCCGGGCGGGACGATGGGGCGGGAATCATCCGGACGGGTGAGCCCCGGGCGGTTCGGACGAGCAGCCGCGGCAGCGGCCGGGTTCGGCGGCGCGGAAGGCGTGGTCGCAGACGTCGCAGTTCTGCAGCGGATGCCTGACGGCGTCCGGCGCTGCTGCCGGGGCGCTGAACGGCGGCACCGGCGGCAGCTCGGCGGCGAGGCGGTGGGCCAGGAGGGCGGCCGGACGGCGCAGGGGCTGCGCCGGCAGGTCGCTCGTCAGGGCGTGGTGCACGGCGCTCGCCGGCAGGTCGCGCTCCAGCCAGGCCGCGACTCCGGGGGCGAGGTGCTCGACGTCCGTGGCGGAGAGCAGCAGGCGCGGGTCCCCGCGGCGCAGGCCGGCGAGGACCTCGACGGCGGACCGCAGGAGGTCGGGGGCCGGGTACGCGGGCTGCGGCACTGCCGGGAGGGCGCGGCGCGGCGGCTCGCCCTCCCGGCGGGTGGGGCGGCGGGCCTTCGGCTTCGGCGCGGGCCCGTCCGCGGCGCCGGACCGGCCCGGCTGGTTGCAGGAGACCGTACGGGTGACGACCCGGCCGCTGCTGGTGCGTTCGCAGGTACGGCGCAGATAGCCGTGGGTCTCCAGTTCGCGCAGGGCCGCCGCGATCCGCGTCTTCCCCTCGGGGAACCGGGCCGCGAGGGTCCTGATGTCGATGAGCGCACCACCGGGCAGGGACTGGATGTGCACCGCCAGGCCGATGGCCAGCAGCGACAGCTCGGCATGCTGGGCGAGGTGGTTGCCGATCACCGTGAAACGGCTGGTGTGGCGGGAGTTGTCGTGGATGACGCCGCCGGAGCGGTTGTTCGCACGGGTGCCCCGGGAAGGGTGGTTTTCCTCGCCGTTACGGGGCTGGGCGTGCGGGCGCACGCTAGTGTTCTGGGTATCCATCGGGAAGGGTTCGCTTCCTCGGTGGTCAGGCCCCCGCACTGGGATCGCAACTCCCGGCGGGGGCCGACGCATGTCAGCGGTGATGTGCTCGGTCGCGCTGAGCGTAGATCAGGCAACCCGCCCCGAAGCCAGTCAAGTTGGCCTTTTTCACTCAAGCGAGTGAGTGCGCGCCGCGGGCGGGAGGGGTGGGGTTTGGCGGGGTCCTTTCCTCTCGTGTCTTGTGGTCCTGGGACCGTCCCCGCCACCGGCGTCCCGGCGCACGGGCTCCGGTCCCGGTCGCCGCCACCGACCCGCCTTCCTACGATGGGAAGGTCGGCTCGGGGATCCGGTGAACGCTCGGGGACGTGCCTCAGAGGTGATCCCGCATGGGCCGGTTCCGCACGCCCACCGTCCTGGCCGCCGCCTCCCTGCTGCTGACCGCTCTGTGCGCCGGCCAGGCCCCCGCCGCCGCCCCGCCGGGCCGGGTCGGCATCGACCCGGTGGTCGCCGAGAAGCTCGACGACGCGATCACCGCGGCCATGCGCGAGGCCGACATCCCCGGTGTGGGCGTCGGCCTGTGGATCGACGGCGACGAGGCCTACGTACGCGCATTCGGCACCTCCGACAAGACCACCGGCGCCCCCATCAAGACGGACATGCACACCCGCATCGGCAGCGTCACCAAGACCTTCACCATCACCGGCGTCCTCCAGCTCGTCGACGACGGCAAGGTGCGGCTCGACGCGCCGATCTCGACGTACCTCGACGGGGTACCGGGCGGCGAGAAGATCACCGTCCGGCAACTCGCCGAGATGCGCAGCGGCCTCTACAACTACACCGAGGACTCGCGCTGGCTGGCGGCCTTCAAGGCCGACCCGTACCGCGCCTGGACCCCGCAGCAGCTGCTGGACATCGCCTTCCGGCACCCCGCCGACTTCGCGCCGGGCGCGCGCTGGGAGTACTCCAACACCAACACCGTCCTGCTCGGCCTGCTCGTCGAGAAGATCAGCGGCCGGCCCCTGCACGCCTACCTGGAACAGGAGGTCTTCGAACCGGTCGGCCTGGACGCGACCTCGCTGCCGACCGGCGCGGAGATCACCAGCCCGTTCGTGCACGGCTACACGAACTTCACCCCGGACGGCGCGACCGTCGACGCCTCCCAGTGGAACCCGTCCTGGGCCTGGTCGGCAGGCGCGATGATCTCCACCATCGACGACCTGCACTCCTGGGTCCCGACCCTGGTCAGCGGGCGGCTGCCCGACGGCGACCGACTGCTGGAACCGGGCACCCAGGCCCAGCGGCTGCGCATGCTGCCCACCGGGCACCCCGGCGTGGGCTACGGGCTCGGCATATCCGCCATCGCCGGCTGGATCGGCCACAACGGCGAGCTGCCCGGCTACGAGACCGTCGCCGTCCGGCTCCCGCAGGACCGGGCCACGATGGTGATCGTCGTGAACTCCGACGCCGACGGGAAGTTCGGCAGCCTGAGCACCCTCATCGCCAGCAAGGTCACCGAGATCGTGACCCCGGAGCACGTCTGGGCGCTCCCGGAGGCGGCCCAGCCCAACGCGGTCCCGCAACCGTCCGCGCCGACCACCCCGTCCGCGCCGTCGACGCCCTCGGCCCCGACCCCGAAGCCCGCCCCGAGCAGCTAGAGACGAGTCATTCCGAAGTCTTCGGGAGCATGAAGCGAGGGCCAAGTCCTACATACCTCGCGGTGGACCGTGGACGACACGCGTCTGCTGTCCTGGTCCCGTGGGGAGGTGTTCGCGATGTACAGGGCCGGGATAGAAGACCGCGCTGTTCCAGCCGCACATCTCCTCACCGGTCAGGTAGCGGTACAGCCATTCGGCGAAGGGCAGGGCGTAGCCGGTCCACTCGAGTTCCCTGTTCAGAACGGCGATCCCGTCTGGGACCTCGTGGACCTGCGGCGCCAAGAAGATGAGGTGTCCCTGGTCGGTGCCGGCGAGAGGAATGAGGCCCTGGGCTGTGCCGAAGGTGATGGTCGGAAGGCCGCAGATGACCCGGGGGTCGAGATGAGGTTCCACTCCCTGCCTCACTACCTCCTCCTGTGACCACAGCTGGGATGTACGCCGCATCCACGTGCCGAGATCCCGCCAGCCATCCGTGGGGCGGTCCAAGTAGAGGTGGTGGTTTATCTGGCAGGCCCCGTACATATCGGCGATCGATTTGTAGTCCGCAGGCAGCGACCGCCCCAGCTCACTCTCCAGCCGCAGCCAGGCGACAGCGTCGGCACAGCGGTCATCGGAGGGGCCGATCATGTCGATGACGGCCCGCAAGTAGTCGGTCATGGCCCCTCAAACTGATGGAACGATGCAGGGTGCCCAATGATCGACCATCTCTCGGCTGGTCCGGCTGCCCGGGGCCGGCATCACAGCCGGTGCTGACCAAGGAGACAGAACCTAGGCCCAACACCCTCCCCGACCGTCCCAGTACCGCCGGACCGGCGAGCGTCCGTATCAGCCCGCCGGTCTTCAAGGGCTGCACGACCGACGCGCCCGGTCTGCGGGTCTCCGTCGAGACCGACGAGCAGGCCGGCCCCTGACAGGTACTGCTCCAGCACGGGTCGCCCAGCACGGCCCGGCTGTCCGTCCCCGCGGGCGGTTTGTCGGGTGCGGCGACCGCGGTGCAGGCCACCGCCGATGGCACCTGGGGCGAACGGGAGCGATCCGCCCTGGTCCTCGACCGCGCGCCGATCCCGGTGAAGATCACGGGTTCCTTCTTCTGCGCCACCTCGGTCACGACGGCGACCATCACGGCGCGCTACGCGGTCACCGACACCACCGACCCGACCCGGCGCGTCACGGTCGGCGCCGGCTGACACACCCCTGGGCGGCCCGGGGAGCCCGGTCCTGCCCGGCAGCCCGGCCGCCGGGGCGGGCTAGTGCTGTGGCCGGAAAGGTTTGCCGGGGCGCGGCGTCCGGTGCGGTGCATCGCAAGGCGGAGGGCCGCGGCGCGTACTGGACGTACGTGCGCGGTCCGACAACGCGGCGAGGTGCCGTGCCGGGCGTCGCGACCCGGTGAACCTTGCCGGTCACAGCACTAGGCAGCCGGGCGGCCCTTCGGGCGGCGCAGGCCGGCCGCGGTGAGGCGCCGGACGAGTTCCTTGCTGCCGATCTCCACGGCGCCCGCGCCGACCGCGTCGGCGTAGCGGTGCGAGGGCACGTCGTAGTGGTCCCGCTCGAAGGCCCGCGGCGGACAGCCGATTCCGGCCGCGAAAGCGTGCAGTTCCTCGTACGAGACGTCGCTGACCAGGTGGGACCACATACGGCCGTGGCCCGGCCAGGTCGGCGGGTCGATGTAGACGGTCATCGGCGGCTCACCGTACGCCGAGCACGGGGCCGAGGCCGCCGACCGCGGCCACTCTCACGCCCGCCTCCGAGCACACCCAGTGCGGGTCGGGTCCCAGTTCCGGCTCGACGTCCAGCGCGTGCGGGTCGCCGTGGGTGCAGACCGGGCACAGCGGCCAGCGCCCGTACTTCTCCAGCAGCGAGTCCTGTACGTCCTGGGCGACGAGCCCCGGAAGGTAGTCGGCCCCCTCCGGCCACTGCTCCACCCACCACCGGCGGTGCGTGACCGAGTCCTCGACGAGGGAGACGACATCGGCATCGGCGACCTCACCGGCGGCGAGATCGGCGAGCACGAGTGCGCGGGCGACGTGCAGCGCCTGTTCCAGGGGGGTCGTATGGTCCATGGGGCCATTGTGGACCTGCCGGGTGCCGGTGAAGAAGGCGCGCCTGGCGTGGGCCCAATGGCGGATTGACCGGCACCCCGCCTGAAAATAGCTTTCGAGCGTGACGAGGGAGTCGAGAGAGACCTCCGCCCGGTCGGCCCGTGACCACGGCCGACGCCGCGGCGAGGATCCGGCCCGCGCCGTGCCCCACCCCCGGCGAGCCCGTCCCGAAGCCGCCGCCACCCCGGCCGCGCCCATCGGCCGGGCCCGAATCCGCGGCATCCCGCCCGCACGACCGACCCCAGCCGGGCCCGAGCCCGTGGCCTCACCCGCCTGCGGCCCGCCACCGCACCTCGCCGCCCTGTCCCCAGGCGCGCGGTCGCGCCCTGCGACGCCCCCATCCGCCCCACGAGCCTGCACGCACGCCGCGCAGACACCTGCCCAGGCCGAACCTTCCCCCGAGCCCGCACGCCCCGACCGAGCCCGAGCCCCCGGCCTCCCGCCCGCCCGCGGCCCGGCACCGCAGCTCGCCGGCCGGTCCGCATGGCCCCTGGGTCCTGCGGCAGCCCGCCGCGGGGCCGGAACCGGGTTCGTTACGGTCCGCCCGCCCAGGCAGGTCCGCCGGGCTCGGCACCGCTCCGCACCGCCGGGACTCGGCGTCGGCCGTCCCAGGGGCCGGCCCGCGGCGTCCCGGGGCAGCCGTCGGCCCCGCCTCGCGGTGCAGCGGTCGGCGCCGTGCCGCGCGGCGGGCCGCTCCCCCGGACGCACGCGCCGCGGAGCGGCACGGATGCCGCCGCGCCGGCGGGACCGGGCGGGCCCGCGTCGGCAGGCGGGTCCGGGCCCGAGCCGGTCGCCCGGCCGGCGCCCCGCCCCCACCGCCGAACCCCCGAACCCCGACCCCCGAACCCCGAACCCCGAACCGCCGGAGGCTCCCGCCATGACCGCGTACGCCGAACTCCGCGCCCAGCTGGAGACGCTGACCACGGAGGCCTTCCGTCCCGAACTCGCCGAGATCGACCGGCTGTCCACCCTCGACATCGCCCGCACCATGAACGCCGAGGACGCCACCGTCCCGGCCGCCGTCGCCGCCCGGCTGCCGCAGATCGCCGCCGCCGTCGACGCGATCGCCGAGCGGATGGCCCGCGGCGGCCGCCTCGTCTACGCCGGTGCCGGCACGGCCGGCCGGATGGGCGTCCTGGACGCCAGCGAGTGCCCGCCCACCTTCAACACCGACCCGGCCGACGTCGTCGGACTGATCGCGGGCGGCCCCTCCGCCATGGTCAGGGCCGTCGAGGGCGCCGAGGACTCCCCGCAGCTGGCCGCCGAGGACCTGGCCGCGCTGCGCATCGGCCCGGACGACACCGTCGTCGGCATCTCCGCCTCCGGCCGGACCCCGTACGCCATCGGCGCCGTCGAGGCCGCCCGCGCCCGCGGCGCGCTCACCGTCGGCCTGTCCTGCAACGCCGGCTCCGCGCTCGCCGCCGCGGCCGACCACGGCATCGAGGTCGTCGTCGGCCCCGAACTGCTCACCGGTTCCACCCGCCTGAAGGCCGGCACCGCGCAAAAGCTCGTCCTCAACCTCATCTCGACGATCACCATGATCCGTCTGGGCAAGACCTACGGGAACCTCATGGTCGACATGCGGTCCTCCAACGAGAAGCTGCGGGCCCGCGCCCGCCGCATCGTGGCCCTGGCCACCGGTGCCCCCGACGAGGAGATCGAGGCCGCGCTGACCGCCACCGGCGGCGAGGTCAAGAACGCCATCCTCGTCGTCCTCGGGGAGGTCGACGGGCAGGCCGCCGCCGAACTCCTCGCCGCCTCCAGGGGCCACCTCCGCGAGGCCCTCGCCCACGCCCGGACCCGCTGACCCCACCCCCTACGGCAAGGCGACCACCACATGTCCACTGAGCCCAAAGAGCCCACCGAGCCCACTCGGCCCACCGAACCCACTCGCTCCACCGACAAAAACAACGGCACCGACAAGAACCGCGCCACGGCCGCCGCGATCCTCCCCCTGGTCGGCGGCCCGGACAACGTCACCTCGATCGCGCACTGCATGACCCGGCTGCGGCTCTCGCTGCGCGACCGTTCACTCGTCCAGGACACGGACCTGCGAGCCCTCCCGGCGGTCCTCGGCGTGGTGGAGGACGACACGTACCAGATCGTGCTCGGCCCGGGCGCCGTCGCCCGCGTCACCCCGGAGTTCGAGGCGCTCGTCGAGGAGGCCCACTCGACGGCCGCCCCGGCCCCGGCCCCCGCCCCCGGCCACCCGGTCGCCGCCCACCCGGTCACCGCCGACGAACTGGCCGCCCAGGGGGCGGCCCTGAAGCAGGCCCAGAAGGCACGCAACGCCACCCCCTTCAAACTGATGCTGCGCCGGATCGCGAACATCTTCGTGCCGCTGATCCCGGCCCTCATCGGCTGCGGGATCATCGCGGGCCTGAACGGCCTCCTCACGAACCTGGGTTGGCTGCCCGCCGTCGTCCCCGCACTCACCGCCATCGCGTCCGGCTTCATGTCGCTGATCGCGGTCTTCGTCGGATACAACACCGCCAAGGAGTTCGGCGGCACCCCGATCCTTGGCGGCGCGGTCGCCGCGATCATCGTCTTCCCGGGCGTCGCGAAGATCACCGCCTTCGGCACGGAGCTCAAGCCCGGCCAGGGCGGCGTCCTGGGCGCACTCGCCGCCGCCCTCCTCGCCGTGTACGTCGAGAAGCACTGTCGGCGCCTGGTCCCGGAGACCCTGGACGTCCTGGTCACGCCCACCCTGACGGTCCTGATCTCCGGCCTGGTGACCCTCTTCGGCCTGATGTTCCTCGCCGGTGAGGCCTCCGCCGCCATCGGCGCCTTCGCCGACCGGCTGCTCTCCACCGGCGGCGCGTTCGCCGGCCTGGTCCTGGGCGGCCTCTTCCTCCCGCTGGTGATGCTCGGCCTGCACCAGGCCCTCATCCCCATCCACACCACGCTCATCGAGCAGTCCGGCCACACCGTCCTGCTGCCCATCCTCGCCATGGCGGGCGCGGGCCAGGTCGGCGCGGCCATCGCCGTGCACTGCCGGCTCCCGCGCAACGTCTCGCTGCGCGCCACCATCAAGTCGGCCCTGCCCGCGGGCTTCCTCGGCATCGGCGAGCCACTGATCTACGGCGTCTCCCTGCCCCTCGGCCGCCCGTTCGTCACCGCCTGCGTCGGCGGCGCGGCCGGCGGCGCCTTCGTCGGCCTCTTCAACCAACTGGGCACCGCCTTCGGCTCCACCGCCATCGGCCCCTCCGGCTGGGCCCTCTTCCCGCTGCTGGACGGCACCTCCGGCCCGGGCGTCACCGTCGCGATCTACGCGGGCGGCCTGCTCACCGGCTACCTCGTGGGCTTCGCCGCGACCTACTTCTTCGGCTTCACCGGCCGGATGCTGACCGACCTCAACACCGACCCTGACCCGGGCCCGGGGAGGTCGGGCCCGGGTCCGGCCTCCCCGGGCCCCGCCGACCCGGCGAAGGCTCCGGCCCTGACATAGCCGCCGGCGGGCGGGGTGCGCCCTGCGCGAGGCTGTCCGCCGACGCCCAGTACCTGTGGCTGCGCTTCCGCGAGGCAGCGGGAATGATCGGGGCCATGATCGACTCCATACCTCCCGTGGTCCCGGCCGGCCGGATGCGTGAACTCGCCCAACCGGAGCTGGCCCTCTCCGGCGGGATGCTGCTGCGCCCCTGGACCCCGTACGACGCCCCCACGCTCGTCGCGGCCCACGCCGACCCGGACATCCGGCACTGGAACCGGCCGAGCCGGCTGGACCTGGCCGGGGCCGGGGCCCGGATCGCCCGCTGGCACGAACGCTGGCAGGCGGAGAAGGCCGGGACCTGGGCGATCGCCCCCGAAGGCGGCAGGGCCGTCGGCCTGATCGGCCTGGCCGACATCGACCTGGCGGGCGGCAGCGGCGAGATCCTCTACTGGCTGCTGCCCGCCGGACGCGGCACCGGCGTCACGGTGAAGGCCGCCGACCGGCTGGCCCGCTGGGCCTTCGACGACCTGGGCCTGCACCGCGTGCGCATCACCCACTCCGTGGCCAACCCGGCCTCCTGCGCGGTCGCGACGAAGGCCGGCTTCCCCCTGGAGGGCACCATGCGCGGCGCCCTCCTCCACGCGGACGGCTGGCACGACGAACACCTCCACGCCCGCCTGCGCACCGACGCCACCCCGTAGAAGGACCGCATGGACACCGCAGCACTCCAACAGACTCTGAACGAGACCGTCGAGCACCTGGTCGTGCACCACGGGTACACCACCTACATGCGCGACTACGAGGTCGTCATCTACGTATGGGACGCCCCCAGGGCCCGATCCTCGACCGCGAAACCGCCGATCCCGACCTCGGCGGCTATGTGTGGGGGCGAAGTACCACGAGATGTACGGGGCCGAACTCCGCCCCGGGTCGGAGGCCGCCCGCCGCTGGTCGAAGGCCGTCGGCATCGACTTCCACGAGGTGCACATCGAGACCGACGCGCACGATCCGACCCTGCTCTTCTCGGACCTCGAAGTGAGCGAGGTCCCGGTCGGGTAGGCCCCCTTCGTCGCGGACTGAGCACCAGGCTTCCGCCTGCGACCCAGGTGGTCACCGCCACGCACCCCGCGTCACCTCCGGGTCGCGCAGGTCGTCGTAGACCCCCTCGTCCATCAGCTCCACGAAGCGCCGCCGCAGGTCAGCGGCGGGGCGGTGGGTCGTCCTGCGGCCCCTCAGGCTCCGGCACCGTCGGCTCCGCCGGCCGCCCGCAGAAGGCGGGCCAGGTTCTCCACCGAGTACGGTGCGCCCCGGTCGCCCCGGCTTTCGGCGTGCGGCCCGGACGTCAGCAGCCCGCACTCGTCCCGGACCGCGTCGTGGCGCGGATCGCCCTCACCGCCCTGGGCCGGCGTGAACCGCTGCCGTCCCGGCGGCGAGGGGTCCGGCGGCCCGCCCCTCCACCCGGCGTCGGCGAAGTCCTTCTCCAGCCAGCACAGCTTCCAGGCCAGCTCGAACTCCCAGCTCTGCGCCACCTCGAAGAAGCCCTCCAGGGCGGCCTCGCACCGAGCCCGCTCCCCGTCCCGGTCGCATTCGCTCACGGGTGGGCCCGCTCGTGGAGCACGGCGGCCAGCCGGAGCGCGGTGTCCAGGTTGCAGCGGCCCAGGTCGACCAGCGGCAGCCCGTACGTACCGGCCGCCGAGACCCGTTCCACGCCCAGGGAGGGAAAGACGACGCCGACCCCGTCGAGGGCCTCCTTCAGTTCCCGTACGGCCTCTTCGGCCGCCTGGATCCGTTCCGTGGGCGTGAGCACCATGTACTGCGCCTTTCTACGCTGAGTGGTCTCGTTCTGCACACAGCGTGGCGACGGGCTGGCTAGCCTTTCAAGGAAGCACCGAGAACAACCCCACCTGTTGGCCCGGGAGTTGCCATGGCAGGTAAGAACCTCGATCCCTCCTCCTCACCCCGCGCCCTGCTCGGCGCCGAACTGCGCGTGGCGCGCGAGCGGGCGGGGATGAGCCAGGCCGAGTTGGGCGAACCGCTTTTCGTGAGCGGCTCGTTCATCGGCCAACTCGAAGCGGGCACCCGGCGGATGCACATCGAATTCGCCCGCCAGATCGACGACATCCTCGACGCGAACGGCTTCTTCGCCCGCAACTGCGGCGCGGCGGCCAAGTCCAAATACCCCGACCACTTCGCCGCCGCGGCCGAAGCGGAGGCTCTTGCTAAGGCCATCCGCGAGTACGCGCCCCTGATCATCCCGGGGCTGCTCCAGACCGAACCGTACGCGCGCGCCGTCTTCCGGGCGTACCAGCCAACGGCCACCGAAGGGACCATCGACGAGCTGGTCACGAACCGAATGGCTCGCGCCGCCCTACTGGAGGATCCAACAACCCCACTGTTGTGGACCGTCCTTGACGAGGCAGTTCTTCGCCGTGAGGTCGGCAGCCGACAGGTGATGGCGGACGCGCTCCGTCATCTCGCGGCCCTGGCGCGGTCACACCGGATCATCCTCCAGGTAATCCCCTTCACGGCCGGGGCGCATCCCGTCCTGGGCGGCCCACTCAGGCTGATGGCCTTCGATGACGCGCCACCTCTGGTCTACGTCGAAGGCCTGGAGACGGGACTGCTGCTGGACGATCCAGCCACCGTCAACCAGCGCACGCTGACCTACGATCTGCTGACGGCCAGCTCGCTACCACCCCGGGAATCACTGGCCCTGATCGAGTCCGTGGCGGAGGATTACGACCATGATGAGCACGCCTGAGTACGACCTCGCAGCGGCCACCTGGCACAAATCGAGCTACAGCGCCGGGGACGGCGGCAACTGCCTGGAGATGGCCACCTGGCGCAAGTCCACCTACAGCGGTGGGGACGGCGGCGACTGCGTCGAGGTCGCGGACGGGCACCCCGACCTCGTGCCCGTCCGGGACTCGAAGGTGCCGGACGGCCCTCACCTCACCTTCCGCGGGTTCGCCTGGAAGGCGTTCGTCACCAGCCTGTGACCCGACCCCAGGGCCACAGAAAGCGAGCAAGGGCGCGCGGCGGTCGCCGCGCGCCCTGGACGGTGCCGGGTCAGAGGCCGTTGGTGAACAGCAGCTTGTCGGGGCCGTTGTCGCTGAGGTTCTGGATGACGTCCTCGGTGGCCTCGTTCTTCAGGAAGTTCGCCACCTCGGCCGGACTGGCGTTGGGGTGCGCGGCCTTGTAGAGGGCAGCCACGCCGGTGACGTGCGGGGCGGCCATGGAGGTGCCGTTCAGGGACACCGTGCCGCCGCCGATCCGCGCGGAGATGATGTCCTGGCCGGGGGCGTAGAGGTCGAGGAGCTCGCCCCAGTTGGAGAAGTCGGTCTCCTGGTCGAAGCGGTTGGTGGCGCCGACCGTCACCGCGTTGGGGGTGGAGGCCGGTGAGACGAAGCGGGCGTCCCGGTTGTCGTTGCCGGCCGCGACGATCGGCAGGACGCCCCGGTCGAACAGAGCGGCGGTGGCAGTGTTGACCGGCTCGAAGCGGTCCCCGCCCAGGGAGCCGTTCAGGACGGCCGGCTGCTGGGCGTGCGCGGCCACCCAGTCCAGGCCCGCGATGATCCCCGACCAGGAACCCCTGTTGTCGCATCCGAGGACGCGGACGCTGACGAGGTTCACCTTGTGCGCCACGCCGACGCTCGTGCCGCCGACCGTGCCCGCGACGTGCGTGCCGTGGCCGTGGCAGTCCTGGCCGTTGCGGCCGTCCCCGATGGCGTCGAAGCCGGGACGCGCCCGGCCGCCGAACTCCGGGTGGCGGTAGTCGATCCCACTGTCGAGGATGTACGCGGTCACGCCCTGGCCGTTGGTGTTGGGGCTGAACTGGTTGTCGAGCGGCAGGAACCTCTGGTCGATGCGGTCCAGGCCCCAGGAGTTCGACGGCGCCTTGGTGGTGATGCCGCTCGGCGGCGCCGGCGGCCCGGTCACCTGCCCGTCCTGCGCCACGGACAGCACGCCGCGGGTGTGCCGCACCATCTTCAGCTGCTTGTCGGTGAGGGGTGCGGCGAAGCCGTTCAGCGCCGTCTCGTACGTGAACTTCGCCGTCACCCCCACGGACTCCGCGACCTTCGCGGGATCGACGGACTTGGCGAGGGTGACGATGTAGCTGCCGGCGATGGCGTTCGTGGAGGTGATCAGCGGCGCCGGGGTCGGCTCCGGTCCGGCGGCGGAGGCCGTACCGGCCGCCACGGAAGTCAACGTGAGCACGGCGGCCGTGGTCAGGCGTGCGGCGAGCAGACGCATCGAGAGAACTCCCTGAAGTGCGTGTGGATCGACGTGGGGGGAGCCGCTTCCACCGGGCGGACGACGCCCGGGACGCGGCCCTCCCGTACATCGGGCTCGCCCCTCGGAGGACTTGAGCCGCCCGCCCTCCGCCTGGCCCAGCGCCGGACTCGCCCCGGGAGGGCCCGGCGCGCACGGTGCAGAAAGGGTCATCCTCCGGCGGTTCCGTGGGCGAACGCGGGCCGCACGGGAAGGCCGGCCGCCGGGAAAGATCCGGGAAGATCCACCCGTACGGGTGACCGCGCGGGCAGGTCGTCAAAGCTGCCGGCGGCGAGCGGCCGCCCCTGGCCGGGCCGGGGCGCCGAGACAGGCGCGGCGACGGCACGAGGGGGGACCCCGTCGCGCCGTCACCGGAGCACCCCGGGACCCCACGGCCGGCGGCCGACCCCCACCGGCGTACCCGGAGCCCCCACGGCCGGCGGCCGACCCGGCTGGATCGCCACATCACCCGTACGGGCCGCCACCGGCCCGGGGGGCGCACGGCCGGTGCGCCGCCCGTGCGCCCGCCACACCCCCGGACGTCGTTGACCCGCACCGCGGCGCGTGATGGCCTCCCCCCATGCGCATCCTCCTGAGCCGAGCGGGCCGAGCCCTGCCCGTGGTCGCGGCCGCCGCCGCGCTGGCCGCCGCCACCGCCCTCCCCGTCGCCACTGCCACGGCCGCGGCCGCGGCCACCGCCGCCGTGGCCGCGCCCGTGGCCCGTGCGGCCGTCGGCGACGAAGCCCCGTACATCGTCACCGTGCACCAGGACGTCGATCCGGCGGCGGTGGCCCGGATGGTCGGGGCCTCCCCGGACTACGTCTACCGCACCGCCCTGCACGGCTTCTCCGCCCGACTGAGCCCCGGCCAGGTCGCGGCCCTGCACGTCATCCCGGGGGTGGAGTCCGTCCAGGAGGACGGCGGCGTGTCCTCCTTCGAGACGGCCGGCTGACCGGCGCCGCCCGGCCCGGTCCGCCCCGGCCTCGCCCGCTCCCCGGCAGCACCCCGTCACCGCCCGGCGCTTAGGGTTACGTGGATCAACTCACCGGTTGGTCACGGGGGGATCGGGGGGAGACCGATGAACAGCGCGACCGAGGTGTTCCAGCCGCTGCGGGCTGACGATCCACGGACCGTGGGCGGCTACCGCCTCGCCGCCCGGCTCGGGTCCGGGGGCATGGGCCGCGTGTACCTGTCGCACACCCCGGGCGGCCGCCCCGTCGCGATCAAGGTGGTGCATCCCGAACTGGCCGAGGACGCGACCTTCCGGCGGCGCTTCCGCCGGGAGGTGGAGGCCGCCCGGCGGGTCCGGGGCGCGTACACGGCCGAGCTGATCGACGCCGACGCGGAGGCGACGCCGCCGTGGCTGGCCACCGTCTACGTGCCCGGCCCCTCGCTGTCGGAGGCCGTCGCCCGGCGCGGGCCGCTGCCCGACGCGGCGGTGGTGTGGCTGGTGGCCGGCGTGGCCGAGGCCCTCGTGGCCGTCCACGGCGCGGGCATCGTCCACCGCGACCTGAAGCCGTCGAACGTGCTGCTGGCCGCCGACGGGCCCCGCGTCATCGACTTCGGCATCTCGCAGGCCTCCGGCCTGACGGCCACCGCCACGGGCAACACCATCGGCACGCCCCAGTACATGGCTCCCGAGCAGGGGCTGGCGGGCGAGACCACCCCGGCCACCGACGTCTTCGCGCTGGGTCAGACCGCGGCGTTCGCGGCGCTGGGCAAGCCGCTGTACGGGGACGGGCCGTCCATGACCGTGCTGTTCCGGATCGTGCACTCCAAGCCCGACCTGACCCGACTGCCCGAGCCGCTGCGTCCGCTGTTCGCGCTGTGCCTGGCCACCGAACCGGAGGAGCGGGCCACCCCGGCGGAGATCCTCGCGTGGTGCCTCGAGTACCTCGGCGAGGAGGCCGCCGCGGGCGGCGGACCGGCCGTCTGGCGGGAGGTGTCCGGCCTGGAGGAGGAGATACCGACTCCGGTCGCACGACCCGCCGCGTCGGGCACGACGCAGGAGGACGCGCCCCCGGGCGGCACGACGCCGCAGGGCACACCGCCGGGGGACGCGGCCCCCGGCGGGGAAGCGCACGCGACGGCCGCCCCGGCGGGAGCCGCGGCCGCGTCGTCCGCGACGCCGGCCGCGTCGGCAGCGGCCGCCGCCGAGCCCGGACGGCGGCGGACCGCCCGGGTCGCCACCGTGGCGGCGGTGACGGCCGCGCTGACGCTGGGGGGCCTGGGCTGGAAGCTCATGGAGGGGGCGGACGGGGCGACCGAACGCGAGACGGCCGCGGCCCGGTCGTCCGGCCCGACGCCGACGACCGGGTCAGCCCCCACACCCACCCCGACACCGACACCGAGCGCGGTCCAGCCGCCCAGGCCCGTCCCGTACCCGGGGCTGGAGCTGAACGAGAACAACTCGATCAGCATCAAGGAGCCCGTCCAGCACGACGACGGCGACCGCTCGGGGGACATCCGCATGGAGTGCGGGCTGGCCAGCGGCTGCACGATGAAGAGCGACGCGGTCGTCTTCTCCCTGCCCGAGAAGGCGGGCACCGGCAACCTCGAAACGTGCCGCGAGAAGCTCGCCTTCGCCCGGCAGAACAAGCTGACGCTGCACGTCCTGGCGGTCGGCAGCGAGGTGTGCATGAAGCACCCCTCCGGTGACATCGCGCTGTTCGTCATCGGCATCAAGTCGGCGCCGGGCCAGTCGAAGCAGCCCAGTTGGGTCAGGGCCGACATGACGGTCTGGCGCGCGGCCGCCTGACGCAGGGCGTCACGCCGCCCGCTGCGGCGCGTCCGCGTCGAGGGCCACGACGAGGAAGGCGTCCCGGTCGAGGTCCATCACGACGGTCGCCCGCAGGCCCCGCTCGCGGCACCTGGCCGCGTACTCCTCGGCCGGCCGACTGCCGTAAGGATCACCGGCGGGAAAGGAGTTCAGCACCTTCCTACGGCGCACGGCTTCCACCTCCTGAACGACGAACCGTCCTCCACCGCCCGGGTGCCCCGTCCGCCGCATCCCATGCACCGCCCGCCGAGGGCGTCGACGGCGGCAACACCTGCGGTGTTGCCGCGGCCGCGCACCGACCCAGGGGGTGTCCGGCGGATCAGGTCCGGGCCCGGGCCGCCTCGACGAAGGCGCGGATCAGGTCCGGCGACTTCACCCCGCGCTCCCGCTCCACACCGCTGGACACGTCCACACCCCACGCCCCGGTGGCCGCGAGCGCCTCGCGCACGTTGCCCGGGTTGAGCCCGCCGGCCAGCAGCCACCGGCCCTCGGGCGCGGTGAAGTCCGCCGACCCCCAGTTCCACGGCCGGCCGGAGCCCGGGTCGGGGGCGTCGAGCAGCAGCAGGTCCTCGCCGTAGTCACCGCAGCGCTCCACGCGCCCGGAGGTGGCCCGCAGCAGGGTGCGGCCCTCGGCGCGCAGCGCCGCGAAGTCCTCGGGGCCCTCCTCGCCGTGCAGCTGCACACCGCGCACGCCGCTCTCCTCGGCGAGGCGGCGCACCTCCTCGACGGACTGCCCGCGGAAGACCCCGACGGTCAGCACGGTGTCCGGCACCCGGGCCGCCAGCTCGCGCGCGCCGGCGGCGTCGACCGTACGGGGGCTGCCGGGCGCGAACACGAACCCGACGGCATCGGCCCCGGCCGCCACCGCGGCGTCGACGTCCGGCGCGGTCCTGAGCCCGCAGATCTTGACGAAGAGGTCAGCCATGCGCCCAGCCTATGCCGACCCGGGCAGCCGGGCCGTGCCCGCCCGCCTCTCTCACCGGCCCACCTGCACGGGACCGAGCACCGCCCCGCCGATGAAGGCCGCGAGATGGGCGGCGCCCTCGTCGTCGGCGGCCGCGAAGTGCACGTAGACGGTGTGCCGCCCGTCGGGATGCTCCTCGTTGAGGTCGAGTTCCACCCGCTGGTTCGTCGGGTCGGCCGACGAGGACGGTATCCCGGGGACGTCCGGCCAGGCTCCCCGCCACAGCATCGTGGCCGCCCCGCCGCGCAGCGCCCGCAGGAACCCCGCTTCCACCGGGCCGGGAGCCGCGTACGCGTCGACGGTGAGCGGCAGCGCCGCTGCCAGCTCCCGGTCGTCACGGGGCAGTTCGGCACCCAGGTACCAGGTGTCCGCGGCCGCCCAGTAGTCCGACGGATCGAACATGCCGGCCGGCAGCAGCGCCGCCATCCCGCGGGCCTCGGCGACGGTCTCCGTCCGCGCGCACAGCCACATCTCCGGTTCGAGGGGCCTCATCCGCCCGCACAGCATCCGGGCCCTGCGATGGGCCTCCCCGAGGTCATCGGTCCGGAACACGGGATAGGCCCGAGAACTCCCCACCCCGTCCTCATCCCTGCCCGTCACGCCGGGGAGGCGGTACGGACGGATGGCGCGCCTTCGCGTACGCCTCGGCGGGATCGGCGGTGCGCAGCACGCGATGAGCGACGGAGTTCCCCATGGCCGTACGTTCACACGCCCCCACCCGCTGCGGCCAGCGGTTTTCACCGCCCGATCGGGGTTCCTCTTCCGTTTCCCGGAGGCGGAGCGCGCCTCGTCCCGATCCACCTGGTGGTCGACATGCAGGACTCGGAGATCACCTGTTTCCACGACCCGTCGCCCCACGGGTACCGCGCCCGTACGACGGTGTCCTTCGGCGAGCCGCTGCGCATCCCCGCACCGTTCGACTTCGCCCTCGACACCGCGTTCTGACCGTCCCGGCCCCGGAACGCCCGAGGGCGGCACCCCCGTCGGGGTGCCGCCCTCGTTCGAGAACAGCCGATCGACCAGCGGGCCGATCAGAAGTCCATGTCACCGCCCGGCATGCCGCCCGGAGCGGCCGAGGCCTTCTCCGGCTTGTCGGCGATGACGGCCTCGGTGGTCAGGAACAGCGCGGCGATCGACGCGGCGTTCTGCAGCGCGGAGCGCGTGACCTTCGCCGGGTCGATGATGCCCTCGGCGATCATGTCGACGTACTCGCCGGACGCGGCGTTCAGGCCGTGACCGATCGGAAGGTTGCGCACCTTCTCGACGACGACGCCGCCCTCGAGACCACCGTTGACGGCGATCTGCTTCAGCGGGGCCTCCAGGGCGAGCTTCACGGCGTTGGCGCCGGTCGCCTCGTCACCCTCGAGCTCCAGCTTCTCGAAGACCGCGGAGGCCTGCAGCAGGGCCACGCCACCACCGGCGACGATGCCCTCCTCGACGGCCGCCTTCGCGTTGCGAACGGCGTCCTCGATGCGGTGCTTGCGCTCCTTGAGCTCGACCTCGGTCGCGGCACCGGCCTTGATGACGGCCACGCCGCCGGCCAGCTTCGCGAGGCGCTCCTGGAGCTTCTCGCGGTCGTAGTCCGAGTCGGAGTTCTCGATCTCGGCGCGGATCTGGTTCACGCGACCGGCGACCTGGTCGCTGTCACCGGCACCGTCGACGATGGTGGTCTCGTCCTTGGTGATGACGACCTTGCGGGCGCGGCCGAGCAGGTCGAGACCGGCGTTCTCCAGCTTGAGGCCGACCTCCTCGGAGATGACCGTGCCGCCCGTGAGGATGGCGATGTCACCGAGCATGGCCTTGCGGCGGTCGCCGAAGCCCGGGGCCTTGACGGCGACGGACTTGAAGGTGCCGCGGATCTTGTTGACGACCAGGGTCGACAGGGCCTCGCCCTCGACGTCCTCGGCGATGATCAGCAGCGGCTTGCCGGACTGCATGACCTTCTCCAGGAGCGGCAGCAGGTCCTTGACCGAGCCGATCTTGGAGTTGACGATCAGGATGTACGGGTCGTCGAGGGCCGACTCCATACGCTCCATGTCGGTGGCGAAGTACGCCGAGATGTAGCCCTTGTCGAAGCGCATGCCCTCGGTGAGCTCCAGCTCCAGACCGAAGGTCTGGGACTCCTCGACGGTGATGACGCCTTCCTTGCCGACCTTGTCCATGGCCTCGGCGATGAGCTCGCCGATCTGGGTGTCGGCGGCGGAGATGGAGGCCGTCGAAGCGATCTGCTCCTTGGTCTCGACATCCTTGGCCTGGGCGAGCAGGGCGGCGGAGACGGCCTCGACGGCCTTCTCGATACCACGCTTGAGGGCCATCGGGTTGGCACCGGCGGCCACGTTGCGCAGGCCCTCGCGGACGAGCGCCTGGGCCAGGACCGTGGCGGTGGTCGTACCGTCGCCGGCGACGTCGTCCGTCTTCTTGGCGACTTCCTTGACCAGCTCGGCGCCGATCTTCTCGTACGGGTCCTCGAGCTCGATCTCCTTGGCGATGGAGACACCATCGTTGGTGATCGTGGGGGCGCCCCACTTCTTCTCAAGGACGACGTTGCGACCCTTGGGGCCAAGGGTGACCTTGACGGCGTCGGCGAGCTGGTTCATCCCACGCTCGAGGCCGCGGCGGGCCTCCTCGTCGAACGCAATGATCTTGGCCATCTGAAGTGGTCCTCCCGGACAGCGGTGGATTGCTCCCAGGACCGCGCCCGCGCCCGCGACGGACGGCCTGCGTGCCCGGCGGTTCCTTCCCACCGGACCCTGCGGGCCTCACCGACCCGGTCCTCGTTTCAGTAGCACTCTCACTCGTAGAGTGCTAACGCCAATGATTAGCACTCGACCCCCGAGAGTGCAAGCGGCTTCGAAGAAGCCTCGACGAGGGGTGGCGGTCGGGTGACGGGTGGGCGCAAGCGGCTCCAGGGAGAACGCAGGCACACGGCGGCGCACACGCGAGGGGCCCACATCCCGTGTCCGGGATGTGGGCCCCTCGTAGGTCTTCCGGGTCTTCGACGGAAGACCGAGCGTCGGTGGTCGATGCTCCGGGACTAGCCGAGCGCGAGCTTGACCATGTCCGCC
Organism: Streptomyces amritsarensis; assembly: GCF_001953875.1. Classification (GTDB taxonomy): domain Bacteria; phylum Actinomycetota; class Actinomycetes; order Streptomycetales; family Streptomycetaceae; genus Streptomyces; species Streptomyces amritsarensis. Next base: position 43,337 of record NZ_MQUR01000034.1, read on the forward strand.
TGCGGACCCTTCTGGCCCTGCGAGATCTCGAACTCGACCCGCTGACCCTCTTCAAGGGTGCGGTACCCGTCCATCTGGATGGCGCTGTAGTGGACGAACACATCCGCACCACCGTCGACCGCGATGAAGCCGTAGCCCTTCTCCGCGTTGAACCACTTGACGGTGCCCTGAGCCATGCCTAACTCCCCTATTACTGGCCCTTGCGCGGGAACGCACTTCGCGTTCCCGGGTCAGAACTTGCGTCGGAACGCTTCGACCGAGGCTGAATGTATCTGCGCGAGTGCTGTCTGCAACAGGTCAATCCGACGAGAAATCTGGACACCGAGAAACATTGAAATAGAGTGAAAATTTGGCATATTCCAGGGCAACTCGGGCCTGGCAAATTTCGCCAAAGCCCCATACCGCACCTGCACATTGACCCGATGTCGACCCTCACGCGACCCGTTCATATGCGGCGGGCAAGTCCAGCGGAGGGGACTTCCCCAACTCTACCCCGCCCAATCAAGCAGAATTACCCCCTCCACTTATAGCGGAGGGGGTAATTTCGGTTTACCGGGTGGGTCAGCAGCCGCCCGCGACGGCCGGGATGATCGAGACGCCGGCGCCGTCCGGCGTCACCGCCGCCAGCCCGCCCTCGAAGCGCACGTCGTCGTCGTTGACGTAGACGTTCACGAAGCGGCGGAGCTTGCCCTGGTCGTCCAGGACGCGCGCGGCGATGCCCGGGTGGTTCTTCTCCAGGGACTCGATGACCTCGGCGAGGGTCGCGCCCTCGGCCGGGACCTCGGCCTGACCGCCGGTGTAGGTGCGCAGGATGGTGGGGATGCGGACGTTGACGCTCATGGCGCTACTGCCTTTCCGGTAGTTCGTGGAGGGAGGTCAGGCCAGGCCGGCGGCGCGGAACGCGTCCAGGCTGGGGCGGATGGTGGCGGTCTGCCCGCTGTCCGCGGCCACCGCCTCCAGGGTCTTGAGGCCGTCGCCGGTGTTGAGGACGACGGTGGTCAGCGCCGGGTCGAGCTGCCCGTTCTCGATGAGCTTCTTCGTCACGCCGACGGTCACACCGCCCGCGGTCTCGGCGAAGATGCCCTCGGTCTGCGCGAGGATCTTGATGGCCTCGACGACCTGCTCGTCGTTGACGTCCTCCACGAAACCGCCGGTGCGGCGCGCGATGTCCAGGACGTACGGCCCGTCGGCCGGGTTGCCGATCGCGAGGGACTTGGCGATGGTGTTCGGCTTCTGCGGGCGGACCACGTCGTGGCCGGCCTTGAAGGCGGTCGACACCGGGGAGCAGCCCTCGGCCTGGGCACCGAAGATCTTGTACGGCTTGTCCTCGACGAGGCCGAGCCTGATGAGCTCCTGCAGGCCCTTGTCGATCTTCGTGAGCTGCGAGCCGGACGCGATCGGGATGACGATCTGGTCGGGCAGCTGCCAGCCGAGCTGCTCGCAGATCTCGTACGCCAGGGTCTTGGAGCCCTCGCCGTAGTACGGGCGCAGGTTGACGTTGACGAAGCCCCAGCCCTCGCCCAGCGGGTCGCCGATGAGCTCGGAGCAGAAGCGGTTGACGTCGTCGTAGTTGCCCTCGATGCCGACCAGGTCGCCGCCGTACACACCGGCCATGACGACCTTGCCCTGCTCCAGATCGTGCGGGATGAACACGCAGGAGCGGAAGCCGGCCCGGGCCGCCGCGGCGCCGACGGCGCCGGCCAGGTTGCCGGTCGAGGAGCACGACAGGGTGGTGAAGCCGAAGGCGCGGGCGGCCTCGACGGCGATGGCCACGACACGGTCCTTGAAGGAGTGCGTCGGGTTGCCGGAGTCGTCCTTGACGTACAGCTTGCCGGTGACGCCCAGCTCCTTGGCCAGGTTGGCCGCGTCGACGAGCTTGGTGAAGCCCGGGTTCAGGCTCGGCTTGGACGCCACGTCCGCGGGGACGGGCAGCAGCGGCGCGTAGCGCCAGATGTTGTTCGGGCCGGCCTCGATCGCGGCGCGCAGGGCCTCCGGGTCACCGGTGGGCAGCTCGTAGGCGACTTCCAGAGGTCCGAAGCACTCGGCGCACGCGAAGATGGGACCGAGCTCGAAGCGGGTACCGCACTCGCGACAGGAAAGGCCCGTGGCAGGTCCGAGATCGACAGAGGTGGCGACAGTCTGTGCAGCCATGATGGCGAGGCCCTTTCTCCTCATCTTCCCCATGGCGCATTTCGCCATGAGACGGAATTGGCACCTTCCCTAGCCGGGGACCTCGCTGACGAGCGCTGCTGCGCGATCGCGAGAACCGACTGGAGGGTTGCCGGGGCTTCAACGGGCCGTGTCCCTCTGCCCCTCTGGATGAGCGGTATGGCACCGGCACACGCGCTCTGTGGCGCGCCGGTGCGTTTGTACGCGGGGGACCCCGGCATGCGGTGGTCCTTCGCGTTGTTCAAGACTGTAACCGAAGGGACGGGCGGTTGAGACAGCCGTCCGAACCGCGAGATGGATCACATAACGGCCGATAACGCCGACGAGCAGGGAGTGCTGAGGGTGCTGGAAGAGGTGGAGCGCTGGCTGGCCGACCGCTCCTGGTCCGCCGCCGACCGACCGCTCGACCAGCTGCTCGACCTCAAACGGGCGGCCGGGACCACGGTCAGCGTGGTGCTGCCCGCGCTGGACGAGGAGGCCACGGTCGGCGCGATCGTGGAGGTCATCCGGCGTGAGCTGATCGAGGGACTGCCGGTCCCGTTCGTGGACGAGCTGGTCGTGGTCGACTCGGGCTCGGCCGACCGGACCGCCGAGGTCGCGGCGAAGGCGGGCGCCCGGGTGGTGCACCGCGACGAGATCCTGCCGAGGATCCCGGCGCTGCCCGGCAAGGGCGAGGTGCTGTGGCGCTCGCTGCTGGCCACCACCGGCGACATCGTCTGCTTCGTCGACGCCGACCTGCGCGACTTCTCCGCCTCCTTCGTCCACGGGATCGTGGGCCCGCTGCTGACCGACCCGGGCGTGCAGTTCGTCAAGGCGATGTACGACCGGCCGCTGGGCACGGAATTCGACGGGCTCGCCTCCGGCAGGCCCCCCGGCCAGGGCGGCCGGGTCACCGAGCTGGTCGCCCGCCCGCTGCTGAACCTGCACTGGCCGCAGCTGGCCGGCTTCGTCCAGCCGCTGGGCGGCGAGTACGCCGTGCGCCGCTCCCTGCTGGAGCGGCTGCCGTTCCCCGTGGGCTACGGCGTCGAGCTGGGCCTGCTGGTGGACGCGCTGCACACGGTCGGGCTGGACGCGCTGGCGCAGGTGGACGTGGGCGTGCGCCTCCACCGCCACCAGGGCGGGCAGGCGCTGGGCCGGATGGCCGCGGCGATCTACCGCACGGCCCAGGTACGGCTCTCGCGCGGGCACCTCGTACGGCCGGAGCTGACGCAGTTCGAGCGGGGCCCGGAGGGCTTCGTGCCGCACACGTACGCCGTGGACACCGAGGAGCGGCCGCCGATGCTGGACGTGGAGGAGTACGGGCGGCGCCGCGTGGCGTGACGTGTCCATACGTTTGAGCGAGCGCGGGCCGGGCTAGGTTCGCCGCATGGCTTCTCAGGTACTCGTCGCCGCGAACCGCGGCCCGCTCTCCTACGACCTCCGCGACGACGGGACGCTCAGCGCCCGGCGCGGCGGGGGCGGTCTCGTCTCCGGACTCTCGGCGGCCCTCGCGAGGCAGCCGGGGGCGCTGTGGATCTGCGCGGCCCTGTCGGACGCGGACCGGGAGGCGGTCCGCCGGGACGTCTCCGAGCCGGGCGTCCGGATGCTGGACATCGATCCCACGATGTATCACGACGCGTACAACGGCATCGCGAACTCCGTGCTGTGGTTCACCCACCACCACCTGTACGACGTGCCGCGCGAGCCGGTCTTCGACGCGGAGTTCCGGCGCCGCTGGGCCTCGTACGTCGCGTACAACGAGGCCTTCGCGCGCGCCCTCGCCGAGGAGGCGGGGCCGGGGGCCCGCGTGCTGGTGCAGGACTACCACCTGGCGCTGGTGCCGGGGCAGTTGCGGGAGCTGCGGCCGGACCTGCGGATCGCGCACTTCACGCACACGCCGTGGGCGGCGCGGGTGTTCCTGGACATGCTGCCCGACGACATCCACAGCCGGCTGATGTGGGGGATGCTCGGCGCCGATGTCGTGGGCTTCCACACCCGGGCCTGGGCCGACGCCTTCGCGGCCGCCGCGCAGCCGGACGACGCACGGCGCGTGGCCGTGTTCCCGCTGGGCGTGGACGGCGACGAGTTGCGGGCGCTCGCGCACCGGCCGGAGGTGGACGAGAAGCTGGCGGAGCTGCGGGCGGAGGTCGCGGGCCGCAGGACGATCGCCCGCGTGGACCGGACGGAGCTGTCGAAGAACATCCTGCGCGGCCTGCTGGCCTACCGGGAGCTGCTGACGGTCCACCCCGAGTGGCGCGGCCGCGTGGTCCACCTGGCCTCGGCGTACCCGTCGCGGCAGGACCTGAAGGTGTACCGGGACTACACGGCGGCGGTCTCGGAGCTGGCCGCGCAGATCAACGCGGAGTTCGGCACGCAGGACTGGCAGCCGGTGCTGGTGTCGGTGAAGGACGACTTCGCCCGGTCGCTGGCGGTCTACCGGATGGCGGACGTGGCTCTGGTGAACCCGGTGCGGGACGGGATGAACCTGGTGGCGAAGGAGATCCCGGTGGTGTCGGAGGCCGGCTGCGCGGTGGTGCTGTCCACGGGTGCGGGGGCCTACGAACAGCTCCGCGAGGACGCGCTGACGGTGAACCCGTACGACGTGTCGGCGACGGCGGAGGCGTTGCACGCGGCGCTGTCCATGCCGGACGAGGAGCGCGCGGAACGCACCAAGCGCCTGGCGGCGGCCGCGACGGCCCTCCCGCCGACGGCCTGGTTCGAGGCCCAGCTCGCCGCCCTGGCCTGATCCGCTGCCGGGGCGCCGCCCCGGACCTCGCAGGCGTGTTCAGCCCCGCAGGGCCGCGGCCAGGGCCGCCAGGAAGGCGGCCACGGAGCCCGGGCCGGGGAGGACCAGGTCGGCGCGGGCGGCGAGCTCGGGGACTTCGGCCGAGCCGCTGCACACCAGCAGCCCCGGCAGCCCGTCGGCCCTGCGCTTCTCGACGGCCGAGTACGCGGCGAGGTCGCCCAGGTCGTCCCCGGCGTACAGCACGGTCTGCGCGTCCCGCTCCGCGAGGAACTCCGTCAGGGCCACGCCCTTGTCCATGCCGGGGGGCCGCAGCTCCAGCACGGCCCGCCCCGGTTCGACCATCAGCCCGTGCCGGGCGGCCAGCTCGGTGAGGGGTTCGCGCAGGGCCGCGAAGGCCGCCGCCGGGTCCTCGGCCCGCCGGGTGTGGACGGCGAGCGCCCGGCCCTTCTCCTCGATCCAGGTGCCGCGCCAGGCCCCGATGGAGTCCAGGAACCCGGGCAGCTCGGCCCGTACGGCCGCCACCCCCGGGTGCTCGGCCGGGGCGTGGACTATGCCGGTCACGGCGTCCCAGCGTTCGGCGCCGTAGTGGCCGAGGACGACGAGGTGTTCCAGTCCCGGCACCCCGGCGAAGCCGCCGTAGCGGACCGCGACGCCCGCGGGCCGGCCGGTGACCACCGCCACCGAGTCCACCTCGGGGGCGAGCGCCGAGAGCGCGGGTACGGCTTCGGGATGTGCCCGGGCCTGGTCCGGGTCCGGGACGATGTCGGCGAGGGTGCCGTCGAAGTCCAGGGCGACCACGGACCGGCGGGGTGCGCGGAGCAGGGCTTCGAGTCCCTCGCGTCCGGCTGCGGTGACGGGCATCGGCAGGTCGTGCGGATGGCTCCCCATACGCACGACCCTAACGGCCCGGCGGGTCGACGGCTACGGCTATCGCCGGGCTCGCTGGGCCTCGCGGATCCTGCGCAGCCGGTTGACGGTGCCCGGGGCGTGGGCCAGCGCCCGCGGGTCGTCCATGAGGGCGTTGAGCAGCTGGTAGTAGCGGACGGGGGTCATCCCCAGTCCTTCCCGTATGGCCCGTTCCTTGGCTCCGGGCCCCGGCCAGGTGCGTCCCTCGTACGCGAGCACCGCGGCCTCCGTGGCCGTCAGCTGCCCCTCGTCCGTCATACCGCCAGATTAACGCCGCCCTCCGACAGGCGGCGGCGTCCCCCGGGTCAGCCGTGTCAGCCCTTGTCCGCCGCGCGCGCGGCGGTGGCGATCTCCTCCAGCACCTTGGCGGGCTGCCCGCCGGGCTGGACGGCCGTGCCGATCTTCTGCTTGATGTCCTCGCTGACGCCCGCCCAGGACTTCTTGCCGACCGGGTAGAGCCGCGAGCTGGGCAGCGCCGCCAGGAAGGGCTTCAGCTGCGCCGCGGAGCCGTTCGTGGTGGCCTGCTTGGCCTGGAAGCCGCTGGTGGTGGCGGGCAGCAGGTCGTACTTGTCGGTGAAGGCCGTCACGTTCTTGGGCTGGTACAGGTAGTCCAGGAACTTGCCGGACTGCTCGCGGTGGCCGTTCTTGAAGGCCATGACCCAGTCCGCGACGCCCATCGCCGGCTGCGGGGAGCCGTCGGACGCCGGCAGCGGCACCATGCCGTACTTGACGCCCTTGGCCTCGGCCTGCTTCATCAGCGTCGGGTGGCCGTTGAGCATGCCGACCTCGCCCTTGGTGAAGGCCTCGAAGGCGGCCTGGCGGTCCAGCTTGCCCGGCTCGACCGGCCCGGTGAGCCCCTGGCCGACCATCTTGTCGCGCAGGAACTCCAGCGACTTGACGTTGTCGGCGGAGTCGATGGAGTAGCCCTCTTCGTTGTCGGTGTAGCCGCCACCGCCCGCGAGCATCCACATCATCGTCTCGGCCTGCGCCTCCTCGCGGCCCAGCGGCAGCGCGAAGGGGGTGGTGACGCCCGCGCCCTTGAGCTTCTTCGCCGCGGCCTCCAGGTCGGCCCAGCTCTTCGGCTGCCAGCCCTTGCCGTCCTTGCCGATCACGCCCGCGTCGGCCAGCAGCTTCTCGTTGTAGAAGAGCAGCCGGGTGCTGGAGACGAAGGGCATGCCGTACTGCGTCTGCTTGACCTTCCCGGCGTCCGCGAGCGGGGCGAGGAAGTCGGCCTCGGTCTTCACCGAGAGCAGCTCGGCCGTGGAGTACAGCTTGCCGGCGGCGGCGTAGTCGGCGTAGGCGCCGATCTGGGCGATGTCGGGGGCCTTGCCGGCCTTGACCATCTCGGCGACCTTGGCGTCGACCTCGGACCACGAGTAGACGTCGACCTCGACCTTGATGCCGGGGTGGTCCTTCTGGAAGCCCTCGGCGAGTCCCTTCCAGTAGGCCGCCGACGAGTTCTGCGGATTGTCCCCGTAGTCGGCCGCCACGACCCGCAGGGTCACCTCGTTGTCTCCGGTGAGCCCGCCGACGGCTCCGCAGCCCGTCAGCGTCACGGCGGTCAGGCACAGCGCGGCGCCGGACGCGGCCAGGCTCTGGTAACGGCCCTTCACAGGTATCGATCCACCCCTTGTTGTACGTACGATCCACGTAAGGTCTACACCACTTTGGCGGCTCGTCCACATCAGGCCCCCCACCAGGGCGCCCGATTTGTATGGCCACTCAACAATCCCCCTCAATGGACTAGACCTTTCCCCGCCGAGCACGCGAGACTGTCTCTGTGAAACCCGTGAAACACGTCATCGCCCTCGATGTGGGCGGCACCGGGATGAAGGCCGCCCTCATCGCCGCAGGGGGGCACCACCCAGCGGCGGCCGGGGGAGGCGCCCTGCTGCACGAGGCACGCCGCGCCACCGGGCGCGAGCGGGGCCCCGACGCCGTCGTCGAGACGATCCAGGACTTCGCCGCCGAGCTCCTCGCCATCGGCCGGGAGCGCTTCGGACGGGCCGCCTCGGCCGTCGGCGTCGCCGTCCCCGGCATCGTCGACGCCGACCAGGGCATCGCCGTCTACGCGGCGAACCTCGGCTGGCGCGACGTACCGCTGCGCGCCCTGCTCACCGAGCGCCTCGGCGGGATCCCGGTGGCCCTCGGCCACGACGTGCGCACGGGCGGGCTCGCGGAAGGCCGCATCGGCGCCGGCCGGGGCGCCGACCGCTTCCTCTTCGTCCCGCTCGGCACCGGCATCGCCGGCGCCATCGGCATCGCCGGCCGCATCGAGGCCGGCGCCCACGGGTACGCGGGCGAGATCGGGCACATCGTGGTCCGCCCCGGCGGGCCCGACTGCGGCTGCGGCCAGCGCGGCTGCCTGGAGACCCTCGCCTCCGCCGCCGCCGTCAGCCGCGCCTGGGCGGCAGCCTCCGGCGACCCCGGGGCGGATGCCGCCGACTGCGCCAAGGCCGTCGTATCCGGTGACGCGCGCGCCCGCGAGGTGTGGCTGTCCGCCGTGGGGGCCCTCGCCGACGGGCTGGTCACCGCCATCACCCTGCTGGACCCGCGCACGCTGATCATCGGTGGCGGGCTCGCGGAGGCGGGGGAAACCTTGTTCACACCACTACGGAAGGCCGTGGAGGAGCGCGTGACGTTCCAGCGGCTCCCCCACATCGTGCCGGCGGCCCTCGGGGACACCGCCGGCTGCCTGGGCGCAGGGCTGCTCGCCTGGGACCTACTCGCCACGGAGGTACCGGCCTGATGTCCGGAAGCGCACACAGCACTGTTCTCTCCGGCGCCAGGGTGGTGCTGCCCACCGGGACCGTGGCGGGCGGCCGGGTCATCGTCGACGGCGACCGCATCGCAGGCAGCGCCCGCGAGGGCGCCGAGATCGTCGACCTGACCGGGCACTGGATCGTCCCCGGCTTCGTCGACATGCACAACCACGGCGGCGGCGGCGCCTCGTTCACCTCCGGAACCGCGGAGGACGTCCTGCGGGGCGTGCGCACCCACCGCGCGCACGGCACCACCACCCTGGTCGCCTCCACCGTCACCGGCGACCTGGACGAACTCGCCCGGCGGGCCGGGCTGCTGGCGGAGCTCACGCAGGCGGGCGAGATCGCCGGCATCCACTTCGAGGGGCCGTTCATCAACGCCTGCCGCAAGGGCGCCCACAAGGAGGACCTGCTCCGCGACCCCGACCCGGCCGAGGTCCGCAAGCTCATCGACGCGGCCCACGGCGCCGCCCGCATGTTCACCCTGGCCACCGAACTGCCCGGCGGCCTGGACTCCGTACGGCTGCTGGCCGAGCACGGGGTCATCGCCGCGATCGGGCACACCGACGCCAGCTACGAGCAGACGCGCGCCGCCATCGAGGCGGGCGCGACCGTGGCCACCCACCTCTTCAACGCGATGCCCGCCCTCGCGCACCGCGAACCCGGCCCGATCGCCGCCCTCCTGGAGGACGAGCGGGTCACCGTCGAGCTCATCAACGACGGCACCCACCTGCACCCCGCCGCCCTCGAACTGGCCTTCCACCACGCGGGCGCCCACCGCGTGGCACTGATCACCGACGCCATGGACGCGGCCGGCTTCGGCGACGGGACCTACCACCTCGGCCCGCTGGAGGTCGAGGTCAAGGGCGGTGTGGCCCGCCTCGTCGAGGGCGGCTCCATCGCCGGCTCGACACTCACCCTGGACACCGCCTTCAAGCGCTCGGTGACCCTCGACAAGCTGCCCGTGGAGTCCGTCGTCCAGGCGATCTCCGCCAACCCCGCCAAGCTGATCGGCCTGTACGACGAGATCGGCTCGCTGGAGCCCGGCAAGTACGCGGACCTCGTCGTCCTGGACGCCGCCTTCGACCTCAAGGGCGTCATGCGGCGCGGCGAATGGGTCGTCAGCCCGGCCCTGCACGCACCCGCCTGACGGCCAAGCGGCTGGACAGGACGAGGCCGTCGGCCCGTAGGACTGGGCCGACCGCCTCGGGTTTGGCATGATCCCGGCAGCAACAGACCCGGGGGTGCCCATGATCCTGACCGTGACGCTCAACACCGCACTAGACGTCACGTACCGCGTGCCGCGGCTGCTTCCGCACGCCTCGCACCGGGTCACCGCCGTCACCGAACGGCCAGGCGGCAAGGGGCTCAACGTCGCCCGCGTCCTGGCCGCGCTCGGCCACAAGGTCACGGCGACGGGCTTCGCCGGCGGTCCGGTCGGCTCCGTCGTGCGGAACCTGCTGGCCGCCTCCCCCGGCGTGGTGGACGCCCTGCTCCCCTGCGAGGGCGCCTCCCGCCGCACCCTGGCCGTCGTCGACGAAACCACCGGCGACACCACGCAGTTCAACGAGCCGGGCCCGCTGATCACGCCCGCGGAGTGGGCGCGGTTCCTCGCGCACTACGAGGAGCTCGTCGCCGGGGTGCGGGCGGTGGCCCTGTGCGGCAGCCTCCCGCCGGGCGTGCCCGTCGGCGCGTACGCGGTGCTCGTACGGGCGGCCCGCGCGGCCGGGGTCCCCGTCCTCCTGGACACCAGCGGCGAGGCCCTGCGCCGCGGAGTCGCCGCCCGGCCCGAGATCATCAAGCCGAACTCCGCCGAACTGGCCGAGCTCACCGGCTCCCGCGACCCGCTCCCCGCCAGCCGCGACGCCCGCCGGCGCGGCGCGCACGCGGTGGTCACCTCGCTGGGACCGGCCGGCCTGCTGGCCGCCACCGCCCAGGGCACCTGGCAGGCGGCCCCGCCGCGCCCGCTGTCCGGCAACCCCACCGGAGCCGGCGACTCCGTCGTCGCCGGCCTGCTGTCCGCCCTGGCGGAGGGCCTGGACTGGCCGGACCGACTCACCCGCGCGGCAGCCCTCTCGGCGGCCACGGTCCTGTCCCCGGTGGCGGGAGAGTTCGACCCCGGCGCCTACGAGGAGCTGCGGCGGACCGTGCGCGTGACGAACGGCAGCTGACGGGGGAAACGGTTCTGGCCCCGCCGCATGTGCGGCAGGGCCAGAGAGCGTTCGGCGGGTCGCGGTCAGCGCTTGGTGTGGCCCGCGGCCAGCTCCAGCTGGTCGAAGATCACGTCGCACTGGTTGCCGGGCTCACACGAGATCTTCATCGCGTTCGAGCCCTTCTTGAGGGTGATCCACGCGTAGGTGCGCGTCCAGCCCTTGTCCCAGGCACCGTCGGCGGCCTTGGCGAAGTTGGCCAGGTTCAGCCCCTGGGTCGGGGTCTGCCCGTTGACCGTGAGGGTCGCCTTGCCGTCCTTGCCGGGGACTCCGTAGTTGACGAACAGCGTGTAGTCGCCCGCCTCCGGCACCTCCACCGTCCAGGTGAGCGCCGCCCCGGGCTGGTTGAAGCCCGCGACGTACTGACCGCCCGCGCTCTTGGAACCGGGCACCGTGCTGTCCAGCTTCGCGCCGCCGGTCAGCACCATGCCCGCACCGGCCGCCTCGCCCTTCGGCAGCTGGACCTGCGAGGGCTTCGCGCTCGGGGTCGGGCTCGCCGGATCCTGCGGGGCCGCCGACTGCTGGTTGCCGTTCGCGGTGTCCTTGCCCTTGTCCTCGGGCTTGTTCCTGTCGCCGAACGCGATGGCCGCGCCGATGCCGATCACCACCGCGCCGACCACCGCGACGGCCGCGATCAGCATCCCGCGCCGGCTGGAGCCACCGCCGCCGTGACCGCCGTGGCCGCCGTGGCCGCCCGCCTGCCCGATCGTCTGGGTCTGGTGCTGCGGGGGCTGGGGCTGCTGCGGAACGCCGTAACCGCCCGCCTGGAGCGCCTCGGGGGCCTGGTACTGGGCCTGGTAGCCGGGGCTCTGCTGCTGGGGGACGGGGCCGCGCTGGCCGCCGTTGCGGCGCTCTCCGACCGTGCGCACCTGGTGGTGCGAGGTACGGGGGACACCGGGCTGTGCACCGGGGTGACCGCCGGCCGACCCGCCGGGATAGCCGTACCCGCCGCCCGACGTGGGCGGGGCGGCTCCGGCAGACTGGCCGTCCGCGTAGAGATAGCCGAACGGATCATCGTCCTCGGGCTTGTTCGCCCCACCGTGCGGGCCGTTGTTCGCGGGCGTCGTCATCGCAGGTCACTCCTTTCGACCCCCGGGAGCCTACCCCGAACAGGTGCACACACGGGCGACGGACCGCCTCAGCCCGCCCGGCGGTGCGCCTTGGAACGGGACCTCTTCTCGATGTACATCCGCTGGTCGGCGGAGCGCAGCACCTCGTCCGCGGACATGCCGCAGCTGGCCCATCCGATGCCGAAACTCGCACCGACACGCACCGCGCGGCCGTCCACCCGGATCGGCGGGATGATCGCGTTGCGCAGCCGGACGGCGAGGTCCGCGGCGTCCGCGGCACCGAGGCCGTCGGCCAGGACGACGAATTCGTCACCACCCAGCCGGGCGACGGTGTCACCGTCCCTGACGCCCGTCGTCAGCCGCCGGGCGACCTCGATCAGCACCGCGTCGCCCGTGTGGTGCCCGAACCGGTCGTTGATCGACTTGAAGCCGTCGAGGTCGCAGAAGAGCACCGCCAGCCCCTTCGTCCCGTCGTCGACGTCGGTCGCCGGCGCCACCGTGTGCACGTGGTGGTCGTACGGGCCGTCCGTCGGGGCGCTCGGCCCCCCGGGGAAGTCGAAGGGGTCGGACGCGGTGTAGCGGTCGGGGCCGTCGGGTTGAAACCCGTGCTCACCAGCACCACCCGCCTCCACCCGCACCTCGTGGCCGTCGTGCCCGCCGTGCACCTCGCGCCCCTCGTAGGCCGCGTCCAGGGCCTCGATCGCGCTGGCCCGCGCGGACTGCGGCCTGCGGCACAGCCGCGCGCCGAGCCGGGCCCGCAGCTCGGCGCTGTTGGGCAGGCCGGTCAGCGAGTCGTGGCTGGCGCGGTGGGCGAGCTGGAGCTCGTGGCGCTTGCGCTCCTCGATGTCCTCGACGTGGGTGAGCAGGAAGCGCGGCCCGTCGGCGGCGTCCGCCACGACGGAGTTGCGCAGCGAGACCCAGACGTAGGTGCCGTCCCGGCGGCCCAGGCGCAGCTCGGCGCGGCCGCCCTCGGCGGAGGTGCGCAGCAGGGTGCCGATGTCCTCGGGGTGGACCAGGTCGGAGAAGGAGTAGCGGCGCAGCACGGACGCGGGGCGGCCGAGCAGCCGGCACAGCGCGTCGTTGGTGCGCAGCAGCCGCCCGTGCTGGTCGCCGCCCATCTCGGCGATGGCCATGCCGCTGGGCGCGTACTCGAAGGCCTGGCGGAACGACTCTTCACTGGCGCGGAGCGCCTGCTGCTCGCGTTCCAGCCTGACGAGGGCGCGCTGCATGTTCGCGCGGAGCCTCGCGTTGCTGATCGCAATCGCCGCCTGGAAGGCGTACATCTGGAGCGCTTCGCGGCCCCAGGCCCCGGGTCGGCGGCCGTTGCGCGGTCTGTCCACCGAAATGACACCCAGAAGTTCCCCGCCGGACGCATACATGGGTGCGTAGAGTCGGTCCTCGGGATGCCACTCGTCCTCGAAGCGCGGATCGGGGCCGTCGGTGTGCCACTGGGGGACGTCGTCCTCCAGCAGGACCCAGCCCTCGGTGTGCGGGATGAAGCGGAGCCCGTCCCAGCACTCACCCATCGTCAGACGGCGCTCCCAGGAGGCGCGGGAACCCACGCGACCGGTGATGAGGGCCTCCGCGGCGGGGTCGCCCGCGAAGGCGGCGACGACCAGATCCCCGTCGGGGCGAACGAGGTTGACACAGGCGAGCTCATAGCCGAGGCCCACGACGATGCCGTCCACGACGGTCTGCAGAGTGTCCGCCAGGCTCCGGGCCGTATTGAGATCGGCCACCACCCGGTGCAGCTGCCGCAGGGTCGCAAGACGGACGTACGGCTCCGACTCGGTCTCCATTGCTCGCTCTCCCCGAGACCTCGACAGCAACTCCAGGTTTGTCATCGGCGTTTCGTTGCGGTGTCCCGTCCACTGAATCACAGTGAGCTGTGCGGCAGGTACACAGGGTCAACAAATCTTGCCCTCTGTGACTCAAGTCACATGAGATGAATAACGGTACGTGCTGGGACGGTTCGGACTGGGAGCGCTCCCCCGCCTTCTCGTGAGCAAACGATACGCCCGGGCCTAGGCCGAGGGGCGGGGGCACGACTCGGACCAGGGCCCGATATGCCGTACGGGAGGGCGAGATTAGCGTTTCAGGGTGCTGAAGACGACCCCCGTACCCGCCCCGCCCGACGCGAACCCCCATGCTGAGGGGGTGAGCAATGACGAGTTCCGCGCCGCGATGTCCCGGCTGGCCGCGGGCGTGTGCCTGATCACCGCGCAGGAGACCCCGCTGACGGCCGGCGGGCCGCCCGGCGAGGACGTCGGCATGACGGCGACCGCCTTCATGTCCGTGTCCCTGGACCCGCCCCTGGTCCTGGTGAGCTTGCGCGAGGGCTCCCGCATGGACGACCTGCTGGCGGAGCAGCCGCTGTGGGCGGTCTCCGTCCTCGCCGACCACCAGCTCCAGATCGCCGGCCGCTTCTCCATGAAGGGCCGCATCAGCGACCGGCTGCTCTTCGCCGACCTCCCGTACGAACGCGGCGGGGCCTCGGGGGCGCCCCTGCTGAGCGGCGCCCTCGCCACCCTGGAATGCCGGACGGAGAACCGCGTCGAGGCGGGCGACCACACCCTGGTGATCGGCCGGGTCCTGGCGGCCGCCCTGCCGTCACCCGACTCCTCGCCGCTGACGTACTTCCGCGGGCGCTACCGGCACCTGGGCTGACCCCCGGACCGCGCTCCCGAACGCGGCTACCGGCACCGGGGCCGCCCCCGAAGCGGGCTCCCGCCGCGGCTACCAGTCCCGGCCGGTCCGGCCGCGCTTGGTCTCGGCCCGCGCCTTCTTCTCACGCAGCCGCCGCTCGTTGATCCCGCGCGGGATCTTCGTCGGCCGGCGCTGCCTGGGCGGCGGCGCCGTCGCCTCGGCCAGCAGCGAGGCCAGCCGGACCAGCGCCATCTCCCGGTTGCGCAGCTGCGAGCGGTGCTCGGAGGCCCGTACGGTCACCACCCCGCCCACCAGCCGCCCCGCGAGGCGCTCCAGCGCCCGCTCCTTCCAGACCTCGGGCAGCGCCTTGGTCGCCGCCAGGTCGAACAGCAGCTCGACGCGCGAGTCCGAGGTGTTCACGTGCTGCCCGCCGGGCCCGGAGGACCGCGAGAAACGCCAGGAGAGCTCCGCCTCGGGGAGCGCGACCGAACCGCGGATGACATAGGGACCAGGCATGCCCCCTATGATCCGTGCCCGCCCGGCCCGCGTCACCCGCATTTGCCGTCATCCGGAATTCACGACGGGAACCCGACCGGCCTCTCGTGGCGTTATAGAGGTCAGCGGTACCTTGACCGCCTGCACGTACATGTTGGATGAGGAAAGGGACATTCCCATGGCTGTCAGCCTGTCCAAGGGCGGCAACGTCTCGCTCACGAAGGAGGCCCCGGGCCTCGCTGCCGTCACGGTCGGTCTCGGCTGGGACGTCCGTACGACCACCGGCGTCGACTTCGACCTCGACGCCTCGGCCATCGCCGTCAACGCGATGGGCAAGGTCGTCTCCGACGGCCACTTCGTCTTCTTCAACAACAAGTCCACCCCGGACCAGACCATCGTCCACACCGGTGACAACCGCACCGGCGAGGGCGCGGGCGACGACGAGGCCATCAACGTCAACCTCGCCGGCCTGCCCGCCGACGTCGACAAGATCGTCTTCCCGGTCTCGATCTACGACGCCGAGAGCCGCAGCCAGAACTTCGGCCAGGTCCGCAACGCCTACATCCGCGTCGTGAACCAGGCCGGCGGTGCCGAGATCGCCCGCTACGACCTCTCCGAGGACGCGGCGACCGAGACCGCCATGGTCTTCGGCGAGCTCTACCGCAACGGCGCCGAGTGGAAGTTCCGCGCGGTCGGCCAGGGCTACGCCTCCGGCCTCACCGGCATCGCCCAGGACTTCGGCGTCAACGTCTGAGCCGCACGGTCCGGCGCGACCGGCACCAGCGCGGGCGAAGCCCCCTCCCGGCCGTCCGGGGAGGGGGTTTCGCTACCGTTCCACAGGTGATCCTCCAACCGCTGGTCCCCGTGGACGGCGCCCTCCCCGGCCCGGTCCTGACCGAGATCGCCGCCCTCTACTCGACCAACCACACGTTCTTCGAACTCAGCGGCGACTTCCCCGACCCGAACCGCATCACCGTCGAACAGGTCGCGGCCTCCCTCGCCGACGAACTCGCCCACGACAGCGCCGAAATCCTCCTCGCCCGCAGCGCCGGCCGCCTCGTCGGCCTCGCCGCCACCCTGGACCGCAACCCCGCCGCCGCCCCCGGGGACGACGACCCGTGGATCGGGCTGCTGCTCATCGACGCCACCGCACACCGCGAGGGGTACGGCCGCGCCGTGGCCACCCGGATCGAGGACCGCTTCCGCGCCGCCGGACGCCCCGGCGTGCAGCTCGCCGTACTGGACAACAACCCCGACGGCCTGGCCTTCTGGCGGTCCCAGGGCTACTCCCCCGTGCGCCGCGCCAAGGACCTCGAACGGGGCCGCGACTGCACCGTGCTGCGCAAACCCCTCGACACGGCATAGGCCGGACCGCAGTCCTACTCCGGGCGGCCCTTCCCGTACAGCCAGACGTCCCAGACCTCCGTCAGGTCACGGCCCGTCCGCTCCTGCGCGTAGGCGGTGAAATCGGCCGTACTCGCGTTGCCGTGCCGGTGGTCGGCGGCCCAGCCGCGCAGCAGCGCGAAGAACTCCCCGTCGCCGACCTCCTGCCGGATCCGGTGCAGGACCATCGCCCCGCGCTGGTACACCGGGCTCGCGGAGATGTCCTGCGGCCCGGGCGGGTCGGCCGGCGGGAAGGCGTCCCAGCCGGAGTCGGCCGCCGCGTCGACATCCGTGTCGCCGGCCAGGAGGGCGTCGAAGTGCCGCTGCGCCGTGGGCCCGCCGTGGTCCTCGTCCCACAGCCACTCGGCGTAGGTCGCGAAGCCCTCGTTGAGCCACATGTCCTTCCAGGTCTTCGGCGACACCGAGTTGCCGAACCACTGGTGGGCCAGCTCGTGCAGCACCAGCGCCTCATCCTGCGGCGCACCCGGGTACACCGGCTTGGTCTGCGTCTCCAGCGCGTAGGCGAGGGTCCCGGCCGGCAGCACGACCGCACCCGCCGTACCGAACGGGTAGGGGCCGAACCGGCCGATGCCCCACTCGACCATCTCCGGCAGCCGCGCGAGCGACCGCTCGCTCGCCGCCGCCTCCTCGGGCGACACCGCGTTGTAGACGGCCACCCCCGAAGGCGTCTTCCCGGTGGTCACCTTGTACGGGCCGACGACGGCGGTGGCCAGATAGCTGGCCATCGGCTCCGGACTGTGCCACGCGAACCTCGTCCGCCCGCCGGCGACTTCGCTACGGGAGAGCAACTCCCCGTTCGACACGGCCTCGTAGCCGTGCGGGACGGTGATCGTGACGTCGTACGCGGCCTTGTCGCTCGGGTGGTGGTTACCGGGGAACCAGGTCATCGAGCCGACGGGCTCGCCCACCCCGACCGCACCGTCCTCGCCGGTGATCCAGCCCTCCCTGGAGCCGTCGGCGTCCGTGAGGGCCTTCGGCCTGCCGCTGTAGGCGACCTCCGTACGGAAGACCTGACCCTTCTCCAGGTCGTCCGCCGGGCGCACCGTCAGCTCGTTGCCCGTCCGGTTGAACCGCGCCGCCTCACCGTCGACGTCCACGCCCTCCACGTGCAGGCCGCTCAGGTCGAGGTTGAAGGAACTGAGCCCCTGTTGGGCCCGCGCGGTGATGACGGCCCTGCCGTGCAGCACCCCGTCCGCCGGGTCGTAGCCCAGGTCCAGCCCGTAGTGCTCGACCTGGTAACCGCCGTTGCCGGCCTTCGGGAAGTACGGATCGCGCAGCCCCGACGCACCCGGCCGCCCCTGCACCGGGCCCCCCGTGCACCCCGTGGTGACGGCGAGCAGGGCGGCGACGGCAGGGGCGGCGAGGCGGGGAAGTGCGCGGTGGTCCACACACCCGATCCTAAGCGGGCAAAGGGCGCGATCTACTTGCCCAGCGCGTCCACGCCGGCCTTGGCGAACTTCTCGTCCAGGTCGCCGCTGGGGGCGCCGGCCACACCGATGCCGGCGACGGGGGCGCCGTTCGCCTGGACCGGCGTGCCGCCACCGAGGAAGAGGGTGCCGGGGATGTCCTTCAGGTTCGGCGCCTGGGCCAGACGGCCCACGAGCACCGAGGTCGGGGCGTTCCAGGACACAGCGGTGAAGGCCTTGCGCTGCGCCGACTCGTAGGACTGCGGGCCGGCGCCGTCGCCGCGCAGGGTGACGATGGTGTTGCCGTTGCGGTCCACCACCGCGACGGTCACCTTCTGGTTCTCCGCGGTGGCCGCCTGGAGGGCGGCCTGGGCGGCGCGGGTGGCGGCGTCGACGGTCAGATGGGTCGTCGTGGTGAAGTTCTTCTCGCTCGGACCGTCCTTCTTCGCCGCGACGGCGGCGGCCTGGGCGGTGCCGGCGGCGGGGCTCGCGCTGGCGCTCACGGCACCGAAGGCTCCGGCGCCCAGGGCGACGGCGAGGGCGGTACCGGTGAGAACGCGGGTGCGGGTCTTCATCTCTGCTGCTCCTGAGAACGGTGGCACGGTGACGGCATCGGGTCGGTCCGGGCCGGTCGGGCCGGCTCCTTCACTGCTCCAAGCCTGTGCCCCACACCGCCTCCGCCCCGTCCCCGTACCGGCTCGCCCCGTCCACCGCACCGGCTGACCCGGGGGTCATCCGATCGGCCGATGCGCTGCGCCTCCGGCGCGGTATTTGCTGAACCGTCCAGCCGCGCCGACCTGCCGCCTGCCAGCCCCGCCGGCGTTTGAGGCGCGGGGGCCGGATCGGCGGCCCGGTCTTCCAGCCCCGCCGGCGTTTGAGGCGCGGGGGCCCGGGGGCAGCGCCCCCGCAACGGCGCCGCAGGCAACCGCACCGCAGCCGACAATGGACGCACGCCCCCGACCGAGGAGCACCCGTGACACCCGCCCCGCCGCGCGACGACACCCGCACGCTGGCGACGGTCGCCCACACCGCGTTCTTCCTGCTCCTCGGCGCCTCCGTGGCCCGCTTCCTGCTGCGCCACCCCGGCGAACCCCGCACCCCCTGGGTCATCGCCCTCAGCGTCACCCTGGCCCTGCTCTACGTACTCGGCCCCGCACTCGGCGCCGCCCCCACCCGCCGCCGCCTCCTCTGGCTCGGCCTGGTCGTCACCACCTGGGTGGTCCTCGTCGTCCTCGCCCCCAGCTTCGCCTGGTGCGCCGTACCACTCTTCTTCACCGCCCTGCGCACCCTCCCGCCGCGCGCCGCCATCGTCCTCGTGGCCCTCCTCACCGCCTTCGTCGTGACGGCCCAGCTCCAGCTGTCCCAGTCCTTCGACCCCAACCTGCTGCTGGCCCCGCCCGCCGTCGCCGCCCTCGCCACCGCCGTCTTCGTCCACATGGAACGCCAGGCCCAGGCCCAGCGGGCGCTGATCGACGACCTGATCCGCACCCGCCGGGAGCTGGCCGCCACCGAACGCCGCGAAGGCACCCTCGCCGAACGCCAGCGGCTGTCCATGGAGATCCACGACACCCTCGCCCAGAACCTGTCCAGCCAGCAGATGCTGCTCCAGGCCGCGGACCGCACCTGGGACACCGACCCCGCCACCGCCCGCACCCACGTCCGCACCGCCACCGGCATCGCCGCACACGGCCTCGCCGAGGCCCGCCGGCTGGTCCACGACCTGGCCCCCTCCGAGCTCGCCGACGGCGCCGGCCTCGCCGAAGCCCTGCGCGCCCTCGACGCCGGACCCGACATCGAAGTCCGCTTCCACCTCGAGGGCGCCCCCGCCCCGCTCCCCGACCGCGTCCAGTCGGCCCTGCTGCGCATAGCCCAGGGCGCCCTCGCGAACGTCCGGGAGCACTCGGGCGCCCGTACGGCCGCACTGACCCTGAGCTTCCTCGGGGACCAGGTGGTCCTCGACATCGCCGACGACGGCCACGGCTTCACCGAGCCCCGCACCGACGCCGACCGGCGAGGACACGGCCTCCCCGCGATGCGGGCCCGCGTCCGCCAACTGGGCGGCACCCTGACCATCGAATCCACGCCGGGCGAGGGCACCGTCCTCTCCGCGGCCATCCCCCTGGAGCCCGCTCCATGACGACGATCCTGCTCTGCGACGACCACGTCGTGGTCCGCGCCGGCCTGCTGGCCCTCCTCGGCAGCGAACCCGACATCGAGGTCCTCGGCGAGGCCGGCAGCGGCGAGGAGGCCGTCGCCCTGGCCGCCAAGCTCCACCCCGACGTGGTCCTCATGGACCTCCAGCTCGGCGAGGGCATCGACGGCGTCGAGGCCACCCGCCGCATCACCGCGCTCCCACAGCCCTCGCACGTCCTGGTCCTCACCACCTACGACACGGACGCGGACATCACCCGGGCGATCGGCGCGGGCGCCACCGGCTACCTCCTGAAAGCCGAACGCCCCGAGGAGCTCTTCGCCGCCATCCACTCCGCCGCCCAGGGCCGCACCACCCTCTCCGCGCCGGTCGCCAGCCGCGTCATGGCCCACATGCGCGGCGGCCGCCCCACCCTCACCGACCGCGAACTGGACATCCTCGGGCAGCTGGCCCGCGGCCTCGGCAACCGCGACATCGCCCGCGCCCTGTTCATCAGCGAGGCCACGGTCAAAACCCACCTGGGGCGCATCTACGACAAGCTCGGAGTCGACACCCGCGCGGGCGCCGTGTCGGTCGCGAAGGAACAGCGCCTCCTGCCCTCCTGACGACCGGGGTGGGGACCAGTGCGCACCCGTGACACCATCGGATACGTGCTCGACATCGGCTACTCCCTCTCCCGGCGCTTCCCCGACCCCCCGCAGACCGACTACCGCTCGGCGGACGTCCACTCGCTGCGCCACGACCTGTTCTGCGGGGACGTCTACCTCGCGGACACCCACACGGACCGGGAAGTATCCACAGCCTGGGGATGGGTTCCCGTGCTGGACTTCGCCTGGGCGCTGTGCGACATCGTCGAGCAGCTCGACCAGGACCCCCGCGGCAGCCGCTCCGCCAACCGCCAGTACGCCGAGATCGACTTCACCGAGTCCACGGACCGCATGCTCTTCGAGCGCCGGTTCGGCTGGGTCGACGTCGAGGCCGACTGGATGCCCCCCGAGGAGGCCCCGCTGACCTTCAGCCACCGGCTGCTGCGCCGCGAGGCCCGCGACTTCCTGCACGACCTGCTCGCGGACCTGATCGACATGCACGACGGCCTCGGCGACAACCCGGCCGTCTGGACCCTCCAGGCCCGCTTCCCCCGCGTCCCCGCGTAGTCAGAGCCGTCAGTCCGACAGCACCTCCCGGAACACCTGCGCGGAGCGCGGGTTCTGCCCGCACTGCCACACGCCGTGCGGACAGTAGTCGGTGATGCTGTGGTAGAGCGGCTCGTGCTGCGCGAACCAGGCCAGCATCCGCCGCACGTACTCCGGATTGTCGCCGTGCCGGAACAGCCCCCATTCGGGGTACGAGATCCGCTTGCCGTGCGCCTTCGCGAAGTCGACCTGCTGCTGGAGGCCGTAGGGCTGGGTGACCTGCTCGTCGAAGGTACGGCCGGGCTCCTGGTCGTAGGAGTCCATGCCGACGACGTCGACCACGTCGTCACCGGGATAGCAGCGCGTCCAGGCGATCGCGTCACTACCGCGGTTGGGCGCGAAGTCGAACCGGAACCGCTGCCCCTGCACCGAGCGCATGGCGGCCACGATCCGCCGCCAGTACGCCTTCCAGTTCTCGGGGTCGGGACGACAGCGGTGGGTGTAGTTGAAGCCGTTCATCTCCCAGCCGAGCACGATCACCGTGTCCGGCACCCCGAGGTCGACCAGGCGGCCGGCCAGCCGCCGGAAGTGGTGGTCGTTCGCACCCCGGGCGCCGGCGCGGATCAGCTCCGCGACCCGGCCGTCGGGGACACCCGCCTCGTTGCGCTCCTGCATGGGCACGTTCAGGACGAACAGCCGGTCCCCCCTCTCCTTGCGCCACCGCGCCCAGGTCCGCAGCGAATCCGGGGCCCCCTCGATGTTCGTCCAGGTGTCACCCGGCAGATAGGTGTGCCCGGCGCGCAGCTCGGTACCGCCGAGCCAGCGCGAGAGTTCCGCCATCCGCGCGACGCCGGGCGAACCGTAGTGCAGGTAGGCGCCCACGGCCGTCCCCGTCCCGGCCCCGTTCCCCGCGCCGCCCCCGGCGCCCTGCCGCGGCGACCGCGGGCCGGGGCCGCCCACCACGAGGAGCAGGGCGACGGCGACCGTACTGACGCAGGTACCGACCAGCCATCGGACCCGGCGGCTCCGGTGGGACATGACACCTCCACAGGCTGTGCACCGGTGTGTCTGCCAGCGACGTTAGGCGCCCACCCCGGCACCCCGCCCGTCCGACCACCCACCCACTCGGCCATTCGCCCCAACCCCGAACCCCCGCCCTCCCAGCCCCGCCGGCGTTTGA
>NZ_MQUR01000010.1 GCF_001953875.1 Streptomyces amritsarensis
TGGACGTGGCGAGCCGCCGCCGGTACCGCTGGACCGGCGGCCGGATCAGCGACTACTGGGACGAGGTCTTCAGCGCCGACGCGCTCGAAGGGCACGCGGCACTCGACGACCAGTCCGCGTTCATCGCGAGCCTCGGCGGCCACCGCTCCGCCCGGATGCGCGACGTCCTCTCCACCCTCCAGGCCGACCAGGACGCGATCATCCGGGCGGGGTCCCGCGGCGCCCTCGTCGTCGACGGCGGCCCCGGCACGGGCAAGACCGTCGTCGCGCTGCACCGCGCGGCGCACCTCCTCTACGCCGACCCCCGGCTCGGACACCGCCGCGGCGGTGTCCTGTTCGTCGGCCCGCACCAGCCCTATCTGGCCTACGTGGCCGACGTACTGCCCAGCCTCGGCGAGGAGGGCGTGCAGACCTGTACGCTGCGCGACCTCGTGGCGGAGGGTGCCGGGGCGGCGCAGGAGAGCGACCCGGCCGTGGCCGCGCTGAAGTCCTCCGCGGACCTGCTGAAGGCGGTCGACGCGGCCGTCCGCGTCTACGAGGAGCCCCCCACGCGGGGGATGACGGTCTCCAGCCACTGGTCCGACGTCTGGCTGAGCGCCGACGACTGGGCGGCCGCGTTCGAGGCGGTGGAACCCGGGACGCCGCACAACGAGGCCCGCGACCAGATCCGGGAGGAAGTCCTCGCCATCCTCATGGACAAGCACGAGGACGGCGGCGAGGGCCACGACGTCCCGCCCGAGCTGCTGCGGCGGTCCCTGCTGCAGGACCGGGAACTGATCAGGACCCTCAACCGGGCGTGGCCGATGCTCGAGGCGACCGACCTCGTCGGGGACCTGTGGACGGTACCCGCCTACCTGCGCAAGTGCGCGCCCTGGCTGGGACCTGACGACGTGACCCGGTTGCAGCGGGCGGACCCCGGGGCCTGGACGGTGTCCGACCTGCCGTTCCTGGACGCCGCCCGGCAGCGGCTCGGCGACGCGGAAGCCTCCGTCCGCAGGCGCCGGCACGAGGCCGCCGTCGCCGCCGAGCGCGCCCGCAGGGCCGACGCCATCGACAGCCTGCTGCAGAACGTCGTGATCGACGAGAGCGAGGGCGCGATGGGCATGCTGCACGGCCGGGACCTCCAGGACAGCCTGATCGACGAGAGCGTCCTGCCCGGCGCCGAACCGGACCTGCTGGCCGGCCCGTTCGCGCACGTCATCGTGGACGAGGCCCAGGAACTGACCGACGCGCAGTGGCAGATGCTGCTGGCCCGCTGCCCCTCGCGGAGCTTCACCATCGTCGGCGACCGCGCTCAGGCCCGCCACGGGTTCCCCGAGTCCTGGACGCAGCGGCTCGAGCGCGTCGGCCTCGGCCGGATCACGGTCGCCGCTCTGGGCGTCAACTACCGCACCCCGCAGGAGGTCATGGCGGTCGCCGAACCGGCCATCCGGGCCGCGCTCCCCGACGCCAACGTGCCGACGTCCATCCGCAGCAGCGGCATCCCCGTGCTCCACGGGTCCGTCACCGACCTTCGGTCGGTACTGGACGGCTGGCTCGCCGCACACTCCGACGGGACCGCATGCGTCATCGGCGATCCCGCGTTCCGGCCGACGTCCCGCGTGCGGTCGCTGACGCCGACGCTGTCGAAGGGGCTCGAGTTCGACCTGGTCGTCCTCGTCGACCCGGACCGGTTCGGCGAGGGCGTGGCGGGGGCCGTCGACCGCTACGTCGCGATGACCCGCGCGACTCGGCAGCTCGTCGTCCTGACGAGCCGATGACCACCCTCGGCCGCCGCGCGGCGCGCTCACCACGCCGGCGGGCCGCCTCCTCGCCGTGGCGGGCGCCGGGTGGCGACCCGGCCCGGGACCCGGTCCTCGCGCGGACCGACGGCCCCGGCGGTGCGCACCCGCCCCGGGTCAGGGCCGCACGCGTGGGGGAATCCCGAAGCGGTTCCTGGTCAACTCCATGCCGTCCCTGTGCACGCCGGCGTCCTCCCAGGTGAAGGAGACCTCGCACCGTTTGTGGTCCGTGCGGCGGATGGTGAGGACGACCGGTTCGCCGTTCGGCCGAACGGGGTCGGGCGCCGGCTCCGCCGCCGACAGGTCGACCGGTTTGCGGGCGTTGCCCGGCACGGTCCTGGACACCGGCGGATGGCTGCCCATGCGCAGTGTCATCTCGACGGTCGCGCCGGGGCACCTTGTGGCTCTCATCAGCCCGTGCCACCTCGTGACGGCGGGGCCGTCCGGTTCGGGCACATGAAGCACCGTCTGCCGGGACTCTCCCCGGGGCAGCCGCCACTCCCAGATCCGGCCGGTGGAACACACGCCTTCGCACGGCACGGCTTCGAGTGCGGGCCGGTCGCCGGAACGGAACCTGAGAAGGTCCATGGGTCCCTCCGTGGCGTGGACATAGCCCGTCGCGCCGAGCCACACCAGTGCCACGACGGCCTGGGCGGCGCTGGGGAGGACCGGAAGGAGGATCTTCCGCACGGATGCCACGGCCCTGCCGCTGTAAGCCGACCGGGCCGACGGTTCGCCGCGGCCGGCCAGTTGTTCCTGCACCTTGAGGTGGCGGAACTGGTGGACCGCCCCTGTCTGGCGCAGCACGCCGCGCTCGTGGGCCTCGTCGAGGAACGCCCAGAACCGCCACGGAAGCCTGCCCGTCAGACAGAACCACGTACGCGACACCTGGTAGGAGCCCCAGGCCGACCCGAGGAGTGTGGCGATGCCGGCGGCCCCGCCGACGAGCGCGCCGAAGCCGAGCACGGCCCCCGGTCGCGCGCCCAGCTCGCGGCTCAGCCAGCCGCTCACGGCCGCGCCCATCGCCAACGCCACCGCCAGGGCCGACAGGAGGCCGATGGCCGCGTACTGGCGGAGCACGGCACGCGGACCGCGCAGAACGTCCTCGGTCACATACACCTGAGCGAGCCGCTCGCGGACGACCAGGTGCACCGCCCCGCCGACCGCACCCGTCACCACTGCGGAGTACAGCCCCGGCCGCGCGCCGAACAGCAGGTGGACGAACCAGCCGTACGTGCAGCCGAAGGCGGCCGCCACGACCAGCCCGGTCACCGGTGAATGGACCTGCCACCAGGCGAAGTCGAAGGTCCCGTCGCGCCGCATCTGGTGTGCGACGGTCGTCAGGTAGCGTCTGGCCCGGTCCGCGCCGTACCGGGGGGCGCAGGCTCCGGGGGCGGCGGTGTACACCGCCGGGAGGTAGCGCTCCAGCAGGTGCGACTCGATCTCCTCCCGTGTCCCGAAGCGCTCCCCCAGCAGCTCTCCGGGATCGGTCCGGCCCGCCTGGTACGCCGTGCGGGCCAGGTACAGCAGGAGGGGGGAGGACAGGGCGTCGGCGAGCGCCGAGCCGGGACGGCCGCGCAGCGCGGCGAACACCTCGTCCCACCGGCGGTCACCGACCACCTTCGACTCTTCCAGGTAGGCGATCGCGTCCGGGATTTCCACGGGGGCGAGTTCGACGACGGCCGCCCGGGTGAGGTAGCGGCCGCTCTCGCGGACCGTCCGCTCGTAGTCGTCACCCCGGCACGTGACGAGCAGCGGCATGCCCTCGCAGACCGCGGCGTCGATCGCCTCCACCGCGCGGGCGTGCAGCATCGGCGGTAGTTCGTCCAGGCCGTCGAGCACGGGCATCACCCTGTTCTCGCCGACCAGTACGGCAGCGGCGTCCCGCCCGTCGCGGCGCCCGCCGCCGGCCCCGAGTTCCCGGATCCGGCGGGCCATCCACTCCCGCAGCCCGAGCGTCGGTCTCCAGGACGACAGCGACAGCAGCACGGGCACCGGGTCGTCGGGCCGCCGGCCGCGCAGCAGTTCCTTGGCCAGCAACAGCGCGAGCACGCTCTTTCCGGCGCCCGGGCCGCCCAGCACGACCAGTTGGCGGCGGGGCAGGCTCCGCAGGTACGCGGGCACCTCGTCCACCACGCCGGTGGAGGCCGCGCTGTCTTCGAGACCCAGCGCGCCGTCGGGTGAACGCACCGGCCGCCCGGTCGGCGACCAGCGCACCGGGATCCGGCCCGGGTGCTCCAGCCTCAGGCGGGCGATCTCGTCCCGCAGGCGGACGAGGACCGTCTGGTGGAGTTCGCGCGCGGCCCGGTCGGTCTCGGTGGTGGCTTCGCCGCCGCTGATGTGGATCTGGGTCTGCACCACGCTTTCGGCCGTCACGCCCTTGATCTGCTGGCTCCGTCTACCGCGCATGCGCGTCCCCCGTGGTAGAAGTGATCAGAGGATGGGCGCCGCAATACTACGTAAAGCAGGGGGAGTTGCGTATGGCGACGGCGGGCAGGCGGACTCTGGCCGCGGGCGGGACGGTCGCGGTGGCGGCCGCCGTGAACGTGGCGACGGGCATGCTGACGCAGAAGTGGACGCTGGCCTGGTGGCTGTGCACGGCGGTGCTGGTGGTGCTCGGCGGGGCCCTCCAGGCGTGGCTGACGGTCTCGGAGCGGCCGCCCGCCCGACGGCAGGAGATCGAGGACGTCGACGTCAGGTCGGGCGCGGTCACCCAGCGGATGTCCGGGCCGGGCGGACAGAGCGTCCGCCGTGCCAGGATCGAGGGAGGCCTGTCGCAGGAGCAGAACGACTAGGTTCTGTCTCTCCGATCACGACCGGAGAGACAGACCGTCGACGTGGCGTGTGCTCAGTTCTTATGTGCGGTTACCAGAGCGAAGGAGAGGAATTCTCCACGGTCTGTGGTGAGCATGTCGATAACGGGCTGGTTCGCGCTCCGGCCGTCGGGATGGTGCTCAGCGCCGGCTCGGGCCCACAGCAGCCAGTCCTGCCAGGCGTCCTGCTGCAGCCGCGCGGATGTGACCTTCACCAACTCGGTGATGTCCCACTGGAAGCGCCACCATTCCGCCGTGTGCCAGGCGATCGCTTCCCAGCCGACCACTTCCTTGATGTGGGGCGGGATCATCCCGAGTTCACGTATCTCCCGTGTCATGGCGGGTGTCGCCATGCCCAGCTGTCCCCCGGGCCGGAGGAAGCGCAGCAGGTAGGGCAGGAAGTTGTCCGCCGTACCGAAGTACTCGAAGGCGTCCACGCTGACGATCGCGTCGAAGCTCTGCTCCTCGAACGGCAGGGCGTGCGCCTCCGCCCGCACAGCCTCCACCTGGTCGCCGACACCCGCCTCGGCGAAGACCTCTGCCGCCTGTTCGGGGGCGATCCACAGGTCGGCCGCGACGACGTCGACTCCGTACTCGCGGGCCAGGAACACCGACGTGGCACCCTTGCCGGAGCCGAGGTCGAGAACCCGCATGCCCGGGCGCAGGTCGAGATCGTGGGCGAGGTCTTCCAGCAGCCACAGCGGGTTCGGCCCCATGTCGAGGTCGAGCAACCAGGCGGGGTCATACCGAGAGGAGCGTGGATAGCGGTCCGGACGTACAAGATCTTTCAAGGCAGTCACGAGCACGCACCCAAGCCGATCATGTGCACGGTCGCAACCCGTTTTGGCCTTCCCGTGCCGGCTCTTGGCTCACGTGGGACACAGGTGCAGCTTCGTCGTCAGCCCGCCGCGCGAGCGACCGAGACACGGCCTGGTCCGGCGGCGGACCGGCTGGTCGGACCGGCTGCCGACGGGGGGTCTTTCAGGGCTCTCACCTGGGGTTTCGCCGTCGGGAGATGCGGGTGGGTGGGGGTCGGCGGAGAATCGGCAGGGATGGGGGTGACCGGCGGCGGCGTTCGCCGCGTCTGCCGCTTCTCGTGGAGAAGGAAGGTAATCCCATGGCTTTCGGATCCGGCCGGGTACGGCGTAGGTGCACCGCCGTGTGTGCGTCCTCGTTGCTGGTGCTCGGGGGCGCCATCGGCGCCGGAGCGGCTGCCGCCGCGGAGCCCGCGACCGCGGGCGTGCGCGCCGTCGTTCCGCTCCAGGCAGACCCCGACAAGGTCCTTCAACTCGTCAACGAGGCCCGTGTCGCGGCGGGGTGCCAGCCGCTCACGGTCGACCCCAAGGTCCAGGCCGCCGCCCAGGAGTACGCCAACGACACGACCACCAGTCACACGGGCACGGACGGCTCGTCCATCCCGGACCGGCTGAAGAAGGCCGGGGCGACGTTCAACGGGTACGCCGAGAACATCGCCTGGGGTTCGGGCGACGAGAAGGTCCACGTCGACGGGTGGCTGAACAGCGCCGGACACGCGGGCAACATCAAGAACTGCAGCTTCACCAAGACGGGCGTCGCGGTCAACGGCGACCGGATCGTCCAGGTGTTCACCAGCTGACCGGACGCGCCGGCGCCGGCTCAGCCGGCGTCGGCGTGACCGTGTGCCCGGGGCGGGGTGACCGCGAGGACGGGCGGGGCGGGGGTGCTCCAGCGGTGGCCACAGGGCTCGAAGAGCAGCAGCACCGGCTGTCCCGGCCGCTGGCGCCAGGAGATGCGTTCCGGCACGCCGTCGCACACCGGACAGCTCGGCAACGGGCCGGACTCCGGCGGGCACCCGGGGGCGGCCGCGAGCGGCGTGAGGTGCGGGTCGCGCATGGAGGCTCCCTGGTCGTGCGGTTGGGCTGATCGCACTGTGCCATGCCCGGGGCCTGCTGCGCACGGGCGAATCATCCAGTGTTCTGGCTGGTCAGAGGTGCGGTCAGCAGGAGGATTCCGGTCCTCTTGCGGGCACTTGGTGATCAACCGCTCCCGCAGCCGGCCTCCACCAGGCCCGATTCGTACGCGGCGATCACCGCCTGGGCGCGGTCGCGGACGCCCAGCTTGCCGAAGATGCCGGTGATGTGGTTCTTGACCGTGGAGACGCTGATGTCCAGTTCCGCGGCGATCTCCGCGTTGTCGAGTCCGGTGGCAAGGAGCTGCCAGATCTCCCGCTCGCGGCGCGTCATGTCGGGCGGGGCCGCCGCCGCGGCGGCCGCGGACGGGCGGGCGGGCGCGGGGGTCCGCACGTAGGCGGTGAGCAGCCGGGTGAGGAGCCGGGGTGCGACGACCGCCTCGCCCCCGTGCACCGTGCGGACCGCGGCGCCGAGTTCCTCGGGGGAGACGTCCTTCGGGAGGAAGCCGTACGCTCCGGCGCGCAGGGCGGCGACCACGTACTCGTCCATGTCGAAGGTGCTGAGGGCCAGGACGCGGACGTCGGGGAGGGTCTTTGCCAGCTCCGCGGTGGCCGCGACGCCGTCGAGGACGGGCATCCGGATGTCCATGACGACCACGTCGGGCCGCAGTTCCCGGGCGAGCGC
The DNA here is from genome assembly GCF_001953875.1 of Streptomyces amritsarensis. GTDB lineage: Bacteria > Actinomycetota > Actinomycetes > Streptomycetales > Streptomycetaceae > Streptomyces > Streptomyces amritsarensis. Next base: position 7,168 of record NZ_MQUR01000010.1, read on the forward strand.
GACGGCGCGGGCGCCGTCCTCGGCCTCCCCGACCACCTCGAACTCGGGGTCGGGGCCGAGGATCAGGGCGAGACCCCTCCGGACCAGCGGCTGGTCGTCGGCTATGAGCACACGGATCATCGGTGTCGTTCCCCTCCCTCGCCGCCCCGCCCGGCCGGTACCGGGAGGCGGGCCGCCACCCGGAATCCCCCGCCGTCGCGTGCGGCCGCCTCCAGGGTCCCGCCCTGGAGGGCAACGCGTTCGTGCATTCCGATCAGACCGTACCCGGTGCCGGCGGCGGGCCGGGCGGTCGGCGCCGGTGCACCGGCGCCGTCGTCGCACACCTCCACGAGGACGTCGTCCGGGCGGTACGTCACCCGCACCCGGGCGCGCGCCTGCCCGGCGTGCTTGCGGGTGTTGGTCAGCGCCTCCTGGACGATGCGGAAGAGGGTGAGGCCGACGCTGGGCGGCAGCGGGCGGACCGGGCCGTCGACGGTGAACTCGGTCTCCGTTCCGGCCAGCCGTGACTCGGTGACGATCCGCTCCAGGTCCGCGGCGCCCGGCTGAGGCGCCGGAGGCGTTTCGTCCGGTTCTTCTCCGGCGCGTAGGACGTCGAGGAGTTGGCGCATCTCGCGCAGGGCGATGCGGCCGGAGTCCTCCAGGATGACGAGGGCCTCGCGGGCCGCCTCGGTGTCGTGCGCCAGGTTGGCCCGGGCGCCGCCGGCCATCAGCTGCATGGCGGTGATGTGGTGGGCGACGATGTCGTGGAGCTCCCGGGCGATCCTGCGGCGTTCCTCGGCGACCGCTCGTTCGGCCTGGCGGGCGTGGTTGGCCGCGGCCTCCCGCTGCCAGCGGTTGACGACCAGGGCCGCGCCGGCGACCAGGGCCGTGGCCGCGGCGTTGGCGACGAGGGACTGGCCGGAGGGGAGCGGCGTGCCGCCCTGGCCCGCCGAGGCCAGCGGGACGGTCAGCGCGGCGGCCGCCGCGGCGACGGCGGACCGGCGGAAGCGGACCACGGAGTAGAGGGCGACGGCGAGGCCGGCCGGGAAGTGCGGTGTGACGTCCGGGATCACGACGTTGGGCACGATCCCCAGGAGCAGCACCGCGGCGAGCACGGGGACGGGCCGGCTGCGGCGTGCCAGCAGACACGCGGCGGCCGCCATGAGTGCGCAGACGGCGGAAAGGGTGGGGGCCAGGCCCTCGGTGCGGGTGCCGACCGAGAAGCCGAGCAGGTCCACCGCGGCGGCCCCGATGGCCACCAGTGCGTCGTTGCGCGTCCAGCGCAGCCGGTCGGCGCCCTTGTCCATCCTTGCCGGTCCTCCCCCGCCGGCGTGCCTTCCCGCCGGTGCGGAGGCGGTTCGTGCCGGTTCCTCTGCTCCCATTCTGGCAGCCCGGCCGGCCGGTGCCGCCGTCCCGTGGGCCGATCGCGGACCAGGACCGCAGTCCTGGTCGGGGCCCGGTCGGGGACCCTGCTCCCGGGGTGCGGTTCCTCCCGTGCGGCGACGTTTCTGCGGCCTGCCCCTGATGGTCTGGAGTCCGGCCGGGAACCCCCGGTCCGCCGCGCAACCTGAGGAGTCACGTGATCCGCGCCCTGACCGGGTTCTCGACGAGGAATCCGTGGAAGGTGATCGCCGTCTGGGCCGTGCTCGGCATCGCCCTGACGATCGCCGGCCAGGCGCTCGTCTTCCGCGCCACCCAGAGCAGCACCGGTGATTTCCTGCCCCCGTCCTACGACTCGGCGGCCGCCCTGAAGGTCGCCGAGGAGCGGTTCGGTGTGAGGCCGGACGCCAACACGCTGACCGTGCTGGTGGCCAGGCAGGACGGCGCGCAGCTGAGCGGTGCCGACGAACGGCGCATCGACGAGGAGGCCGCGAGGCTGGGCAGCCGCCGGGTGGTCATGCCCAAGCCCGAGGAGGAGGTGCCGTTCGCCCAGGACCATTCGCAGGTTCCGAAGGTCGCCCCGGTCATGACGGCCCCCGACCGCAGCTTCCGGCTGCTGTCCGTCGAGCTGAAGGGCAACCCCCAGGACCCCGGGGTCCAGGACACCTATCGGGCCGTGCGCGAGGAGTCCCGGACCGGGTTCGCCGAGGCCGGGTTCCGGACCGGGTACACGGGCGGGCTCGCCTCCACCGTCGACAGTGTCGACGCCGAGGAGACCCGGTCCCAGGTGATAGCCGCCGTGATGCTCGGCGTGATCGTGCTGCTGCACGTGCTGGTGTTCCGCAGCGTGCTCGCCGCGCTGCTGCCGCTGATCGTCGTGACCGTCATCGGCGGCGCCGCGACCGGCACGGTGGTCGGCATCGCGATGCTGACCGGCATCACGCTGGACCCGTCCACCCCGCAGCTCATCAACGTCGTTCTGGTGGGCATCGGCATCGACTACTTCCTCTTCCTGCTGTTCCGCTTCCGCGAGCAGTTGCGCCGGCGTCCCGACCAGCCGGGGCGGGCCGCGGCGGCCGAGGTGTCCGGGCGCGTGGGTACGGCCGTGACCTCGGCGGCGCTCACCATCGTCGCGGCGTTCGCCACGCTCGGGGTGGCCTCCTTCGGGCAGTTCCGGGTACTCGGTCCGGCCATCGCCGTGTCCGTGCTGGTGATGCTGCTGGGCAGTCTGACCTTCATGCCGGCGCTGCTCGCGGTCACCGGCCGCAGGATGTTCTGGCCCTCGCGGGCCCACCGGCGCGAGCCCCGCGGCGGTTCGGCGGCCCGGCTCGGCGCGTGGCTGGTGCGGCGGCCCCTCACGGCGGCCCTCGCCTGCGTGGCCCTGCTCGGTGCGCTCGCCGCGGGCATGGCCGGGATGCGGATGGACTACGGGTCGGGCGGCGCGGGCGGTGAGCGGACGGCCGCCGCGGCCACGGCGGCCGAGATCTCCCGGGCGATGCCGGCCGGTGTGTCGGACCCGATCAGCGTCTACGTCGCGGTGTCGGACGGCGCACCGCTCACCACCGGCCGGGTCGACGGCCTGTCGGGGGCGCTCTCCCGGCTGGAGGGGGTGGGGCAGGTCGCCCCGACCGTGCTGAGCGGGGACCGCCTGGCGGCGCGCATCGACCTGTTCCCGAACGCCGATCCGCACGGGCAGGAGGCGCGCGACCTGGCGTCGGGCGCGGTCCGCGACGCGGTCTCCGCGCACCGGCCGGACGGTACCGAGGCCCATGTGGGCGGCACGGCGGCGGTGTTCGCCGACGTCTCGAAGGCCGTGGACGAGGACCTGCGGCTGGTGTTCCCGGTCGCGGCGGCCCTGATCGCGCTCATCCTCTTCCTGCTGCTGCGCAGCCTGCTCGCCCCGCTGATCCTGATGCTCGCGGTGGGTCTGGGGTTCGCCGCCACGCTGGGTGCCGCGGCGGCCGTCTTCCAGCACGGGCTGGACCAGCCGGGTGTGGCCTTCACCCTGCCGCTGGTGCTGTTCCTGTTCGTGGTCGCGCTGGGCACCGATTACAACATCCTGGTGACCGACCGGATCCGGGAGGAGATGGAACGGCCCGGTCCGGCCCGGGAGGCGGTGGCGCGGGCGGTGCGGCACACCGCGCCGGCCGTGGCGACAGCCGGGGTGGTGCTGGCCGCCTCCTTCGGCAGCCTCGCGGTCAACCCGGTCGCGGCCACGCAGCAGATCGGCTTCGCGACGGCGCTCGGGATCATGCTCTCCGCCTTCGTCCTGTCGGTCGTCCTGGTACCGGCGTGCGCGGTGCTCCTGGGCCGGTCCCTGTGGTGGCCCGCGAAGCCGCGGCCGTCGGCGCCGCGTCCCGCGCCGGATGCCGGAACGCCGGAACGCGTCCTGGTGCCCTGAGCGCTGCGGCCCGTACGCGCGCAGGCGCCGGGCACGCGGGGTCCCGTACGGGTTCCGCGTGCACCGGCGCCTGCGGGCGTACGGCCGTCCTGGGTGTCCGGGCACGGCGGGTCCGACGGAGGCCGTGCGGGGTGAGGAGGACGGTCTTGCGTCGGCCGAGCGTGGACGCATCCACCTCGCGCGGGGGCTTACAGGACGCGGAAGCCGGCGATGGCGGGATGGCGGCGGTCCCGGTGGAACGTCAGGTGGTCCCAGGTGGGGAAGGCCAGGTCGGTCACGGCGACGAGCAGGCCGGACGGGGCGTGCACCGTGCGGCGTACGGTCAGGCCGCAGGCGGGAGCGGAGGCCGGGACGCCGGCCGGCGGGTGGATGGTGCGGGTCATGGTGATGGTCTCGGCGACCCGGCCGGCCGCCGCGGCGCGCTCCAGCCAGCACTGGAGGGCGGCCAGGTCCTCGCCGCGGGACTGCCCCGCCCGGCTGCGGCAGACGGCGAGTTCGGGGGTGCGTGCGACGACGCCCGGGCTGAAGTAGGTGACGGCGTGCCGGAGTGTCTCCCCGGCCCGGCCCTCCTGCCGGTGGTGGTGGACCAGGGTGCGGTCCCCGCCCGACATGCCGAGCGGCACGGCGAGCGAGGGCGGGACGGTGACCACGGTGACCCAGCTCCGGGCGGGTCCGGGCGCGGGAGACGCCGGTCCGAAGGCCACCGGATCGGCCGCGGTGGGAACGACCTCGGCCGTGACGGCGGGGCGGGAGCCGCGGCGCCCGGTGACGACCAGGCCGTCCTCGCGCAGGTACTGCAGGGCGGCCCTGATGGTCTGCCGGTTGACCTGGTAGCGGGCGGCCAGGCTGCGCTCGGAGGGCAGCCTTCCGCCGGGGGTGTGCGCGGCGCGGTCGAGATCGCGGCGCAGGGCTGCGGCGATCCGCTGGTACTTGGGCATGGCGGCCGGGCCGCCGCCCCGCGAAGGGGAGGGCATGGCTTCTCCTCTGACGGGTGGTCAAGGACTGCGCGGTCTGCCCGACCAACCTAGCATTGGTCTATACCTTTGGGTGAGGGGGGATCGGGGCGCACGCCCCACCTTGGCCGATTCCCTACCCCGGGCCGCCGCCCCCGCGGGGCGCTGCCGGGCGTGGGCGGCGCAGGGCGCCTGCGCACGAACGCCGGGTACCGCCACGCTCCCGCCGCCCGGCAGGTCTGCGCCGCGCACCGGGTCCCCTTTTCCTGACGGGAGCCACGCCCTACGTTCGCAGGGGGTTCGGCAGGGGGCGGTAGCGGGCGTCCGCGCCGTCGGCGCGGGTCCAGCGCAGCAGCAGGTTGGTCTTGGCGGGCAGGGCGGGGGCGGTGAGGAGCGCCGCGATCTCGGGGAGCCCGCGCAGGGACTCGTAGCGCAGCAACTCCTCCCGCACGGCGGGCCACAGGAGCGGTGAGAGCGCCGGATACCGGTCGGCCAGGGCGCCCGCGATCTCCGCCAGGTTGTTGACCACCAGGCAGTACACCAGCCGCTCCCAGGCCTGCGTACGCGACAGGTCCGGCAGGAGTTTGACCCCTTCCGCGTCCCGGAAGAGGGCCTGCACCGGCATGCCGGACGCGTCGACCGCGATCACGGTGTTCTGGAGGTGGGCCTCCAGCACGACGCCGTGCCGGGCGAAGAGTTCGAGTACCGGCGGCACGACCTGGCGCAGGTACGCCCGCCACCACGCGAGGGGGTCGGCGGCACCGGCCGGCGGGCTCCCGGGATAGCCCTCGGCGAGCGCGGCGGCCAGCAGCGGGGTGGCCCCGGGCACGGTGTGGGCGCGCAGGCCGTCGCGGACCAGGACGGCGAGCTCCTCGAAGGCGAAGGCGGCCGTCCGGTAGCCGCGGTCGGCGAGCCAGGCGGCGTCCGAGCCGGTGGCGCGCAGTGCGGCGAACCCGGCCTCGACGGCCGCGTCGGTGCGGCGCACCTTGAGCAGGTCGTGCCGCCACAGCCGGCGCACGTCGTTGGTGATCCGCACGTCGAGGCTGAACTTCACGAACAGGTCGGCCGCCGGATCCGGAATGTGCAGGGTCCGGATCGAAGCGGTGGGCCAGGCCGGCCGCCGGCTCTCGCCGAGCCGCAGCAGCCGCCCGTCGGCGAACGCCTCGCGCACCGCGGGCCGGTCTCCGACCAGGTCGAGCTGCCAGGGGTGGGCGGGCAGCAGCGCGTAGCCGGCGGGGGCGCGCGGCGCGTCGAGAAGGTCGGCGAGGGATTCGATGGCCTCGGTGACGGCCGGCCCGCCCTCCCCCGCGCTCTGGTCCTCGCGCAGCCCCAGGAAGACCAGCGGGAAGCGGGCGTGCGCCTCGGGCGCGTACGGCAGCCAGCTCCCGGCCGGTGCCCCGCCGCGCGCCTTGGGGGCGGGGTGGTGCGGGTGGCCCATCACGAGGGACTGCTCGGAGAGCAGGTACGGGTCCGCGGGGGGTTCGGCGGCGGCGCGGGCGGCCAGCAGGGCGACGAGCGCGTCGCGGCTGTCGGTGATCTCGACGGGGAGTTCGTCGTTGGCGACCCCCGTGAACCGGCCGAGTTCGTCGGAGACGAGTTTGACCAGTTCGGTGTGGCCGAGCGGGTGCCAGCCGTTCGCGGTCCGCAGTTCCGGGCCCACGGGCCGGCGGCCGCCGTGTACGCGCAGGAGCCGCCCGCTGCCGCGCAGCCGGTGCACGGCCGCCGCGGCGGCCTCGTCCGGCCCCGTCGGCCCGGCGGCCTCGTCCGGCCCGGTCGGCCCCGCGGGCTCGGCCGCCTCGCGGAGCAGGCAGTTCAGGAGCGGGGCGGCGGCGTAGGCGTCTGCGGCGGCGTTGAGGTCCACTGGTTCCATTCGGTCCATCCGGTGGCCGGAGGTCCGCGAAGCGGAACCACCGGCCGTGATCGTCGGTATCCGCCATGTTTACTTGATCATCCCGTGAAGCGACATTCGACGTGACACTCGAAGCGACATTCCGAAGGCGGAGCCCAGCATGCCCATTCCCTCCTCCGCGGCCGAAGAAGCCGTCGCCGCCGAACTGGCCGCCGTACGGCCCGCGCTCGGGGCGTCGTACGCCGCCTCGCTGGACGGCGCCCGGGCGGCCGTGCTGACCCGGCTGTGGCGGGCCCTGGCCTTCGAGCCCCTGCCGTGGGTCGTGGGCCGGGAGGCGGCGCCGGGCGGCCTTGCCCTGCTGCTGGCGGGCGGCGGCCGGCTGGAGGGCCCGCCGCCGGACCCGTACGCGACACGGCCGTACGTGGACGAGCTGCTGCTCGACGGCCGGGCCCACCGCCGTGCCGGACAGCTCGTCAGGGCCCTCGGGGTCCCGCACGGTGAGGATTTCGCCGCCGAGCTGGACGCCGGTACGGCCTCCCTCGCGCTCTCCCGCGCCGGGCAGCCGCCCGCCGGGGAGGACCGTGCGGCCCGGGCCACATGGGAGTGGGAGCAGCGGGTGGTCGACGGCCATCCGTACCACCCCAACTGCCGCTCCAGGCCGGGCTTCTCGGTCGCCGAGCAGCTGGCGTACGCGCCGGAGCACCGGCCGGTGGTGCAGCTGGGCCTGGTCTCCGTACGGGCCGAGGAGTGCCTGGTCACCGGCGACTGGCCGGAGGCGTTGCGCGACGCCGGGCGGATCCTGGTCCCGGTGCACCCGTGGCAGGCGGCGCACGTGCTGAAGCACGACCGGATGCCCTCCGCGATCGCCGCGCATCCGCTGATGGCCTTGCGGACGCTGGCGCCCGCCGACGGCGGCGCGCACGTGAAGACGGCCCTGAGCACCCGGCTGACCTCCTCCGTCCGGGACATCTCGGTCTACTCCATCGAGACGGCGGCGGCCGTGTCCGCCTTCGCCCAGAGCCTGGCGGAACGGCTCGACGGCCGGCTGCACATCACCCGCACCCTCGGCGCGGCGACCGCGCACAGCCCGGACCTCGCGGCCGTGCTCCGCGAGCCGCCCGAGGCGTACGCGGACGCCGGAGCCGGCGAGCGGGTGCTGCCGGTGGCGGCCCTCGCCTCCTACCCGCCGGCCCGATCGGCGGCCTGGCGGGCGCGGTTCGCCCGCCTCGCGCTGTCGGTGTGCCTGCGGGTGCTGGAGATGGGGGTGGCGCTGGAGGCCCACGGGCAGAACCTCCTGGTCGTCCTCTCCCCCGCCGGCGAGCCCCTGCGGCTGGTCTACCGCGACCTCGCCGACATCCGGATCAGCCCGGACCGGCTGCGGGCGCACGGGCTGCCGGTGCCGCCGCTGTCGGGCAGGCTGGTCACGGACGACGTGGCCGTCCTGCGCCGCAAGCTGTTCGGGTCCCTGCTGACGGGCGCGCTCGGTGCCACGGCGGGTTCGGCGGGAGCCTTCGCCGAGGCGCTCGCGGAGGCGACCGCCCTGCCGGCCACCGCCGACACCGAGGCCCTGCGGACGGGCCTGCTACCCACGAAGGCGCTGACCCTCATGCGGCTGAGCCCGGGGGTCCTGGGCGACCAATGGGCGGAACTTCCCAATCCGCTGGCCGGAGGATGATCCGGGGCCCCGGGCGGGCTACTGTTCAGGGGCATGACAGCCTCCTCGTACCTGCACTCCGTACGGGCGTCCTACGACGCCGTCGCCGTCGACTACGCGCGGCTGCCGGGCACGGAACTGGCCGGGAAGCCGCTGGACAGAGCCATGCTGGCCGCGTTCGCCGAGTGTGTGCGCGGGGAGGACGGCGGCGCCGGCCGGGCGGTCGCCGACCTCGGCTGCGGGCCGGGCCGGGTGACGGCGCACCTGGACGGCCTCGGCGTCCGGACCTTCGGGGTGGACCTGTCCCCGGCGATGGTGGCGGTGGCCCGCCGGAGCTATCGGGGGCTGCGGTTCGAGGTGGGCTCGATGGCCGCGCTGGACGTGGCCGACGGGGTGCTGGGCGGGGTCCTCGCCTGGTACTCCACCGTGCACACGCCGCCCTCGGAACTGCCCGGGGTGTTCGCCGAGTTCGCCCGGGTGCTGGCACCGGGCGGCCACGCCCTGATCGCCTTCGAGGCGGGCGACGAACGGGTCCGGCTGGAGAACGCGTACGGGCATCCCGTCGACCTCGACGTGTACCGGCTCCCGCCCGACCGGATCGCCGCCCTGCTGGCCGGTGCCGGCCTGAGGGAGATCGCCCGCCTCCTCCGCGAACCGACCCCTCACGAAACCTCCCCGCAGGGCTTCCTGCTGGCCCGCAGGGGTTAGCCCGCCCTTCCCGCTCCCCTTCCCCCTCCCCCGCGAGCCGGCCACCGCCGGTCGGCCTTCCGCGAAGCCCCCGCCGATCGCAGGCCGGGCCGCCGCCGGCCGCCCGCCGATGAGGAGACCCGCGTACGCCCCCCGCGCGGATCGGAATCAGGGCGTGACCGATACCTGGTGGCGGGGCAAGGACTCGCTCATCGCCCTGTACCGAGGCGAGGCCGCGGGCTTCGACGCCCCCCAGCGCCCTGAAGCCCACGTCCACGAGGGTCTCGCACCGGCGTGGTGACTCTCGGCCATTCGGTGGCCGCCGGTGTGACCCACGCCGGATGGCGGAGGGGTGCCGGTCCCTCTGTCGCCTCGGGGGGCGCAGGGTTTTTCACCGCATTCGGGGAGCAAACGAAACGAGACGCGGTCAAGTCGAGGTGGAACGCGGCGGCATGTGAACGGATACGGTCGGGCCAGCCAGCGGCGACAACACTCATCACGGAGGCTGTTCGGCGGCATGCCCCGAAGTAACCGTGTTGCCCCCGGTCACCGAGCCGCGGCAGCTGCATCCTCTCCGGACCACGAACCACGGACCACGGACTGACGAACAAGAAATGAGTGCGCAGATGAAGACGACGATCCAGTCCGCATTGGGCACCGCACTGCTGCTCCTGGCCGGCATGACGGCCACCAGTGGCTCCGCTGTCGCCCAGGCGCCGGGGGCGGACGTCCCGACCCCCCACCCGGCACGGCTGACAGGGCAGTGGACCGAGCCGGTCGACAAGAACCGCCCCGGAATCACCTTCTACATCCAGAAGCTGACCTTCACCGCGGACGGGCGTTTCGAGCAGATCAACAACGTGATCTGCAACCTGGACGACTGCCCCGCATTCAGGATCGGCGTCAATACGGGCACGTACCGCACGGAGGGAAGGTCCATCCACCTCGACGGCAACCTCTCGGACCTGCACGGCGCCCTCCGAAGCAGCAACACCATCGTCTTGGACGAGCACGTTCTTCACCGCACGACCGCCGGCGCCTCGGAATACTGACGTCGGCTCGTCAGGGTGAGTCGTGGGTTAAGTGCCCGCTGGGCTCGGAGCCCTGCAGAACGTCAGCGCCGTGACCGTTACGCCAGGCCGTCGGAGGCCGCCCGGCGCCTGCGGGTCAGCCTGCAACGGCACCAGCCCAGGCGCGACGGCGCGGCTGCGGCATCGGTCTCGGGCGGACCGAGTGGTTCGCGGTGCCGGCTGTCGCCGTACTGCCGCGAGAAGCTGACACGGTTCCTGGGCGGAAGGTCCGGCGGCGCACGGTGGGTGGAGGACCAGGTGCGGACCGCGTTGATGGTGACCACGCTGATCGGCCGCAAGTTCCACCTCTCGCGCCTCTGCACCGGCTCGGCTCCAGCCGTGACGAGCAGGCCGTAGGCGACCTGGGTGGAGGTGAAAGGGCGCCCGGGCGGCCTGCGGGGGCCACGTCTGCTTCGAGGACGAAGCGGGCTTCACCCCCCGGCCGCCCCGGGAACGGACCGGACCCGGGACAGGCGAGGCCCCACGTGACGGTGAGCGGGCACCGCTCGGGACGGCTGTCGGCGGCCGGCCTGATCGCCCCGCGGCCCGGCCCCGGACCCGGCTGTGCCACGCCGCAGCATGGACGAACGGGACTTCACACTGAACACCCACGTCTCACGCAAGATGCGGGACCTCGCCGTCATGGCCCTCGTCCGCAACCGTCTCAAACGGCTTCAACACCGGCCCGACACCCTCGACGGCTTTCTAGGGCGTGGGTCGGAAGTGCTCTAGGTTACTGACGTGAGTGGGCGGGGGCGGAGTTATCGATATGTCGGACCGGTCGAGCTGAAAGCCACGGTCCGGCCTGGTGACGGTGGACGTCGGATCACCTCGGCGGCTGACTTCGGTGGCTGGATCGTGGAGCAATCGGCGGCGGAGCTGGCCGAACCGTTCACCTTCGTGGTCGGTATGGACGGTGTGCTTCGGCTGGCGCCGCGGCGAAGCGAGCACGTGGCCTGTGCCGGCGGAGCCATGGTTTTGGGTGCCGGCGAGATCAGCTTCATGCGCGAGGCAGACCGGTGGATCGGAGGCGAGGTCAGCAACCAGTCCACCGGGTACTGCCCAGACGTCAGCTCTTGGGCGGAGGTCGCCCGTGCTCTCGACGCCGTGGAGCTCCGGCGGCCGTCCGGCTTCACCCACGCAGTTGTATTCCGGCGGTGCCCCGACTGCCAGGAGCACAACATCGTGCGCGAGGACGACTTCGTCTGCGTCTTCTGCAGCAGCGATCTGCCTGCGGCGTGGAATGTGGATCCCACCGCCTGATGGCAAGGGTCACAGCCACTCGTTGATGGCAGCGACGAGGACGGTCGCCTCGTAGCGGACGGCGAGCTGGTCGTAGCGCGTGGCGACAGCGCCTCTTGAGGCGGTTGACCCCGTACTCGACCGCATGACGCTGGCGGTAGTCGGCCGGGTCGAAGCGCGGAGGTCGGCAGCCGCGGGAGCCGAGCTTCTGGCGGTTGCGTGCCTGGTCGACCTTGTCCGGGACGGTGCATCGGATCCTGCGGCGGCGCAGGTAGGCGCGGTTCTTGCGAGAGGCGTACGCCTTGTCCGCCCGCACGCGATCCGGGCGGACGCGTGGCCGGCCCGGCCCGGGGCGGGGCACGCGAACCTGCGCCAACACGGTTTCGAACTGCGGCGAGTCCCCACGTTGGCCTGCCGTCACCACGATCGACATGGGCTTGCCGGACGGCAGCGGGCCGGCTCCGTAGACTGACCGGCATGGCATGCCGCATCAGTGAGTTGGTCCTGGACTGTGCAGAGCCCGAACGGCTCGCCGAGTTCTGGAGCAAGGTCCTCGGCTACATCGAACTCGCCCGCGAGGACGACGGGAGCATCGAGATCGGGCCGCCCGACGCCGGCTTCGGCGGCCCGCAGCCCACGCTCGTCCTCAGTCCGAGCGACGCCCCGCGGACCGGCAAGCTCCGGCTGCACATCGACGTCAACGCCACCGACCGCGACCAGGACTCCGAGCTGGAGCGGCTGCTCGCCCTCGGTGCCCACCCCGTCGACATCGGGCAGGACGGCACGGAGAACTGGCACGTCCTGGCCGACCCGGAGGGCAATGAGTTCTGCCTCCTGCACCGCCGCCTCCCGCCCCTCGGCCCGTCGGCACCCTGACGCGTTGCGGGTCCACGGTGGCTCACACCCGATGCGCACCCCCACGTCCCAGGCCGGGAACGGTCGCTGACGGTCGGCGCAGTGGCCGGGCCCGGAGGGGCTGCGGACGTCGCCGGTCTGCCCACCGCGGCGGTGTCGGATCCGCCCACCGCGGCGGTGACGGACCGGGTCACCAGCGCAGGGGGAGCCGTGTCACGCCGCGCATCAGGGTGCCCGGGAGCCAGTCGCGCGGGCCTGCGTCCGGATCCTCGGCCAGGTCGGGGAAACGTTCCAGCAGCGAGCGGATCGCGATGCGGCCCTCCAGACGGGCGAGCGGCGCGCCGAGGCAGTGGTGGATGCCGTGGCCGAACGCCAGGTGGCCCGGACCGGTGCGGCGGATGTCGAACATCTCGGGGCCGGGCCCCGGCCCCGAGAAGCGTGCCGGATCACGGTCGGCCGCGGCGAGGGCGACCATGACGGAGGACCCGGTCGCGATCGGGACGCCGCCCAACTCGAGGTCGGTGTCGGCGAACCGGTACGTGGCGTGCTGTACGGGGCCGTCGTAGCGCAGCATCTCCTCCACCGCGCCGTCGATCAGCCCGCCCGGGTCGGCGCGCAGCGCGGTCAGCTGGTCGGGGTGGTCGAGCAGGGCCCGCACGCCGTTGCCGATCAGGTTGACGGTGGTCTCGTGGCCCGCGACCAGCAGCAGGAAGGCCATTCCGATCAGCTCGTCCGGGGAGAGCCGGTCGCCGCCCTCGTCGCGGGTCCGGATCAGGGCGCTGAGCAGGTCGTCGCCCGGGTTCTGGGCCTTGGCCGCGATGAGTTCGACGAGGTACGCGGTCATCTCCTCCAGGACGCGGGGGTCCGCGCCGGCACCGTCGAGCGGGGCGACGATCTCGCCCGACCAGTAGCGGAACCGGGCCCGGTCCAGGTCGGGAACGCCCAGCAGCTCGCAGATGACGGTCATCGGCAGTGGCACGGCGAAGGCCCGGATCAGGTCGGCCCGACGTTCGGGCAGGGCCTCCATCGCGTCCAGCAGTCCGTCGGTGATCTGCTGGACCCGGGGCCGCAGTGACTCGACCCGGCGGGTGGTGAACTCGCGGGCCACCAGGCGCCGCAGCCGGGTGTGGTGGGGCGGGTCCGTGTCCAGCATGTTGGTGGCGACGGCGTGGACCTGCGCGATTTCGAACAGCTCCGATCCGAGCCAGTTCTTCGACAGGGCGGGGTGGCTCAGGGCCTCTCTGGCCTCCTGGTGGCCGACGACCAGCCATGCGCGTTCACCGCCCAGCACCAGCCGGTGGACGGGGCCGGTGGCGCGCAGGGCCTCGTAGAAGGGGTACGGGTCGGCGTTGAACTCTTCGGCGTGCGCGGTGAGGTCCACAAGGCTCATGGGGGCAGCGTACGGCGGCGGGTTCGCCGCGCGGGGGATGATCACAGGGTTCGAACGAGGGCCACCCGGTCTGCACATAGGACGAGTCGAACCGTTTCCGCGATGCGCCGTTCGGGGGTCAACGCGGTGCGCGTGGGACCCGCCTGCACCGTGATCCGCACGGACGGTGGCAGGAAGGAGGTATGAGCCTCCCTCGGCGCCAGGTACTCGGCGGTGCGGCCGCAGCCGTCCTCGCCACCGTCGGCGCGGCGGCCCGGGGCCCGGACTACGGCGCCCTGGCACGCGGCATCGACGGGCGGCTGGTGGTTCCGGGGGACGGCGACTACCCGGAGGCCCGGCGGCTGTTCCAGCCCCGCTACGACGCGGTCGCACCGGCCGCGGTCGCCTATCCCGCGCACGCGGGGGACGTCGCCGTGTGCCTGGACTTCGCCCGTCGCGCGGCCGTGCCCGTGGTGCCGCGCGGGGGCGGGCACAGCTACGCCGGCTGGTCCACCCGGACCGGCGCGCTGGTCGTGGACACCGGAGCCATGGCCGCGGTGGCCGTCGAAGGGGACGGCGTACGCGTCGGCGCGGGCGCCCGGCTCGGCGACGTGCACGCGGCCCTCGCCGCGCGGGGCCTGTCCGTGCCGGCCGGGCTGTGCCCCTCCGTCGGCATCGCCGGTCTCGCGCTCGGCGGCGGGTTCGGCCTGGCCTCGCGGGCGTACGGCACCACCGCGGACCGGCTGACCGGGGCGCGGGTGGTGACCGCCGGCGGGGCCGTCCGCGAGGTCTCGGCGGAGCGGGACCGGGATCCGGACCTGTTCTGGGCCCTGCGCGGCGGTGGTGGCGGCAACTTCGGGGTGGTGACCGAGTTCCGCTTCCGCACGCACCCGGCCGGCGACTGCGCCTTCGCGGAGCTGCACTGGCCGGCCGCCCGTTCCGCGGACGTCCTGCGCGGCTGGCAGCGCTGGCTGGCCGGACTGCCGGACCCGTTCTGGAGCCAGGTGGAGTTCACGGTCGAGTCGGGATCCGGACCGGGCCCGGGACCGGGACTCGGATCCGGACCGGGACCGGGCCCCGGACGGGGACCCGGGCCGGGCGACGCGGCGGCCGCGGTGCCGTCGGTGCGGGTGGTGTGCCTCGACGGCCGCACGGAACTGGAACGGCAGTTGAACCGGCTGGCCGATCTGGTCGGCGCAGCGCCGCGGGACAGCTGGACCGTCGTACGCAGCCACGGGGACACCTTGCGGGCCATGTCCGGCTGCCTGGACCTGAGTGCCGCGGAGTGCAGGCTGCCCGGCACCCTGCCCGGCCGGGACCCGCGGGGACGGCTCGGCAGGGACTCGTACGCCGCCCGCTCGGACTTCTGGGCCGGGGCGGGGCTGACGGACGCGGCGATCGGCGCGGTTCTGGACGCCGTCCGGCGGTACGGGGCCGACGCACCCCGGGGCGGGCTGGGCGTCGTCCAGTTCGACGGGGTCTGCGGCGGCGCCGTGAACCGGGTCGCGGTCGGCGACACCGCCTTCGCGCACCGCGACAGCGCCTTCCTCGCCCAGTACCTCGTCTACTGGCCCCAATCGGCGCCGGCCGCCGACGTCGCCCGGTACGAGGCGTGGCTCGACGGGCTGTGGCGGGACCTGCGGCCGTGGGCGAGCGGCCGCGCCTACCAGAACTACATCGACCCGAAGCTCAGCGGCTGGCGCGAGGCCTACTACGGCCCGAACCTCGCCCGGCTGGAGGAGGTCCGGCGCACCCACGATCCGGACCGGCTCTTCCGTTTCCCCCAGGCCGTTTAGGGAGTGTCCGGCATGCGAGGTACGTTGACGGTGGCCGCGGCGGCGGCCGCCCTGCTGGTGTCCGCGGGTCCGCTGCCCGCGGCCGAGGCGGGGGGCGCCGTTCCGGTGGCCGCGGGCCGCTGGGGCGCGCACGAGGCGGAGTCCTTCTGGACGCCCGAGCGGATGGCGGCGGCCCGCCCGCTGCCGCCCGTCCCCCTGCAGTCGCCCGTCGCGCCACAGCCGCCCGCGATGCCCGACGCTCCCGTGTCACCGGGGCCGACGGTGACGCCCGACCTGACGGCGCCGGTCACTCCGGTCCGGCCGCCGGCAGCCGTGCCCGCGGTGACGCCGTCCCCCACCCCCGACGCGACCACGCCCGAGCCCGCGCCGACGCCGACGCCGGGCACCCTCCCGGCACCCGCACCCGCGCCCGCGCCCGCGCGTCCGGCCCTGCCCAGGATCCCGGCCGCCGGACCCGGCGTCGGGCAGGACTTCGGCGGCCTCCCGGTCGTCGGCCGGATGTACCTCGTCAAGGGCGGCGGCTCCTACTTCTGCACCGCGAGCGTGGTCGCCTCCCCCGGCCGCAACCTGGTGGTCAGCGCCGCACACTGCCTGCTGGGTGCCGACACCCGGCAGGTGGCCTTCGTACCGCAGTACACGCGGGCCAAGCCGCGGCCGTTCGGCATGTTCCCGGTCGTGCGCACGTCGGCCGGACGCTCCAAGATCTGGATCGACCAGCGCTACCGCACCCAGGGCGTCAACCGCGCGGCCGCCCTCGACGTGGCCTTCGCACAGGTCGGGCCCGGCCCGAAGGGGCGGCGGGTGCAGGACGTGGTCGGCGGCAACCGGCTGGTCACCGGCGCCGGCTACGCGCACGCGCGGGCCACGCTGATCGGGCACCCGTCCACCGCCGCCCGGCCGCGCCTGTGCGTCAACCGGACGACGAAGTACACCAGCACCGACGCCCGCATCCCGGGCTCCTTCCTGCGCATCGCCTGCACCGGCTACCCGGGCGGCACCAGCGGCGGCCCGTTCCTGCTGCGCCTGGACAACCGCACCGGGACCGGCGACCTCGTGGGCGTCATCGGCGGCTGGAAGACGGGCGGGGACAAGCCCGACGTGTCGTACAGCTCGTACTTCGGGGCGGACATCAGGAGGTTGTACGAGAAGGCGGTTGCCGGGGCGAAGGCGCCGTAAGGGCCCGCACCCACCGCGTCCGGCGCGGGTTGCCGACCGTACGCGGGGTCGCCGGCAGCCCGTCGCCCGTCAGCAGCTCGGCGGACCCGAGGCCGAGCCTGCGGCGCAGGTCGGCCAGGGCCGCGTGGACGGGTGCCAGGACCACCTCGGCTCCCGGTGCGGCGGACGCGAGGGCGTACGCGGTGGTCTCGATCGCCTCGGCGGCGTCCTCGGCCGCGGTCCGGCTCCACCCGCCGGGGGCTCCGGGCCCCCAGGGCGCGACGGTGTCGTAGAGGTGGCAGGCGGCATCGGCCGCGGCGTCGGCCCGTTCCCCGACGCCGGGCGCCGCGATGGTCGGCAGTTCCATGCCGGTTCAACGAGCCGGTCCCGCCCGGGGGTGCGTGGACATCGGTGCCGTTCGCAGCCCGCCCCGCTCAGGAGGCGACCGTCTGCAGCCAGAAGGGCAGCAGCACCAGCGACACGAGCGAGGTCTTGATCACGACCGAGGCGGCGAGGCCGACGCCCACGTCGTAGCGCTGGGCGAAGATGAACAGGTTCTGCGGGGTCGGCATCGCGGCGATCAGCACGAGGTACGCCAGCCAGTCGCCCCGCACCCCGAAGAGCAGCCCGCACACCGCCCACGCCGACAGGGGGAACACCAGGCATTTGAAGGCGATCAGGGCCAGTTCCTCACGCGTGGTGCCCCGCAGGTGCAGACCGGCGCCGCCGAGGTGGAGGCCCAGGGCGAACAGGGCCACCGGCGAGGCGCTGTCGCCGACGAACGCGGCTCCGTCCAGGACCACGGCCGGGACCCGCACCGAGAGCAGGTTGAGCAGGATGCCCGCGTTGCAGGCGAGGACCAGCGGAGTGGCGAGCGAGGCGCCGGCGGCCCGGGACAGGCGCCGGCCCGGCCCGCCCTCGGCGGGACCGGCGCGGCCCAGCTCCATGAGGGCGATGACGACCAGGGACAGCACGCAGACCTGGAAGAGCAGGATCGGGAAGATCGGCGCGGCCGTCCCGAAGACGGTGATGAACACGGGGACGGCGAAGTAGGCGGTGTTCACCTGCACTCCGGCCATCACGCGCAGGGCCACCTCGCGGGGGTCGCGCCGGCCGCGGGCGACCGCCGCCGCGGCCACGACCGCCGAGGCGAGCGCCGCGGTCGCGGCGTACCCGCCGATCGCCCGCCGGTCGAACAGGGCGGCGAGGTCGCTCGCGTAGATGTTGCCGAAGAGGTAGCACGGCACGGCGAAGAGGAAGGCGTAGTCGGAGAAGGCCTTGGAGGCCTCGGCCGGAACGATCTTGCGGCGTGCCAGGAGGACCCCGCCGCCGAAGGCCAGCAGCACCGGCACCAGTTTCTCCAGCGCGGCCGCCCCGCCCATGCGAACATCTCCCCCATGATCGAATGGTGTGCAGCGTACCCATCCCTGCTCCTCCGCGGGCCCGGCGCAGCCTAGGCTGGTGCGATCATGAGCGACGAAGCCGGCGACCGGACCGGAGAGCGACCCGGCGGACGACCGGGCGGCAAGCCCCGCCGAGGGACCCGCGACGGGGCCGCGGCCCGCACCGGCGATGCCCGTAAGACCCCCAAGGCCCGCAAGGACCGCGAGGACCGCAAGGACCGCGCCGCCCTGGCCCAGCTCGCCGCGGCCCTGCGCACGCCCGCGGCGGCGGCCCAGCCGCTGTTCGCACAGGCTCCCAAGGCGTGGCAGCGGGCACTCCCGTACCTCGTGGTCGGCGTCTTCGTGGTCTCGCTGCTGCCGACGACGATCGCGGTCCTCGCCAACGACTACGGGATGGACGGCGGTTGGGCGGGGGCGCTCGGAGTCGCGCAGACCGTGCCGCTGCTCCTCGCGGTGACCCGGCCGCTGCCCGCGTGGCTGCTGGTCCTGGCCGCGGACACCGCCGGCGCGGTCCTGCTGACCCAGGCCGAGACGGTGGCCGGACACCCCTGGCCGTGGACGCCGATGGCCGTCGTCGGCTACCTGGTGCTGATGGCCTGCCTGGGGCTGCGCGAGTCCATCCGGAACCTCGTCGGGGTGTGGCTGGTGACCGGCGCGCTCGGTGCCGTGCTGGGCTTCTTCCCACCCGAGGACACCACGACCACCGCCGCTCTGCTCTTCGTGCTCGGTGGCATAGTGCTGGCGCTGACGGGCGCGCTGCGCGGTCTGGGCGACGCGCGCCAGCGGATCGCCGAGCAGGAGAGCATCAGCGAGGCCGAACGGTCCCGGCGCACCCTGCTGGAGGAACGCGCCCGGATCGCCCGCGAGTTGCACGATGTCGTGGCCCACCACATGTCGGTGATCACCGTGCAGGCCGATTCGGCGCCCTACCGGCTGCCGGGCATGCCGGAGCCGGTGCAGCAGGAGTTCGCGGCGATCGCGGCCAGTGCGCGGGAGTCCCTCGGCGAGATGCGGCGGCTGCTGACCGTCCTGCGGGCCCCCGACCCGGACGGGGCGCAGGGCGCGCGCGGGCCCGGCGAAGGCGGTGCGCACGGGGAGCGGGCTCCGCAGCCGGGGATCGGCCGGCTCCAGCAGTTGGTGGAGGCCACGGTGCGGGCGGGCCAGCCGGTGGAGCTGTCGCTGGCGGCCGGCGCGGCGGGGGCCGCGCCGCCGGCGGTCGACCTGTCGGCGTACCGGATCGTGCAGGAGGCCCTCGCCAACGTGGTGCGGCACGCGCCGGGCGCACCGACCCGCGTCTCGGTCACGGTCGTCGACGACGACGTGCTCGTGCTCGTCGTGAACGGTCCGGCGGCCCGGGACGCGGTGGTGGAGCCGGACGGCCCGGGCACGGGGCACGGCCTCGTGGGCATGCGGGAACGCGTACGGTTGACCGGCGGAACGCTGGACACCGGACCGCTGCCCGACGGGGGCTTCCGGGTCGCCGCGCGGCTGCCGCTGCACGCCGGTGACGGGGCCGCCGCCGCGCACGAGGCGCACGCGACGAACGACACGAACGAAGCGAACGACACGAACGGGGAGCGTAGTTGACCATCCGCGTGGTCATCGTCGACGACCAGGCCATGGTGCGGGCGGGGTTCGCCGCGCTGCTGTCCGCGCAGGCCGACATCGACGTGGTGGGCGAGGCCCCGGACGGGCGCCGGGGGGTACAGGTGTCCCGCTCCACACACCCCGACGTGGTGTTGATGGACGTGCGGATGCCGGAGATGGACGGGTTGGCGGCGACCCGGGAGATCCTCGGCCCGCCGCCCGGGGTGGTACACCGGCCGAAGGTGCTGATGCTGACCACCTTCGACATCGACGACTACGTGTACGAGGCGCTGCGCGCCGGGGCGTCCGGCTTCCTGCTGAAGGACGCCCCGCCGGCCGACCTGATCGCGGCGGTACGGGTCGTCGCGTCGGGTGAGGCGCTGCTGGCGCCCTCGGTGACGCGGCGGCTGATCGCCGACTTCGTCCAGCAGCGGCCGGCCCCGCGCAAGGACCCGGCGTTGCGGCTGAACGGTCTGACGCCGCGTGAGACGGAGGTGCTGGAGCTGATCGCGCGCGGGCTGTCGAACCAGGAGATCGCCGGTCACCTGGTGCTGGCGGAGCAGACCGTGAAGACGCACATCGGGCGGGTACTGGCCAAGCTCGACCTGCGGGACCGGGCCCAGGCCGTGATCTTCGCCTACGAGGCGGGCCTGGTGCGCCCGGGCGACTCGGCCTGATCCGCCCGGCAACGGCCCGAGCGGTGATCGCCGCCCGGAGCAGCTCCCTGCCGACCGGGTCCGGTCGTGCGCGCCCGCGGGCTCCCCGCACCCCGTCTCCTCCACCCCCTACCGGGGTATGACATCCGACTTGGCTCCACGGTCCGACGTGCCTGACGGGGCCGTCTTCCTACCTTCCTCCTCGTCACGAGGAGAGGAGAAGGGGCATGCGCCGCTTCGGAAGGACGCTGGTCACGGCCGCGCTGGCGGTGGCCGTCGTCGGGGGGACCGCCGGTTGGGCTTCGGGCGACAGCCAGTCGGCGGTCACCGGCCCGCCGCCGGGCAGCACCGCCTGGCGGGCCGACACGGCGTACGGCCGGGCGCTGCCCGATCCCGCGACGGCGACACCGCGGGAGGTGGCCCGGTTCTTCGCCGGGCTGGACGATGCGGGGCGCGCGGCGCTCGTACGGTCCCACCCGCTGGTGGTGGGCAACCTCGACGGGGCGCCGCTGCCCCTGCGGTACGAGGCCAACCGGCTCGCCGTCGCCGCCACGGGTGACGCGCGGTACGCGTCCCTGGCGGCGCCCGACCGGCGGATCCTGGCCTTCGACCCGCGCGGCCGGGGCCAGGTCGCCGAGGTCTTCGGGGATCTGGAGCACGCCGCGCACGTGTCGGTGATCGTGCCCGGCTCCGACAACGACGCCGCCTCCTACGACGCCAGGCGCGCGCCGCACACCGGCCCCGCCGGCATGGCCCGAGCCCTGCGCACGGCAACGTCGGCACCCACGGCCGCCGACCGGACCCCCGGCGCGGCAGCGGCAGCGGCCGACGGGCCGGTGGCCGTCGTCGCGTGGACGGGGTACACCACCCCGGTCGGCGTCGGCCTCGACGCGGCCGACGGGCGGCTGGCCGCGGCCGGGGCGACCCGCCTGGCCCGCTTCACCGCGGGCCTCGACGCCGTCGGCGCACCCGACCCGGTGCTGTTCTGCCACAGCTACGGCTCGGTGGTCTGCGGGCTGGCGGCGCGGCACACCGACGCGAGCGACGTCGTGGCCCTCGGGTCCCCCGGCATGCGGGCGGACACCGCGGACGCCCTGCACACCGGCGCGCGCGTATGGGCGGCCCGGGGTCCTTCGGACTGGATCGCGGACGTACCGAACGTCAGCCTCGCCGGGATCGGCCACGGCGCCGACCCGACCTCCGCGGCGTTCGGCGCGCGCCGGGTGCCCGCCGCAGACGTACAAGGTCACACGGGCTACTTCACGCCCGGCACGCAGTCCCTCGCGGTGTTCGCCGCGATCGCGAAGGGAGAGGCCCGGTGAGCGCCTCCATGCTGTCGGCGGCGCTGCGCAGGACCTCCGAGCGCATCGACCGGCAGACCCCCGCCCACCGCGACCGTGCCGTCGACGGGCTGCGCGCCCTGGCGCTGCTGGCCGTGCCGACCGGCCACTGGCTGCTCGGCGGCTTCACGCTCGACTCCGGCGGCGCTCTGCACAACGCCAGTCCGCTGTCGGCCTTCGGCGCCCTGGCGCCGGCGAGCTGGGTGCTTCAGATGCTGGGCATCTTCTTCCTCGTGGGCGGGTATGCCTCGGCGCTTTCCTACCGGCGGCGCCCGGGGTCGGCGGGCGCCTGGCTGAAGGGCCGGATCGTGCGCCTGGGCCGGCCCGTGCTCGCGGTGACGGCCGTGTGGGCGCTGGCCGCGCCGCTGCTGTACGCGGCCGGCGTGCCGGAGGCGTCGCTGCGGACCGCGGCCACGCTGGTCGTCCAACCCCTGTGGTTCGTCGGGGTGTATGTGGTGGTCACCGCTCTGACCCCGTACTGCGTACGGGCCGCGCGCCGGCTCGGGGGCTGGGCGGCTGCCCCGCTGATCGCCTCGGTGGCGGTGGTGGACGTGCTGCGCTACGGGCCGCTCGCGCAGTCCGTGCCGTCCTGGCTGCCGGTGCTGAACATCCTCCCGGGCTGGCTGTTCGCGTACCAGCTGGGCGTGTCCTGGGGCGAGCGTCGGATCGGGCGCCGCGGGGCCTGGCTGCTGCTGGCGGGCGGGACGCTGCTGTTCGCGGCGCTGTTGGCGGTCTTCCACTATCCGGCGTCGATGGTGGGGGTGCCGGGGGCGGTGCGGACCAACTCGCACCCGCCGTCGCTGCTCGTGCTCGCCCTGGCTGCGGCCCAGTCGGGGGCGGCGGTCCTGCTGCGGGACCGGCTGGCGCGGCTGCTGGAGCGGCCGGCCCTGTGGGCCCCGGTGGTCGTGGTCAACCTGAGCGCGATGACGATCCTGTGCTGGCACCAGACGGCGATGCTGGCCGCGGTCGTGCCCGCCTCGTTCGCGGGTGCGGTGGCCGGACTGACGACGGCGCCCGACAGCCTGGGCTGGATCGCGGCGCGGCTGGCGTGGATGCCGGTGTTCGCGGCGCTGCTGGTGGGGATCGCCCGGTACGCGCGGCGGTTCGAGGCACCGCCGGCGGCGGGCCGGCCGGCGAGCGCGCTGCGGCGCACGGTGGCGGGGCTGCTGGCGGTGGGTTTCGGACTGTTCGCGCTGGGCCTGGCGTAGGGGCTGTCCGGCGGACCGGCGTCGCACAGGCCGGGTCGTCCGGCGCCCGGGCCGGATACGCACGGAGCGCCGCTCCCCTGACGGAGCGGCGCTCTCGAGGCGTTCGGGTGGTCCCGCGTCAGGCGATCGAGGCGGCGACGATCGCGGCGACTGCGAGATTGCAGGCCGAGGAGACCCAGACCGCCGGGTGGGGCTGCGGGTCGACGACGATCGCGCCGAGCTTGCCCGGGGTCACCAGGTCGAGCACCAGGAACGCCACCGCCATCAGGATCAGGCCGAGGAGGCCGAAGGCGGCCGTCGACGCCAGGCCCTTGCCGAAGTCGTCGTACGTGGTCCAGATCGACGTGAAGACGATGCCGCCGATGCCGAGGAGCGCCGAGCTGAGGAAGAGGGCCGCGTTGCGGTTGCGCTCCTCCCAGATCTGCTTCGGGAGCTTCCCGGGCGTCAGCACGTCCACGAGGACGATGCCGAGGATCAGCAGGACCAGGCCAAGGGCACCGTAGGCGCTGGTGCGGCCAAGTCCGTTGATGATGTCGCTCATTGAGAAGCCTGTCTCCGATAGGTGGGAAAATACGAGCCGTGGGGAGGCCGAATCTATCGCACGGCCTTCCGGCAGACCATGGGGAGGTCAGCGAATGGTAAAGGTCAGGGCCGCGCGGGCGGCCGAGGCGGAGGCCCTGACCGGGCTGGTGATGCGGTCCAAGGCGCACTGGGGGTACGACGCCGCGTTCCTGGCGGCCTGCGCCCCGGAACTGCGGATCCGGCCGGACGAGGTGACCGCGCGCCGGATCGTGGTCGCCGAGGACCCGCAGGGGACCGTCCTCGGGCTCGCCTCCCTGGAGGGTGCCGGGCCGCTGGCGACGCTGGGTCTGCTGTTCGTCGAACCGTCGGCCATCGGGCAGGGCGTGGGGCGGATCCTGTACCGGGACGTGCTGCGGCGGGCCGTTCAGCAGGGGGTGCGCCGGCTGGTCATCGACTCGGACCCGCACGCCGCCGGCTTCTACCGCGCGATGGGCGCGGTCGCGGAGCCGACCGGTCCGGCCGTGGCGGCCGCCACGGCGGGTGCGGCCGATACCGCGGATGCGGCCGATACGGCCGGTGCCGTGCATTCGGCCGACCGGAGCGGGCGTCTGGTGCGGTTCGAGGCCGCCCCGGCCCCGCTCGCCGACTGGGCCCGGGCCTGGACCGGCGGCGGGCGGGCGGTGCACGTGGGCAACGTGGCCGAGTTCAACGCGCAGTTCGGCGACTCCTCCCTGGACCGCGAGCAGGCGGCCGCGCACCACTACTCCTGCCTGGCCGCCTTCTACAGCCCCTGTCCGTCCGCTCTCGTGCTGCCCCGGGCGGTGCCCGCCGGCTGGACCGACCTGGTCTGCCGGCAGCTGGGCTGGACCGGGGTCGAGGTGTACGACGGGCTGGTGGAGCGGGGGCCGGGGCTCGCCGACGCGGTGCGGGCCCGGCCGGCGCTGGCCGCACGGCTGACGGGGGCCGGGGAGCCGCTCGTACCGTGGGGGCTCACCCGGCCGTTCGGACTGCTGACGGGGCGGCCGTGGCGGTCCGGTGAGCTGCGCTACGAGTCGAAGGCCGCGGCGCACGGACTGTTCGAGCGGATCCTGGCGGAGGGCGGCCATCCCGGGATCGTGCTGCCCGCGCAGGTGCGGGCCGCCACGCGGTGGTCGGCGGCGCGGCTGCTGGCCGCGCGGGCGCGGGCGGGGAAGAGCACCGTGGTGAAATCGGAGCACGGCGTCGGGGGTTCGGGCACGACCGTGGTCACGGCCGGGCAGGTCCGGGCGGCGGGCGGCGCCCGCGCCGTCCTGCGGCGGCTGCCGCGCGGACCTCTGCTGGTGGAGGAGTTCGTCGAGGGCCCACCGGATCCCGGCGCCGCCCGCGACCTGACGTACGACGGCTTCGTGGACGCGGACGGCGGGCTGCACGAGGTCGGGGCGGCCCTGATGGACGTGACGGCGGGCGCCTACCGCGGAGCCACGGTGGGTCCCGGGGTGGTGCCGGATTGGGCGGAGAAGCCGGTCCTCGCCTTCGGTGCGGCGGTGGGCCGGGAGCTGGCGGCCTCCGGCTACCGGGGCTGGTTCGACGTGGACTTCGTCGCGGACGCCGCGGGTCGGCTGGCGCCGACCGAGACGAACCTGCGGCTGACCGGGCCGGCGATCGCCTTCATGGTGGCGGCCCGGCTCGACGCGCTGCGGGGCGCGGGGCACCTCGTGCGGATCGCCGACCGGGTGGAGCTCGGGGCGCGGCTGCCGGAGGCGCAGCTGGAGGAGTTGTGCGCGGACCTGGCCCGGTCGTGCGCGGACCTCGGGGCGGTGTTCGTCCCCGCGATCCCGACGGGAGCCTTCGATCCGGCGCCCTGGATGGGGGTGTTGGTGGCCGCGCACAGTCCGGAGGCCCTGGACGCGGCCGAGTCCCTGGTCCGCGCCGGGGCGGCGGCCGTCGGCGCGATGTTCGACGCACCGGCGTCCGCCGCCCCTTGAGGGTGTCGCGGGCGGTCGGCGGTCAGGTCCTGTCTTCGAAGTCGAAGGGCGAGTACGGCTTGCGGGCCAGGTGGACGGCCACGACGAGGCCCGCGATCATCAGGGGGATGTTGAAGGTGTAGACGAGGAGGGCCTGGAGGGGCCAGTCCTGTTTCGCCGCCAGGCGGTAGGCGTTGTCCTGCGGCCACCAGGCCAGCAACAGGTAGCTCGCGGCGAGGTGGACGGCCCTGATGCGGCCCGGGCGCCGGCCGCGTTCCCGGCGTTCGATCAGGCGGTAGCCGGTGAACAGGAAGGCGAGGCCCGCACCGAAGGCCAGGCTTTCGGCCACGTAGAGCAGGAAGAACAGGGCCGCCCACGGGTACGGCACGGCGGAGAGGTCCGTGGATCCGGGCCACACGACATTGGTGAGCGCCAGGGTGATGAAGGCCAGGACGATCGTCAGGCATCCGGCGGCAACGACGCGGCCGCCGTCCGGGTCACCCGCGTGGGCGGCCGTCCGGGCGAACTTGCTGCCGTGCGGCGCGGGCTGCTCGGAGGCGGGCTGGGTGGGCAGCGGCAGGGCGGAGCGGTCCTCCTGTCCGCCCCGCTTGCGCGGCAGGGCCCGCAGCCGGACGAGGATCGTGGGCGTCTGTTCCTTGAGGACGACGCCTGCCAGGTGGTTGCGCAGACCGTAGACCTCGGGCAGCGGTGCGGAGGCGTCCCAGGCCGGGTCGCCCGGCGGCGGGGACACGTAGGCGACGAGCCGGGGCTTCCCGTCCTTGCCGACACCGTCGACGAGGCCGACGAGGGCGGCGCCGACGCCCGGATGGGTGCGGATCGCCGCCTCGACCGGGTGGGGGTCGAAGGAGCCTCCGTGGAGGGGGATCCGGTCCCGGATCCGGCCGGCGTACTCCAGCAGGCCGTCGGGGCGGAGCACGCCGAGGTCGCCGGTGGGTATCGGGTCGCCGCCGCCGGGCGGGGTGAGGTGTATCTCGCCGCCCCGCACGTGGACCTGGCATCCCGCGAAGGGGGTGCCCAGCAGGGAGAGCCGCTCCGGTTCGGCGACGGGGGCGGGCAGCCGGGGCAGTTCGAAGCAGGTGCCCGCTCCGGCGGTTTCGGTGAGGCCGTAGATGTCGAGGATTCGTACACCGGGCCGCAACCGGGTGTGCAGGGCGTCCAGTTCGTCGAGGTGGAGGCGGTCGCCGGTGACGGTGGCCAGCCGCAGCGAGCGCAGCGGCCGGGGGCCGGACCTGCGGTCCGCGGCGGTGGGCCTGGGGCCGTCGATCACCAGTGCGGCGATCCCGGCGGGGTCGGTGTGCAGGACGGTGACCTGCTGGCCCTCGACCGCCGTGCGGATCTGGTGGGAGTGCTCGGTACGCCAGGAGGCGACCGGGGGCACGACGAGCGCGCCGCCCGTGCACAGGGCCCGGGTCCAGCCGGCGGCGAAGGCGGTGACGTCCGGGCGGGCGGTGATGAGGTGCCGGTCCTGCGGGGTCGGCCGGGCCAGCTCGGTCCAGCCCGAGTGGGCGGCGAGCAGCACGGAGTGGCCGACGGGCACGGGTCGTGGTTCGGTGCTCGCCGTGAACAGGACGGCCGCGCGGCCCGCGGCCCGGAGGGCGCGGCCGTCGGGCGTCTCCGCGAGGTCCGGTGCGTAGCCGGGCCGGGCGGCGATCTCGGTGGCGTCGTCGTCGGTCCGGATCGCGCGCAGGCCCGTGGCCGTGTCGAGGGCGGCCCGGTGGGGCGAGTGGGTGAGCAGGGCGAAGGGCGCGAAGGCCTCGAGTGCGGCGAGTTGTCGGCGTCCGGTGCGGGGCGTCTCGGCGTCGACGACGGCGTAGGACCCGCCGGCTTTCAGTACGGCGAGGATGCAGACGACGATCTCGTCGTGCCGGGTGGTGCCGACGGCGACGAGTCCGCCGGGCGGCAGGCCGCGGGCGAGCAGATGGTGTGCGAGCCGGTTGGCCCGGGCGTCCAGTACCGCGTAGGTGACCGGGTGCTGCGGGGCGGCGATGAGGGCGGGTGCCTCGGGTGTGTCCCGCGCCCAGCGTTCGAAGTGGTGCAGGACGGTGCCGGTGG
Source organism: Streptomyces amritsarensis (assembly GCF_001953875.1). Taxonomy (GTDB): domain Bacteria; phylum Actinomycetota; class Actinomycetes; order Streptomycetales; family Streptomycetaceae; genus Streptomyces; species Streptomyces amritsarensis. Next base: position 34,290 of record NZ_MQUR01000010.1, read on the forward strand.
TGCCCTCGGCGAAACGGACGGACTCGGATCCCTGCGTCATGACCCGATGATGCCACCGGGCACCGACAGCGGAGGAGTCCCGAAGTCGTATGCGTGGGGCCGCATTTGCTCCGGTCGGGGGGTCCCGAGCCGAAACCTTGACCTCAAGTTTGGTCGAGGTCCTAGCGTTCGGGTCATGGACATGGAAGTCACCGCTTGGACATCGCTGCACAGCGCGATCAACGCACAGCAGGACCGTCGCCCCCTCTCCCGGGACGGTCTGCGCCGCGTGGCCGCCTTCGCCCGCCCGCACCGCCGCGGGCTCGTTCTCTTCCTCCTGCTGAGTGTGGTGACCGCCCTGCTGGCGGTGGCCACCCCGGTGCTCGCCAGCCGGGTGGTCACGGCCATCGTGGACGGCCGCGACAGCGCCGCGGTGACCCGGCTCGCCCTGCTCATCGCGGTGATCGCGGTCGCGGAGGCAGGGCTCGGGCTGCTGGCCCGCCGGCTCTCCGCCACCCTCGGCGAGGGGCTGATCCTGGATCTGCGGACGGCGGTCTTCGACCACGTGCAGCGGATGCCGGTCGCCTTCTTCACCCGCACGCGGACCGGAGCCCTCGTCAGCCGCCTCAACAACGATGTCATCGGCGCCCAGCGGGCCTTCGCCAACACCCTGTCGGGAGTGGTCGGGAACACCGTGACCCTGCTGCTGACCCTCACCGTGATGCTGAGCATCTCCTGGCAGATCACCCTCCTGGCGCTGGTACTGCTGCCCGTGTTCGTCCTGCCGGCCCGCCGGATGGGGGCCCGGATGGCGGCGATGCAGCGGGAGGCCTCGGCGCTGAACGCCGCGATGGGCACCCAGATGACCGAGCGGTTCTCGGCGCCCGGCGCGACGCTGGTCAAGCTGTTCGGGCGGCCCGCCGAGGAGTCCGCGGAGTTCGCGGTCCGGGCGGCCCGGGTGCGGGACATCGGGATCCGTACGGCGATGGCCCAGTCGGCCTTCATCACGGCCCTCACCCTGGTCTCGGCCCTCGCCCTGGCGCTGGTCTACGGACTCGGCGGCTACTACGCCCTGCGCGGGACCCTGGACGCCGGTTCCGTCGTCGCCCTCGCCCTGCTCCTGACCCGCCTGTACGCCCCGCTGACCTCCCTCGCAGGGGCCCGCGTCGAGGTGATGAGCGCGCTGGTGAGCTTCGAGCGGGTCTTCGAGATCCTCGACCTCGAGCCCCTCATCGCGCAGAAGCCGGACGCCCGCCGGGTGCCGGAGGGTCCGGTGGCGGTGGAGTTCGACCGGGTGTCCTTCGGCTACCCCGCCGCGGACAAGGTCTCGCTCGCCTCGCTGGAGGAGGTCGCCGCCCTCGACGCCCGCGGCGGCACGCAGGTCCTGCACGAGGTGTCCTTCCGAGCCGAGCCCGGCCAGATGGTCGCCCTGGTGGGCTCTTCGGGCGCCGGCAAGTCCACCATCGCGCAGCTGCTGCCGCGGTTGTACGACGCCGACGCGGGCGCGGTCCGGCTCGGCGGGGTCGACGTACGGGACCTGACGGCCGACTCGATCCGCGAGACGCTCGGCATGGTCACCCAGGACGGGCACCTCTTCCACGAGTCGGTACGGTCCAACCTGCTGCTGGCCCGGCCGGACGCCGCCGAGGAGGAGATCTGGGAGGCTCTGCGCCGGTCCCGGCTGGACGGGTTGGTCGCCTCGCTGCCGGACGGGCTGGACACGGTGGTCGGGGAGCGCGGCTACCGGCTGTCCGGCGGCGAGCGGCAGCGGCTGACCATCGCCCGGCTGCTGCTGGCCCGGCAGCGGGTCGTGGTCCTCGACGAGGCCACCGCGCACCTGGACTCGACCTCCGAGGCGGCGGTGCAGGAGGCCCTGGCCGAGGCCCTCGCGGGCCGCACCGCCGTGGTGATCGCGCACCGGCTGTCGACGGTGCAGGCGGCCGACCTGATCCTCGTGGTGGAGGAGGGCCGGATCGTGGAACGGGGCACGCACACCGCGCTGCTGGCGGCGGGAGGCCGGTACGAGGAGCTGTACCGCACGCAGTTCGCGGCGGCGGACACGCCCGCCGCCGCGGTATCCGACGGCGCGGCACCGGTGCGGGGAGCATGATGCTGTGATGGACATCAAACTCGAACTCGTCGCCGTGCCCGTCACCGATGTCGACCGGGCCAAGGCGTTCTACGAGAAGCTCGGCTTCAACGCCGACCACGACGTCACCGTCAGCGAGGACATCCGGTTCGTGCAGCTGACCCCGCCGGGGTCGGCCTGCTCGATCGCGATCGGCAGGGGCCTCACCCGGATGACCCCGGGCTCCCTCGACAACATGCAGGTCGTCGTCACCGACATCGAGGAGGCGTACGAGGACCTGCGCGGCCGGGGCGTCGAGGTGACGGAGATCCAGGACCTGCCGTGGGGCTCCTTCGTCTACTTCTCCGACCCGGACGGCAACGGCTGGGCGGTCCAGCAGACCACGCCGCGCAAGTCGGCGGAACCCGGCCCGTGACGTCCGCGACCGGCGGCCGGCGGTCGGCGGGCCGCACGGTGCGGGAGCACCGTGCGGCGGCGGTCCGCCGACCGGCCGGGTCAGGCCTGCGCGGCGGCGTGGTGGTGGTCCAACTCCCAGGCGTGGTGCTTGAACTCGTGGCGGAAGTCGGCGTGGTCCTCCCACTGGCGCGCGATGCCGCGCAGCACGTCCCAGTTGTGCTCGACGGACTGGTCGATGACGCGGCGCGTGGCCGGCTCGGCAAACTCCCGCCGGTCGATGAGGCCCTTGACGGCCGAAGCCTCCAGCACGGAGTTGCGCAGCGCGCGCAGTGCGCGGGAGGTGTCGTCCATCGCGAAGCCGTGCTCGCTGCCCGTCGCCTCGTCGAACAGCGGGGTCAGCCGCGCCTCGATGAATGCGGTGATCCGCTCGAAGTGCTGCACGTCCATCGGGGGCTCCCTCTCCTGCCGGACCACCGCGTGGCCCGGCGTCTCCACTGCTTGTGCCGTTCGCGGCCATTATGGCCGAAGCGCCTCCCCGGTGATCTGTTGTGAAGATCCCCTGCGCGGAGGGGACGTGGTACGGGGGGTGGATGTCGACGAGGACAGCGAGGTGGACGTGGGCACCCAGCGCGTCATGGTGGTGATGGGCGTGGCCGGCACGGGCAAGACGACCGTGGGCCGGCTGCTCGCGGCACGGCTCGGCCTTCCCTACGCGGAGGGCGACGCCTTCCACCCGGCGGGCAACGTCGCCAAGATGGCGGCCGGCCACCCGCTGGACGACGCGGACCGGTGGCCGTGGCTGGACGCCGTGGGCGAGTGGATCCGCAACCGCGCCGGGACGGGCGGCGGCGTGATCGCCGCGTCCTCGCTCAAGCGCGCCTACCGCGACCGGCTGCGTGCCGCGGCCCCCGGGGTCGTCTTCGTGCACCTCACCGGTGAGCGGCAGCTGATCGAGGAGCGGATGGCGGCGCGCAAGGGCCACTTCATGCCCGCCACCCTGCTGGAGTCGCAGTTCGCCACGCTGGAGCCGCTCCAGGAGGACGAGCTCGGCGTATCGGTCGACGTGGCCGGCTCCCCGGAGGAGGTCGCCGAGCGGGCCCTGGCCGCCCTGGGCAGGCTGCGGTGATCCGGTGGCCGGCCGGGCTGTGTCCTGCCGCTGTCACTCGTGCCGTAGGTCCGGCCGGACCCGGTCCCGTCCGGGGCCTTGCAGTTGGGCTGCGGCGAGGGCGAGGCCGCCGGCCGCGGTCGCGCAGCGGTCCGCGAGGTTCTCGACCTCGGCCCGCAGGGCCTCGGTCTCGCCGTGCCATCCCGGCGTCCAGGCCGCGGCCCTGCGCAGCCGGACCGCGTGCGTGCGCAGCGCGGCCGCGTGGCCCTGCAGGCCGGCGCCCTGGGGCCGCGGTGCCGGACGGAGCGGCCGCGGCCGCTGGGGCGGCCGGTCCGTGACGCGGCGCCGGACGGGACCGCGTTCGGGGGCGGGCCCCGAGGGGGGCCGCGCGGGCAGGCCCGGGCCGCTGTCGCAGAAGGCCCACAGGGCGGCGCCGAGTCCGAGCAGCGGCCGGGCGGGCTCGGCCCGGCCGGTGGCGACCTGCCACCCGGCGTGGTCGTTGAAGGGGTTGGCGTCGGTCAGGGCGTTCCAGGCGAGGATGTCGGCGAAGGACGGCGCCAGCAGGGAGAACGCGTGCTCGGCGCCCCGCTCGCGCATGATGCCGCGGAACAGTCGGACGGCCTCGGCCTGTCGGCCGGCCTCGACGGCCCGCAGGACCGCCGCGGTGCCGGGGTCCTCCAGGAGTTCGGGGCGGCCCGCGCTCACCGCCCGGATCCGGGCTTTGAGTCCGCAGACGGCGATGCTGATGGCGAGGCTCTCCCGGCCGGCCAGGACCCCCGCGAGCCGGCCGGCGCGGGCGGCGCCCCGGCCGCGCGCGGCCCAGCCGAGGCCCGCCGGATCGGTGAGGGTGCGCAGCAGGGTGCGCCAGCCCCGCCTGCTGCGGCCGCCCCTGGCGAGTGCCGCCGCGGGCAGGCGGGCGCCGAAGGCAAGGCCGGAGGCGTAGCGGGCGGCCTCGCCGACCGCGTCGGCGGCCTCGGCGAGTGTGCGGCACGGGGCGTCGAGCTGGTCGGCGTCCGGGGCGGTGGACGCGGAGGTCGCGGCGTCGGACATGGGATCCTCGTGGGTTTCGGCAGGGTGGGAGGAGTGCGGGGCGGAGCGGTACGGGTGGGGCGGCGCGGACGGGGGGTGCGCGTCAGCGCCGGGTGAGGGCGAGCCGGATGCCGTGGGGGTCCAGCGTCACGGGCAGCGGTCCGACCGGGTCGAGGACCGGCCGGGTGCCGGTGACGCGGTGGCCGCGCAGCACCTCGGCGCAGAACGCCGCAGTGATCATCAGTCCGAGCTGGTCGCCGGGGCAGCGCCCCTCGCCGTGGCTGAAGGGCGCCAGCCGGATGTCCTGGTCGGCGCCCGGGTTCTTCCACCGGCCCGGTACGAAGACATGCGCCGCCGGTACCCGCTCGGGGTCGCGCTGGTGGAACGCGGCGGGCAGGAGCACCGAGGTGCCGGCCGGGTGGCGCACGCCGCGCCATTCGGTCTCGCCGCGGGTGACGCGGATCAGGTCGGGTACCACCGGGTACAGGCGCAGCGACTCGCGGACGCAGGCCCGCAGCCTGGGCAGTTCGCCCCGGGCCGGTCCGGCGGCGACCTCGGCGGCCGCTTCGGCGGCGGCCGTGTCCTGTTCGCAGGGGTGCGCGCCGAGCAGGAGCAGCGTGCGCAGCAGGGTGTCGGGCACGGCGTCCATGGCCAGGAGCCAGAGCCGGGCCTCGTCTTCGCAGTCGACGGCGCCTTCGGGGTCGCCGTGGCGCGCGGCGCGGCCGGCGAGGGTGTCGTCGCCGGCGTGCCGGACGTACTCGCCGATGCGGGCGCGGGCCTTGTCGTGCACGGACCGCGCGGCGCGCCTCGGGCCGCCGCGCGGGCGCTTGTCCTGGGCGCGCAACTGGGTGAGCCATCCGGCGAGTTCGTCGTCCTCGGCGGCCGGGTCGCCGAGCACGATCCGCCGTGCGGCCCGGTTCACGGCGTTGCGGGCGCGGGAGAGTTCGAGGCTGCCGGCGGCGGTGAGGTGCCGGGCCTCTTCGGCGACGGCCGCCAGGATCGGGCCGGCCGAGGGGTGCACGGGGACTCCGGCGGCCAGCACGTCCTCGTTCATCCGCCGCCGCCCGGTGCGCTGTTCACCGCGGACGCATCCGGCGCCGTCCCCGTCGGGGTCGGGCTCGTGCGTGCTCAGGCCCCGGCATTTCTGCGGCGGGTCCGCCGCGAGGACGCTGACGGGTTCGGCGTAGAAGCGGCGCAGGTCCCGCGGGTCGAGGAGGACGAGGAGGGTCTTGCCGGACCGGGTGCGGACGAGCGCGGGCGCGTCCCCGTGGCGGGCGCGCAGGGCGCGGAGGGCGGCGGCGGAGGCGTGCGCCCCGTCCGGCCGCCGCCGGCGCGGGCGGGGCCGGCCGGTGCCGGAGAGCAGGGCGCCGAGGGCGGCGAAGACGGTGGTCGCGGCCGCGGGGGACACGGCGGGCGCGGGCAGTGCGGGGGTGCCGGCGGGCCCTGCGGGCGTCCTGCGCAGGGCTGCCCTGGCGGATGTCCGGCGGCCGGGGGCCTCCGCGCCGAGCGGTGGCCCGGCCGGTCCGAGGTCCGCGGGCGGTGTTCCGCCCCGGCGCGGCGGGCCGGCGTACTCCTCGGGGCGCAGCCCGACGGCCGCGCCGCCGTGCTCGGGGGGTTCGCCCCGCGCGGACCGCACCGGCAGCCCGGTCCGTTCCGCGAGGGCCCGTACCCGGGCCCTGATGCCGTCGAGGGCGGCCCCTTGGACCGTACGCATCCGTGTACCTCCGCGGCGGGAACGACGACAACGGTCGGCGACTTCGGCATCACCGTACGTCCCGCCTGCGCGGCGCGCGCTCCGAGCGCTACGCCCGGGGGATCCGTCCCGGCCCGCTGCTGCGCACGGGCGCGTCCGGGGTGAAGACGGCCTCGCGGAAGGTGGTGCGCAGGGGGCCGCGGGCGGCCGGGAGGAGGACCGCCCAGCGGCCGTGGCGGGGGGAGATCCAGACGGCGGGGCCGGGGTCGGTGGGGGCGTGGTGGGTCCAGACGCCGTGCGGGGCGGGGTGCCAGAGGAGTCCGCGGGCGGGGGTGAGTTCGCCCGTGCGGATGCGGAGGGACTCGGCCGTCCAGGCGCGGGTGAGGGGGCCCGGTCCGACCGGGTCACCCCCGTCGCCCCCACCACTCGGGCCGCTCGGGTCACTCGGCTCACTCGGGTGAAGGAGGTGCCCCAGGAAGAGGGCGAGGTCGGCGACGGGTGCGCGCAGGGTGCCGTCGGCGAGGCGGGTGCGGGTCATGCCGAGCGGCTTCCAGACCCGTACGGCCGCCAGCTCGGCGAGGGTGCTGCCGGAGAGGTGCTCGACGAGGCGGGTGAGGGCGGCCGTGCCCCCGGGGCGGGTGAGCAGATGGTGGGCGGTGGTCCCGGCGGGGGTGCCCGCGGCGGCCTCGTCCCCGTACGCGGTGAGCGGGGTGTGGAGCCGCAGGGCGCCCTCGTCGACGAGCGTGCCGACGGCCGGCCACAGTGCGAGGACGGCGGTGAGGCCTGCGACGTCGTGGGCCTCGTCCGCCGTGCCCGAACCGGCGTGTGGGCCGTCGGGTCCGCCGACGGCCCACACCGCCGCGGGATCGGCCGACTCGACGAGGGCCCGGACGGCGTCTGCCTGGTCGCTCAGGAGCGTCATGGTCGCTCACGCTAACGACCCGGGCCGCGGGCCCGCGGCAGGTCGCGCGGATCCGCCGCGCCCGCCACCCGAATGGGCCGGAAGGCGGCGGCGCCCGGGCCGGAAGGAGGGGGCGGGGCCGGCGGGCGCCCCGCCCCCTCACGCGACGCGCCGGACTAGCTCTTGTCGGGGCGGTCGGTCACCCGGAGGGTGTTGAGCAGGGGCTTGCCGAAGCCGGAGTGCGTCACGAAGCGGACGTTGAGCACCCCGTCGGTGACCGTGACCGTGTAGGTGCGGGTCAGGGCCGTGTAGGTGCCCGCCTCCAGGGCGATGTCGAGGGAGGGCAGGACCTGCGTGCCCTCGGCGAGGACGTCGAAGACGCGCTTGTTCGGCTTGGTGGAGGAGAGTTCCGCGAAGCCGAGTTCCACCGTGTAGGTGCCGTTGGGGACGTTGTCGAAGCGGTACTCGTACATGCCCTCGCGGGCGTTGCGGAAGAGCCGCTGTTCGTCCGTGCCGGCGATGGTGCGGCCGGTGGACCGTGCGGTGCTGTTGCCCTGGTAGCCGTAGGAGCCCGCCGTGTACATGCGGTCCGGGGACCAGGCGTCGCCGAGGGCGTCGGTGGTGCCGTAGCCGGAGCCCGCGTCCAGGGCGACCTGGTAGCGCGGGACGACGACCTTGACCGGGACGGTGAGGACCGGGGTGCGGCCGCTCGCCGAGGCGATCTTCAGGTCGGCCGTCAGGACGGTGCCGGCGGCCAGTCCGGTCGTGTCGACCGTGAGGGTGACGGGGACCTTCCCGCCCGTCGGCAGGTCGCCGGCGGCCGGCGTGGCCGTCAGCCAGCCCGCGTCCTCGGACACCGTGAACGCCGTGCCCAGGCCAGGGTTGGTGAGGTCCAGGGTCCGGGTCCGCTGCTGGTCGGCCGGGAGCACGACCTCCAGGGCCGGCTTGGACGCCGTCACCCTGCCGGTGCGCAGGGACTGCGTCACCGTCGTGACGTCGGCGGCCCTGACGTCCACGGTCGCCGTGGCGGACTGGTACTGCGGCGCCGCGAGGGAGACGGTGCGCGAGCCGGAGGGGCTCTGGACGACGTACCCGCCGTCGGCGGCCGTGGTCGCCGACACGGCGGTGTCGCCCGTGCCGACGGTCACCGTGGCGCCCGCGACGCCGCCCCCGTCGTTGGCGTCGAGCACCCGGCCGGCGACGACACCGCTCTTGGTGGTGCGGAAGGCGATGGAGAGGCCGTTCGTGATGACGGGGGTGTTGAAGGAGTACTTGAAGGCGTCGGTTCCGGTGGCGTTCTCCACGCCGACGGTGGCCGTGGAGCCGCCCTTGATACCGGTGCCGCCGGTGCCCTTGTAGGTGTAGGCGACGGTGCCGTCCTCGCCGATGGCCGCGGAGAAGGAGAACTTGTCGGCCTGCGCCGACCAGTGGGACACCTCGCGCCACTCGATCACGTAGGCGCGGTGCGGGGCGGTGCCGGTGACCGCGGTGAAGACGCCCGAGCCGCTGCCCGCCGCGCCGACGACCAGGTCGTCCCAGAAGGGGTACAGCGCCGCGTTGGGCGTTGCCGTGCTCGGCAGGTCGCCGTTGATGTCGCCGGTGTGGTTGCCGCCGAAGCTGACCGTGCCGTTGGTGCCGATCCAGGCCTGGGCGTAGGTCTTGCCGTACAGCGGCAGCGGGAAGGGCAGGTCGACCCGTTCGGTGGTGTTGTCGCCGGTCAGCGCGAGCTGCCGGCTCCCCGCGGCGTACGGCCGGTCGGCGGTGGCGCAGGCGTAGCCGTAGCCGTCGGTGCGCTCGGGCAGGTTCACGGTGACGGTGGTGTCGCCGCCGACGGTGAGCTCGGCGGTGCCGCCGCTGAGGCAGCGGGAGGCGTGGGTGGCGTTCACCCGGTAGGTGCCGTGCGGCAGGGTGACCTCGAAGCGGCCCTGTGCGTCGGCGGTCGCGGTCACCGGGGTGTCGGCGACGGTGACGGAGGCTCCGGCGGCCGGACCGGAGGCCGAGGCGACGGTGCCGGTGACCTTGCCGGAGGCGGCCTGGGTGAGGGTGAAGTCGCCGGTGGCGGTGCCGTTCTCGGTCACGGTGGCGGTCGCGGTCTGCTGCCCGTAGCCGAACTTGGCGGCGGTCAGGGTGTACTCGCCCACCGAGAGGGCCGGGAAGGAGTAGCTGCCGTCGGCCGCCGTGGTGGCCGTACGGTCGATCGGGCCGTCGGCGGTGACCTTCACGCCCGCGAGGGGCTGGCCGCCGGAGCGGACGGTGCCGCCGAGGGCGCCGAGCGCGCCGCGCGGGGCGGCGTCGACGGCGGCGAGGACGTCGAGCCGGCCCTCGCCGAAGACGTTGTTGTCGGCGGCGTTGCCCCCGCACTGGCTGCTGTCGGTGTCCAGGGCGGTGCCGTCCAGGAGCGACTCGGTCTGCGCGATGTCGCCTTCCAGGGCCGGGGCGGCGGACCACAGCAGGGCCACGGCGGCCGCGGTGTGCGGTGAGGCCATGGAGGTGCCGGAGAAGGCCTCGTACGCGCCGCCGGGGACGGAGGAGCGGACGTTCACGCCCGGGGCGGAGATGTTCGGCTTGACGATGCCGCCGGGGCCCGCGCCGCGCGAGGAGAAGGACGCGATCGTGTTGTTGATGTCGAAGGCGCCGGAGCTGTAGGAGCTGGCGTAGTCACCGGGCGAGCCGCTGGTGGAGCAGCCGGGTCCGGCGTTGCCGTTGGAGAAGGCCGGGAAGATGCCGGCGGCCCGCCAGGTGTCGACGATCTGCTGGTACCAGCTGTCGCCGCCCGTGCCGCCCCAGGAGTTGTTGACGATGTGCGGGGCGAGGTCGGGCCGCGGGTTCTGCCCGTTCAGGTCGGTCGGGGCGACGATCCACTGGCCGGAGGCGAGCAGCGAGGCCTCGGAGCAGGAGTTGGACTCGCAGCCCTTGGCGGCGATCCACTTGGCGCCGGGGGCGACGCCGATCTTGTTGGCGCCGCCGTCGTCGCCGACCATCGTGCCCATGGTGTGGGTGCCGTGGTCGTTGTTGTCGCACGGTGCGGCGCCGGCGCAGACGCCCGCGGGGTCGAACCAGTTGTAGGCGTGGGAGTGGCTGCCGTCGGCGTTCCTGCCGCGGTACTGGTTGGCGACGGCCGGGTGCGTGAAGTCGACGCCGCTGTCGATGTTGGCGACGACGATGCCCTCGCCGCGCACCCCGATCCGGTCCCACACCTGCGGGGCCTTGACCCGGTCGATGTTCCACTCGACGGCGTCGGCGACGGCCTGCTCGCGCTTGCCCTCGGCGGGCTTGGGGAGGTCGACCTTGTCGTCGGCGTCGATCCTGGCCACCTCGGGGCGCTGCGCGAGCGTCCCGGCGAGCTTCTCGCTGCCGACGACGCGCACGGCGTTGACGATCCAGTACGAGGTGTACTCGGCCCCGGCGCCTTCCAGGGCCTTGATGACGTCGGCCTGGCTGCGCGCGGCGTGGTCCTTCTTCGTCCTCAGCACGGTCTCGGCCTTGGCGGCGCGGGTCTGCTGCTTCCCCGCGGCGGTGAGGTCGGCGGCGCTGTCGAGGTAGACCCAGAAGACGGCCTTGGCGGAGCCGTCGAGCTGGGCGCGGAGCTTGGGTTCGATCTTGCGCTCGGCCGCGCTCGGGGTGCTGGGCCCGGGATCCGGTGCGGCCGCGGCGGCGCCCGCGCCGAGCGGGAGCAGCAGGACCGAGGTGAGGGCGGCGAGCGCCGTGCGTAAGGACCGTGCGGAGCTGCCCGGCCTTGTGGGCCTCCAGGCTCCTGAGGACCGCTGGTCGCGTTGGGCCACGTGTTGTCTCCTCGTACGCCGTGTGCGGGATGTGCGGGAAGGGTGCGCGTGACGTGCGCGGGTCATGGTGAAGGAGGCGTCATGCTCATTACAAGAGGGCCTTATGAGCCGTTCCCCGCCCCAGGACACGCCGTCGATCCGCGCAGCGCGCCGCCGCGCCCCGGTGGCCCTTCCGTGCCCGGCGGGCCAGCCTGAAGGCATGACCGTGCCCGCCGAGTCGCCTGACACGCCGCCCGGACCCGCCGTCCCGCTCGCCTCGGCGCGCGGCCGGTGGATCCTGCTGACCACGGTGCTCGGATCGACCATGGCCATGCTGGACGGGACCGTGGTGAACGTGGCACTGCCGCGCATCGGGGAGGATCTCGACGCCGACATGGCCGTGCTCCAGTGGACGGTGAACGCCTACCTGCTGACGCTGGCCGGACTGATCCTGGTGGGCGGCTCGCTGAGCGACCGCTTCGGGCGGCGCCGGATCTTCACACTCGGCGTGGTGTGGTTCGCCGTCGGCTCGCTGCTGTGCGGGATCGCGCCGAACGCCGGGGTGCTGATCGCCGCCCGGGCCCTGCAGGGCATCGGCGGGGCACTGCTGGCGCCGGGCTCCCTGGCCCTGATCCAGGCGTCGATCCGCGCCGAGGACCGGGGGCGGGCGATCGGCCTGTGGTCGGGTTTCGGCGGGGTGGGCGCGGCGGTGGGGCCGTTCCTCGGCGGCTGGCTGGTGGACGGGCCCGGCTGGCGGTGGGTCTTCCTGCTGAACGTTCCGCTGGCCGCGGTGTGCGTGCCGGTCGCCCTGCGATACGTACCGGAATCCAGGGATCCGCAGGCGCGCGGGCGGTTCGACGTGGTCGGCGCGGCACTCGGTGCGGGCGCCCTGGGGCTCGTCACCTACGCCCTGATCGAAGCCCGGTCCGGATCGGCGGCCGTGATCGTCGCGGCGCTGCTCGGGGTGCTGCTGGGCGCCGCCTTCGTGTATGTGGAGCGGCGCCGGGCCGACCCGATGGTGCCGCCGGACATCTTCGCGTCCCGGCTGTTCACCTCCGTCAACCTCGTCACCCTGTGCGTGTACGCGGCCATCGGGGGGTTCTTCTTCCTCGTCGTGCTCCAGCTCCAGGTGGTGTCCGGGTATTCGGCGCTGGCCGCGGGGGCCGCGATGCTGCCGACGACCCTGCTGATGCTCCTGCTGTCGGCGCGCTCGGGTGAGCTCGGGGAGCGGATCGGACCGCGCGTCCCGCTCACGGTGGGGCCGGTGCTGTGCGCGGTGGGGACGCTGCTGATGCTGCGGGTGGGGCCCGCGGCCTCGTACGTGCGGGACGTGCTGCCCGCGATGGTCGTGATGGGCATGGGCCTGGTGGCCCTGGTCGCGCCGCTGACGTCGACCGTGCTGGCCTCGGTGGATCCCGGCCGGGCGGGACTGGCCAGCGGCATCAACAACGCGGCGGCGCGCGCCGCCGGGCTGCTCGCGGTGGCGGCGCTGCCGCTGCTGTCCGGGATGGGGCCCGACGCGTACCGCTCGGCCGCGCAGTTCGACGCCGCGTTCGGGCGGGCCATGCTCTGGTGCACCGGGGCCTTCCTGGCCGGCGCCGCCGTGGCCTGGGCGACCGTGCGCTCCCCCGTGTCCCCGGCGTGCCATCCCCAGTGCCACACCTACTGCGCGGTGTCGGCACCACCGCTCGAACCCCGCGAGCGGGGCGACCGCGCGGCGCCGGACTGATCCCCGTGTGCTGGAGCGCGACGGCCGATCTGGCGGCCGGCACGGCCGTCGCCGCCGTCGGACTCGTCTGCGTGGCGCGCGTACGGCGGGCGCGCGACCTGCCGGTCGCGGCGCTGCCGCTGCTGCTGGGGGTGCACCAGTTGGTGGAGGCCGCGGTCTGGGACTCGGGCGGCGGCTGCTCCCCGGCCGCCACCGCCTGGGCCGTGATCGCCCTGCCCCTGCTGGCGGTGTGGGTCCCGGCCGGGGTGCTCCTCGCGGCCGCGCCCGGGGTGCGGCGCCGCCTCTGGGGGCCGGTGGCCGTCGGTCTCGCGACCGCCGCGGTCCTCGCGTACACCCTCGCGACGCGGCCGGTGACGGCGGAGATCCGGGGCCGCACCATCGGCTACGGCGTGAATGTTCCGTGGATGCCGCTGGTCCTGACGGGCTATCTGTTCGCCACGCTGGGCTCGCTGCTGCTGGCCGGGGACCGGCGGCTGCGGATCCTCGGCGTGGTCCTGGCGGCGGGGGCGCTGGCCTGCTCAGCGCTGTGGCGGCTGGAATTCGCCTCCACCTGGTGCGCCTTCGCCGCGGTCGCGTCACTGCTCGTCGTGGGCTGGGTCCGGGGCCGGGAACCGGCCGCCGGGGGCTCCTGATCGACCGAAAGTTACCTAGACGTATGTAGTGACTTCACACGCGGGCGGCAGTAGAACTCGTTCCCATTCCATCGAGAGTGAGGAACGTCACATGGGTGACAACACCCTGCCCGAAAGAGGCTCCAATGGAATTTCACGCCGCGGATTTCTGGGTGGAACAGGTTCCATAATTGGGGCACTGGCCCTGGCCGGTCACCTCACCCCCGCCCAGGCCGCCGCGGCCACGGCCGCCGCACCCGCACCGATCGCGGACGGCGCCCGCGTCCCGGTCCTCGTCATCGGCACCGGCTACGGCGGGTCGGTCGCGGCGCTGCGACTGGCGCAGGCCGGTGTGGACGTGCAGATGATCGAGATGGGCATGAACTGGGACACCCCGGGCCCGGACGGCAAGGTCTTCCCGAAGGTGACCAGCCCGGACTACCGCTCGTTCTGGCTCCGCACCCGGACCAAGGCCCCGCTCAGCAACTTCCTCGGCTTCCCCATCGACAAGGACGTCCCCAAGTACACCGGGATCCTGGACGCCGAGGACTTCGCCGGCATCACCGTCTACCAGGGCCGCGGCGTCGGCGGAGGCTCCCTGGTCAACGGCGGTATGGCGGTCACGCCCAAGCGGGCGAACTTCGCCTCCGTCCTCCCGTCGGTGGACGCCGACGAGATGTACGACACCTACTACCCTCGGGCCAACGCCGGACTCGGGGTCGGGATGGTCGACCCGGCCTGGTTCGACACCGCCGACTGCTACCAGTTCTCCCGCGTCGGCCGCAAGCACGCCCAGCGGTCCGGCTTCGCCTGGACCTTCGTACCCGACGTGTACGACTGGGACTACATGAAGCGGGAGGCCGCAGGCACCGCCACCAGGTCCGCCCTGGCCGGGGAGATCCTCTACGGCAACAACCACGGCAAGAAGTCGCTGGTGCAGACCTACCTCGCCCAGGCCAGGGCCACGGGCCGGGTCACCATCTCGCCGCTGCACAAGGTCACCTCGGTCTCCCCCGCCGCGGGCGGCGGCTACACGGTCGCCATCGACCAGATCGACACCACCGGGGACACCGTGGCCACCAAGACCGTCACCGCCGACCGGGTGTTCTTCGCGGCCGGCAGTGTCGGCACAGCCAAGCTTCTGGTCAAGCTGAAGGCGACCGGGGCGCTGGCGAACCTCAACGGCGAGGTGGGCAGGGGCTGGGGCGAGAACGGCAACGTCATGTGCGGCCGCGCCAACCACATGTGGGACCCGACCGGCAAGCTCCAGTCGACGATCCCCTGCTCCGGCATCGACAACTGGGACGCCGGCGGCGCCTTCGCCGAGGTCGCCCCGCTGCCCACCGGGATCGAGACCTACGCCTCCTTCTACCTGTCGATCACGAAGAACCCCCACCGCGCCGAGTTCACCTGGAACGCCGCGACGGGCAGGGCGGACCTGAGCTGGCAGACGGCCTGGAAGCAGCCCTCCATCAGCATGGCGAAGACCATCTTCGACAAGATCAACTCCAGGGAGGGGACCATCTACCGGACCGACCTGTTCGGCGGCAACAAGATCTGGCACGACACCCTCACCTACCACCCGCTCGGCGGCGCCGTCCTCGACCGGGCGACCGACAACTACGGCCGTCTGCACGGCTACACCGGCCTGTACGTGATCGACGGCGCGCTGATCCCCGGAAACGCCAGCGTGAACCCGTTCGTCACCATCACCGCGCTCGCCGAGCGCAACATCGAGAAGATCATCGCGACAGACCTCCCGTAGGGCCGCGTCCTCCCCCCAGCGGCCGGGGCCGTTCGGATGTCGCCGAACGGCCCCTTCTCCCTGCCCGGCGCGCCCGGGCCCCGCTCAGTGGCCTGGCAGCACGCACACGCTGTCGAGGCCCAGCACGTGGTTGAGCCGCCCGAACGCCAGCCAGGACCCGATGCTCATGGTGAGCTCCACGATCTCCAGCTGGCTGTAGTGCGCTGTCATCCGGTCCCAGAACTCCTCGTCGAGACCGTGGTGGTCGAGGGTGTACCGCTCGGCGTACTCCGCCGCCAGCCGGGTGCGTTCGTCGAACGCGTCGGTCGTGCGCCACTCGGTGACCGCGTCCGCGAACTCCTCCTCGACCTTCTGGCCGTCCCGCTCGGTGCGCCAGTCGAGGCAGAAGACGCACCCGTTGATCTGCGCGACGCGCAGCCGGGCGGCCTCGAACTCGCGCAGCCCCAGGGTGGTGTGGGCGTACACCGACAGCGAGAAGTTCGCGGCGGCCATACCGATCCCGGGCACCATGTCGCCCCACACGTACTCGATCGGGTGCTGGCCTTCGGGGATGTCGATCCTCATGACGGTTTCCTTCCGAGTCTGCCGATGGCGGGGCGCAGGGGGACGTCGAGGGCGTCGTAGAGTCCCGGCTCCGCCGCGGTGAGCCAGTCGATGGCGCCGACGAGGCGGCCGACGGCGGTGGCGTTGCCGCCCGCGGAGCGGTTCTCGCCCTCGTCGGTGGCCTCGACGGTGACCTCGATGCGGGGGCGGCCCTCGATGACGACGCGGTGCGCGCCGTCGCCGCCGTCCGGCGGGACCGGCCAGTCCGGGGCGCACGAGGGGTGGATGCGGGTGACGTGCTCGATGACGATGCGGGGTTCGCCGCCGACGACGCCCTGCACCTCGAAGCGGATCGCGCCCTGGGTGCCCGCCGCGAAGGTGCCCATACTGCGGGTGGTCACGGTGGTGGCGAGGGCGCGGCGCTCGGACGTCTCGCGGATCTCGTCGAGCTCGACGCCGAGCGCCCGGGCCACCATCCGTATCTGGCCGCCCCAGACCATCGTCGGGATCGAGGGCATGAGCATCATCGGCTGGAAGTCCATGGGCTGGCCCATGCCGACGAGGTTGCGGACGGAGTCCGGCTGGTCGTAGGTGGAGTAGTCGAAGATCTCCTGGCAGCGGATGGCGTCGATGGTGGTGCCGAGGCCGCTGAGCAGGAGCGGGAGTACGTCGTTGCCCCAGCCGGGGTCGACGCCGGAGGCGAAGAGCGAGCCGCCGCCCTCCGCGATCGCCGCCAGTACCGGGTCGCGGAACTCGGGCGGGGCGCTGCGGTGGTCGTAGAGCGGGTAGAGGGCCGGGCTGACGACGACCGCTCCCGCCCGGATCGCGCGGGTGATGTCGGCGAGCGCCTCGTCGGGGCGGACGTCCCCGGACGCGGCGTACACCACCGCCCGCGGACGGCCGGCGAGCACGGCTTCGGTGTCGTCGGTGGCCTCGACGCCCAACAGGTGGTCGAGTCCGCCGAGTTCGCCCGCGTCACGGCCGACCTTGGCTGGATTGTGGACGATGACTGCGCGCAGTTCGAGCGCTGGATGGGCCGCGACGGCGCGGATGGCCAGACGGCCGACGTTGCCGGTACCCCAGACAACCGTGGGAATCATGCGCGGAGGGTAGCCACCGCCCCCGCACCTTTCCATAGCCGCGCGGCCCGAACTCGCGCGTTGCGGGCGGTTACTGGTTCTGGCCGCCCAGGACGAAGAGGAGGTAGACGAAGAAGGCGAAGAGGTGGCCCACGAAGAGGTAGGCGATCAGCCGGATGATCAGGCCGCGCGGGAACTTGGCCTCGAAGCGGGCGCGGACGCCGGCGGGCTTGTCCGCGGGGGACACGGGGGTCATGGGTGGGCTCCTCGCCTATCGGTGGTGCGTGGTGGTCGCGGCCCCGCCGAGGCACAGCCCGGCGAGGCTGCTCTGGAGCAGCGTGTGGACGAACAGCAGGTCGGCGCCGCCGGTGGAGGCGGCGCCGATCCGGTGCGGGGTGAGGGAGTCGAAGTGGGCGCTGTCCCCCGGCTCCAGCAGGTACTCGGCCTCGCCCAGGTGCAGGCGCAGCCGCCCCTGGAGGACGTACAGCCATTCCTCGCCGGGGTGGACGCGGACCAGTTCGTCCGGGCCGCGGCCGTGCGGCACGTGGACGCGCAGCGCCTGCATCCCGCGGCCCGCGCCGCCCGCCTGCCAGTACGTCCAGCCGTCGGCCTCGCGGGCGCCGGGACCGCCTGCCCGTACGATGGGATCGGCCACGGCGGAGGTCTCCCCGAGCAGCTCGGAGACCGTCGTACCGTAGGTGCGGGCGAGCCCCAGCAGGAGCGGCAGCGAGGGCTGGCGCCGACCGGTCTCCAGGCGGGACAGGTGGGCGGGCGAGAGCCGGGCCCGCGCGGCGGCGGCCTCCAGGGTCAGGCCGGCCCGGCGGCGCAGCTCGCGCAGCTGCGGCGCCACGGCGGGCAGCTCGTCGGCCGGGCCGGCGGAGCGGTCGGGGGCGGGACCGGGGTTCATGCCCCGATTGAGCCAGACCCTTGCCTTCCTGGCAAACCTACTTGCCTCTGAGGCAAACCGCGGCCGGCTACCACCACCGGACGGGGTACCGGGGCGCCGACCGGTGCAGGCGGGAGGCGACGAGGCCGCCCAGGACGAGGACCACCGTGGCACAGAACAGCAGCGGGACGAACCGCGCGGGGGCCGGGCCCTGGAACACGACGACGACGGCGGTGGCGCAGGCGGGCGAGTGCGGGGTCCGGGTGAGGCTCGTGGCGGCGAAGGTCAGCCCCGCGGCCAGGGCCGCGCTCCAAGGGCTGCTCGGCGCCGCCGCGAGGACCGCGTAGCCGGCCGCGGCGCCGAGGAGATGGGCGACGACGACGGTCCGCGGCTGGGCCGTCGGCAGGGTCGGGGTGTGGTGGAGGACGGCGGCGCTCGCGGCCAGGGACGGTATGAGGACCGGTTCGCCGATGAGCGCGCCGATGGCGGCGATGGCGAGGAGGGCGGCGACGACGGCACCGCAGCCGGGCACGACCGCGGCAGCGGCGGCCCGGGCCCGTCGCAGGCGTCCGGGCCCCTTCGGTGGCGCTGCGCCGCAGGGCGCCGCCGGGCCGGGTGACGGCCGGCGGGTCAGCACGGAGTCAAGGTCCACGATGGCGGCTCCTGGCACGGCGGGGCACGGACACGGCGGCACGGTCGAGCGGGTGACGGGGCGGGCCCGTCGTGGACGTGCCGTCCGTCAGGGCCCCGGCACGTGAGCAGCCACCTTGGCCCGCTCGTCTACGGCCGCCCTATGACGCCTCGATGACGCGTCCGACCGGGATCCGGCCCGCACCGCAGATGCCCGCCTCCCACCCCGCCCGCCCGGTGGGCGCAGGTGCCGAAACCCGCCCGAAGGCGCGGGGTTGCCGGAACCCGCCCGGGGACGCCGGAGAGCCGGAACCCGCCGGGGGGCGGGGTGCCGGAGCCCGGGCGGGGGTGCGGGGTGCCGGAGCCCGGGCGGGGGGCCTGGGTTGGGTGGGGCGGGCTGCGCCCTTAGGGGGCGTGGCGGCGACCCAGTACGGTCTCGACCGTGTCGGCCTGCTCCGCCGCCTTGTCCGGGCGGTAGCGCAGCACCCGCGCGAAGCGCAGGGCCACTCCGGCCGGGTAGCGCGGTGAGCGCTGCAGTCCGTCGTAGGCGATCTCCACCACCAGTTCGGGGCGCACCCGCACGGTGAAACCGTCGTCCGAGGTGGCGAGCGCCCGCAGTGCCCCGGTCTGCCAGCGCAGCATCTCGTCCGTGAGGCCCTTGAACGTCTTGCCGAGCATGGCGTACGTGCCGTCTGCGGCCCGCGCCCCCAGGTGCAGGTTCGACAGGAGTCCGGTGCGCCGCCCGTGGCCCCATTCGGCGGCGAGCACGACCAGGTCCAGGGTGTGCACCGGTTTCACCTTGAGCCAGTTCCTGCCGCGTCGGCCGGCCGCGTACGCCGAGTCCAGGGCCTTGACGACCACGCCCTCGTGGCCGCGGCGCAGGGTCTCGGCCCAGAAGTCGACGGCCTCGGCCTCCTGGGCCGCCGGGTCGCGCACCTCCAGGCGGCGGACCCGCGCGTCCTCGGGCACGAGGGTGGCGAGGGCCTCGTACCGCTCGCGGACCGGGAGGTCCAGAAGGACGTCGCCGCCGACGGCCAGGACGTCGAAGAAGTAGGGGACGACCGGCAGCGTCCGCCGGGCGGCGGCCACGTCCACCCGGGAGCCGACCCGGCTCGCGATCTCCTGGAAGGGCACGGGGCGGCCGTCCGCGGCCCGGCCGATGACCTCCCCGTCGAGGATGAACCGCTCCCCCGGCAGCGACCTGGCCAGTTCGGCGACCTCGGGCAGCCGCCCGGTGATCTCGTCGAGGGAGCGCGTGTAGACCCCCACGTCGTCCCCGTCGCGGTGGACCTGCACGCGGATCCCGTCGAGCTTCTCCTCCACCGCACACGGGCCGAGCGCTGCCAGCGCCGCGGCGACCGATCCGGCGGTGCCCGCCAGCATCGGCTGTACGGGCCGCCCCACCCGCAGGGTCACGGCGCGCAGCGCCTCGGCGCCGTCGGCGAGCACCGCCCCGGCGACCCTGGCCAGGGAGCCGTCCAGCATCACCGCCCGCCGCAGCTCGGCGGCGGGCACGGCGGCGGCCGCGGCCACGCCCTCCAGGGCGACCGCGTCGAGCGCGCCCTGGCGCACCTCGCCCGACAGCAGGCTGCGCAGGAAGGCCTGCTCCTCCTCGGTGGCGGCGCCGAGGAGGCCTGCGACGAGGGCGCTGCGCCGGGCGGCGGACCCGGCGCCGGCCTCCTGGGCGAGGGCGCTCACGGCCGCGTCGACGTCGCGGACGGTGAGGGTGGGTTCCGCTGCCGGTGGGGCCTCCTGGGCCAGGGTGCGCCAGCCGATGCCGGGCCGGCCCTGCGGGAGGCGTCCGGAGAGGTAGGCGATGACCAGCCCGGCCTCCTCCGGCGGGGCGGCGGCGAAGAGCTCCGCGAGCAGCGCGGTCTTGCGGGATCGGGCGGAAGTGGCGGCGACTTCCCTGGACACGCGAGCGACCTCGGCCAGCAGCATGCGGCCATCCTCCCGCCCGGTGGTGCGGTGTGCAGGTCGGACGGGCGGGTGCGGCGGCTGGGAGCTGCGTACCGCAGGTGCGGTACGCGCCGCCGGCGGACTACTCCCTGAGAAGGTCGCCGGTTCCGCCTGTGGGTGCTCGGAGGCCGGGTACCGGCCGTTTAGGGTGCGCGTATGAAGCTCCGAATGCCCCGGCGCCGCCGAGACCGCCTGCTCGCGGGCGCCGCCGCACTGGCCGTCGTGGCGGGTGCCGGTACGTGGACGGCCGCGTCCGCGTCCGGCGACGCGCCCGCCGTGCACCGCCAGGACCAGGTCCTGAAGATGCCGGGTGCCGATATCGACACCTCCTACTTCCTCGCCGGCGGCGGGGAGGACGGCGGGGCGAAACGCCCGGCGGTCCTCCTCGGGCACGGTTTCGGCGGCAGCAAGGACGACGTCCGCGAACAGGCCGAGCGGCTGGCCCGCGACGGCTACGCCGTCATGACCTGGTCGGCGCGCGGCTTCGGCCGCTCCGGCGGCCGGATCGGGCTGAACGACCCCGAGCACGAGGTCAAGGACGTCTCCCGGCTCGTCGACTGGCTCGCGGCCCGGCCCGAGGTACGGCTCGACGCGGACGGCGACCCGCGCGTCGGAGTGTCCGGCGCCTCCTACGGCGGGGCCGTCTCGCTGCTGGCCGCCGGTCACGACCGGCGCGTGGACGCGATCGCCCCGGAGATCACCTACTGGAACCTGGCGGACTCCCTCTTCCCGGGCGGCGTCTTCAAGAAGCTGTGGTCCGGCATCTTCTTCACGACCGGCTCGGCCGACGGGATGCAGCAGGCGGGGACGGCGCCGCAGGACGCCGGGGCCGGACGGCCCCAGGACGCGGGTGCGGGTGCGGGTACCGGTGCGGGCGCGAACGGGACCGGGACCGCGACCGGGTCCGCGCCCGGTTCCGGTCCGCAGGACGGCGCCCCGGCCGGTCCCGGCTGCGGGAGGTTCACCCCCGAGCTGTGCGCGATGTACGAACGCGTCGCCGTGGCCGGGAAGCCCGACGCCGAGGCCCGCGCCCTGCTGGAACGGCGCAGTCCGTCGGCGGTCGCCGACCGGATCAAGGTGCCGGCCCTGATCGTGCAGGGCCAGGACGACTCCCTCTTCCCGCTGGACCAGGCCGACGCCATGGCCGCGGCCATCGCGGCGAACGGCGCACCCGTGGCGGTGGACTGGGCGGCCGGCGGACACGACGGCGGAATGCGCGAGGCGGACCGGGTGCAGGCCCGCGTGGCCGCCTGGTTCGACCGCCACCTCAAGGGCGACGGGAGCGCGGACACCGGCCCGGCGTTCCGGGTCTCGCGCTCCGGCGGTATCGACTCCACCGACGGCGAGGTGATACTGCGCGGCGCGAGCGGCGACCGCTACCCGGGGCTGGCTTCCGGCCCGCGGGACTTCGCCCTGACCGGACGGGAGCAGACCTTCACCAACCCGGCGGGCGGCGCGCCCCCCGCGCTGTCCTCCCTGCCCGGCATCGGCGGACAGCTCGCCTCCTTCGGGGCCGGTCTGTCGCTGGACTTCCCCGGGCAGAACGCCCGCTTCGAGTCGGCGCCGATGGACGCGGACCTGCAGATCACCGGAACCCCGACCGTCACCCTGAAGGTGAGGTCGACGGCCGCGGACGGTTCGGCCGTGCTGTTCGGCAAGGTGTACGACGTGGGGCCCGACGGACGGCAGCAGGTGCTGCCCTCCCAGCTGGTCGCCCCGCTGCGGGTGGAGAACGCGCAGCAGGGTGCGACCGTACGGCTGAGGCTGCCCGCGATCGACCACTCCGTCGCGGCCGGACACCGGCTGCGGCTGGTGGTCGCCGCCACGGACCTCGGCTACGCGACCCCCGCCGCGACGGCCGCCTACACGGTCTCGGTGGAGGGCCCCCTGGCCGTGCCGGCGGCCCCCGGGGTGCGGACCGCCGCCGCGGGAATGCCCGCGTGGACCTGGGGGCTGCCGCTGGGTGCGCTGGCGCTGGCCGCGGCACTGCTCGGATTCCGCCGGACCGGCGGCGGCGGCGCGGGCGGGGCACGGGCGGGCGTACCGCAGCCGGACCCGGCGCTGGCCGACGTACCGCTGCAGATCACGGGCCTGGCGAAGCGGTACGCGAAGGCGCAGGACCGGTACGCGGTACGGGACCTGTCGTTCCGGGTGGAGAAGGGGCAGGTGCTGGGGCTGCTCGGGCCCAACGGGGCCGGGAAGACCACCACGCTGCGCATGCTGATGGGGCTGATCTCGCCGGACGCCGGGGAGATCCGGGTGTTCGGGCACGCGGTGCGGGCCGGGGCGCCGGTCCTGTCGCGGGTCGGGGCCTTCGTGGAGGGCGCGGGCTTCCTGCCGCACCTGACCGGCCGCGCCAATCTGGAGCTGTACTGGCAGGCCACCGGCCGCCCGGCAGAGGACTCGCACATGGCGGAGGCCCTGGAGATCGCGGGGCTCGGCGACGCGCTGGAGCGGGCGGTGCGCACGTACTCGCAGGGCATGCGGCAGCGCCTCGCGATCGCTCAGGCGATGCTCGGGATGCCGGACCTGCTGATCCTGGACGAGCCGACGAACGGTCTGGACCCGCCGCAGATCCGCGAGATGCGGGACGTGATGATCCGCTACGCGGCCGGCGGGCGGACGGTCATCGTCTCCAGCCACCTTCTGTCGGAGGTCGAGCAGTCCTGCACGCACCTGGTGGTCATGGACCGCGGGCAGCGGGTGGCGGCGGGCGAGGTCGCCGAGATCACCGGCGGCGGGGACACCCTGCTGGTGACCCTGGCCGAGCCGGTGGACGAGGTGGCCGTCGAGAAGGTGGCGGCGCTGGAGGGCGTGGGTTCGGTGGTGGCCGCCGACGACGGGCTGCTCGTACGGCTCGACGGCGCGACGGCCGCCGGGCTGATCGCCGAACTCGTGCGGCTGGAGGTGCCGGTGACCGGAGTGGGGCCGCACCGCAGACTCGAGGACGCGTTCCTCACCCTGATCGGAGGTGCGGCGTGAGTACGGCGACGACGGCGCGGGAGGTGGCTCCGGGCTACCGGGCGAGCCGCACGCTGCCGCTGCGCGTGGAGGCGCTGCGGCAGTGGCGCCGGCGGCGGACGCTGGTGATGGGCGGGGTGCTGGCCGCACTGCCCTTCATCATGATCATCGCGTTCGCGGTGGGCGGCGGCCCGGAGGACCGGCGCGGCGGCGGCAACCGGATCACCCTGATCGACACGGCCACGGCGTCGGGTGCGAACTTCGCCGCGACCTGCCTGTTCGTGTCGGCCGGTTTTCTGCTGGTGGTGCCGGTGGCGCTGTTCTGCGGGGACACGGTGGCCTCGGAGGCGAGCTGGTCCTCGCTGCGCTATCTGCTGGCGTCGCCGGTGCCGCGGGCGCGGCTGCTGTGGAGCAAGCTGGTGGTCGCGTTGGGTTTCAGCCTGGCGGCGATCGTGCTGCTGCCGGTGGTGGCGCTGGCCGCGGGCACGGCCGCGTACGGGTGGGGGCCGCTGAAGCTCCCGGCGGGCGGCGCGCTGCCGGCCGCGGACACGGTGCCGCGGCTCGCGCTGGCGGTGGCCTTCGTCTTCGTGTCGCAGCTGGTGACGGCGGGCCTGGCCTTCTGGCTGTCCACGCGGACGGACGCACCGCTGGGCGCGGTGGGGGGCGCGGTCGGGCTGACGATCGTCGGGAACGTACTGGACGCGGTGACGGCGCTGGGCTCGTGGCGCGACTTCCTTCCGGCGCACTGGCAGTTCGCGTGGGCTGACGCCCTGCAGCCCCAGCTGGAGTGGGGCGGGATGGCCAAGGGGGCGGTGGTGTCGGTGTCGTACGCGCTGGTGCTGTTCGCCCTCGCCTTCCGCGGATTCTCCCGCAAGGACATCGTGTCCTGAGCTTCGGCGGCGAGCCGCCGGGCGCCGGACGACGGGCGCCGCACGCCCCGCGGGGCGTGCGGCGCCCGTCGGCGTCACAGCTCGGCGTCACAGCACTAGGCGGCGACGCCAGGGGCGATCGCGTCGATCTCGGCGAGCAGCTCCGCGTCGAGCGGGCGTTCACCGGCGGCCGCGTTCGCACGTACCTGCTCGGGAGAGGTCGCACCGGCGATGACGGAGGCGCAGCCGGGCCGGGCGGAGAGCCAGCCGATGGCCAGTTCGAGGACGGTGCGGTCGTGCTTCTCGGCGATCGCGGCCAGCGCCTCGACCACGTCGAGGCGCTCCTCGGTGAGGTAGGCGTCCCTGCCTTCGAGGCGGGAGCCGGCCGGCACGGGTGCGCCTCGGCGGATCTTGCCGGTCAGCAGGCCGTTGGCGAGAGGGAAGTACGGCAGTACGCCGACGCCGTAGTGCAGGGCCGCCGGGACCAGCTCGCGCTCGGCGGACCGCTCCAGCAGCGACCACTCGTTCTGCGCGGACACGAAGGGGACGGAGCCGGTCTCGCGGGCGACGTGGGCGGCTTCGGCGAGCTGCCAGCCGGTGAAGTTGGAGTGGCCGATGTAGCGGACCTTGCCCTCGGCGACGAGCTCCGTGAGCGCGGCCAGCGTCTCGGCGACGGGAGTGGCCGGGTCGGGGCTGTGCAGCTGGAGCAGGTCGATGTGGTCGGTTTCGAGGCGGCGCAGGGACTCCTCGACGGCGCGCCGGATGTAGGCGCGGCCGCCGCGGGATCCGGCGGCGGGGCCGTACCCCATGTCGACGCCGTCGTAGCCGAACTTGGTGGCGAGGACGACCTGGTCGCGGCGGCCCTTCAGGGCCTGCCCGAGGTGCCGTTCGGAGCCGCCCGCGCCGCCGTAGATGTCGGCGGTGTCGAGGAGGGTGACGCCCGCGTCCAGGGCGGCGTCGACGACGGCGCGGGTGGCCCGGGCGTCGAGTCGCCCGCCGAAGTTGTTGCAGCCGAGGCCGACGGCGGACACCTGCAGACCGGAACTGCCCAGGGGGAGATGGCGCATGCGTTTTCGTTCCTCCGACTCGCCGGGTGGGTGATCAACGGATCGTCAGTCTAGGACGCTGGGCCAGGCGGGTGGGCCGTGTGCACCGGAGGGGGGACGACCCGCGGGCGGCCGCGGTCCGGGTGGTCGCGCGAGGGAAGGCCGGGGACCCGGGACGGTCCGGTTCGAGGACGCCGATCTCGTTCTCGCCCGTCCCGCCGCAGTCCGAGACGATCCGGTGGGGGGCGGCCCGCGCGCCGGAACCCGTCCTGGTCGTCGGTCAGCATGCGCTGCCGCCGAAAAACGACAAGGGACCAGCCTAGAACGCCCGAGCGGGGTGTCCGCCACCCCTCTCCCCCGTTCTGCGGCGCGACTGCGGCCGAATCGAGTCGATCACTACGGGCGCCTTGAGGACCGCATACGTACACCCCTCGGCGCATCTTGACCGTTTTCCGCATCCCGGAAGCTCCGGATGCGTTCAAACCGTCTGCACGAGTGAATCGCACACGCTGCCACCAAGAGAGCAGATGTCCTGATATGTGCTACGGGACGTCCTGTCGGGACTAGAACGGGTGCCCCCCACGGCACCGACCGGTCCGTACGGTCGGAGACTTCGAGAGGACGGCTTCGTGAGCCACTCGCAGGACGACAACCCGATCACCCCCGTCACCGCGGCCCAGTTGAACCGGATTTCCGGCCAGGGCATCTACACCTCGGCCACGTCCGTGGACCCCGACGCGGTCAACGTCGCCGAGGCCCTGGTCGCCACACTGGACGGGACGGCCGAGACTGCGCTGCTCACCCCCGAGCTCCAGCGGCTGACCGACGAGGTCCGGCAGAAGGCGGCCTTCGGCTTCCCCCGCATCACCGCCGACGACGGCGTGCGGCTCTCCGCGCACACCATCAAGCTCAACACCACGGAGCCCCGGCCGCTGGTGATCGTGCCCTCGGGCTGGACGCCCTTCGGGTGGATCCTGTTCGAGTACGCCTACCTCCAGCTGGCGCTGCGGGGCTACCACGTACTGGCGTACACCCCCCGCGGCATCGGCCTCACCTTCCCCGGCCCGGACGGCTCCTTCATCGACGCGCCCTGGACCTCCGGCGGCACGATCGACGTGGGCGGCCCGTCGGACTGGGCCGACGGATCCACCGTCATCGACTACGCCCAGCAGCACTTCGCCCCGAGCCGGATCGCCTTCCTCGGCGAGTCCTACGGCTCCGGGATCAGCCAGCTGGTGGCGGCGCACGACCCGGCGGCACGCGTGGACGCGGTCGTGGCCCTCAGCACCTGGGGCGACCTGGCCGACAGCCTCTACCAGAACGACACCCGGCACCTGAAGGCGGTGCAGGCCCTCATCGACTTCACCGGCGGCCCGGTCGAGCGGAAGTTCGACCCCGCCACCCGGCAGATCCTCGACGACTTCCTGGCCGGCCGGAACCTCGACGCCGTCGTGGCGTGGGGCAAGGAGCGGTCCCCGTCCTCGTACGCCGAGCTGACCAACGCCCGCGGCGTCCCCACCTTCATCTCCAACACCTGGCACGAAACGCTGTTCCCGGCCAACCAGGCCATCGCGCACTTCGAGCAGCTGACCGTGCCCAAGCGGCTCAACCTCTGGATCGGCGACCACGCCGCGCCGGAGGGCGCCGGCCTCAGCATCCCGTTCAGCGGACCCAACCTCCCCGTCGAGGAGGCGTTCGCCTGGCTCGACCACCACCTGCTCGGCGCCGACAACGGCGTACCCGGCTGGAAGCCGGTGAGCAGCCAGATCATGTTCACGTACACGACCGAGCCCGACCCCGAATCCGGCCAGCAGGTCATCACCGAGCCGGCCGTCCGCGAAGCGGCCACGTCCTGGGCGGAGGTCACCACCTCCACCGAATCCTGGTATCTCACCGCCTCCTCCACGGACCGCCGTGACGGCGGCCTCGGCAGCGCGCCGGAGACGGGCTGGAAGCGGGAGTTCACCGCCGGCCAGATCACGGCCGCCACCGCCGTGGACGCCATCATCACGACGGGGCAGGCGGAGTGGAAGGGCAACCCGAAGCCCTATCCCACGGGCACCTTCGACCGCCGGCACCTCGCCGTGTGGACCAGCGGCCCGCTCCAGGCGGGCCGCCGCATCCGCGGTGTCCCCCGGCTCACCCTGACGGTCCGCAGCTCCGCGACGGCCGCGACTCTGGTGGCCTACCTGTTCGACGTCGCCCCCGACGACACGGCCCGCATCATCACGCACGAGCCGTTCACCCTGCGGGAGCTCTCCCCCGGCGAGGACCGCCGGGCCACCTGGGAGCTCCAGGCCGCCGGCTACGACCTCGCCCCCAACCACCGGCTCATGCTCGTGGTGAACAGCAGGGACCAGCTCTACTCCGACGCGGGCGACGGCGCCGCCGCCGGCATCACCTTCACGGCCGCCGAGGACACCTCCGCCCGCCTGGTCCTGCCCCTGGGGTAGTCCCGCGAGGCGGGGCACGCGACCCGCGCCCGGCTTTCCGCCACCCCCCAGGGCGGTGGAAACCGGGCGCGCAGGGTGGCATAGCGTGCCCTCATGGATCAGGAGCACATAGCCGGCCCGTCCGGGGGCGGCGAGGGCGCGGGCAGGCGGCGGTTCCTCGCGATGGCCACGGGCGCCGCGACGGCCGCGGGACTCGGGGCCGCGGCCGGCTGCGCGGGCGGGGACGGGAGCGGCAACCTCCGCGCCGGCGAGAAGGCGGGGTCCCCGGCCCCGGACGGCAAGCCGCCGGCAGGAGGGCCGCCCGGCCTCGACGTGAAGGCCGAGAACGCCCGCCCGGGCAACGCCGACTGGGCCGTGGCT
Organism: Streptomyces amritsarensis; assembly: GCF_001953875.1. Classification (GTDB taxonomy): domain Bacteria; phylum Actinomycetota; class Actinomycetes; order Streptomycetales; family Streptomycetaceae; genus Streptomyces; species Streptomyces amritsarensis. The sequence goes on from NZ_MQUR01000010.1 coordinate 62,134, forward strand.
CAGGCCGGCCCGCCTCGCGCCGTCGAGGGCTTCGCCGACAGGGTCAGCGTGCTGCCCGGCGAGTCCTTCGGGCTGTACGTGTCGACGACCGCACCCCGCTTCACCGTCTCCGCCTACCGGATGGGCTGGTACGGCGGCGCCCGCGCCCGGCTGGTGTGGCGTTCGCAGGCCCTGCCCGGGGTGCGGCAGCCCGAACACACGGTGGACTCCGACACCCGCATGGTCCGCACCCGGTGGGCCCGCACCGCCACCGTCGAGACGAAGGACTGGCCGGAGGGGAGCTATTTGCTGCGCCTGGACGCGCAGGGCGGCGAGGGCGGCCAGCGTTTCGTACCGGTCACCGTCCGGTCGGCGGCGACGGCCGGGCGTACGGTCGTGGTCAACGCCGTCGCCACCTGGCAGGCGTACAACCGGTGGGGCGGCTACGGCAGTTACGACGGACCCAGCGGCGGCTACGCCACGCGTTCCCTCGCCGTGTCCTTCGACCGGCCGTACGAGTACGACGACGGCGCGGGCCTGTTCCTGGTGTACGAGGCCCCGCTGATCGCGCTGGCGGAGCGGCTCGGCATACCCCTCGCCTACGCGACCACCACCGACGTGGCGCGGGAGAAGCGGCTGCTGGAGGGAGCCTCGGCGGTGCTCTCGCTCGGGCACGACGAGTACTGGTCCCCGGAGCAGCGCGCCCACGTCACGGCCGCCCGCGACGCCGGCACCAACCTCGCGATCCTCGGTGCGAACTGCTGCTTCCGCCGGATCCGGCTGGAGCCCTCCGAGCTGGGGCCGGACCGCACACTGGTCTGCTACAAGTCCTCCTACGGCCAGGACCCGGGCTTCAAGCGGGGCCATCCCGCGACGGTGGACTTCCGCTCGGCTCCCGGCGCGGACCCGGAGAGCTCCCTGCTCGGTGTGATCTACGACGGCTATCCGGTGGACGCCCCCTACGTGGTGGCCCACCCCGGCCACTGGCTGTTCGAGGGCACCGGCGCGAAGGCGGGCGACCGCTTCGAGCACCTGGTCGGCGTGGAGTACGACAAGGTCAACACCGGTTTCGCGACGCCCCGGCCGATCGAGATTCTGGCCCACTCCCCCGTGGTGTGCGACGGCCGCCCCAGCCACCAGGACACGGCGTACTACACGGTGCCGAGCGGGGCGGGCGTCTTCGCGACGGGCACGATGCGCTGGGTGGAGGCCCTGGACGCGACGGGCGACGGACGCAGCGGGCGCAACCACGGCCTGGACGCCCGCTCCGGGGCGCTGACGACGCGCGTGACGGAGAATCTGCTGCGGGTCTTCGCGGCCGGCCCGGCCGGGCGCTCCCATCCGGCGCAGGACAACGTCAAGGCGGTGTACGGGGGTTCGTGATCGGGTGACGGTGGAATCGGCTTGGCTCCGTCCGGCGACATGTCTAGGATCGTGATCACGGCATCGCGTGTCGGTCACCGACCGGGTGAGGCATGGAGGTGCCCGTGATGTGCCTTCCGGAGGCATTCACCCATGTCCGTACAGCTCAACCACACCATCATCCACTCCCGTGACAACCGGGAGTCCGCCGAGTTCCTGGCGAACATCCTCGGTCTCGAAGTCGGGACCGAGTGGGGGCCGTTCATCCCCGTCGACACCGCCAACGGCGTCACCCTGGACTTCGCGACCATCCCGGCCGGGTCCATCACTGCGCAGCACTACGCCTTCCTCATCTCCGAGGAGGAGTTCGACGCGGCGTTCGAGAAGATCCGCTCGGCCGGCGTGCCGTACTTCGCCGACCCGCACGGCAGGTTCCCGGGCGAGATCAACCACAACGACGGGGGCCGCGGCGTGTACTTCACGGACCCCGCCGGGCACGGGATGGAGATCATCACCCGCCCGTACGGCTACCAGGAGCCCGCCGACACGGGCAGGTAGACGACGTGGGGCGAGCCCGTGTCGGGGTGCACCTCGACCCGGGCCCGCACCCCGTACACCTCGGCCAGCAGGTCCTCGGTGAGCACCTCCCGCGGCGTCCCCGAGGCCGCGACCCGGCCGCCCGCGAGGACGTACAGGCGGTCGCAGAAGGCGGCCGCGAGGTTCAGGTCGTGCAGGACGAGCAGGCCGGTGGCCGGCAGGGCCCGGACCAGGCCGAGGATCTCCAACTGGTAGCGGATGTCCAGGTGGTTGGTCGGCTCGTCGAGTGCGAGCAGCCCCGGGTCCTGGACGAGCACCCGGGCCACCAGGACGCGCTGCCGCTCGCCCCCGGACAGCTCGTCGAAGCGGCGGGCGGCGAAGGCGGCCGCCCCCACGGTCTCCAGGGCGTCGGCGACACGCCGTACGTCGTCCGGGCCGTCCTGTTCCCAGAAGCGCTTGTGCGGGCTGCGGCCCATGGCGACGACCTCGCGGACGGTCAACCCGAGGGTGCCGCCCGCGTCCTGCGGCACCACCGCCACACGCCGCGCCCGTTCCTTGACGGTGAGCGCGGCCGCGTCCGCGCCGTCGAGCAGCACCCGGCCGGCGGTCGCCCGCAGGGCGCCGTGGACGCAGCGCAGCAGGGTGGTCTTGCCGCTGCCGTTGGGGCCGACGACCCCCACCGTCTCCCCGGGCCGTGCGGTGAGGTCGATCCCGTGGAGCAGGGTGTGGCCGTCCGTCGCGTAGCGCACGGCCTCGACGGCCAATTCCACCGGCCGGGCCGGTGCGGTCCCGTACGTCATCCGGTCACCCCTTCGGTGCGGCTGGAGCGGCGCAGCATCCAGAGGAAGAACGGCCCGCCCACGAGCGCGGTGACCACACCCACCGGTATCTCCTGGGGGGCCGCGGCCGTACGGGCGACCAGGTCGGCCAGGATCAGGAACACCGCCCCGCCCAGCGCGGCGACGGGCAGCAGTGCCCGGTGCCCGGCGCCCACGACCATGCGGGCGGCGTGCGGGACCATCAGCCCGACGAAGCCGATGGCCCCGCTGCACGCGACGAGCACACCGATGACGAGGGAGGTCAGGACGAACACGGCGGCGCGGAAGCGTCCGGTGTCCAGGCCCAGGGTGTGCGCGCCCTCCTCCCCGGTGAGGAGCAGGTCGAGCGGCCGGGCGAGGGTGAGGAGCAGCGCACCGCCGAGGGCCAGCGCGACGGCGGGCAGCGCCAGTTCGTCCCAGCGTGCCCCGCCGAGGCCGCCGAGGGTCCAGAACAGCACGGAGCGGATCTGGTCGGGGTGTGCGGCGAGCACGAGGACGAGGCTGGTGAGGGCGGACAGGATGTACTGGACGGCCACACCGGCCAGGATCAGCCGGCCGGTGGTCATGGTGCCGCCGCGCCGGGCCATCGCGTAGACGGCGACGAGCGCGGCCATGGAGCCGGCGAAGGCGGCCAGCGGCACGCCCAGGCCGAATCCTGCCGCGGCCGCGCCGAAGACGATCACGAGGACGGCGCCGGCGGAGGCCCCGGAGGAGGCGCCGAGGAGGAACGGGTCGGCGAGCTGGTTGCGTACGAGGGCCTGGAGGACGGTGCCCGCCACGGCGAGCCCCGCTCCGACGACGGCGCCGAGGAGGATCCGCGGCATCCGCACGTCCCACACGATGGAGGCGAAGGCGCCGGTGGGCCGGTTCCCCGACAGGCCGCCGACGACGATGTCGAGCACACGGCCGGGGGCGATCCGTACGGGCCCCAGCGCCAGGCCCGCGATCGCCGAGACGGCGAGCGCGGCGGCGAGGACGACGAGGACCGCCCCGGTGCGCAGCCTCACGCGGGGTTGGGGTGGAGCTGGCTGCCCAGCGCTTCCACCGCGTCCGCCACGCGGACGCCGAGGACGGCGGAGGAGAGGGGCAGCACGACGAACCGCCGGTTCTTCACGGCGGGGACCTCGGCGAGGGCCGGGTCGTTGAGCAGGCGCTGCTTCTTGGCCTCGACGGTGGTGCCGCCGTAGTCGTAGATGAGGACGACCTCGGGCTTTCGCTCGATGACCTTCTCCCAGGCGACGTCGCCGAAGGTGTCCTCGAGGTCGGCGAAGACGTTGGTGCCGCCGGCGAGGGAGATGATCTCGTTGCCCACGCCGTTGCCTCCGGAGGTGGAGGCGGTGGCCTCGCCGGAGTCGTACGCGAACACGGTCGGCCGGGGCCGGTCCTTGACGCGGGCGGTCACCGCGTCGATGCGGCGCTGCTCGTCCTCGATGAGCTGCGCGCCGCGATCGGGTACCCCGAAGGTCCGCGCGACTTCGGTGATCTCCGTCTTGAGCTGGTCGAGGCCGACCTTCCCCTGGGTGCAGTACTCCACGTTGAGGCGGGAGTTGATGCCGGATGCGGCAAGGCCCTCGCGGTCGCGGCCCTGCGCCTTGTCGAAGGCGCTGGCGTAGCCGCCGTAGACGAAGTCCGGGTCGGCGCCGAGCAGGATCTCCTTGGAGGGGTACTCCTCGGCCAGCACCTTGATCTTGTCGTAGGCGGGCTTGTAGGCGGGCAGTACGGCGTCGTCGAGGTAGGCCGTGCCGGCGATCCGGTCGCCCAGGCCGAGAGCGAGCATGAGCTCGGTGGCGTGCTGGTTCATGGTGACCGCCCGCCGGGGCGGGGCCTGGTAGGTGTTGCTCACACCGCAGTTGGTGAGGGTGTACGGGAAGCCGGGCGCTGCGGCGTCATCCGCAGCACGGTCCTGCCCGCCGCCGGGTGAGCCGGCGCAGGCGGTGAGGGATATCAGGAGTGTGACGGGGGTGAGCGCGCGCAGGGCGGCACGGGAACGCGACATGGCGTGGCCTCTCCGGGGGATCCGCGTCCCCTGGTCGACGTGAAGGAGCAGAGGCGGTGCGTCAGTGTCTGACTCCCGGTGTCCCTGGGGGACGACCGGTCACAGTGGCGGGACCGCACCGGAATCGCACCGGTTTCCTGTCCTGCACCGCCTGGTCGTGCGCCCCCAGTCTGCCAGAACGCCCACGTCGGCCGGGGCGGGGGCCTGTCACGGCCGTGGGGGCGGCTCGGGTACGTCGGCGCGTTCACGCGGTAGAGCCCCGCCGAACCGTCGGCGGGGCTCACACCCTTCTCCCAGCGAGGAGAGCCTGTCGGCTCTCGGCCTCATGGCAGGGGCGGCAGGATTCGAACCTGCGGCCTACGGTTTTGGAGACCGTTGCTCTGACCAGCTGAGCTACACCCCTTCGGCGAGACCAACCATGGCACGGCCGGGCCCGGCGATCCAGTGAATTCCCGTCGCGTCGCGGGACGGGATCAGCGGCAGAGCGCCATGATCATGTCGTCGAAGCCGGGGAACTCCTCGGCCGCCAGCTCGACCACGGCGCCGGCCGTGCGCCGCGCGTCCGGGGCGAAGCGGTCGGCGACGGCCGACAGGGCCTCGTCCGGGCGCGAGGTCAGGTCGGCCCCGTACGGCGCGGCCGCCTCGTACGGGCCGCAGCCGTCGGCCAGCAGCCACAGGAAGTCGCCCAGATCGCGCGCCACGACTCCCGTCTCGCCCTCGGACCCGAGGAAGACCACGGGCTGTTCGGCGAGCGGCCGGCCGGGGCGGGCCAGCCAGAACGCCGCGTACCCGCCGGAGCCGTCCTGGCCGAAGACGCGGAAGGCGTCGCCGTCCAGGTCGTTGTTGCCCGTCCACGCCCTGAACCAGTCGTCGGTGTCCTCGGCGGACAGGAAGGCCTCGAAGGGCTCGAAGTCGACCCCGTCGCCGCCCGCGTGGTCGAAGGGGACCGCCAGGGCGGCGGCGAGCGCGGCGGGGAACTGTCGATCGTCGTTGAGCGTCACTCGCACACACTAACGGGGCGACGCCCGCAGGTCGGGCCGGGGCCGGAAGGAAGCCGCCACGGAAGGCGCCGGAGCCGGCCCGGTGCGGCCGGGCCGGTGCGGTCGGGCCGGTGCGGTCGGGCCGGTGCGGTCGGCCCGGTGCGGTCGGGCCGGGCCTGAAGGGACAGGACGACCGCCCCGCCCGCCCGTTCGGCGCCCGCGCACCGGTCTGCCGAGTTTCGGCCACCCCCTTGACCACCCTGGTCCAGACCAATAGTTTCCGGCATGCACCGCCGCACGCGCTCACGCCCACCCCTCGCATCCGCAAAGGAAGCCCATGCGCCGCAGCATGCTCGGCAGACTGGCCGTCGCCGCCTGTTCCCTCTCCCTGCTGACCGCCTTCGCCCCCGCCGCCGGTGCGGACGGGGGCGCCTCCGCGGCGGGCCCGGGATCCGGTCGCGCGTACAAGAAGGTCGGCTACTTCACGCAATGGGGCGTCTACGGCCGGGACTTCCAGGTCCAGGACCTCGATGCGAACGGTTCCGCCGGCAAGCTCACCCACATCAACTACGCCTTCGGCAACGTCAGCGCGGAGGGCAGGTGCTTCACCGGGAACGTCCCCGGCGAGGCCGACGCCTGGGCCGACTACGCCCGCCCGCTCGACGCCGCGAACTCCGTCGACGGGGTCGCCGACACCTGGGACCAGCCGCTCGCCGGCAACTTCAACCAGCTGCGCGAGCTCAAGGCCAAGCACCCCGGTCTCAAGGTGCTGATCTCGCTGGGCGGCTGGAGCTGGTCCACCCACTTCTCCGACGCCGCGCTCACCCCGGCCTCCCGCAAGGCCTTCGTCGAGTCCTGCATCGACCTGTACATCAAGGGCACCCTCCCCCAGGACGGCACGCGCGGCGGAGCCGGAGCCGCCGCCGGCGTGTTCGACGGGATCGACCTCGACTGGGAGTGGCCCGGTTCCGCGGGCGACACCGACACGAAGTACCGGCCCGAGGACAAGCGCAACTTCACCGAGCTCGTCAGGGAGTTCCGCACCCAGCTCGACGCGTACGCCCGGAGCCAGAAGAGGGCCAAGTACGAGCTGACCGCCTTCGTGCCGACCGCCCCGGCCAAGATCGACGCGGGCTTCGACGTCCGCCGCATCATGCGCGACCTGGACTTCGTCAACCTCCAGGGCTACGACTTCCACGTCTCCGGCGAACCGAGGACCGCGCAGCAGTCCGCCCTGTACGCACGCGGCGACTTCAGCGTCCACGGCACCGTGGAGGCCTGGCAGCGGCGCGGCGCGCCCGCGCACAAGCTCGTGATGGGCATGCCGTTCTACGGGCAGGGCTGGACCGGCGTCAGCGGCGGCGGGGACGGTCTGGGTCAGCCCGCCACCGGGCCGGCCCCGGCGACCTGGGCCGCCGGGTACGAGGACTACAAGGCGCTGAAGAAGCTGGCCGAATCGGGTGCGTACCAGGTCCACCGCGACCGGCGCGGCGGGCACGCCTGGCTCTTCGACGGCACCACCCTGTGGACGTACGACGATCCCCAGGTGCTGCGCGCCAAGACCGGCTACATCCGCGAACACGGCCTGGGCGGCGCGATGTTCTGGTCGCTCGACGCGGACACCGCCGACGGCGAGCTGATGACGGCCGTCGACCGGGGCCTGCGCGGCCGCTGACGGGCCCTGCGCGGCCGCTGACCGGCGCCGCCGGGCCGTGGACCTGCGTCCGGCCCGGCGGTGTCCCTCCCCGTACGCTCCCCCGCATGACACAGACGCACACGATGGTACGGGCGGTCAACCACCTCACCACCCGCTGGGCCGCGCAGGCCGTGGACGGCACCCGGGGCACGGTCCTCACCGCGGCCGGGGTCTGGCCGCTGCTCGCCCTGCTCGCGGACGGCGCCGACGGGCCCGCCCGCGACGAACTGGCCGAGGCCCTGGGCATACCCGCCGAGGACGCGGCCGGGGCCGCGCGGGAGCTGCTGGCCGAGCTGGCCGGCGTACGGGGGCTCAGCACGGCGACCGGCCTGTGGGCCGCGGCCGACCTGCCGCTGGAGGCGGGGTGGTCGGCGAAGCTCCCGCCCGGTACCCGCGGCACGCTGACCGGTGACCTGGAGGCGGACACGAGGACCCTGGACGGGTGGGCGGCGGACCGGACGGGCGGCCTGATCGAACGCATGCCGGTCACCCTCCAGGACGACACCCGTCTCGTGCTCGCCTCCGCGCTCGCGCTGACGCTGAAGTGGGCGGAGCCGTTCCGGGAGTTCCCGGGCGGGCCGTCCGAGGGCCCCTGGGCGGGGCGCGCCCTGCGGCAGCTGTCGCGCACCACGTCCTCGCTGGATCCGGTCCGGGTGGCGCAGGGCCCCACGGGTCCGGTCACGGCCTTGGAGGTCACCGGCGCCGGCGACATGGACGTGGACGTGCACCTGGTGCTCGGCGACCCGGCGGCGCCGGCCGCCGAGGTGCTGGCGGCCGGCATCGCGGCCGTCTCCGGGTGCCTTCCGTCCGTGGCGGGCGACGCCCTCCCGGACGGAAGTCCCGGACCCGGCCTGGCGATCGCGACGGTGGAGGCGTTCAGCCCGCAGCCCCAGCTGTCCGTGTCCACGGTGGCCTTCTCCCTGTCCGCGGAGCACGACCTGCTGGAGGACGCGACACTGTTCGGGCTCCTGACCGCCACCGACGCGGCCCGCGGGCACTTCCCCGGCATCAGCCGGGACGGCCTCGCCATCGCCTCGGCACGGCAGTCGGCGATGGCCCGGTTCCACGCCGCCGGGTTCGAGGCGGCGGCGGTCACCGCCATCGCCGCCAGGCCGGGCGGGGCCGCCCGGCCGGTGAGCCACCGGGTCCGCCGCGCCGTGGTCAGGTTCGACCGGCCGTTCGGCTTCCTGGCCGTCCACCGCGCCTGCGGGCTGGTCCTGGCCGCGGGCTGGGTCACCGATCCGGAACCGGCGGCGCGGCCTCGGCCCGGGGCGGCGGGCCCGCTCCCTCCGCCGCCGTTCCCCGGTGTGCGGCCGCCAGCGCCGCCGTCTCGGTGAAGGCCGGGATCCGCCCGGTGCCGCCGCGGCCGGACACCGACAGGGAGGCGGCGGCGATGCCGTGGGCCACGGCGTCCTCGAGGGTGTCGCCGAGGACGAGCCGGGCGGTCGCGGTGCCCGCGAAGCAGTCGCCCGCACCCGTCGCGTCGACGGGTGCGGGGTTTACTGGCACCGGGTGGTGGACCGCCCGTGTGCCGTCGTCCAGCAGGAGCCGGCCGGCCCCGGCGGTGACCGCGACGGTACGGGCCCCGAGCGCCCGCAACCGGGTGGCGGCCGTACGCGGGTCGGCGGTGTCGAGGAGGGCCTGCGCGTCGGCCGGGCAGGAGGTCTTGAGCAGGGCGGTCAGCGGGGCGATCCGGGCGAGCAGGTCCCGTGCCTCGGCCCGGCCGGTGAGCCGGGGGCGGAAGTTGGGGTCGTACGTCACGTGCCCGCCCGCCCGGTGGACGAGACGGGCGGCGGCCAGGACGGCGGCCCGGCTGCTCGGTGACAGGGCGCCGGTGATCCCGCTGGTGACGAGCGCCCCGCAGCGGTTCAGCAGTGCGGCCCAGGACGCGATGTGCCGCGGAGCCAGGGTGGATCCGGCGCTGCGGGTGCGCCAGTAGACGAACGCGCGGTCGCCGTCGGGGTCGGCGGAGAGCAGGTAGGCGCCGTTGGGACGCGGGGCGCGGCGTACGTGGGAGACGTCCACGCCGAGTTCGGCGGCCCGCCGCAGCAGCGGGACGCTGAGCTCGTCGTCGCCGACCACGGCGAGCAGGGCGGTCCGGGCCCCGGCGGCAGCGGCGGCGGCCGCGGCGTTGAGGGCGTCGCCGGAGTAGGACAGGCGGGCCGCGGTGCCGTCGGCGGCTTCACGCAGGGCGGTGCCCGCGTGGATCTCGACCAGGACCTCGCCGAGTACGAGGACGTCGTAGCCGGTGGCGGCCCGCCCGGTCACGGCCGCACCTGCGGGGCCGCGGCGCGGTGGGCGGCGGGGCCCCGGACACCGGCGGCGTCCCCGCCCGGCCGGACCGGTGGGGCGACCGGCGTGAACGCGGCGAACACGGCGGCCAGTGCGTCCGGGTCGGCCGGCAGGCCGCTGCCGATGCCGACGGCGGTGGCGCCGGCGGCGATCCAGTCGGGGACCTCGTCGGGCCGGATGCCGCCGGTCGGTACGAGCACCGCGTCCGGCAGGACGGCCCGGAGGGAGCGGACGAACCCCGGGCCGCCCACATGGGCCGGGAAGACCTTGGCCGCTCCGGCGGCGCGGACGGCGGAGGCGATCTCGGCGGGGGTGAACCCGCCCTCGATGAAGACGGCTCCGTGCCGCGCGGCGGCCTCGCGGACCTCGGGCGCCGGGTACGGGGAGACCAGGAAGGCGGCGCCCGCGTCCAGGGCGGCCCGGGCCTGCGCGGCGGTGGTCACCGTGCCCACCCCGATCAGGGCGGGACGCCCGTGCGCGTCCGCGAGTCCGGCCGTACGGGCGACGGCCCCGGCCCAGCCGGGCGTGGAGGTGGTCAGCTCGACGGCGCGGCAGCCGGCGGCGAGCAGGGCGGTGGCGGCGCGGACGGCCTGGCCGGCGCCGGCGTTGCGCAGTACCGGGAGGAGGCGCTGGGCGGCGAGCACCTCGTACGGGTGGCTGGACATGGGACCCTCCCCACTTGTTCCACGTAGTGGAACTGCGTATCGTCCGACGGAACGATGTGGTCCAGACCTTACTCACTCAGGGAGTTGCCGTGCCGACGCATGCCGAGGAAACCCCCGAAGCCGTGCGCGCGGGCCGCTCGTCGGCGGCCGGTTCGGCGGCGGAGAAGTCCCTGCGCGTCCTGGAGGCGGTGGCGGCGCCGGGCGGTCCGCACCGGCTGACCGACGTGGCGGCGGCCGCCGCCGTGCCGAAGTCGAGCACCTTCCGCATCCTGGCCTCCCTGGTCGACCAGGGGTTCGTGCGCCAGGAATTCGAGAGCCGCTACGAAGTGGGGCCGCGGCTGCGCGCACTGTCCGCCCTGGTCGACGGCGGGGAGCCGGCCGGGATCGGGCGCGTCCTCGGCGAACTGCAGCGGGCCACCGGGCAGACGGTCCACCTCGCCCTGCACAGCGGGGACACGATCACCTACATCCGCAAGCTGGAGGGCGACCAGCCCTTCCGGACGGCCTCCCGGGTCGGCATGCGCATGCCGCTGCACACGACGGCGATCGGCAAGGGCGTCCTGGCCCACCTGCCCGCCGGGGAGGTGGCCGGACTCGTCGCCGCCACCGGGCTGCCGCGCCGGACGCCGAACACCCTCACCAGCCCGCAGGCGCTGTACGCGCAGTTGGAGGCGGTCCGCTCGCGCGGCCACGCGCTCGACGACGAGGAGAACGAGCCCACCATCCGCTGCATCGGGGCGGCGGTGCTCGGACCGTCGGGCCGGCCGGTCGGCGGGGTCAGCGTCACCACGGTGACCTTCCTCGTCTCCCGGGAGGAGATCGAGTCGTACGCACCCGCCGTGCGCGCCGCCGCGGAGGCGCTGGCGCCCCTGCTGTGACCCCGGTGGGTGCCCGCAAATGGCCCCCGGGAAAATTCTTCCGATTAACTGTTATCGAGGCCCCCCTCGGCGGTCTCCCATGTATCGGGCATCATCGACCGCCGGTACGGACAGGGACACTCACATGACTACTCAGCACACCGCAGCGCTGGTGGCAGCGGCACGCGCGGGCGATCCCCGTGCGCAGGACGAGCTCGTCGGCGCCCACCTCCCGCTCGTCTACAACATCGTCGGGCGGGCCCTGAGCGGCTCCTGCGACGTGGACGACGTGGTGCAGGACACGATGCTGCGGGCCCTCGACGGGCTCGGCGGCCTGCGCGCGGACGAGTCCTTCCGGTCCTGGCTGGTGGCCATCGCGATGAACCGGGTGCGGGCGCACTGGCAGGCCCGGCAGAGCGGCTTCGGCGAGAGCTCCCTGGAGTCCGCCTGGGACGTGGCCGACCCGGGCGCCGACTTCGTCGACCTGACCGTCGTACGCCTCAACCTGGCGGGCCAGCGCCGCGAGACGGCACGGGCGACGCGCTGGCTGGAGCCCGAGGACCGGGGGCTGCTGTCGCTGTGGTGGCTGGAGTGCGCCGGGGAGCTGACCCGGGCGGAGGTGGCCACGGCGCTGGAGCTGTCCCCCCAGCACACCGCGGTGCGGGTGCAGCGGATGAAGGCGCAGTTGGAGGCGGCGCGGGTGGTCGAGCGCGCCTTGGACGCCCAGCCGGGGTGCGAGGAGCTGCGGTCCGTGCTGGCGGGCTGGGACGGTCAGCCGTCGGCGCTGTGGCGCAAGCGAATAGCCCGTCACGCGCGTGCGTGCGTACGGTGCTCCGGGCTGTGGAGCGGCCTGGTTCCGGCGGAGGGACTGCTGGCCGGTCTGGCGCTCGTCCCGGTCTCGGCGGCCCTGCTGGCGGGGATGCGCACGGCCGGCCCGGCCGGCTTCACCCCGGCGGCCTTCGCGCAGGGTGTGGGCGCCGAGAGCGGCGCCACCGGCGGATCCGGCGCCGACGGCCGGTTCGATGCCGACGGCCAATTCCATGCCGACGGCCGGCTTGATGCCGACGGGTTCGATGCCACCGGCCGGTTCGGCGCCGAGGGCGGGTTCGGTGAGGCGGCGACCCAGCTATCCCCGGTGGCCGGTGCAGGCGCCGGCGGCCGGGGCGCGCTGCGCAGGCGCCGGCAGAGCCGGCGCCGGGTGGTCGGCGGTGCGGTGGTCGCCGCCTGCGTCGCGGGCGGCGGGCTGGTGTACCTCGGCGGACTGCCCGGTGCCGGCGGTGCGAAGGACGAGGGCGGCGCGTCCGCGGCGCCCCTGGCGGCGCTCTCGGCCACGGAGTCCGCCGGGGCGCCTTCGCAGTCGCCCTCCCCCTCTCCCTCCGCCTCGGCCTCTGCGTCCCCCTCGGCGTCGGCGAGCCCGTCGGCGAGCCCGAGCCCCACGCGGAGCCGCAGCACCTCGCCCAGCCCGCGCGCCTCGGCGCCCAAGCCGGTGCCCGCGCCGCCGGGTATCGCCGGCCAGGTGGTGGCGCTGGTCAACACCGAGCGGGCGGCGGCCGGCTGCGGCCCCCTCAAGGAGGATCCGCAGCTGCGGGCGGCGGCGCAGGGGCATTCCGACGACATGGCAGCACGGGACTTCTTCGACCACACCAACCCGGACGGCGAGGACCCGGGGCAGCGCACGACGGCGTCCGGCTACCGCTGGTCGACGTACGGCGAGAACATCGCGAAGGGCCAGCAGACGGCCCAGTCGGTCATGGACTCGTGGATGAAGAGCACGGGCCACCGGGCGAACATCCTCAACTGCTCCTTCAAGGACATCGGCGTGGGCGTCCACCAGGGCGCGGGCGGCCCCTGGTGGACGCAGAACTTCGGCGCCAAGTAGGAGGTGCCCGCGGGGCGGCCGGACCGGCCGCCCGGCCGCCTCAGCCACGGGCGAGTGCGCGCAGCCGTTCGGCGCAGTCCGGGTGGCGCGGGCTCCAGCCCAGCTCCGCCCTGGCCCTGGCGTTGGAGACCCGCATGTTCGTCGTGACCATCCGGTGGACGTAGGGGTAGGCGCGCATCAGCCATGTGGGCGCGTTCAGCGGCTTCGGGGTGGCGAAGGCCTCGGCGACGGCCTTGACGTGCGCGCCGAAGCCCGTGGGCGTGTCGTCGACGATGTTGTACGCCTGTCCGGCGCGGCCGCCGTCGACGGCGAGCGCGACGGCCCGGCCGGCGTCCGCCAGGTCGACCCAGGGCAGGACCCGCCCGTGGTCGGCCACCGCCGGGAGCTTGCGGCGGCGCAGCAGCTCCACAAGGGCGCCGGTTGCGCCGGCCCCGTAGAACAGGCCGAACCGCAGGGCGATCCCCTCGACGCCGGCGGCGCCCAGCACGAGTTGCTCCTTGACCCGCATGGCCTCGACGTGGCGGTCCACCGCGCGGTCGCCGGACGGGCCGAACGGGTCCCCGGACTCGGTGAGCACGTGGCGGCCGAAGTCGCGGTAGCCGTAGCCGAAGACCATCGACTCGGCGATGACGCGCCGGGCGCCGAGCTCGCGGGCGGCCTCCATCAGGTGACCGGTGCCGATGAGGCGCAGGTCGTCGGTGGCGTACATGTCCCGGTGTCTCATCGGCGCGTCGCGCAGGGCGGTCGCGGCGTGCACCACCGTGTCGATCCGGAGGCCGTCGACCGCGCGCAGCAGTCCGTCACGGTCCATCAGGTCGGCCCGTACATCGGCGTCGGCGCCGCGGCCGAGGCCGGTCACGGTGTGGCCGGCGCGGGTGAGCGCGGCGGTGATGTGGCGTCCCAGGACTCCGCTCGCCCCGGCCAGCAGTACGTTCTTGGTGTCGGTCATACCCGCAGGACCGGCGGCCGGTGGCGGATGTGACATCGGGGGCGGTGTGACCTGGGTCTCCCCGGTCCTCCGCGTCATGGCCGTGCGTCGCTCCCCGGGCCGGGCGGGCGCCTGCCCCGGACCGTCCACGCGCGGGCGGCGAGGGCGACCGCGCCGCCGGGGTCGGTGGGGAGGGCCTCCGCGAGCCGGGTGCGCAGCCGCTCCCGGGCCGCGGGGGTGAGGGTCGCGACGTAGCCGGGGGCCGGCCCTTGGCCGCGGAGGAAGGGCTCCCACAGGTCGTCGAACCCGCCGAAGACCGTGGGCACCTCGACGGGGGCGACCCTCACGTCGACCAGTCCGGCCCCGCTCCACAGGGCGCGCAGCGGGCCGGGCCGGCACAGCGCGAAGCGGCGGCCCTCGTCCAGTGCCGCGGCCGCCGGGTCGAGGGCGGCCGCGGCGTCCCAGAAGCGGCGCAGGAGGGCCATGCCGTCGGCGTAGTCCCACACGTACGCCGCGACCAGGCCGCCGGGCCGGACCACCCGGGCGGCCTCGGCGACCGCCGCCCCGGGCGGTTGGAGGAAGTTGAGGGCCAGCCCGCTGACGACCGCGTCGAACGCCGCGTCGCGGACCGGCAGCGCCGACGCGTCGGCCACGGCGAAGCGGGCGGGTGCGGGCGCCGCGGCCCGGGCCGCGCGCACGAATTCCGGCGACCGGTCCAGCCCCAGCAGGGTGCGCGGCCGGCACCGCGAGGCGACCGCCGCGGTCAGCGCCCCGGTGCCGCAGCCGACGTCGAGCCAGCACAGGCCGGCCGGGCCGCCGAGCCGTGTCACGAACACCTCGGCGACCCGGCGGCTCCACCGGCCCATGTACCGCTCGTAGGCGTCGCCTTCCGCCCAGACGTCGGACGGGCCGCCCGCCTGCATCCCGTGCTGCTAGTGGTGGAAGCCGGAGCGGGGTGCGGTGGCCGGTGCGGGCGGGGGCGAGGCCGTCAGGTGTTCCACGGCCCGGCGCAGGTCCTCCACGAGCAGGGCGATCTGGTCGCGGGTCACGCCGTGGCGGACCAGGACGCGCTGGATGACGGTGTCGTCGCGGTCGGCGGGCAGCGGGTACGAGGGCACCTGCCAGCCGCGCATGCGCAGCCGGTCGGAAAGGTCGTAGAGGGTGAACGGGGACGAGGCCGGGTCGGTGAGCGTGTAGGAGACCGCGGGCAGGGCGCCCTTGCCGTCGTAGAGGAGGGTGAAGGGGCCCATGTCGGCGATCTGCTGCGCCAGGTATTGGGCGGTGTCGGCGCAGGCCTGCTGGACGCGGGTGTAGCCGCCCCGGCCGAGACGCAGGAAGAGGTAGTACTGGGCGACGATCTCGCCGCCGGGGCGGGAGAAGTTGAGGGCGAAGGTCGGCATGTCGCCGCCCAGGTAGTCCACCTTGAAGACGAGGTCGGCGGGCAGCAGGTCGGCGGAGCGCCAGATGATCCAGCCGACTCCGAGGGGGGCGAGGCCGTACTTGTGGCCGGAGGTGTTGACGGAGGCGACGCGGGGCAGCCGGAAGTCCCACACCACGTCGGGGTGGAGGAAGGGCGCGACGAAACCGCCGCTGGCGCCGTCGACGTGGATGGGGATGTCCCAGCCGTGCTCGGCCTGGATCCGGTCGAGTTCGGCGGCGAGTTCGGCGACGGGCTCGTAGTCGCAGGTGTAGGTGACGCCGAGGATGGCGACGACGCCGATGGTGTTCTCGTCGACGTACTGGGCGAGCTGATGGGGCTGCAGGCCGGTGGCGCCGGGCTCCAGCGGCACCTGGCGCAGTTCGACGTCGAAGTAGCGGGCGAACTTGTCCCAGCAGATCTGGACCGGCCCGCAGACGAGGTTCGGCCGGTCCGTGGGGAGCCCTTCGGCGCGGCGGCGCTCGCGCCAGCGCCACTTGAGGGCGAGGCCGCCGAGCATGGCGGCCTCGCTGGAGCCGGTGGTGGAGCATCCGGTCGCGGTGGTCCCGGCGGGGGCGTTCCACAGGTCGGCCAGGATGTTGACGCACCGGGACTCGATCTCCGCGGTCTGCGGGTACTCGTCCTTGTCGATCATGTTCTTGTCGAGACAGACGTTCATCAGGCGGTGCACGCCCTCGTCCGACCAGGTGGTGCAGAAGGTCGCGAGGTTCTGGGCGGCGTTGCCGTCGAGGAGGAGCTCGTTGCGCAGGAGCTCGTACACGACCTCGGTGGGCGAGTGGTCCTCCGGGATCCGGTACTTGGGGAGGATCTGGCCGCTCAGCGTGGATGCGAACACGTCCGTATCGGCGTCCTGGCGGGATGCGTCCTTCGTCTCATGTAGGGCCATATCGGGACTATAAGTGACGAACTCCGTCATCCATTGATAGAACGGACATCGACGCGGGGTGAGGCCGGACCGTCGCCGCCGGACGGGGCCGTCGGGGTCCGGCGGCCGCCGCGGCCGGACCACAGGAGGGCTGCGGCCAGCATCGCGGCGCCCCCCAGCAGCCAGGGCAGCGGGCCCGGCGGGAGGAGGCCCGCGACCGAACCGGTGAGGGCCGCCGACAACTGCAGGGCGAGGGACTGGACGGACAGGGCCGTGGCCCGCCCCGACCCTCCGACGCGCCGGTGCATCAGCTCGTTCTCGTTGGGGCCGGCCGCGCCGCGGCCGAGGTAGACCAGCCCGAAGCCGGTGGCCGCGAGGACCGCCGGTCCCGGTCCGCCGGCCGCCGCCGTGGCGCCCAGCAGGAGCAGGCCGCCCGCGGCGGCGGCGAGTCCCGCCAGGACCGCGCGCTCCGCGCCGCCCGCGAGCCTGGCGGCGCGGGGTGCGAGGTGGCTGCCGACGGCGGAGCAGGCGAATCCGGCGCAGGCGAGCAGGGCGAAGAGCACCGCGCCCGACTCCGGAGCACCCGTCACGGCCGCGGTGCGGCCCGGGGTGAGCAGTTCGACCACGGCCAGTGCGCTGCCGGCGCCCGCCGCGCCGAGGAGGACGCGGCGGACCAGTGCGTCGCGGCCGCCGAGGCGCAGCCCGCCCGCCACGGTGGCCGGTACGTCCCGGAGCACGCCGCGCAGGGTGGCCGCCGGCCGGGGCGGCTCGGGCAGGGCCGTCAGGGCGTACAGGACGAAGGCCACCTCGACCGCCGCGCCCAGCAGGAGCGGTACGGACAGGGGCAGCACCAGCCCGGAGGTCGCCGCGCCGAGCCGGCCGCCGAGGTCCGGCCCGAGTCCGAGCAGCCAGGGCAGTGCGCCGCCCAGCAGGGTGCCGCCGGCGAGTGCGCCGGAGATGGCGGAGGCGCCGCGGGCCAGGCCGGTGCGCAGTTCGGCGTCGGGACCGCAGCGGGCGTGGACGGTGTCGACGTACCAGGCCTCGGCCGGCCCGCTGGACAGGGCGCGGCCCGCACCCATCAGGGCCATGCCGAGTCCGAGCTGCCAGGGCGAGGTGCCCAGGGCCACCAGGACGAGTGCGGCCAGGTTCGAGACGCCCGCGGCGGCCAGGACGGCGCGGCGCCCGATGACGTCGGCGAGGCCTCCGGTGGGCAGTTCCAGCGCGGCGGCGGTGAGGGAGTGCGCGGCGAAGCAGCCGGCGATGGCTGCCAAGGTCAGCCCGCGCTCGGTGAGCAGCAGGATCAGCGGGGCGATGGCCAGCCCGATCGGCAGCCAGAACAGGACGCAGACCGTGACGTAGCGCCGGCGTGCGGCGGGCGGCTCCGGTATGCCGTTCACGAGGCGCCCTCCGCGTCCGCGGCGTCGGTGTCCGGTCCGGCCCCGGTCGAGCGCGGCGCCAGGGGCAGGCCGGCGGTGAGCACGACGACCTGCACCGCGCGCGGGTCGCCCGCGTCACGCGCGGCCAGTTCTGCCAGCGTCCGGCCGAACGCCTCCCGGAGTTCGGCCAGGGACTCGGGGGTCAGCCTGGGCATCAGATCGCTGATCCCGGAGGGCTCCACCCATTCCCGGCCCAGTCGGCCGTCGGCGATGTCGGCCTCGTAGCGGGCGAGGCACTCCTCCAGGCGCCGGATCTGCACCCTGCGGGAGAGGTTGACGTAGGCGCGGCTGCCCGGCGTGGCCTCCATGGCCCGGTTGCTCCAGGAGGTCAGGGCGTGCACCGCCCGCCAGCGGCGCTCCCGGCCGTCGCGGTGCTCGGCCTCGGCGACGAACGCGTACTTCGCCAGGACCCGCAGGTGGTAACTGGTCGAAGCGGACGACTCCCCGGTCCTGACCGCCAGTTCGCTGGCGGTGGCCGGCCCGTCCTGTCGGAGCATGCCGAGCAGGCGGATGCGCAGGGGGTGTGTGAGGGCCTTGAGCGCCGCCGCGTCCTGTTCCGGATCGAGCACGCGCTTTTGATCTTCGCTGGGCATGAGGGGGAGCGTAGAGCGGCCCGCGCACACTTGCCAAAAATACTTTTGCAGAATGTTTTTTGCAGAGTCTGCTCGATGCGGGGCCCGCCCGGGACGTCAGCCGCCGGCGCGCAGGTACGCCTCCAGTTCGGCGGCGCCGGCCAGCAGGGACCGGCCGCGGGACGACAGGCGGTCGCTCCAGGTGCGCAGCGCCGACTCCAGGGGTTCCAGGCCGCCGGCCGAGCGGACCTGGGCGAGCAGGGGGGCGATCTGGTCCAGCAGGTAGCCGCCCCGCCTGAGTTGGCGGGTCAGGCGGGCGTCCCGGACGGCGGCCCCGTCGTAGACGCGGTATCCGGTCAGCCGATCGCGGCGCGGCCGGACGAGCCCGGCCCGCTCCCATGCGCGCAGGGTCGCGGGGCGGATCCCGAGCTGCCGCGCGAGCGGCCCGATGAACATCTGGCCCGACGGGGGCGCCTCCGCGGTGGGCGCCAGGTCGCGGAGGGCGTCCTCCACGGCCCGCAGGGTCCGCCGGTCGTCGAGCAGTTGGGCATGGCTCTCGTCGATGAGGCGGAACGCCTCGTCGATCTCGCCCTCGTGCACCGCCCGCATGATCGACGTCGCCGTCCGGTGGCCGTGGCCGGGCACGAGGGCGAGGAAGGCGTCCAGGGCACGGGCGTGCAGGGGGGTGTAGGTGCGGTAGCCGTGGGGTGTGCGGTCGGCGGCCGGCAGGACGCCGGCCTCCTCGTAGTTCCTGACCGCCTGCGCCGACAGGCCGTGGGCGCGCGCCAGGTCGACCGGCCTCAGCTTGTCGCTGCTTTTAAGGTTTCGCCCCATCTTCCCCACGATATAGCGGGAAAGTTTCAACCGGAGCTTCAACGATAGCGTTGAAGGCATGGCTACTGACATCAAGGACACCGTCCGCACCGTCGATGCCGCCGCCGTCATGGGGCTGCTCGCGACCCGGCCTCGGGTGCTCGCGCTGGGCGAGCCCACCCACGGCGAGGACGCACTGCTCGACGTGCGCAACGAGCTCTTCCGGCAGCTCGTCGAGGAGGAGGGCTACCGGACGATCGCGATCGAGAGCGACTGCCTGGCGGGGCTGCTCGTCGACGCGTACGTCACCTCCGCCTCCGGCAGCCTCGACGAGGTCATGGAGCGCGGGTTCAGCCACGGCCTGGGCGGCTCCGAGGCCAACCGCGAACTCGTGTGCTGGATGCGGGCGTACAACGCCGGCCGGCCCGCATCCGAGCAGCTCCGCTTCGCCGGCATCGACGGCCCGCTGGAGATGACCGGAGCCGCGAGCCCGCGCGAGGCCCTGACCTCGCTCCACGGATACCTCGCCCGCCACGTCGACGCCGGCCTGCTCCCCTGCTCGGAGCGGGCGCTCGACCGCCTGCTCGGATCGGACGGGCGGTGGACCGAGCCGGCCGCGATGACGGACCCGGCCCGGTCGACGGGCCGGTCGGCCGAGGCGGTGCGGCTGCGGCTGATCGCCGACGACCTCGCGGCACTGCTCGACGCGCAGACGCCGCACCTGCTCGCGGTGACCTCCCGTCAGGAGTGGGAGCGGGCCCTCCTGTACGGGCGCACCGCCACCGGCCTGCTGCGCTACCACTTCTGGATGGCCGACACCTCCACGGACCGCCTGGCGCGGCTGACCGGCCTGCGGGATGTGATGATGGCCGACAACCTCCTCGCCCTCGCCGAGCGCGGCCCCACCCTGGTCCACGCCCACAACAGCCATCTCCAGCGGGAGAGGAGCTCGATGCGGATGGGCGGCCGGCCACTGCGCTGGTGGGGCGCCGGCTCGATCGCGAGCGCGCGGCTGGGCGAGGACTACGCCTTCTTCGCGACGGCCCTCGGGACGATCCGGCACCGGGGGGTGGACGCCCCGCAGCCGGGCACGCTGGAAGGGCTGCTGTACGCACTCCCGGACGACCTCTGTGTGGTCGACTCCCCCCGCCTCGGCGCCGCCCTCGCCGACGCGCTGGCCGCGCCCCGCGCGTCCGCCTGGTTCGGCTACTTCCCCTTCGATCCGGCCCACTTGACCGCGACCGACGGGCTCGTGTTCATCAAGGACATCCCGCAAGGCCGTGCCGCGTCCGACCGACGGATCCCCTGACACTCTGCTTCCGGCCGACTCTGCCGTGTGACACCGTTCATACGACCCCCGCTTCCCCGAAAAAATTACCGTTCAGTAGAGTCACTACCGTAGATCTTCCCGTCCGGACCTCGGGAGCCGATCCCGACGGGAAGATCATCCAACTTGTTCTACCGGCAACTTATCCGCCGATGTCCGGATAGCGGCGGAGCCCCTCCCCAGCGCTGATACCTCTTCGGGCATGAACAAGATCACCCGCCGTCAGGCCCTGGGGACAACTGCCGGTGCACTCACCGTCCTCGGCCTGACCGCCGCAGCAACCGGCGTCGCCACAAGCGCCGCCGCCACCCCCGCCGCGTCCACACCCCAGGGCACGGTCGACGAGGTCTACCAGGGCCGTCGCATCCAGATCACCCCGGGCGGCGCAGGCCACCACGGCGGCCACCACTCACCCGGTCAACCCACCGTCCGGATAGACGGCAGAGAACTCCACATCATGCGCAACGCCGACGGCAGCTGGATCAGCGTGATCAACCACTACGAGACGTTCACCGAGCCCAGGCTGCTCGCCCGCGCCGCCGTGCGCGACCTCCAGGGCGCGCCCCTCGTCCCCTTCGGAGGTGCGGCATGACCGTCCGCAAGAACCAGGCCGCGCTGACGCCCGACGAGAAGCGCGCCTTCACCTCGGCACTGCTGGAACTCAAGCGGAACGGCAGTTACGACCGCTTCGTCACCACCCACAACGGCTTCATCATGAGCGACACCGACTCGGGCGACCGCGTCGGCCACCGCTCCCCCTCCTTCCTGCCGTGGCACCGCCGCTTCCTGCTGGAGTTCGAGGAGGCGCTGCAGAAAGTGGACGCGAGCGTCGCGCTTCCGTACTGGGACTGGACCGTCGACCGCACCACCCGTTCCTCCCTCTGGGCCCCGGACTTCCTCGGCGGCACCGGGCGGGCCCGTGACGGGCAGGTCGTCGACGGCCCCTTCGCCTATTCGACGGGCCGCTGGAACATAGACGTGCGCGTGGACGGCCGTCCGTACCTGCGGCGCGCGCTCGGCGCGGGCGTGGCCCAGCTGCCGACCCGGGCCGAGGTGGACTCCGTCCTCGCCATGCCGGTCTACGACATGGCTCCCTGGAACAGCTCCTCGGGCGGCTTCCGCAACCACCTGGAGGGCTGGCGCGGCGCCAATCTGCACAACCGGGTGCACGTGTGGGTCGGCGGACAGATGTCCACCGGGGTCTCCCCCAACGACCCGGTGTTCTGGATGCACCACGCCTTCATCGACAAGCTGTGGGCGGACTGGCAGGCCAAGCACCCGCAGTCCACGTACCTGCCGGCCGCGGGCACCACGAACGTGGTGGACCTGAACGACACCATGCGGCCGTGGAACGACGTGACCCCGGCGGACATGCTCGACCACCGCAAGTTCTACACGTTCGACACCGAGCCGGCCGCCGCCAGCCAGCGGTAGTGCAGTTCGGGGCGGCCGACCTGGCCGTACCGGGGGGTCCGGTCCGCGCGGCCGCTGTCCACCAGGTGCTCCAGGTAGCGGCGGGCGGTGATCCGGGAGATCCCGGCCGCCTCGGCCGCCCCTGCCGCGGTCAGCCCCTCGGGCGCGGCCCGCAGCAGGGCGGCGACCCGGTCCAGGGTCGGCGCGCTCAGCCCCTTGGGGAGTTCGGCCGGGCGGGGGGCGCGCAGGGCCGCCATCGCCCGGTCGACGTCGTCCTGGCCGGCCGCCTCGCCCGCCGCCTGGCGGAACTCTGCGTAGCGCAGCAGCCGTTCACGCAGAGTCGGGAAGGCGAAGGGCTTCAGGACGTACTGGACCACGCCGAGCGAGACGCTCTCGCGGACCACGGCCAGGTCCCGGGCGGACGTCACCACGATCACGTCGACCGGATGGCCGGCGGCCCGCAGCCCGCGTGCGAAGCGCAGGCCGTGCCCGTCGGGCAGGCCGAGGTCGAGGAGCAGGAGGTCGACGCGGGTGCGCTCCAGCACCCGGGTGGCCTCGGCGAGCGAATGGACGGCGCCGACGGCGGTGAAGCCGGGCACCCGGTCGACGTAGAGCGCGTGCGCGTCGGCGGCGACCCGGTCGTCCTCGACCACCAGCACCCGCACGTCGGTGCCGCTCACCGCGGCCCCCCTGCGGCCGGGGCCCGGTCCGCGGCCTGCTCGGGCGCCGTGGGCAGCCGTACGGTGAACTCCGCGCCGCCGCCCGGTCCCTGCGCGGCGACCACCGCGCCGCCGTACCGCTGTGCGACCTGGGCGACGAGTGCGAGGCCGAGGCCGCGGCCCTCCCCCTTGCCGGACCAGCCGCGGCGGAACACGTCCACCCCCTCCGGCAGCCCGGGCCCGTTGTCGGCGACCCGCAGCAGCAGTTCGTCGCGCTCGGGCCGCAGCGTGACCGCGATCCGCGCTCCGGGGACGGCCGTCACGGCGTCGACGGCGTTGTCTATGAGGTTGCCCAGCACGGTGACGAGGTCCCGGGCCGGCGGCAGTCCGCCCAGGTCGGCAAGGCTGCGACTGTCGGCGGTGACGACGAGTTCGACGCCTCGTTCGTGTGCCTGGGCGGCCTTGCCCAGCAGCAGCGCGACCAGGACCGGCTCCCCCACCGCGGTGACCACCTCGTCGGTGAGGGCCTGGGCCAGTTCCAGCTCGGCGGTGGCGAAGTCCACCGCCTCCTGCGCCCGGCCCAGCTCGATGAGGGAGACCACGGTGTGCAGCCGGTTGGCCGCCTCGTGGGCCTGGGAGCGCAGCGCCTGCGTGAAGCCACGTTCGTGGTCCAGCTCGCCGGTCAGTGCCTGCAGTTCCGTGTGGTCGCGCAGGGTGACCACGGTGCCGCGGCGGCCGCCGCCGGCGACCGGCGAGCTGTTGACCACCAGCACCCGGTCCGCCGTCAGGTGCACCTCGTCCATCCGGGGCCGGTCGGCGAGCAGCACCCCGGTGAGGGGGGCCGGCAGCCCGAGGTCGGCGGCCCCGGTGCCGGTGACGTCCCCCGGCAGGCCCAGGAGCTCGCGGCCGGCGTCGTTGATGAGGGTGATCCTGCGCTGCCCGTCGAGCATGAGCAGCCCCTCGCGCACCCCGTGCAGGGCCGCCTGGTGGTAGTCGTACATCCGGCTGAGCTCGGCCGCGTTCATGCCGTGCGTGTGGCGGCGCAACCGCGCGTTGACGACGTAGGTGCCCGCGCCGCCCAGGGCGAGCGCGCCGCCCGCGACCCAGACGAGCGCGGCGAGCTGGGCGCCGAGCCGGTCGCTGACGGCGCGGACCGTGATCCCGGCGCTGACCAGGCCGACAATCCTGCCGCCGTCCTCCAGCGGGGTGACCACGCGGATGGAGGGGCCGAGGGTGCCGGTGTAGGTCTCGCTGAAGGTCTCGCCGCGCAGGGCCGGGGCGGTGTTGCCGAGGAAGGGCTCGCCGATCCGGCGCGGGTCGGGGTGGGTCCAGCGCCTGCCGTCCGGGGCCATGATCGTCACGAAGTCGACCCCGGAGTCCACGCGGACCTTCTGCGCGTAGGGCTGGAGCTCGACCGACGGGTCGGTGCCGCGCGCCGCTCCCCGTACGGCCTCGCGTACGGAGGGCGAGTCCGCGACCGCGCGGGCCACCGCCCCCGCCTGGCGCATGGCGGCCTCCTCGGCCTGGCCGCGGGCGGTGGCGTAGGCGAAGACGGCGCAGCCCGCGACGACCACGGCGACCACCAGCACCTGCATGGCGAAGAGCTGGCCGGCGAGGCTGCGCGGCGGACGAGGGAAGCGGAACATGGCGCTCAGTGTGCACCGGGTCGTGAACTCAATGAACGCAAGGGTGACCGGGGTCACAGCCCTGGGTGATGGTCTCCCCGGACGACTTCACCACCAGGAGGCAACGTGGCCGCCAAGCGCGACAGAACGCACTATCTCTACATCGCGGTGATCGCCGCGGTGCTGCTCGGCATCGCGGTCGGCTTCGCCGCACCCGGCGTGGCCGTGGAGCTCAAACCCCTCGGCACGGGCTTCGTGAACCTCATCAAGATGATGATCTCGCCCGTGATCTTCTGCACGATCGTGCTGGGCATCGGCTCGGTACGCAAGGCGGCCAAGGTGGGCGCCGTGGGCGGACTGGCCCTCGGCTACTTCATGGTCATGTCCACGGTGGCGCTCGCCATCGGCCTGCTCGTCGGCAACCTCCTGGAGCCGGGCAGCGGGCTGCAGCTGACCGAGGCGGCGCGCAGCGCGGGCGAGGCGCAGGCCAAGGCGGGCGGGGCCGAGAGCACCCCGGAGTTCCTGCTCGGGATCATCCCGACCACGATGGTCTCCGCCTTCACCGGCGGCGAGGTGCTCCAGACACTGCTGGTGGCCCTGCTGGTCGGGTTCGCGCTCCAGGCCATGGGGGCGGCGGGCGAGCCCGTGCTCCGCGGTATCGGGCACGTGCAGAAGCTGGTGTTCCGGGTGCTCGCGATGATCATGTGGGCGGCTCCCGTGGGCGCGTTCGGGGCGATCGCGGCGGTGGTCGGCGCGACCGGCATCGACGCCCTGAAGTCCCTCGCCGTCATCATGATCGGCTTCTACGCGACGTGTCTGCTCTTCGTCTTCCTGGTGCTGGGCACGCTGCTGCGCGTGTGCACCGGGGTCAGCCTCTTCGCCCTGCTGCGCTACCTGGGCCGGGAGTTCCTGCTGATCCTGTCGACCTCCTCGTCGGAGTCGGCGCTGCCGCGGCTGATCGCGAAGATGGAGCACCTGGGCGTCTCGCGGCCGGTCACCGGCATCACGGTGCCGACCGGCTACTCCTTCAACCTGGACGGGACCGCGATCTACCTCACGATGTCCTCGCTGTTCGTCGCCGAGGCGATGGGCACGCCGCTGGCCCTGGGCGAGCAGATCTCCCTGCTGCTGTTCATGATCATCGCCTCGAAGGGCGCGGCCGGGGTGACGGGCGCGGGTCTGGCCACCCTCGCCGGCGGCCTCCAGTCGCACCGGCCCGAACTGGTCGACGGCGTCGGCCTGATCGTGGGCATCGACCGGTTCATGAGCGAGGCCCGGGCGCTGACGAACTTCGCGGGCAACGCGGTCGCGACGGTGCTGATCGGGACGTGGACGAAGGAGTTCGACCGGGACCGGGCCGCGGAAGTCCTCGCGGGACGGCTGCCGTTCGACGAGAAGACGCTGGTCGACGACGGGCACGGGACGCAGCCGGCCGAACCGGGCACGGCCCCGGAGGCGACCCCGGCAGCATCCGCCGCGCCGGTCCCGGCACACACCTCCAAGGACGGCGTACCGGTCTAGGATCCCCCGGCCGGCCGGCCCCTCCGGGCCGGCCGGGCAGGGCTCGCCCCCACGGTGCCCAGCCCGGCCGGCCCGCCGCATTCTCCGCACTTGCACCCATAGTCGGTATTCCGCCACCGATAAACGAACCCCCGGGCTGTAAAAGGTACTTCCGCAACCGGCCGCGTGCATGACATCTTGCGTCCACCACTTGTTTCGTACGGCCCGGCCTGACCACCGGGTCAACGGAGGACGCATTGATACCCCACATATCCGGCCGACCTCGACGTACCCTCGTACTGGCCGCCACCCTCGGTGCGGCCCTCGCCTTCGGGGCACCCGCCGCGCTCGCCGGCACCGCCCCGGTCTCGCCGTCCGGCTCCGCCGCCTCCGCTCCCGCGGCGGCGCCCCAGGCCGCGGCCCCGGCTTCCCAGAGTGCGACCTGGGTTGCCGGCACACGCGCCTACCTCGTGATCACCGCCCCCGGTGACACCACGGCGGTCCGCAACGCGGTCACCGCCAACGGGGGAACGGTCTTCCAGTACTACGACGCGATCGGCGTCATCACCGCCCACTCCGCGTCCGCGTCCTTCGCCGCCACCATGCGCGGCGTCAGCGGGGTCCAGCAGGTCGGCGCCACCCGCACCTCGGACGTGCCGGCGGACGCCTACAACCCGGCGCTGCCCGCCAACCCGGCGCAGTCCACGACGCCTTCGGGCGAGCCGGTCCGCGCCGACATGACCCAGATCAAGGCCGACCAGGCCTGGGCCGTCACCACGGGCTCCGCGTCCGTCAAGGTCGGCATCCTGGACACCGGTGTGGACGACCAGCACCAGGACCTGGCCCCGAACTTCAACGCCGCGGACTCCGCGTCCTGCGCGTACGGCAAGCCGGACACCCGTACGGGCGCCTGGCGCGACATCGGCACCCACGGCACGCACGTGGCCGGTACGGTCGCCGCCGCCAAGAACGGCAAGGGCGTCATCGGCGTGGCCCCCGGCGTGAAGATCTCCTCGGTGCGCATCGCCGAGCCGAACTCCTCGCTGTTCTTCGCCGAGAACACCATCTGCGGCTTCATGTGGGCCGGCGACCACGGCTTCAAGGTCACCAACAACAGCTACTACACCGACCCGTGGCAGTTCAACTGCCCGGACAACGCCGACCAGGCCGCGATCATCGAGGGCGTCAAGCGCGCCCAGGAGTACGCGGAGGGCAAGGGTTCGCTGCAGGTCGCGGCCGCCGGCAACTCCAACCTCGACCTGGCCAACAAGACGACCGACACCGAGAGCCCGAACGACTCGACGCCGGTCACCCGCACCATCACCAACGCCTGCCTGGACATCCCGACCGAGCTCCCGGGCGTGGTCACGGTCTCGGCGATGGGCACCACGGCGAAGGCCTCGTACTCCAACTACGGCCTGAACGTCGTCGACATCACGGCACCCGGCGGAGACGCCACCGGCATCTACAGCACGCTGCCGGGCGGCAAGTACGGCTCCATGAGCGGCACCTCGATGGCCTCGCCGCACGTCGCCGGTGTGGCGGCCCTGCTGGTCAGCACCAACCCGGGCATCACCCCCGCGCAGCTGCGCGACAAGCTGGCCACCCAGGCCAACGACGTCGCCTGCCCGTCGGACAGCCGCTGCAAGGGCACCACCGCGAAGAACGGCTTCTTCGGCGAGGGCCAGGTCGACGCCCTCAAGGCGGTCGGCAGCACGCCGCCGCCCGGCAAGTTCTTCGAGAACACCGCCGACTTCGCCATCGGCGACAACACCACGGTGGAGAGCTCGCTCACCGTCAGCGGCGTGACCGGCAACGCCCCGACCACCCTCAAGGTCGGTGTGAACATCGTCCACACCTACATCGGCGACCTGAAGGTCGACCTGATCGCCCCGGACGGCTCCGTCTACACGCTCCACAACCGCTCGGGCGGAAGCACCGACAACATCAACCAGGTCTACACCGTCAACGCCTCCTCCGAGGTCGCGAACGGCACCTGGAAGCTCCGGGTCAACGACAACGCCGGCGGCGACATCGGCCGGATCGACTCCTGGAACCTCACCTTCTGATTCGCGTGAACCGGTAGGGCACACGGGCGTCTAGCGCCGCAGGACGTCGGCGAGCCAGTCGAAGACGACCTCGCAGTGCTGCTGCGGGGCCATCGGGGAGCAGTGCAACTGCGCCCCGGTGGCCTTCGTCAGTTTCACGTACTCCCGCCGCGTGCGCAGCAGTTCGTACATCGCCCGCGGCTGGCCCGGGTAGAACTGCTCGAAGTCGTAGTCCAGGACGAGCGTCGGGGCCTTGATCCGGCCGACCAGTTTGGTGATGTCGAGGCCGATGGCCACCTGGGCCGGCGTCCACAGGTCCGTGAGGACCTTGCCCGCGCGCGCCTGGCGCAGCGCCTGCCGGTCGAAGATCTCGAAGCGCTTCTTGACGGTGAAGGCCAGCTGCGGGGTCAGTTCCGGGACGACCTCCTCGTTCCAGACCCGGTTGGTCTCCTCCTTGTCGGGCGTGACGATGTCGCGCAGTTCCTTGTCGAAGCCGAGCCAGGGGCTGAGGCACCCGGGTTGCGCGACGACGGCGGCGAGCCGGTGCTCGAAGGCGGCGGCGCGCGGGGCGAGGTTGCCGCCCATGCTCAGTCCGGTGAGGGCGATCCGGTTCCCGTCGACGTCCTCGCGCCGGAGCAGCCAGTCGACGATCGGGCTGACCACGGTCTCCCAGCGGGTGGTGAAGGGGATCTCCTCCACGAACAGCAACTGCCCCTGTCCCGGGCCGTCGTAGACGAGGGCGTTCCAGCCGCGGTCGAGGGCCGCGGACACCCCGTAGGTCCACATGTCCACGTTCTGCCCGTCACTGCCGTTGGTGAGGATGACGGTGGGGCGCCGCTCGGCGGGACCGTCCGGGCGGAAGAACCACAGCGGGAGGTGCGTCCTGCCCCACGGGACCCGGTCGGTGACGGCGGCCGGCGTGCAGAGCCTCGCGAAGGTGTCCCAGGCGTCGCGTCCCTCCCGGTACACCGCCTCCTCGTCCCCCGGCTGGTCGGTGCCCAGGACGTAGAACAACGCCTGCGCGTAGTACTGGGCCGCCCGCAGGGAGCGGAAGCGGCGGGTCTGCGACGGTGCCCCGGCGCCGCCGCGGCCTGCGGCCGGCGGCGCGGCGAGCCGGTCGCCCCAGGACCGGAAGGTGTCGGTGTACGTCTGCTCCGACAGGCCGGCGGCGTTGATGGTGTTGACCGCGGTGAGCACCTCGCCGACCTCCGAGGCGCGCATGCCGGCGGCTCCGAGCGCGAGCAGCCCCGCGAAGTTGAAGCCGGGGTCGGCGAAGAGCCTCATCGCTCCGGGCGCCGGATCCGAGGCCGTGGGGGTCGGCGTGGTGGACGCGGACGGGCTGGGAGCGGCGGCCGCGGTGCAGGCGGTGGTCCCGACGGCGAGCGCCCCGGTGCCCGCGGCCAGCCCGGTCAGGGCGGCACGGCGGGTGAGGGAAGCGGGCTGGTGCGGTGTGCTTGCGGTCATGGAGGGGACGCTACGACGCACCCGCGCGCCGCAGGTGCCGCCGCGCCCTCCCCTGCTCCGAACGGGCTCCCGCGGACGGCTCAGCCACTGCGCCGGGTGCGCAGGACGCAGTCGCCGCACAGTCCGCCGCCGCCCGGGACCCGGTAGTAGAGGCAGCAGCTGCGCCGTACGAAGGCCACGCCGAGCCCTTCCTCGTGGAGGAACGCGCCGGTGCCGGCGAGCGCGCCGTCCTCGGCGAGCAGGTCGCGCACCAGCCCGGGGGCCGCGCCGCCCGGGACCCGGTCGACGAGCACCCGCAGCGCGCCGACCAGCCCGGACGCGGCGTTGCCCCGCAGGACCGTCGGGGAGACCCCGTACCGCGCCCGCAGAGCCGTCTCCAGCAGGGCCAGGTGTCCCAGGACCGACTCTCCGAGGTCGTCCGCGGGCCGGCCGGCGGGCTCGGGCAGCCAGAGCTGGAGCGAACCCGCCTCCGGCACCCGCCACCAGACCCGGTCGGCGGCCAGGTCCGGCACCCGCCCGGACAGGGCCGCGCACCCCAGCCCGATCGACCACAGCCGGGAGGCGATCCCGAACTGGGCGGTCGAGGCGGCCACCCTGCCGGGTCCGCTGCCGATCCGGCGGCCCACCTCGGCCACGTACGGGTCGAGGTGCCCGTCGTACAGCGCGGTGAGCGGCAGGAAGCCGGGCCCGGGCGGCTCCTCGCCGTGCCCGACGGTGAAGAAGGGCCCCACGTCGGCCAGTCGCCGCAGTACGTCGTCCATACCCGGAATGATCTCAGGCCCCTGCATGGTCGTGCTCACGTCACCGCGCGGGCGGTCAGGCCGGGTCCGGGGTCGCTCCGGGAGCCGCCGGCAGCCCCCCGGCAGGTCGTCGACGACCCAGTAGGCCACCGCGCCGCCCGGCGCCGCGGGGCCCGCCCCCGGGTCAGAGGCCGGCGAGGAACTCCAGGAGCGCCCGGTTGACGGCCTCCGGCTGCTCCACGCCCGGCAGGTGCCCGGCGCCCTCGATCACGGTGAGCACCGAGTTCGGCAGCAGCGCGTGCAGGGCCTCGGCCTCCGCGACCGGGGTGAAGACGTCGTCGGCGCCGACCAGCACCAGGCAGGGCTCGGCGGCGCCGGCGAGCACCGGCCGGTAGTCGGGGCGCTCGGCCCGGCCGCGCTGGGCGGCGGCCGCGCCCTCGGGGTCGGTCGCGCACATCATGGCGCGGACCCGGGCGGCGGTTTCGGGCATGCCGGTCACGTTGTAGGGCGCCAGCATCTTGCCGATCACCTCTTCCGCGTAGGGCCGCATGCCCTCGGTGATCAGCCGCTCGGCGGTCTCCCGGCGGAGTTTCGCCCCGGCTTCCGTCTCGGGGACCGGGGAGGTGTCGCAGAGCACGAGGGCCCGTACCAGACCCGGGTGGCGCAGTCGCACCTCCATCGCGATCTGCCCGCCCATGGACACTCCACCGACGACCACACGTTCGATGCCCAGCCCGGCGAGGAGGGCGGCGAGGTCGTCCGCGAGATCGGCGAGCAGGGCCTTGCCCGGCAGCACCGGACTGTCTCCGTATCCTCGCAGGTCAGGCGTGATCACACGGTATCCGGCGGCCGTGAGCGCGGCCGTCTGGGGGGCCCACATCGTGCGGTTGAAGGGATGTCCGTGGATCAGGATTACGGGCGCTCCGGCGCGGGGACCCAAGTCGTCGAAAACCAGCGTCACACCATTGCCAAATTGGGGCTTCATGAGAGGACTTTAAGGGGCTACATTGAGCCACTCGCGTTCACCTGACAGCCGGTTGCCTTTCACTCGTGTTTTGCACGGGGGGCGACGTCATGGACGCAGACTGTGCAACCACCCCACCGCCCAGAAGGACCGAAGGCTCCGTGCCC
This sequence comes from Streptomyces amritsarensis, assembly GCF_001953875.1. Lineage (GTDB taxonomy): Bacteria > Actinomycetota > Actinomycetes > Streptomycetales > Streptomycetaceae > Streptomyces > Streptomyces amritsarensis. The sequence goes on from NZ_MQUR01000010.1 coordinate 93,154, forward strand.
GTACCCGTACACCTCGCGGGCCGCACCGTGCGGCTCGAGCCCCTCGCACCCCACCACACCGAGGCCCTGGCCGTGGCCGGTGCCGAGGATCGTACGACTTACGCCTTCACCCCCGTACCCCACGGAGTGCAGGCGTCACACGAGTACATCGACCGCGCGCTCGCCGATCAGGCAGCGGGTCGATCGCTTCCGTTCGCCATCGTCAGAGCCACTGACGGGCGCGTGGTCGGCTCGACGCGGTTCCTGGAACTCGACTACTGGCAGGGGCCGCTGGTGTGGCCCGCCGTGCCGGGCGTCCCGTTCGGCGATCCGGCGACGGCGATCCCCGACGCCGCCGAGATCGGCAACACCTGGCTGTCCCCGACGGCCCAGGGCACCGGCATCAACACCGAGGCGAAGCTGCTCATGCTCCGCCACGCCTTCGAGACCTGGGGGGTCCGGCGCATCTCGCTGCGCGCCGACGCGCGCAACGGCCGGTCGCGGGCCGCGATGGAACGTCTCGGCTTCACCTGCGAGGGGGTCCGCCGGGCCCATTCGCGGGGGCTGGACGGCGCCGTCCGCAGCACGGCCTTCTACTCGATCCTCGACGAGGAGTGGCCGGCCGTACGGTCGATCATCGAGCTGAGGCTGTCGGCCGGGGCGCAGCGCAAGCGCCGCCGCAAGACCCTGATCCCGGCCTAGTCACCGCGACCGGGCCGGACGGAAAAACGGTCCTGCCCCGGCCCCTCGTCCGAGGGGGGCCGGGGCGAGGGCCGAGTCCGCCGCCGGGCCGGGGCTCCGCTCCCGTCGCCCGGTACGGCGTACAGGTCGGCGCCGCGGTCCCCCGGCAGGCAGTGGACGGCCGGGTGCGCGCGCCACCGGATCGGTGCCTGCTACGACCACCGTGCAATGGGCTGCCCCAGGAAACCCCAAGAGAAGGGAAAGTGCGGAACCCCCGGCGTACTCACGTTCATCTTCCGAACGCAAGAACCGAGACGTCGGACCACCCGCCCCTTCCGGGGGCAGCACCAGCCGGAGAGCCACCGCACATGTCGTACGCACCCGAGGGGCAGCAGCACCAGCCTTACCGGCCGGAGGGGCAGAGCCCGCAGCCGCCCGCCGGCGACCCGTACGGGCAGCCGCACGGACAGTCACCGTACGCGGACCGGTACGGCGGGCCGGCCCCGGCGTTCGGGGAGCAGGAGCGGACCGAGGCCCCGCGCCGCCGGGGCCGGCGCCTGCTGATCGCCGGTGTGTCGGTCCTCGCACTCGCGGGCATAGCCGCCGGCGTGATGGCCTACTACGAGATACCCCCCTTCACCGACAAGGGCTCGGCGGTCTCCTTCGGGCAGGACGGGGGCGGCAAGGGCTCCGGTCAGGGCGGCGCGGGGAGCGGGCAGCCGGCCAACTCCAAGATGCTCATGCCGACCGGGCCGGCGGCCGAGTTCAAGAACTCGATGACCTTGGCCGACGGCACGCACGTGGCCGTGACCACCCTGGACGGCAAGAAGTCCGGCTTCAAGGGCAAGGTCTGGGTGTGGGCCCCCAAGGAGTACAACGACCCGAAGTTCGCCAAGAGCGGCTTCCCGGTCATGATCGCCCTGCCGGGCGGTGCAGGTTACCCGAACAACTACTGGATGGGCACCGACCTCGGCCTCCAGACCAGCATCAGCAAGTGGTACGCGGAGGGCAAGAGCAAGCCCTTCCTGCTGGCCATGCCGGTGCTCAACCCCGGCCCGGACGACAAGGGCGTCTACTGGGACGGCTCGGACATCCCCGGCCAGCCGAAGATGGGCACCTGGCTGACCGAGGACGTCCCGGACCTGATGAAGGCGAATTTCCGTACGGTGAAGTCCCGTGACGGCTGGGCCTTCATGGGCTCCTCCACCGGCGGGTTCGCGGGCATGAAGGCCGTGCTGAAGCACCCGGACAAGTTCAAGGCCGTGATCGCCTCCGGCCCGGACATCGTCCCGGACTCCTCCCTGTGGAAGGGCCACGACAAGGAGAAGGCCGAGAACAACCCGGAGCTGCTGGCCAAGCAACTCATCGACGCCAAGGGCCCGGACGTCTACATCGCCTTCCAGGTCGGCGACAACGAGAGCAACAAGAAGACCCTGCCGGACGTGGAGAAGTTCGTCGCCACCTTCGGCAACAAGGGGCCCGTGCACACCAGCCTGCGGGTGATCCCGGGCGGCCGGCACAACGCAAAGACCTACGTCCCGAACATGGGCGAGGGGCCGATCCAGTACATCAGCAAGGTCATGGAAGGGCCGGTCGAGTAGCCCTCGGCTCCTGCGTCCGCTCCAGCTCCGGCCCGCCGAACACCTTCGGCGGGCCGCCGCCGTTCCAGGGCGCCCAGCCCGGTTCGCCCGTCGTCGCGAACCGCACCCACGCCCCGTGCATCTCGTCGGCCAGCTCCTGCGGGGTGTCCCGGCCGGCCAGCCACCCGGCCTCGGGCACGGACAGGGTGTCGAACACGAAGCCCAGCTCCAGGGCGTGGCAGGCCCCGAGTCCTGGGACGCCCGAGCACCAGGCGAATTCGTACAGGAAGCTCGGCGCCGCCCGCCGGGCCCCGGCGAGCCTGCGCAGCGGGTCGCGCAGCCGCCGGTCGGTGAACAGCTGACCGGCGAGCTCGGCGGGACCGGCCCCGGGCAGGGCGGTGCGCAGTGCCGCCACGGCGGCCCGGTCCTTGCCGGTACGGGTCCGCGCCAGTGCCACGGCGAGCGGCCCCATCCGGTCCAGCAGCCGCATTCCGCCGGTCGGGGCCAGCCAGAGCCGGTACTCCTCGGTGGTCCATCCGAACAGCAGGGGCACCGCGCCGGAAGCCGGGTCCTCGTCGGCGGTCAGGGCGTCGAGGGGATCGGCGGGCAGCGTGTCCGGGTCGACGACCAGGCCGAAGGCGGGTCCGTCGAGGAGGGGGCCCGATCTGCGCAGGACGGCCGCCTGGGCGGCCATCAGGTCGGGCAGGGAGACGGCGGTGAAGGCCGCGGCGGTCGCCTCGACCTTCAGCAGCGAGGCCATCCGCCGGACCATGGCCCGCACCCGGGGGCGGGGCAGGGCCTCGGGGGCTCCGCTCTGCAGGACCGCCTGGTGGAAGAGTCCGGCCGCGCGGGGCGCGGCCAGGAGGGCGCCGATGCTGATGGCTCCGGCGGATTCGCCGAAGAGGGTGACGCGGGCCGGGTCTCCGCCGAAGGCCTCGATGTTGTCGCGGACCCATTCGAGGGCGGCGATCTGGTCCAGGAGGCCGCGGTTGGCGGGTGCGTCGGGGAAGAGCCCGTACCCGAGGACGCCGAGGCGGAAGTTGAAGGAGACCAGCACGACGCCGTCGCGGGCGAAGGCGGAGCCGTCGTAGACGGGCACGGCCGAGGAGCCGCGGGTGTGCGCCCCGCCGTGGATCCACACCATGACCGGAAGGCCGGCCCCGTCAGCGGGCTCGGGGGTCCACACGTTCACGTTCAGGCAGTCGTCGCCGGGGATGACCGGGTCGGGCAGCAGGGCCGCGAACGTGGGCGGGTAGGGCACCTTCGGGGCGGTCGGCCCGAAGGCCGCGGCCTCGCGGACGCCGTCCCAGGGGGCCGGGGGCGCGGGGGGTGCCAGGCGGAGGGCGCCGACGGGTGGGGCGGCGTAGGGGATGCCCAGGAAGACGGATATCCCGTCCGCCCCGGTACGGCCCTCCACCACGCCGGCCCGGGTCTCGACCCGCGGCCGGCCGACGCCGCCTGCGACGCCCTGTGCACTCATCCCGTCCTCCTGCTGCTGGTACCGGTCCCGCACGGTCGCACAGCCGCCCAACGGGTGACAACGCGTGACCGGGCCGGGGACCGGCCCGGTTGGACGGGCATGCGAATCCTGCGTATCCACCACACTCTGCCCGTCCTTCTGCTGGTGGGCATCTCGTACGCCGCCGGTCCGGCCCACGCCGCGGGGCCGGACTTCCAGTACGTCGGCCAGGACGACCGGGTCCACGGGCTCACCGCGCCGCGGGGCTGTGCCGCGGCGGAAGGCGGCGGCGGCCGTGCGGTCACGAACACGACCCGCGGCTCGGCGACCCTGTACCAGGGGCCCCGCTGCACGGGCCGGGTCGTCGGGGTGCTGCGGCCCGGGGAGGTCACCCAGGTGCGGCCGCATTTCGCTTCCGTGGCCTTTGCCGTCACCGGGTAGGCGCAGGGGCCGTGACCCCTCGGCCCTCCCCGCGTTGTATGCCATGTCAAATGCCACAGATTCTGTGGCGCCCCATATCTCACGAGGAGATCTTGATGTCGCGTATCGCGAAGGCATTCGCCCTCACCGCTGTCACCGGTAGCGCCGTGGTCGCCGGTGCGGGCCTGGCTGTCGCCGATGCCGGAGCGCACGGTGCGGCGGTCGGCTCCCCCGGTGTCCTGTCGGGCAACCTTCTCCAGGTCCCGGTGCACGTCCCGATCAACGTCTGCGGCAACACCGTGAACGTGGTCGGCCTGCTCAACCCCGCGTTCGGCAACACCTGCGTCAACGCGTCGGGCGGCGGCGACCACCACACCGAGGGTGACGGCTACGGCCACTGATCGCCTGCTCGACCGAAGGGCCCCCGCCGCTCGGCGGGGGCCCTTCCCCTGTGCCCTGCTGACTTCTCCCCCGCTCCCCGCTGCTGCGCGGGCGGGTCATTCGTAGCGGTACAGTCCCCGGTGGTCGAGGACCTCGCGCGGGGTGACGTCCCAGGGCGGCATCGGCTCGTCGAGGGCGATCACCCGGCCGCGCTGGGCATCGCCGAGGGCCAGGGGCGCCGCGGGCAGGTAGCCGGAGCGGGGGTGCCGGTGCTGCCAGCGGTCCCAGATCAGGTCGACGAAGGCGTGGTGCAGCCAGAACGCCGGGTCGTTGGGCGCCGTACCGCCCGTCATGTGGCCGCCGATCCACTGGTGGACCTTGTTGTGGTTGCGCCACCGCTCGCTCCTGGGGGCCGCCCAGCCCTCCAGCTTGTTGCGGAACCCGCCCGCCGTGGCGGTGGAGTCCCAGGGCGAGACGTCGTAGACCGGGTCGTCGATGGCCCATTGGAGCTCGGCCGGGGTGGGCAGGGCGATCGGGTTCTGCGGCCTGCCCAGGTTGCGGGTGAGGAACGCGGACTCCGTGATGCCCACGGTCACCGTCCAGTTGCCCTTGTCGTAGGCGAACGGCCCGGTCATCACCTTGCGGTCGGTCGAGCGGCCGGTGCCGCCGAGGAAATCGTCCGCCCAGAGGGAGGAGACGGGGCTGGTGTCGGTGGTCCAATCCCAGTAGGGGACGGACACGCCGGCGTCGATCTGCTGCAACTGCTTCTCGAACTCCAGCAGATAGAGCCGGTGCCACGGGAAGAAGGACGGCGACATGTGCCCGACGCGCAGCTTGCGGTCGCGGTCGGGCACGAAGTACTTGTCGTGGGTGCGCACCAGGGCGTCGTAGGCGCCGCTGCGCTTCAGCTCCAGTACCGCCGCGGTGAACCGCTTCTTCTGGGCGCTGGTGAGGTTCTTCTGGTTCTGCCGGACGTGCAACGCGTGGGTCCTCCCGTTCCCTTGGATCAGTCAGCCGTGGTGCGGGGCTGCGAACGCCAGCTGGGTCGTGCCCAGTTCGTCGACGGCGGCCCGGGCCAGTTCCAGTGGGGTCGGATAGGACTGGAAGTGGTTGATGCCGCTCAGGTAGCTGCCGTCGGCCCGGCGCATGACGTGCAGCGGCCGGCCGTCGATGCGGACCCCGGCGGCGTCGACGGCGATGTGCCGGCCGCGGTACGTCTCCTCCTCGGCCAGCGGCGCCGGTGTGAGGGTCTGCCGGGGCCGGCGGGCGCGCAGCACGGGGGCCAGGGCCGCGCCCGTGCCGGCCAGCACGGCCGCGGTGAACGCCGCGCGCAGCAGCGCGCGTCGGGTCAGGGGTGCGGCGGCGGCTGCGGACATGCGGTCTCCCTCGCTCGGTGGCCGGCGGCTACGGGTCTAACGCCGCGCGGCGGGGGAGGTCACCGGTGGGTGCCGCGGAGCTGCTTGTAGAAGAGGGTCGTCGGGTGCAGCCGGCCCGCCGGGTCGGTGGCGTAGTCGGGGATGGTGCCGGCCTCGGTCCAGCCCGCCGAGCGGTAGACGTGCTCGGCGCCGCTGCCGGTCTCGGTGTCCAGGAACAGCAGCAGCACCCCGGCGCGGACGGCCTCGGCCTCGGCGTGCGCGAGGAGGGCGCGGGCGGTGCCTCGGCCCCGGAAGGCCGGGTGGACCATGAGCTTGCGCAGCTCGGCGCGGTGGCGGCCGTTGGGCTTGGACTCCCGGTACCAGCTGACGGTGCCGTCGATGGGGCCGTCGGCGCCGGTGCGGGAGACCCACAGGGCGAGGGATCCGTCCTCGACGGCGGGCAGCAGGGAGTCCCACCAGTCGGCTGCCGCCGTGTGGTCGAGGCCCTCCAGGAAGCCGAGTGAGGAGCCGTCGCGGACCACGGCGTGCAGGAGGGCGGCGAGTTCGTCACGGTGGGTGCGTAGCGCGGTCGCGGACAACGGCGTGATCACGGCGGTCATGCGGTGAGCATAGGGATCGGTCGGGGACGGGCCGCAGGCGGGGCAGGCCGGACCTCCGGCCGGGGCGACCCGGTCAGCGCCCGGGCCCCTGTGTGCCGCCCCGCACCCGGTCGACCACGTCGCGCACGGCGTCCGCCACGGCTCGGGGCTGCTCCACGGCGATGCCGTGTCCGCTGTGGGTGTCGTCCACGTGCCGGGCGTGCAGTTCGGCGGCCAGCCGCTTCTGGGCGGCCGACCAGGCTGGCCAGGTCGAACCGCCGTCCCCCACACGGAGATCCCACGGTTCGTCGGAGCTGAGCACGGCCGCGGGGAGGGGGCGGGCGAGAGGGGGTGCGGACCTGATCTCGGCCACGCTCGCCGGGTAGTCGGGCACTTCGAGGCCTTCCGGCCCCTTCATCGCGTCGATCTTGTTCATCCAGCCCGACCACTGGGCCGGTGTCAGGGTGTCGCGCAGGTGGGTCGAGGCGCCGTCGACGGTGACCAGGCCCGCGACCCGGAGGTCGCCGGTGCGCGCCGCGAGTACGGTGATCATCGCTCCCCATGAGGCTCCGACCAGGACGTAGGGGCCGTGCTCGCCCGCCGCGGCGAGCACCGCCCGCAGGTCGGCGGCGCCGTCCGCCGCCGTGGTGGGCTGCGGCACCGCGGTCGTGGGGCTCGGCCCGTCGCCGAACCTCGTGGTGCCGGGGCGGTCGTAGGCGCACACCCGGGTGAAGGAGGCGACCGTCGGGAGGACCGCGGAGCTCCTCGGCGTCGGGGCGGCTTCCGGGCGGGCCGGGTCGACCGCGTGGGTCCATTCGTCCGCGGCGCCGCGCGCTCCGGACACCAGCACCACCGTCGGCGTGCCCGTTCCCCGGCACTCGACGTGGACGCGACGGCCGCCGGGGAGGGACACGGTGCCCGCGAAGTCGCCCCGGGAGGCGCTGTCGCCGGGCGGGTCCGTACCGTCGCGGGTGACGGTACGGACCCCCGTTGCGAGACCGGGTGGGGCGGCGAGCGCCGGGAGAGCGGACAGGGCCACCGCGGCCGCGACGGCCGGGGCGAGCCGGCGGGGGCGACGCGCCGCGGTGCGCGACGGCGGAGCCCGGCGTGGTGCGGGCATGCGTCCAGTCTGGCACCCGCCTCCCGGGACCGCAGCCGCCGCGGTCGGTTTCCTGCGCCGGGGCGGCGCGGCGGTGCCGGGGTCCGCGGGTCCGGCACCATCCGCCGGGCACCTCCTACGGCGCCGGGAGTTCCGCGAACTCGGCGACCAGGCCGCGGTGGTGGCCGGCCGTGCCGAGGGCGAGGGAGTCGGCCTTGGCCCGCTTGAGGTAGAGGTGGGCCGGGTGTTCCCACGTCATGCCGATGCCTCCGTGGAGTTGGACGCACTCCTCGGCGGCGCGGACGGCCACCCCCGAGCAGTGGGCCTGGGCCACGGCGACGGTGAGGGGCGTGTCGGGGGCTCCGGTGGCGAGTGCGTCGGCGGCGGCCCTGGCCGCCGCCCGGGCGGAGGCCACGTCCAGCCAGAGCCGCGCCAGGCGGTGCTTGAGGGCCTGGAAGGAGCCGACGGGCCGGTTGAACTGGTAGCGGCCCTTGACGTGTGCGACGGTCTCGGTCAGGCACCACTCGGCCAGCCCGACCTGCTCGGACGCGAGCAGTCCCGCCGCGCAGAGCAGTGCTCCGGCGACGGCCGCCCGAGCCGTGGCCGGGTCGGCGAGGCGGGCGCCCGGGGCCGCCTCCAGGGTGACGGTGGCGAGCGGGCGGGTCAGGTCCAGGGGTACGAGCGGGGCGACGCCGACATCCCCGGCGCGGACCGCGTACAGCCCGGTGTCGGCCAGGACGAGCAGGACGTCGGCGGCCACCGCGTCCGCCACGGCGGTGACCGTGCCGGTCAGGGTCCCCCCGCCGGAGTCCCGTACGGGCGCCGGCAGCCGGGCGCCGGGGGCGAGGGTCAGCGGCACGGCGGGCGCGCAGACGGTGCGGCCCGAGGCGATCTCCGCCAGCAGCGGGGCGGCTTCGGCCGTGTCGCAGGCGAGCAGGATCTCCGTGGCGAGCACGGCGCTCGTGAGGTACGGGACGGGCGCCACGGCCCGGCCCAGCTCTTCCATCACCACGGCGGCCTCACGGTGCCCCGCACCCTGCCCTCCGAACTTCTCCGGTACGAGGAGCCCCGCCGTGCCGATCTCGACGGCGAGGGTGTGCCACAGGCCCGGGTCGTGCGGCCGGCCCGTCTCGGCCCGGGCGAGGACCGCCTTGGCCTCGCACCGGTCGGTGAGGAGCGAGCGTACGGCGGCGCGCAGTTCCTCCTCGGCCTCGGAGTAGAGGAGGTCGGCCGGGGCCGCGGGCGCTGCTGCCGGTGCCGTCATCGGGACAGGTCCTTCCATGCGAGGTCCTTGTCGTCGCGCGGCTCGGGGGGCAGGCCGAGGACGCGTTCGGCGACGATGTTGAGGAGGATTTCGCTCGTGCCGCCCTCGATGCTGTTGCCCTTGGCGCGCAGGTAGCGGTAGCCGGCGTCGCGGCCGGTGAAGTCGACCAGTTCGGGGCGGCGCATCGTCCAGTCCTCGTACAGGAGGCCTTCCTCGCCGAGGAGTTCGACCTCCAGGCCGCTGATCTCCTGGTTGAGCCGGGCGAAGGTCAGCTTCATGCCCGAGCCTTCGGGGCCGGGCTGGCCGGCGGCGAGCTGCTGGCGCAGCCGCTCCCCGGTGAGGCGGGCGACCTCGGCCTCGACCCACAGGTCCAGCAGCCGCTGGTGGAGGGCGTGGGTGCGCAGTTCGGGGCGTTCGCGCCAGGCCGCCGCGACGGGGGCGATCATGCCGCCCTCGCGGGGGATGCGCATGCCGCCGATGGAGACGCGTTCGTTCATCAGGGTGGTGCGGGCCACCGCCCAGCCCTCGCCGACGGCGCCGAGGCGGTGGGTGTCGGGGATGCGGACGCCGGTGAGGAAGACCTCGTTGAACTCGGCCTCGCCGGTGATCTGGCGCAGCGGCCGGACCTCGACGCCGGGGTCGTGCATGTCGCAGAGGAAGTAGGTGATGCCCCGGTGCTTGGGGAGGGCCGGGTCGGTGCGGGCGACGAGGATGCCCCAGCGGGCGTTGTGGGCGCTGGACGTCCAGACCTTCTGGCCGTCGACGGTCCACTCGCCGGCGGCCTCGTCGAGGACGGCCCGGGTGGCGAGCGCGGCGAGGTCGGATCCGGCGCCGGGTTCGCTGAAGAGCTGGCACCAGACCTCCTCGCCCACCCACAGGGGGCGCAGGAAGCGCCGCTTCTGCTCCTCGGTGCCGTACGCGAGGATCGTGGGCGCGGCCATGCCGAGGCCGATGCCGATGCGGCGCGGGTCGTTGTCGGGGGCGCCCGCGGCGTCGAGTTCGGCGTCGACGACGGCCTGGAGGGAACGCGGCGCGCCGAGTCCGCCGAGGCCCTCGGGGTAGTGCACCCAGGCGAGTCCGGCGTCGAAGCGGGCGCGGAGGAAGTCGTCGCGGGGTGTGGTCGCGGGCGGGTGCGCGGCGAGCAGGTCCCGGACTCGTGCGAGCAGCCGGTCGGCGGTGATCGCTGTCATCGGGCCGCTCCCGGCTGCCGGGGCATGGCCAGGACCACTCGGCCGGTGGTGGTGCCGTCGGCGAGGCGCTGCAGGGCGTCGGCGACGCCGGGGAGTGCGACGAGCTCGCTGATCAGGGGCTTGACGGCGCCTTCGGCGGCGAGGCGGCCCAGTTCGGTGTGGCAGGCGAGTACCGCGGCCGGGTCCTTGGCCGCGTAGAGGCCCCAGTGCAGGCCGAGGATCGCGTAGTTCTTGATGAGGGCGTGGTTGAGGGCGGGGGCGGGGATGTCGCCGCTCGCGAAGCCGACGACGACGATCCGGCCCTCGAAGGCCACGCATCTGGCGGAGGCGGTGTACGAGTCGCCGCCGACGGGGTCGTAGACCACGTCGGCGCCGCGTCCGCCGGTGAACTCCTTGACCCGGGCGACGACGTCCTCGCCCGTACGGTCGATCACCAGGTCGCAGCCGAGCTCCTCGGCGGTGCGCACCTTGGCCTTGCCTCCGACGACCCCGATGACGGTGGCTCCGGCGGCCTTGCCGAGCTGGACGGCCGCACTGCCGACCCCGCCCGCGGCGGCGTGCACGAGCAGGGTTTCGCCCGGCTGGAGGCGTGCCCGGCGGTGCAGCCCGAACCAGCCGGTCTGGTAGCCGATGTGGAGGGCTGCGGCCTCGGCGTCGTTCAGGGTTTCGGGGGCCGGGAGCAGGGACCGCTCGGACGCGATCACGTATTCGGCGAAGCCGCCGTGGGGCAGGCTCGGGGTGGCGATGACGCGGCGGCCGTCGTCGGTGAGGCCGCAGATCTCCACGCCGGGGGTGAAAGGCAGCGGCGGGCGGATCTGGTACTGGCCGCGGACGAGCAGCGCGTCGGGGAAGTTGAGGTTCGCCGCGAGTACCCGCAGCCGCACCTCGCCCTCGCCCGGGACCGGTGGGGGAATCTCCTCCAGGCGCAGGGCCTCTCGGGGCTCGCCGGGGGTATGTACTCGCCATGCCTGCATCCGGGGCCTCCAGCCGCCGTCGAGGAATCATGTTCCGCGCGCATACTAAGCGGTCGCTTGCCTCCCTGTGAACCGCCGACCGCCGGGGAACGCCGGGGTCCGCATCGACACGCGCGATTCAGGCCACGTTCGTCTCAAGATCAGGCAACATGTGGCGTGCACGTGTCATGACTCAACGGGGAACAGCACCTGTCCAGGGGGGACCACATGAGAAGAAGCATGTCCGCAGCCGCAGCCGCCGTCGTGCTGGCCGGCCTGGTCACCGCGGCCGGCCCGGCCGCCGCGGCGTCCGACGCGAAGTGCGCGCCGAAGGTCCAGGTGCTCGGCTCGATCGGGGACGAGTCCTACGCGCGCGACATGCGGCAGAGTCAGGGCGTCTTCGACTTCGGCGCGGGCGACCTCGCCGTCGGCGTCTCGGGCCACAAGCCCGTCTACTGGACCGGCACCACGGTGCACCGGGTCCCGCTGACCGACCCGAACGCGTCGGGCCGGGTGGTCGCCGTCAACGCGCACGGCCTGATGGTGGGCGTCCTGCACGATTCCGCCGGCGTCTTTCTGTTCACCTACCAGGTGGGCGACGCGGCGATCACCCGGCTGCCGGACGGCTACGGCCACGACATCGAGGCCGACGTCAACGACGCCGGATACGTGGTGTCCCGCTCCGACAGCGGGCCCGGCACCGTGTGGAAGGACGGCCACAAGGTCCGCGAACTGCCCGTCCCGGCCGAAGCCGGCCCGGGGACCCGGATCACGATGGTCACCGGGATCAACAACCACGGCGACATCCTCGGCATGGCGACGCAGGACTACGAGGTCCCCGAGACCGGCGCCCACCTGGAGGGCACCCGCCCGGTGCTGTGGCCGGGGGACGGCGGCGCCGCCCGGCTGCTGGACCCCACCATGAACGACAGCTATGTCCAGGACCTCGACGAGAGCGGCCGGATCGTCGGCTACGACTGGGCCGGACCGTGGCACGAGTACCGGACCTGGGTCTGGGAGCCCCCGGTCGGCGGCGCCGGCACCTCTCCCGGCGGGCTGAGCTCGCATCCGTACGCCACGTTCGAGGCGATCAGCCCGACCACGAACGTCAGCGTCGGCACGGCCAAGTTCCACCCGGACGAGATGACCCTGCCGGACCAGGCACTGCTGCGGGCCGGCTCCGGCCCGGTCAAGGCCCTGCCGCGGCTGGCCGCGGGCGGGGCGAGCATGGCGGACGCGGTGTCGGACGCCGACCGGGTCGGCGGGGCGGCCGTGAACGCGAAGGGCAAGCTGAAGCCGGTGATCTGGACCTGCGCCACCCAGCAGGCCTACAACCCGGGCAGCTAGCCCCGCCGGCTCCCTTCCGGATCCGCCGGCGAGATCCGCGGGAGAGCGCACAGGTTCGCGGGAGAGCGCAGAGGTTGGCGGGAGAGGGCGGAGGTCCGCAGGCCCCCGGGGATGGCGGTCTGAGCGCCCGCGCGCTATCGATGGGCGCATGGAGAACCCTCAGGGCGGGCTGCCCGCGCCGCCGCCGCTCGGTGCCGCCGCCCTGCCCCCCGGTACCTACGGGGGGCAGGTGGTCCTCGTGACCGGCGGCGGCACCGGGCTGGGCAAGGCGGTGGCGGCCGAGTTCGCACGGCTGGGCGCCGACCTGCTGATCGCGGGCCGGCGCCGCGAACAGCTCGAGGCGGCGCGGGAGGAGCTCGCCGCCGTACCGGGCGCGGGCCGGGTGGCGGCCGCCGTCTGCGACATCCGCGACCCCGAGCGGGTCGCGGAGGTCTTCGACGCGGCGCAGGCGGCGGTCGGACTGCCGGACGTGCTGGTCAACAACGCGGCCGCCAATTTCCCCTCCCCCGCGGAGGACCTCTCGCCGAACGCCTGGCGGGCGGTCGTCGACATCACCCTGACCGGCACGTGGTTCATGACGCGCGAGTTCGGCCGCCGCCACCTCGCCGCGGGCACCCCCGGCTCGATCGTCAACATCGGTGCCTCCTACGCCTGGACGGGCGGGCCGGGTTTCGTCCACAGCGCCGCCGCCAAGGCCGGGGTGAAGAACCTCGTGGAGACCCTGGCCGTGGAGTGGGGGCCGTACGGCATCCAGATCAACGGGCTGGTCCCGGGCCTGTTCCCGCACGCCGACATGACCGCGGACATCCGCGGCGGCCTGGAGCGCGCCGCCTCCGGCGCCCAGGACGTCCGGCAGCCGGCACTGCGGGTCGGGGCGCCGCGCGAACTGGGCTGGGCGGCGACCTTCCTCGCCTCGCCCTACGCAAGGTTCGTCACCGGGCACACCCTGGTCGTCGACGGGGCCAACTGGCAGCGCCGGGCGGTGGTCAGCCCCGAGGTGGTCCCGGTACGGGAGCAGCTGGGGCGCGGCCCCTTCGCCGCCGGCCCGGGCGAGCCCCACCCGGCGGCCCCACCCGGCGGCTCCGCCCCTGCCCCCGCCCGGCGGGCGGGGGAGCCGTCAGGAGGCCGGTAGGAGGAGGGGCCCGCGCGGGCGTCCTGCCCCCGTGATCGGCGCAGGGCGGCCCCGCGGTCGACGACGGACCGGCGGCCCGCCGGGGTCAGCTCCCGGTGAAGCGGGGCGGTCGGCCCGCCGCCTTGGCGCCGTATCCCTCGCGGGCGTCGTCCGAGGCGAGGGTGAGGGCCGCGGTCATCGCCACACGGTCGAGGGCCGCGGGGAGGGCCGCGTCGGCGTAGGCGTCGACCGCCCGCTTGATGCCCTGCACCGCGAGAGGGGCGTTGGCTGCGATCTCCTCCGCCAGGGCGCGGGAGGATGCCGCCAATTCATGTTCCTCGACGACCAGTTGGACGAGGTTGAGCCGTTCGGCGGTCGCCGCGTCGATGCGGCGGCCCGTCAGCGCCAGGAACTTCGCCCAGCCCGCGCCCGCCTCGCGGGCGATGCGCAGGTCGCCGCCCGCGTCGACGGCGACGCCCAGCCGGGCCTCGGGGAGGGCGAAGACGGCGTCCCGCGACGCCACCCGGATGTCGGCCATCAGGGCCAGCTCGAAGCCGAAGCCGAGGCAGTAGCCCTGGACGGCGGCCACCACCGGCTGCGGGAGCCGGGCGAGGACCGCGAACCGCTCGTGGACCCAGCGGATGCCCTCGTAGTAGTTGCGGGTGCGTTCGGCGGTGGATCCGCCGGTGATGGCACCGCCCGGGGCCGTCACGTCGATGCCCGCGCAGAAGGCCCGGCCCTCGGCCCGCAGCAGCACGGCCCGCACCGAGGGGTCGAAGCGGATCCGGTCCGCGAGCAGACCGAGCTGCCGGCTGGACTCCCAGCTCCAGCCGTTGAGCCGGTCCGGGCGGCACAGGGTGAGGACCGCGATGCCGTCCGTGACCTCCAGGCGGATCCGCTCCCCGTCCTCCGCGATCTCCGTGGAGATGGTGTCGATCACCTTGTCCCGCACCCCCGGCCCCGACGTTAGCCCGCATCTGACGGATCGTCAGAATAGGGGTGGGAGGGTCAGCGGGGGAAGACCTCGAACGCGACGGCCGGGCGGCCGCCGAACCGCGGCGCCACCCGCTCGGCGTTGCCGGTGAGGAACGTACGGACGTACTCCTCGGGGTCCTGGTCCGTCAGCGCCTCGATGTAGGCCTTGTGCGCCATCAGGGAGAGCACCGACCGCTCCAGGCCCGGACCGGCGTCGGCCGCGTGCGTGGGCGTGCCGGTCCCGGCCACCGCCACCCAGCGGACGCCGTTCCACGGCTCCAGGCCCTGTTCGGAGATGAGCTCCGGGAAGATCCACCTGTTGCCCGCGTCGGCGGCGGCGTCCAGGGTGGCCCGGCCGACGGCCTTGTGGTCGGGGGTGTTCCAGTAGCCGCCGCCCTGCTCCCCGCCCCATGTGTCGCGGTGGTTGAGGGTGATGACCAGTTCGGGGCGGTGCCGGCGGATGGCCGCCGCGATGTCCCTGCGCAGGCCGAGTCCGTACTCGACGACCCCGTCGCGGTGGTCGAGGAACTCCACCGCGGACACCCCGACCACGGCGGCGCTCGCGCGCTGCTCCGCCTCGCGCAGCGCGGCGCAGTCGGCGGGGGCGAGGGAGTCGATGCCCGCCTCGCCCCGGGTGGCCAGGAGGTACACCACCTCCCGGCCGCCGTCCGTCCAGTCCGCGATCGCGGCCGCGCACCCGTACTCCAGGTCGTCCGGGTGGGCGACGACGGCGAGGGCGCGCTGCCAGTCGGTGGGCATGGGCTCCAAGGGGGCCTGCCGGTCACGTAGTTCGGTCATGGGTCGCACACTATGCGAAGGGACCGCCACGGGCCGGGACGTATCCCCGGTCACCGCCCCGTCGAGGGCGCGGCGGTCGCCGGCGGCGGTCGCCCGTCGCGCCTTCGACCCGCGAGGACGCCGGTCACACCTCGTCGTTCACGAGGGCCAGCAGCCGGTCCAGCACGCGGGGGCCGCCCGCGCGCAGGCCGTTGTGCTCGAACTCGTCCGTCACCCAGGTCCGCAGCCCCCGGATGGCGCGGGCCGTCCGCAGTGAGTCCTCCGCGTCCACGTACATGTCGTCGTGGTAGACCGCGGCCGCCACCGGCACCTCGTTGGCCGCCAGCCGCTCCGGGTCGTAGAGCGGCTGCCAGCCCGTACGGGCGGCCAGCAGATCCGCGGTCTCGCGCAGCGGGGCGAGGGCCGGGTCGGTGGTGAAGTGCCAGGGGTGGATGGTCTCGCCGGTGAGGAGCACGGGCTCGTCGCCCGTGAGGGCCTTGCGGGCGTCGAAGCGGGGGTGCTCCGCCCGGACGCGTTCGGCGGCCCAGGCCGTGGGCGCGGCCGGGTCCTGGGCGTAGATAGCCTCGTGGACCAGCGCGTAGAGGGGGTGTCCGGCGAAGGAGAGCAGGGAGCGGGCGCCTTCCAGGAAGGCGTCGGAGAGGGCAGGCCCGGCGGGGGTCGGGACGAAGGCGTCCTCCAGCAGGTGGTGGAGCTGGTGGCTGCCGTCGCCGCCACCGAGGAGGATGCCGAGGGACTGGAAGGCCTCGACCGTCAGGACGTGGCCGCCGGGGAGTTCGGCCGGCTGCTCCGCCAGACGGGCGGCGATCCGGCGGACCCGCTCGACGTCCATGGGGTAGCGGGCGTAGTGGGCCGCGTTCTTGCGTTCGATGCGCGGGTAGGCGGCCCGGTAGACGTCGTCGGCGGTGCCGGTCAGCGCCGGCAGACCCCCGGTGATCAGGGCGGCGGTGAGGCCCTCGGGCGCGCTGGAGAGGTAGCGGACCGTGCAGAACCCGCCGAAGCTCTGGCCCAGTACGGTCCAGGGCGCGCCGCCGGTGAGACCGGGGCGGATCGCTTCGGCGTCGCGCACGATGGAGTCGGCGCGGAAGTGGGCGAGGTGGTCGGCCTGCTGGGCGGGAGTGCCGCGCAGCGGCAGCGTCTGCCGGTTCAAGGGGGTGGAGCGGCCGGTGCCGCGCTGGTCCAGCAGGAGCACCCGGTAGTCCTGGAGGGCCCGCTCCAGCCAGGCCTGCCGGCCGATGAAGCGGCGGGCGCCGAAGCCCGGCCCGCCCTCCAGGTACAGCAGCCAGGGCAGGCTCTGCGGGTCCTTGCCGGTGGCGACCACCTCTCGGCCGTACAGCTCGATCCGCTCCCCGTCCGGGCGCGCGTGGTCCAGCGGGACGGAGAACCGGTGGTCGGTGACGACCGTGCCGGGCTGGCGGTAGCTGTGGACGACGGTCACGGACGGCCCCCAGGGGTAGTACGAGGTATGGAGTTGCGCGCCCCGGCCGGGTGACGGGCGGGCGCGGCGGTCCGCCCGAGTCTAGGAGGTGGACCGGACCGGGCCGGGCGCCGGGGCCTGACGGGGCCTTCGGGGTCAGGGTCCGCGGGGACCCGGTGGATTCCTCCCGCCGGGTTTCGCAGGGCCTTCGGCGAGGGATCGTGACATCGCCCGATTGGTCTGGACCTGCTGGGGGTAACGATGCGGAACACCACCGTCGTACCGGGGACGCCCTGCCCGGCGCCACCGCGCCCCGGGGAGCCTCCCCTGCACCGCCTGGAGCTGGCCGGACCGGGCACCGTGCCGTTCGCCGCCGGGCCCTTCGACGCGCTGGGCCCGCTGTCGCGGTCCGACCGCCCGCACCGCCACACCTTCTACGAGATCGTCCACATCGTCGCGGGATCGGGCACCCACGTCGTCGATCTCGCCGGGCACCCCGTGCGGCCGCGCCAGTTGGCCGTGGTGCTGCCCGGACAGGTCCACTGCTGGCAGGACCAGCGCGGTCTCGACGGCACCCTCGCACTGTTCACCGAGGACTTCCTGGTGGACCATCCCGGCGACCGCGCCCTCCTGCGGCGGATCGGGAGGACCGGCTGGTTCGACCTGAGCGAGGCCGAACACGAGCGCACCGGACGGCTGATGGCCGACCTGGCCGCCGAGTGCCGGCAGCGGGAGCCCGGCCACGAGAGCGTCCTGCGCGCCCTGCTGCACGTACTCGTCGTCCGCATGGCACGGCTCCCGGCCCGCGGCGGCGGCCGCCCCGGCGGGCCAGCGGAACCGGACCGGCTCCGCGGGCCCGCGGCTCCCGGCACTGTCCCGACGGTGGCCGAGGCGTTCGTCCGGCTGGCCGCCCGACCCGTCGCCTGGTCGGTGCGCGAGTGCGCCGAGCGGCTCGGGGTGACGCCCGGCCACCTGACCCGGACCGTCCGGGCGGCCACCGGCCGCAGCCCCGGCCGGCTGCTGAACGAGGCCCGCGCGTACCAGGCCCAGCGCCTGCTCGCGCACACCGAACTGCCGGTACGCCAGGTCGCCGCCCGCGTCGGATTCGCCGACCCCGCCTACTTCTGCCGGTTCTTCCGCCGGGAGACGGGCACCAGCCCGGGCGAGTTCCGAAAGCACCACAGCAGCCGTGTTGCGTCCATCGATCCGGGCCGGGCGTCCGCCTAGGTTCGATGCCGAATCCAACAGCCCACCAAGGAGGCAGGCATGCGCGATCCGGGCAGGGACAGCGACGACGCGTTACGCCCCGCAGACCCCGAGCGGCCCCGCCGCATCACCCGCAAGTCCGTGCTGCGCGCGGCCCTCGCGGCCACCGCAGCCGTACCCGTGGTCCTCATCGGCGGCCCGGCCCTGGCCCGCACCTTCACCCCGGACGCCGCACCCGTACCGCTGACCCCGGCGTGCGACGACGGCGACCACCCCACCCCCGAGCAGACCGAGGGCCCCTACTTCAAGCCCGCCTCGCCCGAACGCACCAGCCTGCTGGAGCCCGGCATGCCCGGCACGCGGTTGACGGTGACGGGCTATGTCTTCGGCCGGGCCTGCCTGCCGGTCGCGGGCGCCCTGCTGGACTTCTGGCAGGCCGACGCGAACGGCGCCTACGACAACGTCCGGTACCGGCTGCGGGGTCACCAGTACACCGACTCGCGCGGCTCCTTCGCGCTGACCACGATCGTCCCGGGTCTCTACCCGGGCCGCACCCGGCACCTCCACGTCAAGGTGCAGGCCCCGGGCCGTCCGGTGCTGACGACACAGCTGTACTTCCCGAACGAGCCCCGCAACAACACCGACGCGATCTTCGACCCCCGGCTGCTGATGACCGTGCGGGACGCCGGTGGCGGGCGCGAGGCGGCCTTCGACTTCGTCCTGGACCTCGCCCAGGATCCGGGGCCCGGCCCCACCCCGCCCGGCACGCCCCCGCCGGGCGGAGCCTGGGCGGTGGGGACCGCGTACCGGGCGGGCGAACGGGTCGTGCACGGCGGCCGCGGCTACGTCTGCCTCCAGTCGCACACGGCGCAGCGCGGCTGGGAGCCGCCGTCCGTACCGGCGCTGTGGCGGGCGGCCTGACCCTCGGGACGCACGGGCCCCGGACCGTCCGGCCCGGGGCCTTCGGGGCTGCTTCAGAACACGACGACCGAGCGGAGCACCTCGCCGCGCTCCATCCGGGCGAAGGCCTCCTCGACGCCGTCGAGCGCGATGGTCTCGGAGACGAACGCGTCCAGGTCGAGCCGGCCCTGCAGGTAGAGGTCGATCAGCAGGGGGAAGTCCCGCTCGGGCAGGCAGTCTCCGTACCAGGAGGACTTCAGGGCGCCGCCGCGGCCGAAGACGTCCAGGAGGGGGAGTTCGAGCTTCATCTGCGGAGTCGGCACGCCGACCAGGACCACGGTCCCGGCGAGGTCGCGCGCGTAGAAGGCCTGCTGGTAGGTCTCGGGGCGGCCCACGGCGTCGATGACGACGTCGGCGCCGTTGCCGCCGGTGAGTCCCTGGATCGCCTTGACCACGTCATCCGTGCGGCCGTTGACGGTGTGCGTGGCGCCGAGGCCGCGCGCCCACTCCAGCTTCCGGTCGTCCAGGTCCACCGCGATGATCTTCGAGGCGCCCGCCAGCCTGGCGCCGGCCACGGCCGCGTTGCCCACTCCCCCGCAGCCGATGACGGCGACGGAGTCACCGCGTGCGACGTTCCCGGTGTTGAGGGCGGCGCCGAGGCCGGCCATCACGCCGCAGCCGAGGAGTCCGGCCGCGGCCGGGGAGGCGGCCGGATCCACCTTGGTGCATTGGCCGGCCGCGACCAGGGTCTTCTCGGCGAAGGCCCCGATGCCGAGCGCCGGGGAGAGCGGGGTGCCGTCCTCCAGCGTCATGGGCTGGGTGGCGTTGTGCGTGGCGAAGCAGTACCAGGGGCGTCCGCGCTTGCAGGCCCGACAGGTGCCGCAGACCGCACGCCAGTTGAGGATGACGAAGTCGCCGGGTGCCACGGAGGTGACGTCCGGCCCGACGGACTCGACGACGCCGGCGGCCTCGTGGCCGAGCAGGAAGGGGAACTCGTCGTTGATCCCGCCCTCGCGGTAGTGCAGGTCGGTGTGGCAGACCCCGCAGGCCTGCACCCGGACGAGCGCCTCGCCCGGTCCCGGGTCGGGCACGAGGATCGTCGTCGTCTCCACCGGTGCGCCCTTGCTCCGGGCGATGACCCCTCGTACGCGATGCGTCACGTCGTATTCCGTTCTGGTCGGTTCGGTCTGGATCAACGAACGTACACGGACGGCATCCGGTAAGGGAGTTGTGTCACGCTTCGGCGCGCGACCCGGCCAGATCCGGCGGTACCGCGGCGCGAAGTGCCGCGCCGAAGGCGGCCACGGCCGGGTGGGTGCCGGCTCCGCTGCGGAAGGCGAGGCGGGTACGCCGCTGCATCACCAGCCGGGTGAGGTGCACGGCCGGGTCGGCGGGAGCGGCCACCCCGAGCTGGGGTACGACGGCCACGCCCTGGTCCGCGGCGACCAGCGCGAGCACGGTGGCGAACTCGTCCACCTGGTGGCGGACCCGGGGCGTGAAGCCGGCCGCCTGGCAGGCCCGCATGGTCATGGTGTGGCAGAGGGTGCCCGGTGTGGCGGTGATCCAGGGCGACCGGGCGTGTGCGCGCAGGACCGCGCCCTGGTCGGGCGCCGGCGGCGGCTGCGGGAGGTCCCCGGCGGGCGGACCGCCGGCTTCCGCCCCCGGTGCGCCCCGCGTGCCGGGCGCCCCGGGGCTGTCGGGGGCCCGGGGCGTTCCCCCGGCGGGCTCCGCCAGGTACATCGCCTCGCCGTAGAGGGGCTCGGTGGTCAGGCCCGGCTCGCGCTCGGCGGGGACGAAGTCGTAGGAGTGGACCAGGGCGACGTCCAGGTCACCGGCCCGCAGGGCGTGGGCGACCGCCGCCGGGTCGGTCTCGCAGACCATCGGCTCCAGACCCGGGTGGCGGCGGGCGAGGGCCACCAGGGCCGCCGGGACGATGGCGCGGGTGGCGGTGGGGAAGGCGCCGATCCGCAGGGCGCCGGCGAGGCCCCCGCGGGCCTCGGCGAGGTCGGCGTCCGCCTGCTCCAGCCGTTCCAGGACGGCCTCGGCATGCCCGACCAGGTTCTGCCCGGCGGGAGTGAGCCGGACCCGCCGCCCGGTGCGCTCCAGCAGGGGCAGCCCGGCCTCCCGCTCCAGCACGCCGAGCTGCTGGGAGACCGCCGAAGGGCTGAAGGAGAGGGCCTCGGCCACGGCGGCGATCGTGCCGCGGCGGGCGAGTTCGCGCAGCAGGCGCAGCCGCCGTACATCGAGCATCGGCTCAGCTTACGTGTTGCCTAAGAAACGTGAACTGGATTCGGCGCTCGGGGCGGGCCAGGCTCGTGGGCATGGCACAGGACACGACACAGAACAGCACCGGGGGCCTCGCGGGCAGCGCCGCGCGGACGGTCGCCCTGCAGGGGATCCAGGTACCGCTCGTCACCCCGTTCACGCGCACGGGCGCGATCGCCGCCGAAGCCCTGGAGGCGCTCGCCCACGAGGTGCTCGACGCGGGCGCCACCGGGATCGTCGCCCTCGGCACCACCGGGGAGGCGGCCTGCCTCGACGAACCGGAGCGCGGCCTCGTCACCGGCGTGTGCGCCCGGGTCTGCCGGGAACGCGGCGCGATGCTGACCGTCGGCGCGGGGGCGGTCGGCACCCGGGCCGCGGAGGCCTCGCTGGCCGGGCTGGCCCGCGGGCCGCGGGCGGGGGCGGCGCTCGTCACCGTCCCGTCGTTCGTACGGCCTTCGGCGGCCGGGGTGTTGGCGCACTTCGGACGGCTGGCCGAGGTGAGCCCCGTACCGCTGGTCGTCTATCACATCCCGCACCGCACGGGGCAGCCGCTGGACGCCGCCGCGCTGCGGGCCCTCGGTTCGCTCCCCGGGGTCGCCGGGGTGAAGTACTCCACCGGCAGCGTCGACCAGGACGCGGTGGAGCTGCTCGGCGACCGGCCCGCCGGATTCCACGTGCTGGCCGGGGACGACGTGTTCGTGTCGCCGATGCTCGCCCTGGGGGCGTCGGGCGGCATCCTCGCCTCCGCCCATCTGGCGACGGAGCGGTTCGCGGAGCTCGCCGCGGCCTGGCGGGCGGGTGACACGGTGCGCGCGCGGGCGCTGGGGCACGCGCTGGCGGGGCTGTCGGCGGCGGCCTTCGCCGAACCCAATCCGGCCGTCGTCAAGGGGGTGCTCCACGCCCAGGGCCGCATCCCGACCGCCGACGTCCGGCTCCCCCTGCTCCCGGCCTCGCAGGCGGCGGTGACGGCCGTCCTGGAGCGGTTGGCGGCACTCGGGGAGCCCCTCTGCGGACAGCGCCGGGGGCAAATGGGCCCCTGAGGGGGAAATCGACGCCGGAAAGCATCCCTCATGGGCGATTTGACCTCTACGCACGAGTCGCCCGAATGAGCCCGCCAGACAGCGGACTTGCCCCTATTGCACCGGGAGCCCCGACCCCGTGATGTCAGTCACGCGGGGCCCGCCAACATCATTTCCCGCGAGTGGCCGATTCCCTTTTCCCGGAAAGGGAATCGGCCTTTTCGCCGAGATGTCCACAAGGTCATTTCCGGGGCGGATTGCGGGATGTCGATCTATGGGTGGAATTCGGGGCTTGTTCCCGCCCGGCGGGCTCACCTACGGTCACCTCACTCCAGGTGACGGGCGGCCGAACAGGCCCCGCCACCCGGCTCTCCCGTCCCCCCACGTGAGGAATTCCGCCATGCCTGCAAAGGGTAAGCACCGTCGGCCGAAGCAGAACCCGATCACCCGCAAGCTGGCCCTCGCAGGCACAGGCGGCGCGGCTCTCACGCTGCCGCTGATCAGCGCGACCACCGCAGGAGCGGTGGGTACGGGCGCGCCGGCGGCAGCGGTGGCCACCGTCACCGCGGCGAACGTGGCGAACGTGGCGACGGCCCCTGTGACCACGTATTCCGTGGTGGTCGGCGACACCCTTTCGGAGATCGCCGCGGACCACTCCGTCAGTGGCGGATGGAAGCAGCTCTACGAGGCGAACCGCGCGGTGGTCGGCGACAACCCGTCGGTCATCCGGCCCGGTATCACACTGACCCTCGGTGCCCAGGCGAAGGCCGCGGCGGCCGCCAAGTCCGCGGCGAAGACCGCCGCCAAGCCGGCCTCCTCCTACCCGAACAATCTCGACGGGTGGATCCGCGAGTCCCTCGCCGTGATGGCGAAGCACGGTATTCCCGGAAGCTACAACGGAATTCACCGCAACGTGATGCGGGAGTCCTCGGGCAACCCCAAGGCGATCAACCTGTGGGACATCAACGCCCGGAACGGAATTCCCTCCAAGGGTCTGCTCCAGGTCATCGACCCGACCTTCAAGGCCTACCACGTGCCCGGCACTTCGCTGGACTCGTACGACCCGGTGGCCAACATCACCGCGGCCTGCAACTACGCGGCCGCCCGCTACGGCTCCATCGACAACGTCAACGGCCCCTACTAGCCGATGCCGGTGCGGGCGCGGCCGCGGCCGCGGCCGGCCGACGCGGCGCGCAGGAGGATCCGCAGGGGCGCCGTGAGGCCGTAGCCGACGTCGCGGCGCAGGGCGCCGACGCCGGCCCGCTCGACGGCGGTCAGCTGGTGCGCCATGAGGTCCGCCATGGTGGCGACGACGGGGCGCAGGCCGGGCTCGGCGAAGTCGCCGATGCCGTGGGCGGCGTCGAGGGCCGCGCGGGCGCGCCGGGCCTCGGCGGCGAGGAGGGCCCGTACGGCAGGGGTGTCACGGGCCCCCTCCAGGTCGGCCCGGGTCACGGAGTGCTCGTGGAGGCGGGCGCGCGGGAGGCAGAGCCTGCCGTCGGCGAGGTCGCCGTGGAGGTCGGCGAGGAAGTCGACGCGCTGGGCGGCGTCGACGAACCGGCGCCAGCCCGCGGCCTGTTCGGGATCCGGGCCGCCCTGGTACTGCAGGCCGGTGAAGACCAGCACACCGGGCCAGGCGTACGCGTCGAGGTAGGCCTGGAAGTCCGCCTCGTCGGCGAAGCCGTCGAAGGCGGCCTCCGCCGTGGCGGCGCCCTCGAGGAAGCGGGAGACCCAGTGCTCGGGCAGGCCCCGGGAGTCCACGGCGTGGGCGTAGGCCCGCAGCACGGGGTCGGGGCTGTCCCCGGACCGCAGGGCGGCCTCGACGCGCCGGGTCAACGCGGCGAGGCCCGCGGAGCGTTGCTGCGGGGTGCCGGTCTCGGCCACGTCGTCGACGAGGTTCATGAAGGCGAGGCCGGCGGCGAGGGCCGGTACCAGGGGCGGCGCCGCGAGCAGGCGCAGCGCCAGGTACGGCGCGGGTTCGCGGCGGAGCACCCGGCGGGCGGCGCGGGTGTAGTCGTCCCGCAGGCTGGTGCCGGGTATCCCGGCCGCCGTGAGGGTGCTGCGCCAGCTGGGCATGGGGGTCGGGCTCCTCGGTGTGGGCTGGGGCGGGTGCGGGGCGCGCGAATGCGGGGCCGGGGTGCCGGGCGCGCGCGCACGGGTATGGGGGTGCGCCCGCCCTGCGGCGTCGGCGCACCGGGTCAGGTGGCGGTGACCTTCCTGAGGCTGCCGTCGGTCTTCCACAGGACGTAGCCGCCGCGGCCGTACTCGTCGCTGAGGTAGGTGCGGATCGAGGGGACCTGGTCCATCATCCACGGGTCGACGATGACGTGGCGCGAGGTCGGCTTCTCGACCTTGAGGTCCTTCTTGGACTGCTCCAGCATGCCGGGCAGGGCGTCCCAGTTCACGGTCGCCATGTCGATCAGCGGCTCCCCTTCCTCGACCGTGCCGTCCGGTCCCGTGCGCGAGGCCGCGCCGTCGCGGTACTGCCAGGAGTCGACGGTCTCGGCGCCCGCGGCGGTGGGGATGGAGGCGAGGATGTAGCCGTCGTAGAGCGTCATGTCGACGAAGGTGGTCGTCCCCGTCTCCTTCTTGAACGCCTCCAGCGCGGTGCGGACGTTCTCCGGCGTCATCATGCTGCCCTGGGGCGCGTCCGCCTTCTGCGCGCCGGCCTTGGGGGTGGGGGCCGAGGCGGTGCGCCCGGGCGGCGTGGCGGAGGTGGCGACGGCCGGGCGGGTCGCGGCGCCGCCCTTGGCCTCGTCGTCGCCGGAGTTCCCGTCGGGCAGCAGCTGCACGATGCCGACGACGCCGGCCGCCAGGGCCGCGGTGATCGCGACGCCGATCAGGGCCGGGCGCCTGCGCCGGGCGCCGCCCACGGGGACGGGCGTGGTGGGCGCGGCGTACGGGGAACCGCCGGAGCCGTAGGGCGGCGGGGTGTGCGGAGCGTGCGGGGTGTGCGGGGTGCTGTTCGGCGCGTACGGACCGAACTGCCCGTACGGGGTCGGCACGACCGGGGTGGCGACGGGCGGCGGGGTGGCGGCGGGACCGGTGCCCGCACCGGATCCGAGAGCGGCGCTCGCGTCCCGGAGCAGTTGTTCCAGCTGTACTCCGTCGGGGCGTGCGGCCGGGTCCCGCACGAGGAGCCGCTCCAGTACGGGCCCCAGCGGGCCGGAGCGCACCGGCGCGGGGATCGGCTCGTCGAGCACGGCGACGACCGTGGCCAGGCTGGTGGCCCGGCGCAGCGGGTTGGCCCCCTCGGCGGCCACGTACAGGAGCATGCCGAGCGACCACAGGTCGGAGGCGGCCAGCCCCTCCTCCCCGCGGACCCGTTCGGGCGCGATGTACTCCGGGGAGCCGATCAGCACACCGGTCGCGGTGAGCCCGGTGGAGTCGTGCAGCGCGGCGATGCCGAAGTCGGTCAGCACGGCCGATCCGTCGGGACGCAGCAGCACGTTGGCGGGCTTCACGTCACGGTGGAGGATGCCCTCGGCGTGTGCGGCGCGCAGCGCGGACAGCACGTCGAGGCCGAGCCGCACGACCTCGGCGGGCGGCATGGGGCCGGACTCCAGGCGGTCGTGGAGGGAGCCGCCGCGGACCATCTCCATCACGATCCACGGGTGCCCGTCCGTGCCCGGCGCGGGCTCGACGATGTGGTGGATGGTCACGACGTGGGGGTGGGCGAGCCGGGCGAGGGCGCGGGCCTCGCGGACGGCGCGTTCGCGCATCTGTTCCGCGAGGCCGGGCTGGGCGGCGGCGGTCGCCGGGTCGGGCGGCCGCACTTCCTTGAGCGCCACCTCTCGGTGCAGGGCGATGTCGCGCGCCCGCCAGACGGTACCCATGCCGCCGCTGCCCAGGGGCGCGACCAGTTCGAAGCGCCCGTCGATCAGCCGTCTGCCGGCCTCACTCGTGTCCATGGCGGAATCGTAGGGGGCGCCGCTGTCAGCAGCGGCGGCGGTCCACCGTCACGGTGCCCTGGACGGTGTCCACGGTGCGGTCGTAGCACCCGCCGGGCGCCTGGGACCCGTACAGCCGGTGCCGGGCGGAGGTGGTGGCGACCGCGTGGCGCTGGTCGCGCGGGACGTTCGCGGTGTAGGTGGCGTCGCCGGTGTAGCGGTCGTCGAGCCGGGAGGCGTCGACGGTCCGGCCGCCGCGCAGGGTGGTGGTGTCCGCGCGATCGCCCAGGGACAGGACCGTGCGCAGGCGGTCGCCGGCTCCGAGGGTGGTCTCGCCGTCCATCGTGTAGGTGCGGTCGGTCCGGGTGGTCGTCGGGCCGTGCGTCACGCTCTCCTCGTCGGTCCAGACCGCGTTCAGCGCGTCGCGGCTCCCGCCCTCGGTCCAGCGGTGGGCGGAGGTGTGGTGCACGGAGCGGGTGACGGTGGTGGCCACGCGGCCGCGGGAGGTGTTCAGGTATCCGGCGACGGTCAGCCGGTGGTGGCCCTCGGTGTCCACCCGGTGCTGTCCGCCGGGCCCGGCCGGTGTCCAGCGGGAGCGGCCCGAGGGGGCGCTCTCCTCGTGCCGGGTCAGGGCGCCGGTGACGACGTGGCGGGCCTCGTCCTGCCACAGCAGCAGGTTGGCGGGGGTGCTCCAGCCGCTCTGTCCGGTCGGCAGCCCGGCGACGGTCACCTCGATGCGGTGCGGGCGGCCGTCGTTGAGGAGGGCGGCGTAGGGGGTGAGATCGTAGCGGATCGGCTGCACGTCGAAGGCGCGCGGGCCGGGGGTGACGTACCAGAGGAAGGGGTTGGACCAGCCTCCGGTCCAGACGGTGGGGAAGGGCGCGGCGATGCCGGCGAGTCGCCCGTCGACCAGGACGCGGACCTCGCGGTGGGGGCCGCCGTCCGCCGCGCAGGAGTACGGGGCTCCGGCGGGGGTGGTCAGGTACCAGTACTCCTCGCAGCCGCCGCCGGAGCCCGTGGCGTACACCTCTGCGAGCACCCGTTCGGTGTTGCGGGGGGTGGTGACGGTCGGGGTGGTGAGGGGGAGGACCCGGTCGGGGGTGTCGGGTGCGGGGGTGCGTGCGTCGGCGGCGTAGAAGGTCAGGGTCACCTCGACGTCGATGACGCCGGTGTAGGTGTCGTCCACGACGTTGCCGATGAGCATCTCGACGGGCTGCGGGCGGGTGAGGGTGTCGCGGTAGCGGGTGACGTCCTTCTCGACGGACCAGGTGATGCCGTCGGGCGAGGGCTGGGGCGTCGAGGTGCGCAGGATTTCCACACCGCCCAGGGAGAGGTGGCCCAGGCGGTCGTACTGGCGGCCCTTGACCTTGCCGTCGAGGCGGAGCACGACGGCGGCCCAGTCGGCCGTGCCGCAGCCGGCGGGGGGCGCGTAGTCGCCGCGGTAGGGGGTGAAGTCGCGGAACCGGGCCTGCGCGAGGGTCACCCGGCAGGACCGGGTCGCGGGCCGCGCGACGGGCGGCGCGGCGGTGAGGGGGTCGTGCCAGTCGGTGCCGAACTCGGCGGGCGGCGGGTCGGCCCGGGTCAGGCCGTGCGCGGGTCCCGCGGCGGCCGGGTTGCCGGCGGCCAGGGTTGCGGCGGCCAGCGCGATCGCGCCGAGCAGGCCCGTGATCCTGTGTCGTCTCATGGACCGGCAGTGAAACCCGGTGCGCCGGGCGGCGGCCAGGGCCGGTAGGCCGGGCCTGGCCGGTTCGCGCCGTCAGCCGCGCAGGACGACGACGCCGTCGTCGTCCGCGTGGACGGTGTCCCCGGCGCGGAAGGTGACCTCGCCGATGGTGACGGGCTCGTCCACGGCGCCGGCGCCGGTCTTGCCGCTCTTGCGGGGGACGGTCCCCAGGGCCTTCACGCCCAGGTCGAGGCCGCCGAGGGCGACGCTGTCGCGGACCGAGCCGTTGATGATCAGGCCCGCCCAGCCGTTGCGCTCGGCCGCACCGGCGATGAGGTCGCCGACCAGGGCGGTACGCGGCGAGCCGCCGCCGTCCACGACGAGGACGGCGCCCTCGCCCGGGGTGTGGACGAGTTCGCGCAGCAGGGCGTTGTCCTCGTGGCAGCGGACGGTCCGCACGGGGCCGGCGAAGAGCCGTCGGCCGCCGAACTGCCGGAAGCCGGTGGTGCAGATGTCGAGGGCTTCGCCGTGCTCGTCGTACAGGTCGGCGGTGGGGACGGGGGTGATGCTCATGCCGGTACCGGTTCCTCGCTCGTTGTCGTACGTCGCGCCGTGCGGCCAGGGTAGTGGGCCCGGCTCGGGCGGCGGCGGGGGCAGGGGCCGAGGGGTGGGGCGGGCAGGCCCGGACAACGGCCGGAACCCGACGGGCCGGGCGGGGCGACGGGGCGACGGGAAGCGTTTCAGTAGGGGGCCGCGCGGTCGGGGATCAGGCGGGCACCCGTCCCGCGGGTACGGCGAGTTCGCCCGCGGCTGCCGGCACCAGCGGCGGCGCCGGGGCGCCCCGCGAGGCGAGGGGGGCGCGGGTCAGCAGGACCACGCCCCGCGCCGCGACGAGCGCTCCGGCACCCGCCAGCAGCAGCCCCGCCGGCCCGCCCTGGAGGCGTTCGCCGAGCAGGACCGCGCCGATGGCGGCCGCGGCGAGGGGGTTGGCCAGGTTCACCACGGCGAGCGGGGCACCGAGCCCGCCGCCCCGGTAGGCCCGCTGCGACAGGAGCATCCCGCCGACCGCGAACACCACGACGAGCAGGGCCACGACGGCGACCCGGACGCTCAGCAGGGATCCCCCGCGGCCGCCCGCGACCGCCACGGTCTGGGTCAGCGCGGAGGCCGTGGCGGAGGCCAGCCCGGAGGCCGTGGCGTGCCGCAGGCCCGCGCCCGGGTCCCTGACCGCGGTCAGGAGCAGGATGACGGCCGTGGTCGCCCCGGAGACGGCCAGCGCCTCGGCCAGCGTGAGGGTGTCGTCGGGGGCCGGCCCGGAGGCCGGGAGCAGCAGCAGGCCGAGCCCGGCGACGGTGGCGAGGGTGCCGCGCCATTCGGCGGCCGCCACGCGGCGTCCGGCCCGGCGCGCCCCCATCGGGACGGCGGCCACGAGGGTGAGCGCGCCGAGGGGCTGCACCAGGGTGAGGGGTCCGTAGCGCAGTGCCGCCGCGTGCAGCAGGGCCGCGGCGGCGTTCAGCCCGGCCGACCACCACCAGACGCCGGAGCCCAGCAGCGCCCCGGCGCTGCGCGCGGCGCCGGCGCGGGCGAGCCGCTCCTGGGCGACGGCGCCGGCCGCGTAGGCCACGGCCGAGGCGAGGCAGAGCCCGACCGCGAGGGCGGTGTCGTTCACTTGCCCGCTCCCACGGTTTCGGCGGTGTCCTTGCGGCGCGGCAGTCCGGGTACGGCGCCCTCATCACCGCCGTCGGCGTCCGTCCCCGCCCCCGCCCCCGCCCCGATCTGCGTACGCGGCCCCGTGACCGTGGCCGTGGCCATGGCCGCACCGTTCCGCTCGGTCGCGCGCGGCCGGGGCACCACCAGCAGGGCGATCCCGAGCAGGGCGGCGGCGACGATCGCGTCGAGCCAGTAGTGGTTGGCGGTGCCGACTATCACCAGGAGGGTCACCAGCGGGTGCAGCAGCCACAGCATCCGCAGGCGCGAGCGCTTCCCGCCGCCCACCTCGCCCATCCCGGCCTTCCCGCCCCGGCGGGTCGCGGCGATCACGCCGATCGCGAGCATCAGCGCCCAGCCGAAGTGCAGGGAGGGCATCGCGGCGAACTGGTTGGCCAGGGTGTCGGCGTCCGGCGCGGCCCGGTAGACGGTGGGCCCGTAGACCTGCCCTGTGTCGATGAGCCCGGTGGCGGGGATCATCCGCGGGGGCGCCAGGGGGTAGGCGAGGTGCAGGACGAGCGCGGCTCCGGTGAGCACGGCGAGCACCCGGCGGGTCCACAGGTAGTGCGCGGGACGGCGGACGTAGAGCCAGATCAGGAAGAGCGCGGTGGCGGGGAAGTGGACGGCCGCGTAGTAGGTGTTCGCGGTGGTCACCAGGGCGTCCCCGTGGAGCAGCAGCCGCTGTACCGCACCCTCGCCGGGCAGGTGGAGGAAACGCTCGGCGTCCCGGATCCGGTCCGCGTTGCGGAAGGCCTCGCCGGTGCGGTCGGTGGAGAGCAGGCGGCCCGCCTTGTAGACGGTGAAGAAGCCCGCGACGAGCAGCAGCTCGCGTATGAGGCGCCGGCGGGCTGCGCTCGGTCCGGCTGCCGGCCCGGCAGGCGTGGTGTGGGCGGTCATCCCCCGGTCTCTCTTCCTGTTGTCCTGTCGCGCGCACAGCGACACGCCAGTGTATCGATACATTGGCGTATCGATACGCTGGTGTACCGATACGGTCGCGTTCCCGTACACTTCACAGCGGAACCACCAGCCGAGGCGCCCCCGAGGAGAGCCGCAGCCCATGACGTCGACGCCGACCCCCGCGCGCCGCTCCAAGATCACCCCGGAGCGGGAGCAGGAGTTCTTCGACGCCGTCCTGGAACAGCTGCGCGAGCACGGTTACGAGGCCCTGACGATGGAGGGCATCGCCGCCCGGGCCAGCTGCGGCAAGTCCACGCTCTACCGGCAGTGGAAGACCAAGCCCCAGCTGGTGGCCGCCGCCCTGCGCTCCGCCCGGCGGGGCACCCTCGCCGCGGTGGACACCGGGACCCTGGCGGGCGACCTGCGCGAGGCGGCCCGGGTCGCCGCCGGCACCTCAGGCCGCGACACCCGACTGACGCAGGCCCTCGGGCACGCCGTGCTCAGCGACGAGGCACTGCAGGCCGCCCTGCGCGAAGCCCTCGTCGACCCCGAACTGGCCGCCTTCGACGCGATGGTGCAGCGGGCCGTGGCCCGCGGCGAGATCGTGGCGGACCATCCCGCCGTGGAGTTCCTGCCGGCCCAGCTGATGGGCGTGCTGCGGATCCGGCCGGTGCTGGAAGGGCAGTACGCGGACGCCGACTACCTGGTCCGGTTCGTGGAGGCGGTCATGCTCCCCTCCCTGGGTCTCGCGCCCGACCGCCCCGTCCGGCCGGCGGCCGGCCAGGCCCCCTGAACCGGCGGGCCGTCGTCCCGGTGACCGGACGGCGACCCGCCCGCGCTGCCTCGTGGGGACGGCGGCAGCGCGCCACCCGGACCGGGCGGTGGCCACTCATCCGAGTGGCCGCCGCCCGCTCCGAGCGGCCCCGCGGCGGTCTCCGCCGCATTCAGCGGACCCCGCCCATGGCCCGGGTGAACTCCTCCGGGTCGGCTTCGAAACCCTCCAGCCGTACGCCGAACGACCAGGCACCCGAGGCGTCGCGGGTGAACTCGGCCACGGTGGCCGCCGTGGCGTGCGGCAGGCCCGCGAAGTCGCCCTGGGCGAGGTCGGTGTGGCCCTCCCGGATCCGGAACCCCGTGCCCGCGACATCGGCGAACGTCTTCGCGCCACCCGTGCCGCCCGCTGCGGCCCCGGTGTTCTGGATGACCACACCGATCACCACACGCACCTTGTCGGGGGACATCCGGTGCAGTTCGAGGGTCATCACCTCGTCGAAGCCGAAGCCCTGGCCGGTGTGGCTGTCCCGGTTGAGGGTGATGGTGCCGTCCGGCGACCGGCTGCCGAAGTGCACGAGCTGGACGGGGGTCCCGTGCCGGTCCGCGGCCCCGTAGACCGCGGCGACGACGTCGAGGTCGTTCGCGGGCGTGCCCGCCGGGCTGGGGTCCCACCGCAGCGCGACCTCCACCTTCGCCAGCCCTTTGCGTACACCGGTCACCGAACTCCCCCTCCGTTTGCGGGCATTGCCCGCCCATGATCCCACGGACGGCCCCGTCCCGGCCCGAACAGCCGCACGTTCCCGGCCAGTCGGGCCGGACCGGGCACCGGGCGCCGCGAGGGCGCCGGCACCGCTAGCCCCGGCCCGACCGCCCGCAACACCGGCCCCTGCGGCTACCAGTCGCCGTCCCGTACGGGCTTGCCCGGCCTGGGGGCGTTGCCGAGCGGCTTGACCTGGCCGGGGGCGGGCTCCACCCAGGGGGCGTGGTCGTCGCCGAGCCACTCGCCCACCGGCTTGACCCCGCTCAGGGTGTCGGTGGGCGCCAGATCGGCGGCCGAGTCGTCGTAGTAGTCGAACCAGGGCAGCCCGGCCTTGGTGTAGGCGGCCCGGTCGACGGGCGAGGGCGGAGCCTCCTCCCCGGTGATGCGGCGCCACTCGGGCGGGGTCACCAGGTGCACGAAGATCCGCGCGGCCGGCTCCTCGGCCCAGTCGGACAGCGGGCGCTCGTCCCGGTAGACCTCCTGGTGCATGCTGCCGCCGACGCCGAGCCCCATCGCGGGGGCCGCGGGCGGCCCCGACCTGCCGCCGGGCGCCGAGCGGGGCGCCGGGGCCCCGGCCGGCGCGGGCGGAGCCATCATCGGCGCGGGAACCGGGCCGCCGAAGCCCCCGCCCGTCGGGGCCTGCACGGGCGGGCCCCCGTAGAGTCCCCCGCCCCCGCCCGGCGGCGGGGGCGGCGCCGGTCGCGCCTGCTCCGCCCGGCGCCACTGCGCCAGCGCCTCACGGCCCAGCGGGAACACCTGGAGCTGCACGCCGCCCGTGGTCTCCTCCCCGGTGACCTGCCCCTCGACGGTGGCGCCGAGTCCCAGCGGTACGGCGACAAACTGGCGCACCGTGCCGTCCCCGGAGTTGATCCCGTCCAGCCAGGGCTGCCGGGGCAGCACCACGTAGTTCTGCGGACTGCGCGCCAGCCGGCCGCTCCACCGCTCGCCGGAGACGGCGCACACCTTGCCGACGCCGACCTGGAGCGCGGCGGGCGCCCGGGTCCCGCCGAAGCTCAGCCACATCGCCTCGCGCAGGTACACGGGCAGCATCACGCCGCCCTTCGCCAGCCATTCCGGCGGAACCGTGTCGGGATGGTCCTCGACCCTGCGCAGCGGGAACTCACCCAGCCCCGGCGGCAGTGAGTGCGTTCCGGATTCGGGCAGGCGCAAGGTCCGTATGAACCGGATCTGCACCCCTTCTCCCAAAAGCAGCGCATTCCCGTCCACGCGTACCGAACCTGTTCCCACACCCGCCCCTTTCTGCTGGTCAGACCCGGTTTTGCCGAAGGAATTGCGGCTGAGCCGGATCGTTATCCTCAAGTTTCGCTCAAATGTAGTGACGCTACGGCCACCCTCTTCCTAGCTTCCTCATACACGTCTCGACGTGTCGTACGTTCTCGCGGTTCCACACGCCCGGCGATCCCGGTGACGCGTCCCGCGTTCCCCCAGGAAAGAGTGCAAGCATGAAGGTTCCCCAGGCCGGCGCGGTCGCCGCAGTGATCGCCCTCGCCCTGACCGCCTCCGGATGCGGTGCGGGAGGCGAGGACAAGGGGACCCTTCCCATCGGCATCAAGTTCGACCAGCCGGGCATCGGCATGCGGGAGACCGGTGGCACCTTCACCGGCTTCGACGTGGATGTCGCGACCTACGTGGCCAAGGAGCTCGGCTACTCGCCGGAGCAGATCGAGTTCAAGCAGGTCTTGAGCAACGACCGCGAACTGCTGCTCCAGTACAACGAGGTGGAGTTCGTCGTCGCGAGCTACTCGATCAACGAGAAGCGCAAGGAGAAGGTCGATTTCGCCGGGCCCTACTTCGTGGCCCACCAGGACCTGCTGACCCGCGCCAACGACACCTCGATCACCAAGGCCGAGGACCTCAACTCGAAGACGATGTGCTCGGTGACGGGCTCCACCTCCGCCGAGAACCTCAAGAAGAACCTCGCCCCGAAGGCGGCCCTGCTGGAGCTGGGCGGCTACTCGGACTGCATCGTCGCCCTCCAGGAGGGCCGCGTCGACGCCATGACCACGGACAACTCGATCCTGGCCGGGTACGCCGCACGCAAGGGCAACGAGGGCAAGTTCAAGCTGACCGGCCAGAGCCTCAGCAACGAGAACTACGGCATCGGCGTCAAGAAGGGCGAGAAGGACCTTCAGCGCAAGATCAACGAGGCTCTGAAGAAGATGGTCCAGGACGGTTCCTGGGAAGCCGCCGTGAAGAAGAACTTCGGCGCGAACTACAAGTACGAGCCCGCTCCGGCGATCACCACCGGCAGCTGACGCCCGGCGCACGGCCGGCCGCGCCCCCGCCGCAGGGGGTCGCGGCCGGCCGTGCGTCTGCGTCCGCGGTCAGGCGTCAGGCGTCAGGCGTCAGGCGTCAGGCGACCGGGGCCTTGCCGCGCAGTACGGTCAGGAACTCCCTCATCCAGCGCGAGTGGTCGGGCCACGCCCTGGCCGAGACCAGGGTGCCGTCGACCACCGTCTCGGAGTCCTCGAACTCCGCCCCCGCGGCCTTCATGTCCAGCTCCAGCGCCGGATAGGCGGTCACCCGGCGGCCGGCCAGGCCGCCTGCCGCGGCGGTGATGAGCGGGCCGTGGCAGATCTGCGCGATCGGCTTGTCGGCCTCCGCGAAGGCGGCCAGGATCCGCCGCACCTCGGGGTCGTTGCGCAGGTACTCGGGGGCCCGGCCGCCGGGGACGACCAGGGCCGCGTAGTCCTCCGTCACCACGTCCGTGAAGGCAAGGTCGGCCGGCCAGGTGTAGCCCGGCTTCTCGGTGTAGGTGTCGAAGCCGTCCTCGAAGTCGTGGACCACGAAGCGCAGCTTCTTGACCTGCGGCGCCGCGATGTGCACCTCGTACCCCTCCTCGCGCAGACGCTGGTACGGATACAGCACCTCCAGCGACTCGGCCGCGTCGCCGGTCACGATGAGGATCTTCACTGCCATGGGCTGCTCCAGATGGGCTGTTCGCGGTTCGGTCCGGCCCCGCCGGGGCCACCGCTACCCTGCCCGCGGCCGTCGGGGCGCACACCCGGGCTTCCACGTCCCGGACACATGTTTTTTGCCTGATGGGCACATGACAATGCGATCCTCTTGCCTGCCACCTGATCCCCCGCCGATTCCCCGGGCGGGGACGGTGCGTACGGAGAGGTACCCCCCACCCGATGAGATTCTCGCGCCTGACCCCCTGGGCGGCCGGCCTCGCCGCCGTCGCCCTGGTCGCCGTACCGGCGGCCGCGTCCGCCGGCCCGCAGGGCACGGCGGCGCCCCGCACCTCCGGGGCCGCCCCCGCCGCGGCCGCTTCCTACGACGCGTACTACGCGTCCGCCGAGGGCAAGACCGGTGCCGCGCTGAAGGCGGCCCTCCACGACATCGTCAAGACGCAGTCCAAGGTCACCTACGACGGGGTGTGGAACGCCCTGAAGGCGACCGACCAGGACCCGGCGAACCCGAACAACGTCATCCTGCTCTACTCCGGCCGCTCCCAGTCCAAGTCGTCGAACGGCGGCGGCGCCAACGACTGGAACCGCGAGCACGTGTGGGCCAAGAGCCACGGCGACTTCGGCACGGCCACCGGCCCGGGCACCGACCTGCACCACCTTCGGCCCGAGGACGTCACGGTCAACAGCACCCGCGGCAACAAGGACTTCGACCAGGGCGGCAGCCCCGTGAGCGAGGCACTGGGCAGCCTGACCGACGCGGACTCCTTCGAACCCCGGGACGCGGTCAAGGGCGACGTGGCCCGCATGCTGCTCTACATGGCCGTCCGCTACGACGGCGGGGACGGCTTCGCGGACCTGGAGATGAACGACCGGGTCAACAACGGCTCCGCCCCGCTCTTCGGCCGGATCAGCCTGCTGAAGCAGTGGAACCGGACGGACCCGCCGGACGCCTTCGAGCAGCGCCGCAACCAGGTCATATTCGACGTGTACCAGCACAACCGCAACCCGTTCATCGACCACCCGGAGTGGGTCGACGCCATCTGGTGACGCCGGGCGGCCGGATCGGCGGCCTCCGGGGTTGACGCGCGTCAGGCCGGGTATGCGCAGGCCACAGGCTGCGCACCGCGCCCGCCGGCGGCAGCCCACGGAGGTACGTCGTGATGGACGGAGCCGGCCTCTCCGATCGCGAGCAGCGCGCCCTCTCGGCGATCGAGGCAGAACTGCGCGGTGACCGCGCCCTCGACCGGATGCTGCGGTCGGGGCACCGGCGCGGCCGTGCCGTCTGGGCCGGGGTGTGGGGCGCGGCGACGGTGGCGCTGTTCGTCGCCGCTTCGGCCACGGTCTCCGAGCCGCTGCTCTGGGGCTGCGCCGCCGCCTGGACCCTGACCGTGGCCACGGCCCTGCCGCCGGCCGTCGAGTGGGTCCACCGCCGCAGACGGGTCGGCGGACGCCCGCAGGCGTAGGGCGTGGAGCGGACAGGCGTGGAGCGTGGAGCGGAGGGGCGCTGTGCGCTCAGAGCCGGCCGGCGAGGGCCTGGAACTGCGACCAGGGCAGTTGCGGCGTCCGCGCGTCCCACACCTTCTGCGACAGCGCGGCCAGCGGCATCCGGATGCCGGCCGCCACCTGGTCCTGGGTCTGCGCACCGGAGAGGTCGGCCCAGACGGCGAGGCGCCCGCCGAGGATCTGGCCGTCGTAGGAGGCCGGTACGGGGGTGGTGCCGCGCAGGACCAGCGGGGTCCACTGCTCGTAGATGCGCCGGCCGGTGGGGTAGGTGAACTGGTTCGGCTCGCCGAGCACGTAGTACAGGTACTCGTCGTTGAGGTTCACGAGGGTGCGGCCCTCGCGCAGGTACTCCAGCGGCGGGCGGGCGCCGATCTCCTTGCCGGTCCAGTACTCGACCTGGATGTCCTTGGCGGCACTGGCGACCCCGCCGGCGAAGAAGCCGTCGTTCCACGCCTTGAGCGCCTTGCCCGACGGGCGGACCACGGCGGCGCGGTCGTTGAGCCATCCCGTGGCCAGGTCCTGCACGCGTGCCGAGGGCCCGTAGCGCTGCTGCGCGGCACGTGCGAGCTGGGGGAAGGAGGCCTGCGGGTCGCGGACGACGAGCGCCTGGTACTCGTCGGCGCCCAGGTGCCAGGCCCCGCCGGGGAACAGCGGCCGGTACTCGCGCAGCAGGTCGTCGATCAGCTTGGCGGAGGCCGGGTCGGATATGTCCACCGCTCCCTTGACGGCCCTGCCGTTGACGTCCCGCAGTTGCAGGTCGGGGTGGGCGCGCAGCACCGCGCCGAGGTGTCCGGGCGAGTCGATCTCCGGGACGACCGTGATGTGGAGCCGGGAGGCGAGCGCCGTGATGTCGCGTACCTGCGCCTTGGTCAGGTGCGGGGTGGAGACGATCTCGGGGTGGCTGTCGGACTGGATCCGGAAGGCCTGGTCGTCGGAGAAGTGCAGGCCGAGCTGGTTGAGCTTGAGGTCGCCCATCTCGCGCAGCCGGCTCTTTATCCACTCGGGCGTGAAGTGCTTGCGCGCTATGTCGAGGTTGAGGCCGCGCTGGGGCTTGGCCGGGGCGTCGCGCACGGTGCCCTCGGGGGCCGAGCCGGAGGCCCGGACGGCCTGCTTGAGGGTGCGGGTGCCGTAGAAGACTCCGGCTTCGTCGGGACCGTTGATCCGTACGCGCCCGTCCTTGACGGTGAGGGTGTACGACTCGGGACGGCCCGCGCCCTCCACGGAGAGCTCCACGTCGCCGGCGCGCGGCGCCGCCGACTCCCCGTAGGTGATGCCCAGCTCCCCGGCGAGCAGCCGGGCCTCGTCGGAGAGCGCGGCGCTGTCGCCCTGGGCGACGACGACGCGGGCGCCGGGGGCGGGCTTCCAGCCGGGGCCGCGGGCCGGCTCGTGCTCGCGTACGGCCGGGATGGTGCGCGGGGCGGTGGACAGGGCGTAGGTCGGGGAGGGGGCCGGCGGGGTGGGGGCCGCGGCGGGGACGGTCGCCGCGGGGGCGGCGCCCCGGGCCGTGGGGCTGGGGGCGCGTACCTCCTCGGAGGCGGCCGTGCAGCCCGGGACGGCGAGGGTGACCAGCACGGCGGCTCCTGCCGTCGCGATGGTGTGGGCCCTTCTGTGTCTCATCGGTTTCCGCATCGTGCGCCCGTGTCCCCCGTACCAACGTGGCACGGGGGACAC
>NZ_MQUR01000039.1 GCF_001953875.1 Streptomyces amritsarensis
GGTGCGCCCGCCACACCCGCAGTGGGTGGCGGGCGCACCGCCGCGCTCCTGCTCGGCCCGTCAGTGGACCGGCACCGGTTCGGGTGCGGCCCCCGAGGCCGCGCCCTTCCTGGCGCCGAGGTGGTTGAAGGCCAGGTTCAGCACGATGGCCACCACGCAGCCGGTGCTGATGCCGGAGTCGAGGACGACCAGCAGGTCCTTCGGGAAGGCGTGGTAGAAGTCCGGCGCGGCGATCGGGATCAGGCCGATGCCGACGGACGCGGCGACGATCAGGGCGTTCTCGCCCTTCTCCATGGCCGCGCCGGCCAGGGTCTGGATGCCGCTGGCGGCCACCGAACCGAACAGGACGATGCCGGCGCCGCCGAGGACGGGCAGCGGGACCACTGCGATGACGGAGGCCGCCATCGGACACAGGCCCAGCAGGACCAGGATGCCGCCGCCCGCGGCGACGACGAAGCGGCTGCGCACCTTGGTCATGGCGACCAGGCCGATGTTCTGGGCGAAGGCGCTGCACATGAACCCGTTGAAGAGCGGGCTGACGGCGCTGCCGAGGGTGTCGGCGCGCAGGCCTCCCGCGATGGCCTTCTCGTCCGCGGGCCGTCCGACGATCTTGCCGAGGGCGAGGATGTCGGCGGTGGACTCGGTCATGCAGACGAGCATGACGATGCACATCGAGACGATGGCGGCGACCTGGAACTGCGGCGCGCCGAAGTGGAACGGGGTGGGGAAGCCGACCACCGAGGCGTTCTTGACGGCGTCGAAGCTGGTCATCCCCAGCGGAAGGGCGACCAGGGTGCCCGCGACCAGGCCGAGCAGGATGGAGATCTGCTGGAGGAAGCCGCGCAGGAACTTGCGCAGGAGCAGGACGATCACCAGGGTGACGGCGGCCATGGCGATGTTCTTCATCGAGCCGTGGTCGGCGGCGGCGGGGTTGCCGCCCTGCGACCAGTTGAAGGCCACGGGCAGGAGCGAGACGCCGATCAGGGTGATGACGGTGCCCGTGACGACGGGCGGGAAGAAGCGGACGAGCTTGCCGAAGTAGGGGGCGGCGAGGAAGCCGAGGGCCCCGGCGACGATGATCGCGCCGAAGATCACGGGGAGGGCGTCCGCGCCCTCCCCCTTCCCTATCGCGATCATCGGGGTCACGCCGGCGAAGGAGACGCCGTTGACGAAGGGGAGTTTGGCGCCGACCTTCCAGAAACCGAGGGTCTGCAGGAGGGTGGCGAGCCCGGCGGTGAAGAGCGAGGCGCCCATCAGAAAGGCGGTCTCGGTGGCGGAGAGGCCGACCGCGGGGCCCACGATCATGGGCGGGGCCACGACACCCGCGTACATCGCGGCCACGTGCTGCAGGCCGCTCGTGAACATTTTCAGCGGAGGGAGGGTCTCGTCGACCGGGTGCTTCTCCTCCGGTACTGCGACTGCGTCTTTGCGAAACCTGGGCGGTTGGGCCACGGCTTCCTCCGGTCGGGTAACACGTCGGCAGGGACGTGGGTGTCATGGAGGTGGTGCGAAAGGTGTGCGAGTCGAGCGCGCTGGTGAAGTTGTGGGTGGAGCCGGTGGAGCCACTTCTTGCCGCCAGGGGTGCAGAAACGATTCGCCCGATCGTCGCGTCCGCGATGCGCCATGGCGGTGGTGGCACGAGTCACCGCTCCCGGGGACGCCTTCGGATCTCCTCGGGCGCCTCCCGGGAACGGCTGCCGACGGACCCCGCTCGGGTCCGCGGCGGCCGGCCGGGGGCCGTCCCCCCCGGCCGGACTCCGGGGGATCAGGCCTGCGCGATCCGCGCGAGGCGCTGGGCCTCTTCCCGCGTGGACACCGCGATGGCGTCCTCGTCGGCGAAGAGCAGCCGGTTGTTCTCGACGATCTGCTTGCCGTTGACGAACGAGGCCGTCACCGGGGCGGCCGCACCGAAGACCAGGGCGGTCACCGGGTCGGCGATCGAGGAGTGCAGGAAGGTGCTGAGGTTCCACAGGACCAGGTCGGCGCACTTGCCGACCTCCAGCGAACCGATGTTGTCGGCACGTCCGAGGACCTGCGCGCCGCCGTAGGTGCCCAGGCGCAGGGCCTGGCGGGCGCCCAGCGCTCGCTCGCGGTGGACCGGGTTCAGGCGGTTGATCAGCAGCGCGTTGCGCAGCTCGGTGTGCAGCTCACCGGACTCGTTGGAGGCGGTGCCGTCCACGCCGAGGCCGACCGGGACGCCGGCGGCGAGCATGTCCGGGACGCGGGCGATGCCGGCGGCCAGACGGGCGTTGGAGGACGGGCAGTGCGCGACACCGGTCTTCGTACGGGCGAAGGCGGCGATGTCGGAGTCGTTCATGTGGACGCTGTGCGCCATCCACACGTCCTCGCCGAGCCAGCCGGTCGACTCGAAGTAGTCGGTCGGGCCCATGCCGAAGAGCTCGTGGCAGAACTTCTCCTCCTCGACCGTCTCGCTGCCGTGCGTGTGCATGCGCACGCCGAGGCGGCGGGCCAGCTCGGCGCCCTGCTTGAGCAGCTCGGTGGAGACGGAGAAGGGGGAGCAGGGGGCGACAGCGACCTGGGTCATCGAGTCGAAGGACGCGTCGTGGAACTTCTTGACGGTCGCCTCGGTGTCGGCCAGCGCGCCTTCGAGGGTCTCCACGGCGTGGTCCGGCGGCAGGCCGCCGTCCTTCTCGCTGCGGTCCATGGAGCCGCGGGCGAGGGTGAAGCGGACACCCATCTCGGAGGCGGCGCGGATGATCGAGCCGGACAGGTCGCCGGAGCCCTTGGGGAAGACGTAGTGGTGGTCCATCGCGGTGGTGACACCGCCCTTGGCCATCGCGGCCAGGGAGCCCTGCGCGGCCGTGTACGTCATCTGCTCGTCGATGCGCGCCCACGTCGGGTACAGCGCGACGAGCCAGTTGAAGAGGTTGTGGTCGGTGGCCAGGCCACGCGTGATCCACTGGTAGAAGTGGTGGTGCGTGTTGACCAGACCGGGGGTCACGAGGTGCCCGGTGCCGTCGATCCGGCGGACCACGTTCTCGAGGTTCTCGGGGGCCTTGCCCGCACCGATGAACTCGATCCTGTTGCCCGCGACGACGATGTGGCCCGAGGCGTACTCGGTGTCATGGGCGTCGACGGTCGCGATCGCACAGTTCTCGATGACGATGCGCTGGACGGCGCTGTCAGGGGCTGCCGATGCTGCCATGGGACTTCCTCGTGCTTTCAGTGGCGGTGCGGGCACGGCAGGACCCAGGGGATTTGAGTGCCGGAGCCGGGGCCTTGGCAGCTGACAGTACTGCCGCCCCACGGGGTGCGTCCGGGTGCCGATTCAGGAAGTGGGGTTCGTGTCGCGCGGTCCCGGGGCCACTGCGGAGAGCCCCGGGACGCGCGTGCCGCGCTCTTAGAGGTTGGTCATGTCCACCGGGATGCGCGCGTCGGCGCCGTCCCGCAGGATCGTGGCCTCGATGAGACCGTACGGACGGTCCGCGGCGAAGTACACCTCGTTGTCGTTCTTCAGGCCGAAGGGCTCGAGGTCGACGAGGAAGTGGTGCTTGTTCGGGAGCGAGAAGCGGACCTCGTCGATCTCCGACCGGTGGTTGATGATGCGCGAACCCATCTGGTAGAGGGTCTGCTGCAGCGAGAGGGAGTAGGTCTCCGCGAAGGCCTGCAGCATGTGCTTGCGGGTCTCGGCGTAGGACTTCTCCCAGTTGGGCATCCGCTGCTCGTCGTCCGACCAGTTGAAGCGCCAGCGGCTCGACACCTGGGTGGCCAGGATGCGGTCGTACGCCTCCTGCAGGGTCGTGTACTTGTCCTTCACGTAACCCCAGAACTCGGAGTTCGTGGAGTTCATGACGACCAGGTCCTTGAGGCCGGAGATGACCTCCCAGTTCTGGCCGTCGTAGGTGATCTGGGTGACGCGGGTCTCCTGGCCCTGGCGGACGAAGGAGTGCTTGACCTCGTCGGCGCCGATGAACTTGGAGTTGGCGTCGGACGTGGCGATCCGGTCCCAGGCGTACTCCTCGATCCGGATGCGCGCACGCTGGATCGGCTCCTGGCTGTTCACGAACCAGCGCGCCAGGTGGATGCCGAACTGCTCGGCGGACTCGATGCCGTATTCCTTGGCGAAGGCGTACACCGTGTTCTTGGTGGTGTCCGTCGGCAGGACGTTGGCGTTCGAGCCGGAGTAGTGGACGTCGTCCATGTCGCCGGAGAGGGCGACCGAGACGTTCAGGTCCTTGATGTGGTGGGTGTCGCCGTCCCGCGTGATCTTGACGACGCGGTTCTCTGCTTTGCCGTACTGGTTCTGGCCCAGAATCGTGGCCATGCTAGCTCCCTCGGTAAACGGAGTAGCCGAACGGGTTGAGCAGCAGCGGTACGTGGTAGTGCTCGCCCGGGTGCACCGCGAAGGTGATGGTGACCTCGGGGAAGAACGTAGCGCTGTCCCTTACGCGGGGGGCGTCCTGCTGCGCCTCGGCTTGCTTCTTTGCGAAGTACGTCTCGGTCTCGAAGTCCAGACGTACGTGGGTGGTGCCCTCCGGCAGCGCCGGCAGGTCCTTGCAGCGCCCGTCCGCATCGGTGGCGGATCCGCCCAGGGCCGCCCACGCGCCGTCCCGTCCCGTACGGGCCGACAGGGAGATGGCGACGCCCTCGGCGGGCCTGCCGATGCTGGTGTCCAGGATGTGCGTGGACACCGACGCGGTGGTCTCGGTGCTCATGGTCGGACTCACTCTCCTTCTACGAGGCGGGTCAGGCGGATCCGGTTGATCTTGACGAGCTCGCCGCGGGCGATTTCCCGCTCCTGCTCCGGCGAGTTGTCGATCCGTACCTTGACCGAGTCCCGCATGAACTCACCGGTCGCACCGGTGGCGCAGATGAGGAAGACGTGGCCGAACTTCTCCTGGTAGGCCAGGTTCAGTTCGAGGAGCTCGTTCTTCAGCTCCTCGGAGGCACCAGCCATGCCGCGCTGCTCGCGGGCGGAGGTCGGGTCTCCCGGCTTCGGCCGGCCGATCGGCGCGTGGCCGCCCATCGCCTCGGCGAGGTCCTCCGCAGTGAGCTCCGCCATGGCGGCCTCGTTGGCGGCGAACAGGGACTCGGCGGTGGCGAAGGGGCGCTGGGCGAGCATCTTGCTCCCCCACGCCGAGCTGGCGCACACCTCGTGCAGCTCGGCCGCGGCCGCACTGTCGTCCAAGGTGTTGATCCGGGTGAGACCCGGGGTCGGACTCGAAGTCACGGTAGGCCTCCGTGGCCTGTTGTTGCTTTGACGGGCTGCGCATAGCTAACGCCCTCCACAACACGGCGTCAACACTTTGTTGAAACTTCCCGTACACAAAAGCCGCCGCCCGGGTGAATCGGGCGGCGGCTCGTCACCGTGCGTCAGAAGTCGTTCACGCTTGGCTGTTCTTGTTGGGGTTTTCCCTGTTCAAGTAGTTGTAGACCGTGAAGCGGCTCACGCCCAGCGCGCCCGCGACCGTTTCCACGCCGTGCCGCACGGAGAAGGCGCCGCGCGCCTCCAGTATCCGCACGACGTCCTGCTTGGACTTCCGGTCGAGCTGGGACAACGGCACGCCGTGCCGGCGCTCCAGCGCGGCCAGGATGTGGTCCAGCGAGTCCGAGAGCTGGGGCAGGCGCACGGCGAGCAGCTCCCGACCCTCCCAGGTGAGCACGACGTCGTCGGGCGTGGCCTGGGCCGGGTCCATCAGCTCGCCGCCCATGGCGTCCACGAGCGGCTTGACCGCCGCGACGAACGGGTGGTCGCGGGGCTCGGTCATGGCGTCTCCTCGCCGATCACGTTGACCTGGAGGGTGACACGCGTGGCCCCGGCCTCCAGGGAGTCGCGCAGCAGCGCGCCCACGGCGGACAGCACCCGGTCGGCCTCGCCCTCCGCGGTGTTGCCGAACGGGCCGACGTCCACCGCCTCCAGCTGGGCCTTCTGGATGACCTCGCGGGCCGCCACGGCATGGTCGGGGGCCTCTTCGAGGTCGAAGGGCTCGGTCGTGAACTCCACTCTCAATCGCACGCCGTCAAGCTACCGCGCGGTCTCGTTTTTTCGGCAGTCCGCACTTGACATCCGCGCGGGAGCCCATGCAATCTTCCATCAGACAGAAAATAACTTCCGCAATACGGAAGGAGCGCACACCCCTCATGGGATACACGGACCAGCGCTTCGATGTGAACCTGTCGATCCTCTTCACGGAACTCCCGCTCCTGGAGCGCCCCGCGGCCGCCGCCGCGGCGGGCTTCACGGCGGTCGAGCTGTGGTGGCCCTGGATCGAGACCCCCACCCCCGCCCAGGAGGAGCTCGACGCCCTCAAGAGGGCTCTTGAGGACGCCGGCACCCAGCTGGTGGGCCTGAACTTCTACGCCGGCCGACTGCCGGGCCCGGACCGCGGCGCGGTCTCGGTACCCGGTGAGGAGTCGGACCGCTTCAACGCCAACATCAACGTGGCCGCGGACTTCGCCGCCTCGGTCGGCTGCAAGGCGCTCAACGCCCTGTACGGCAACCGCGTCGAAGGCGTGGACCCGGCCGTCCAGGACGAGCTGGCCCTGAAGAACCTGGTCGTGGCGGCGCAGGCCGCTGACCGGGTGGGCGCGATCCTCCTGATCGAGACCCTCAACAAGCCCGAGTCGCCGCTCTACCCGCTGGTGAGCGCCCCGGCCGGCATCGAGGTGGTGGACAAGGTGAACGAGGCCACCGGCCTCGGCAACGCCAAGTTCCTGCTCGACCTGTACCACCTGGCGATGAACGATGAGGACCTCGGCGAGGTCATCGAAAAGTACGCCGCCAAGACCGGGCACGTCCAGATCGCGGACAAGCCGGGCCGAGGTGCTCCGGGCACCGGCGAGCTGCCCCTCGAGGAGCTGCTCGACCAGCTGAAGAAGGCCGGATACCAGGGCTACGTAGGCCTTGAGTACAAGGCCGCCGACGCCGCCGCCTCCTTCGCCTGGCTGCCGGCCGAGGCCCGCGCCGCCGCGTAGGGGGACGAAGTCCGGGCGATCCGCCAGGCACCTCACGCACTTTTCGTACACAGCACCAAGAGAAGGACCCCATCATGAGCAACCCCGCCGCGCTCCCGTCGATCGCCTGGATCGGTCTCGGCATCATGGGCTCCCCCATGTCCGAGAACCTGCTGAAGGCCGGCTACCCGGTCACCGGCTTCACCCTCGAACAGGACAAGCTGGAGCGC
Organism: Streptomyces amritsarensis; assembly: GCF_001953875.1. GTDB lineage: Bacteria > Actinomycetota > Actinomycetes > Streptomycetales > Streptomycetaceae > Streptomyces > Streptomyces amritsarensis. The sequence continues at coordinate 7,146 of NZ_MQUR01000039.1, forward strand.
CTGGCCGCCGCCGGCGGCACCGCGGCCGGCTCGATCGCCGAGGCCGTCAAGGACGCCGACGTGATCATCACGATGGTGCCCGCCTCCCCGCAGGTCGAGGCCATCAACTACGGCCCCGAGGGCATCCTCGAGAACGCCAGGCCGGGCGCGCTGATCATCGACATGTCGTCGATCACCCCGCAGACCTCGATCGACCTGGCGAAGAACGCCGCCGAGAAGGGCATCCGCGTCATCGACGCCCCGGTGTCCGGCGGCGAGGCCGGCGCCATCGAGGCCGTCCTGTCGATCATGGTGGGTGGCGAGCAGGCCGACTTCGACGCGGCCCTCCCGATCCTCGAGGCCCTCGGCAAGACCATCGTCCTGTGCGGCCCGCACGGCTCCGGCCAGACGGTGAAGGCCGCCAACCAGCTCATCGTCGCGGTGAACATCCAGGCGTGCGCCGAGGCCGTCGTCTTCCTGGAGAAGTCGGGCGTGAACCTCACCGCCGCCCTGGACGTTCTCAACGGCGGTCTGGCCGGCTCCACGGTCCTGACCCGCAAGAAGGACAACTTCCTCAACCGCGACTTCAAGCCCGGCTTCCGGATCGACCTGCACCACAAGGACATGGGCATCGTCACCGACGCCGCCCGCAACGTCGGTGCGGCCCTCCCGGTCGGCGCGGTCGTCGCCCAGCTGGTCGCCTCGCTGCGCGCCCAGGGCGACGGCGGCCTGGACCACTCGGCCCTGCTGCGCGCCGTCGAGCGCCTCTCCGGCGCCCAGGTCTGAGGTCCCCGCCGGGCCCCACGGGGCCCGGACCGCCCCCTCATCCAGGGGGCACCGAGTCTCCGGACGGTGCCGGTGCTGACACCTGTCCTGTCGCGCCCAAGCGCCGGCACCGTCCGGGTCACCTCTCCCCACAACTTCGTTCAACAAACTGTTGACGTTTAGTTCTCGCCGAATTTAGGCTGTTCCGCATGACGGAAGACGCTTTCCGTCAGCAGTTACCCGTACGGAAGGTCACCATGTCGAAGCGCACGCTGACGACCGAGTCCGGCGCCCCGGTCGCCGACAATCAGAACTCCGCCACCGCCGGCGTCGGTGGCCCGCTCCTGATCCAGGACCAGCAGCTCCTGGAGAAGCTCGCCCGCTTCAACCGTGAGCGCATCCCGGAGCGTGTGGTGCACGCCCGCGGCTCGGCCGCGTACGGCTACTTCGAGGTGACCGACGACGTCACCGCGTACACCAGCGCCGCCTTCCTGAACACGGTCGGCAAGAAGACCGAGACCTTCCTGCGGTTCTCCACCGTCGCCGACTCCCTCGGCGGTGCGGACGCGGTGCGCGACCCCCGCGGTTTCGCCCTGAAGTTCTACACCGAAGAGGGCAACTACGACCTCGTCGGCAACAACACCCCGGTGTTCTTCATCAAGGACCCGATCAAGTTCCCCGACTTCATCCACTCCCAGAAGCGCGACCCCTTCACGGGCAAGCAGGAGCCGGACAACGTCTGGGACTTCTGGGCGCACGCCCCCGAGGCCACGCACCAGATCACCTGGCTGATGGGTGACCGCGGCATCCCGGCGTCGTACCGCCACATGAACGGCTACGGCTCCCACACCTACCAGTGGACGAACGAGCAGGGCGAGGCCTTCTTCGTCAAGTACCACTTCAAGACGAACCAGGGAATCCGCTGCCTCTCCGGCGAGCAGGCCGCCGAGCTCGTCGGCAAGGACCCCAACTCGCACCAGACCGACCTGCTCCAGGCGATCGAGCGCGGTGTGAACCCGAGCTGGACCCTCTACGTCCAGATCATGCCGGCCGCCGAGGCCGCGGACTACCGCTTCAACCCGTTCGACCTCACCAAGGTGTGGCCGCACGCCGACTACCCGCTGCAGCGCGTGGGCCGCCTGGTCCTCGACCGCAACCCGGACAACGTCTTCGCCGAGGTCGAGCAGTCCGCCTTCTCCCCGAACAACTTCGTCCCGGGCATCACCGCCTCGCCGGACAAGATGCTCCAGGGCCGCCTGTTCGCCTACGCCGACGCCCAGCGCTACCGCCTCGGTGTGAACCACACCCAGCTGCCGGTCAACGCCCCGAAGGCGACGAAGGCCGACAACTACGGCCGCGACGGCGTGATGGCGCTGCGCAACGGCTCGCGCCACGACAAGAACTACGAGCCCAACTCCTACCAGGGCCCGGCCGAGACCGGTCTGGCGCTGGGCGCCCCGAAGGCCGTCTCCGGCTACACGGGCACCCACGAGGCCCCGGCCCACACGAAGGACGACGACTTCTTCCAGGCCGGTGAGCTCTACCGCCTGATGTCGGAGGCCGAGAAGCAGCGCCTGGTGGCGAACATCGCCGGGGGCCTCTCCCAGGTCACCCTCGAGGACGTCATCGAGAAGAACCTGGCTCACTTCCACGCCGCGGACGCCGACTACGGCCGTCGCGTCGAGGAGGCCGTGCGCGCCCTGCGCGACGCCTGAGCCGACATGGATGTACCGGGGGCCTGACGGGAGGTCAGGCCCCGGGTGCTGAGCCCGACCCGTGGACCCGGATGAGGGGTGGTACGCGGTGAGGGCAGACCGCGCCAGCGATGCGGCTGGCGCCGCGTGAGGACCGTGGCGGGCGTGCGAGCCAGTGCGGTGGTAATGGGTTCCGAGGCCCGTCTCTTGACCTGAGGGAGACGGTGCCGGAGTTCTCGTCGCCCGCCCGCCACGGTCCCAGCCACTCCTCTTCTCACAGGGGCTGCGCACAGAGCCCCCTGTGAGGAGCGGAGACCTCCTCCCCGATACTCCGCCCGGCGGTGCGAACGTCCTGTCGCGCCAGCCTCGCACCGTCGGGCGGTAACAACCAGAGCGCCGAGCCACGGACGGTCCCGTGACTCGGCGCTTTGTCGTATCCGGGCCCTCAGCGTGTTTCGCGCCCTGTTGACGGATGAAGGGCAGAGCCTGCTGGCTGCCCTGGAGGGCGCGCGGCCGGCCGAGGAGCAGGTGCGGCTGCGGGGGCTCGCGGCCGCGAAGTTCGGGGCGTACGCCTCCACGATGTACTTCACCCGGACATGGTCGAGCTGTCCTCCCACCTGGCCGTGGCCGAATACAAGCTGGACCGCGTGCTCGGGATGGGTGTGGTGCTGGTCGAGCCGATGATGATGCGGCCTCCGGGGCCGGACGGGGGCCACGACCCGAGTCGTACGGACCGCCGTTGTCCTGGGCCCTGGAGCAGGTGCGCACGACCGGCTGCGGCTCGATCAGGCTGCCGCCCGGCCTCGCCCCCGGAGCCGTACCGGACCTCGGGCGGGCCGACGAGGCCGAGTGGATCTCGTACGACGGGGAGGTCCAGGAGCTGGTCCTGTGGTTCGGCCTGGGCCCGGGGGGAAGGCCGGGCGATGCCATCGTGCGCCGGGCCACGCTGCTGCCCGCCGGTGCCTCGCTCACCGCACGTGGCCTGCCCGAGCCGGCCGTGCGGCCCCTGGGCCGGTACCTCTACCGGCCGGACCCGGCCGTGGTCCACGCGGGCCTGGTGGCCGAGGTGGCCGAGAACATCGCCGGCGGCCCCCTGGAGGGCGGCGGCACCCTCCTGACGTCCGACGAGCTTCGGTGGACGCCCTTCGCCACGGCGTACGACGTCACGGAGGTGCGGGACGCGGCTGTGCCGCCGCCCCGGTCTTCCGAGGCGCCTCGGGCGCCCCGCACGGCCGTGGAGTTCGCCGTCACGGCGGCGGCCGGCCCGGTGACCCTGACGGCCGTACCCGTGACCGCGGGGTGAGGTGACGTGACGCGAGCGGCCCCCGTCCCTCCTGGTGGAGGGGCGGGGGCCGCTCTGCGGTGCGGGGCGGTCAGACCTGCAGGGCCTTGATGGCGGTCGGGGCGTGACCGGGCTCGGTCGCGAGCTCCTCGAACTCGGTGACGTCGCTCATGTCGACGGTCTTGCTCATCGAGATGTTGGTGACGCGCTCCAGGATGGCCTCGACGACGACCGGGACCTGGAACTCCTGGGCCAGCTTCTTGGCCTGCTCGAAGGCGGCGCCCAGCTCGTTCGGGTCGGTGACGCGGATGGCCTTGACGCCCAGGCCCTCGGCGACCTTGACGTGGTCGACGCCGTAGACGCCGATCTCCGGGGTGTTGATGTTCTCGAACTCCAGGTTGACCTCGAAGTTGATGCCGAGACCGCCCTGCGCCTGACGGATCAGGCCGAGGTAGGCGTTGTTCACGAGGACGTGGACGTAGGGGACCTTGTGCTGGGCGGCGACCGCCAGCTCCTCGATCATGAACTGGAAGTCGTAGTCGCCCGAGAGCGCGACGATCGGGGTCTCCGGGTCCGCGGTGGCGGCACCGATGGCGGCCGGGATGGTCCAGCCCAGCGGGCCGGCCTGGCCGCAGTTGATCCAGTGGCGCGGCTTGTAGACGTGCAGCATCTGCGCGCCGGCGATCTGGGAGAGGCCGATGGTGGTGACGTAGCGGGTCTCGGGGCCGAACGCCTTGTTCATCTCCTCGTAGACGCGCTGCGGCTTCATGGGGATGTTGTCGAAGTGCGTGCGGCGCTGCAGGGTGGCCTTGCGCTCCTGGGCGGAGGCGGCCCAGGCGGAGAAGTCCGGCAGCCTGCCCTCGGCCTTGAGCTCCTTGGCGACCTCGATGAAGAGCTCCAGCGCGGCCTTGGCGTCGGAGGCGATGCCGAAGTCCGGGGCGAAGATCTTGCCGATCTGGGTGGGCTCGATGTCGACGTGGACGAACTTGCGGTCGCCCAGGTACGCGTCCAGGTTGTAACCGGTGTGGCGGTTGGCCCAGCGGTTGCCGATGCCGAGGACGACGTCCGACTCCAGGAAGGTCGCGTTGCCGTAGCGGTGCGAGGTCTGGACGCCGACCATGCCGGCCGCCAGCTCGTGGTCGTCCGGGATGACGCCCCAGCCCATGAGGGTGGAGATGACCGGGATGTTGGTCAGCTCGGCGAACTCGACCAGCAGGTCGGAGGCGTCGGCGTTGATGATGCCGCCGCCGGCGACGATCAGCGGACGCTCGGACTCCAGCAGGAAGCCCAGGGCCTTCTCGGCCTGGGCGCGGCTGGCCTGCGGCTTGTAGACCGGCAGCGGCTGGTAGGTCGCCGGGTCGAACTCGATCTCCGTCAACTGGACGTCGATCGGCAGGTCGATGAGGACCGGGCCGGGACGGCCGGAGCGCATCAGGTGGAACGCCTGCTGGAAGACGCCGGGGACCTGCGCGGCCTCCAGGACCGTCGTGGCGGCCTTGGTGACCGGCTTGGCGATCGAGGCGATGTCGACGGCCTGGAAGTCCTCCTTGTGGAGCTTCGAGACCGGGGCCTGACCGGTGATGCACAGGATCGGGATGGAGTCCGCGATGGCGGAGTACAGGCCGGTGATCATGTCGGTGCCGGCCGGGCCCGATGTACCGATGCAGACGCCGATGTTGCCCGCCTTGGCGCGCGTGTACCCCTCCGCCATGTGCGAGGCGCCCTCGACGTGGCGGGCGAGCGTGTGGTTGATGCCGCCCACGTTCTTCAGCTCGCGGTAGAAGGGGTTGATCGCAGCACCGGGGACACCGAACGCTTGTTCGACACCCTCGAGCTTGAGGATCTCAACTGCAGCAGCGGCGGCTGTCATACGAGGCATCAGGTTCTCCTGCGGGTCTGGCGGTCAGGCTTTTCCGTAATCCGGAAGTTTTGTTCTGCTATACGGAACAAGCTAAGCGGCGTCTTCTTCGGCGTCAAGGCGGTGAGGGACCCCGGAAACCACCAAAAGCCGCATCTCGCTCGACGACTTGTACAAATCACTGATCCGCCGGCGGGAACGGGGCGGAAATGGCGCGCATGCTCGCCCCGGTGGTCGCCGGTGGTGGAGCATGGACCCACGCACGGCGACGGAGGGGGCCAGGTGTCATGGCGGAAGCGGTACCGGTGCGCTGCCCGGCGTGCCTGCGCGAGAACGGCTACACCGCGCCGGTCTTCCCCTGCGCCTGCGGGAGCCCGGTCAATCCCCCGCTGGACCTGTCCGCGCCGCCGCTGCTGCTGACCCACCGCACCTGGTCGGACAGCTGGGTGACGGTGCGCTGCACGGCGTGCGGGCGGGAGAGCGAGTGGCCGCATCCCGAGGTGGGCTGCGGATCATGCGGCACGGTGGTGCGCCTTCCGGTACATCCGCCGGAAGCGGGTGCGGGGCCCAGGTCCACGGCGGGCCCGGGATCCACCGCGGACCCCGCGGCGGCGGACCCCGCGGTTGCGGGTGGTACGGGGGCGGGCCGCGCGGCGGCCCCGCCGGACCCGCGCGGCGAGGCCGCCGGCGGTATGGCGGCGGAAGGCCCGGCGCGCCCCGGCCCGGACCCGGCGCACATACCGCTGTCGCGGCCGGCGGCGGTGCCGCGGCCCGCGTTCCGGCCGGTGACCATCCGTACGGCCAGGGACGCGGTGGCCACCGCCGCGCTGTACCTGCGCTGGCTCGGCTTCCAGGACGTACGGCAGCCCGACGGGCGCCCCATCCCCTCGGCGGCGGTGGATCTGCGGGCACCGGGGCTGGTGGCGCAGGTGGACCCGACCACCGCGCCGGCCGGGCTGCGGGCGGTGGAGTGCGTCTGGCTGAACGGCCTCACGGCTTCGGCGACCAGCGTCTACTTCTCGCTCGCCGGGTACACGGCGGACGCCCGCAGCCGGGCGGACGATCTCGGGATACCGCTGTTCGTCATGGACCTCACCGGCATGCCGCAGCCGGTCAACGACCCGGCGGACGCGCTGGTCGGATGGGGCGCGTAGCGGCCCACCCCTTAGGCTCGTGGCGTTGACCGCCGACTGTCGAGGAGAGTCCTGTGAGCCTGTACGACATCCCGCTGACCACCCTGTCCGACGAGCCCACCAGCCTGGCCGCGCACAAGGGCAAGGCGATCCTCCTGGTGAACACCGCGTCGCAGTGCGGTCTCACCCCGCAGTACTCGGGACTGGCCCGCCTGCAGTTCAGGTACGAGGAGAAGGGCTTCACGGTCATCGGCGTGCCCTGCAACCAGTTCGGCGGGCAGGAGCCCGGCAATGCCGAGGACATCCAGACCTTCTGCGCGGCCGGTTTCGGGGTCACCTTCCCGATGCTGGAGAAGTCCGAGGTCAACGGCGAGAACCGGCACCCGCTCTACCAGGAGCTGGTGAAGACCCCGGACGCGGACGGCGAGGCGGGGGACATCCAGTGGAACTTCGAGAAGTTCCTGATCTCCCCCGCCGGTGAGGTCGTGGCGCGCTTCCGCCCGCGGACCGAGCCGGAGGCCGCCGAGGTCATCGCCGCGATCGAGGCGCACCTGCCCGCGTAGGCGCGTACGCGGGGCCCGGGGGCGCCGCACCGCCCCGCCGCCCGACCGGTCGCCGCCCCGCCGCCTGAACGCCCCGCCGCCTGACCGGTCCGCCGCCCCGCCGCCGTGCCGTCCGACGGGTGCCGGCCGCCGGGGCCCCGGCTCAGCCCAGGTCCGCCTCGCGGTACTCCGCCGCCGAGCCCGCGGCCGTGAGGTCCCGCAGCTCCACCCGCCGGATCTTGCCGGACACGGTCTTCGGGAGCTCGCCGAACTCGATGCACCGGATCCTCTTGTACGGGGACAGCACGGCGCGCGAGTGCTCGAACAGCAGCCGGGCGGTCTCCGGCCCGGGCTCCCACCCGCCGGCGAGCGTGACGTAGGCCTTCGGGACCGCCAGCCGCAGCTCGTCGGGGGCGGGGACGACGGCGGCCTCGGCGACCGCCTCGTGCTCCAGCAGTGCGCTCTCCAGCTCGAACGGGCTGATCTTGTAGTCGGAGGCCTTGAAGACGTCGTCGGAGCGCCCGACATAGGTGAGGTAGCCGTCGGCGTCCCGGGCGGCGATGTCGCCGGTCCGGTAGAGCCCGTCCGCCATGGCCTCGGCGGTGCGCTGCGGGTCGTCCCGGTAGCCGGTCATCACCCCGGCGGGCCGTACGCGCAGGTCCACGCAGAGCTCGCCCTCGTCGGCGGACTCCTTGCCGGTGACGGGGTCCAGCAGGACGATCTCGTAGCCGGGTGCCGGGCGGCCCATGGAGCCGGGCTTGACGGGGACGCCGGGGAAGTTGCCGACCTGGAGGGTGGTCTCGGTCTGGCCGAAGCCGTCGCGGATGGTGACGCCCCAGGCCTCGCGCACCTTCTCGATGACCTCGGGGTTGAGCGGCTCGCCGGCGGCGACGGCCTCGCGCGGGGGCCGGGCGAGCCGGGTGAGGTCGGACTGGATCAGCATCCGCCACACGGTGGGCGGGGCGCAGAAGGTGGTGACGCCGTGCCGGTCCATCTCGGCCATCAGGCGTTCGGGGTCGAAGCGGGTGTAGTTGTGGACGAAGACGGTCGCGCCGGCGTTCCAGGGGGCGAAGAGGTTGGACCAGGCGTGCTTGGCCCAGCCGGGCGAGGCGATGTTGAGGTGCACGTCGCCGGGGCGCAGTCCGAGCCAGTACATGGTGGAGAGGTGCCCGATGGGGTACGAGGCGTGGGTGTGCTCGACGAGCTTGGGGCGGTCGGTGGTGCCGGAGGTGAAGTAAAGCATCAGGGGGTCGGTGGCGAGGGTCTCCCCGTCGGGGACGAAGCCGCCTGCGGCCTCCGGTGCGTGGGCGGCGTCGGCGAGACGCAGCCAGCCGGCGGGGACCTCCGCCTCGCGGCCGGCGGCGATCCGGGTGTAGCCGCCCGGCACGTCGTCGAACTTGGCCGTGTCCTCGGCGCGGGCGACGACGTGGCGCACGTGGCCGCGCTCGACCCGGTCGCGCAGGTCTGCCGGTCCGAGGAGCGGGGTGGCGGGGATGACGACGGCGCGGAGCTTCATCGCGCCGAGCATCACCTCCCACAGCTCGCGCTGGTTGCCGAGCATGACGAGGATCCGGTCGCCGGGCTCGACGCCTCGGGCGCGCAGCCAGTTGGCGGTGGCGTCGGACCGGGCGGCGAGCTGCGCGAAGGAGAGGGCCTCGCCGGAGCCGTCCTTCTCGGCGATGCGCAGGGCCTCGGCGTCGTTGCCGGCGGCGATGTGGTCGAACCAGTCGAGGGCCCAGTTGAAGCGGTGGGGGCGGGGCCAGGTGAATCCGGTGTGGGCGGCTTCGTAGTCGCCGCGGCGTTCCAGCAGGAAGTCCCGCGCGGCGAGGAACTCGGCAACGGCGCTGTTCCGGGCACTGTCGGTCGTCATGGCAGGTATCGTGCCGCGTTCGGTGTACGGACCACCAGGGCGGCGTCAGCCGTGAGTTGACCGCTTGCGCCGGTGGGGCGTCACTTCGGCGGCGCCGGCAGCGGTCAGCGGTCGGCGGTCAGCGGCGGATCGGCGCGAACCGTACGGACGGGGCGGGCCGCTCGGGCCCGCCGGGCACACCACCCAGGTCGGCGATCAGCTTCTCCCCCTCGGCGACGATCTCCTCCTCGGCCGCCGTCGACACCCGGTCGAACAGTTCGACGGTGAGCACCGTGCCCTCCATCCTCCACAGGCCGGCGAGGAACCCGTCGACGAGCAGGGTGCAGTGGGCCTGGTTCCCGGTCCAGCTGCGCCCCTTGACCTCGGGGGCGACCACGCGGGTCCGGTCGGCGTGCGAGAGCAGGAGGTTGTCGAACTCCGGGAGGAAGCGGGGCGGCGCCGGTGTCGCTGCGTCCGGTCGGGGCGCGTCGGGCAGGTCGAAGAGCTCCCCGCCCTTCTCGTCACGGAAGGCGAGCAGCCGGGGCCGCAGCCGCTCGAAGGCCTCGCGCAGCCGGGTCAGGCCGGCCCAGGTCTGCATGTCCTTGACGGAGGCGGGCCCGAACGCGGCGAGGTAGCGCAGGACGACGTCGTCCACGGGCTGCGCCGCGCCGGCGGGCTCGCCGAGCCAGTTCTCGACCGTGGTCAGCCGCACCTGCCCGCTACGGCCCCACACCCCGCGGGGCGTCACCTGCACCAGCGGCAGCCGGCAGCGGGCCGCGACGGACAGGGCCTGCGGGTCGGCGTCGGGCCACTCCTTCAGCAGGTCCTCGCGGATCTCGGCCATGGTGCGCGGCGCCTCGTCGACGAGGGCACGGGCCCGGTCGGCCAGCCGGTCCAGGTCCACTCCGGCGAGGCCCTTGCGGAAGTAGTCGACCTCTCGGTCGCGGGCGGGCTGGACGAGGGGGCGCAGGGTGAGGGCGTCGTAGGCGGTGTGGGTGTGGATGGTGGAGCGCATGGTGACCATCCGGACCACCTCGCGGGACTCCATCAGGCCGGCCAGTTCGGCGGGGTCGAAGCCGGCCAGGCGGGCGTGCAGTTGGAAGTAGGGCGGCTTGACGTTCTGCGCCTGCAGCCCGAGGAGGTGGGCGACGGCGTCCCGCGCGGACATCTCGGCCCGGCCCAGCAGCAGCTGGCGGGCGAGCGTGGCACGGTTCAGCGCGCGGGTGTCGAGTACGGGATGTGTCGTCCTGGAGGCCATGACAGCAAACTATCCGCCCTTGCGGACACCTTCAGTCAGCAACTCCGCAACTCCACAGACCCCGTGGCCACCGCCGAGCAGTAGGTGAATATTCCGGCGGAACATCTTTGAACCGCCGGAAACGGCAGGTACCACTGCGTAATCTCGACGCCATGGGGGAGCACACCAGGGATTCCTTACCGGCGGCCGACCGCGACGACACATGGCAGCGGCTACAGGCGTACGCGTACCTCAGCGCACCGGAGCGGCTTGAGTACGTAGCCGTGATGAGAGTCTTCTGCGGCACCCTCCTCACCGACCTATCGGTGCCGGACGTACGGGCGAAACTGGCGGAGGCCGACGGGCCGGCAGGGGCTCCGAGCGCCGACACGCTCACCGCCCGGCTGGAACAGCTGGTGGACTGGGGCGCCCTGCTGCGGAGCAGTCGCTCGGTGAATGCCGCGAGCATCACCGAGTACCAGCGCTCTCGGTCCCGCTACCAGCTGTCGAAGCTGGGCGAGCGCGTGCAGCGGGACGCCGACGAGGTCCTGGCGGGCGCGGACGCGGCTCGTGAGGTCAGCAGCGAGCTGCTGGCGCTGGTCGAGCGCGGACTGGGCGAACTGAACGACCTGCTCCAGAAGCCGGAAGAGGCCGGGCCGCAGGACACGCTGGAGCGAGTCAGCACCCTCTTCGTCCAGTTCACCGAGTTCGCGGACTCCGTGCGGGACTTCTACGCCTACCTCGGGCAGGTGTTGGCGCGCTACGACCTGGACGGCGCCGAGTACCAGGGCTTCAAGGAACTGCTGCTGGACTACGTCGAGGCGATCAGGGAGGACGTCGCCTTCCGCGCTCCCCGCATCGCATCGGTACTCGACCTGCTGTGGCCGCACCTCCCCGGCCTTCTGGACCGCCTCGACGCTCACGCCCGCGGTCTGTCGGGGGTTGCCGGCGCGGCCGGCGGCCGGTCCGAGGTCCGGGTGCAGCGCAGCCGCGGCCGGGAGATGGCCGACTGGGAGGGGCTGCGAGGCTGGTTCACCGACGTCGACGGGCAGGGAAGTCAGGTCGATCAGCTGCGTGACGCCACCATGCGGGCCCTGCAGTCTCTGCTGACCAACGCCAAACGGATGCTGCGCTCGGCCTCCGGCGAGATGTCGAGGCGCAAGGACCTCCTTCGGCTCGCCCGATGGTTCGACGAGGCGGATCCGGAGGACGCGCACGACATGGCGGTCGCCGCCTTCGGCCTCTACGGCGCCCGCCACCTGGGTGTTCCCCCCGCCTCCGACGACGCGGTTCCCGCGTACACCAGTTGGTGGAACGGCCCGGTGGTGGAGGTACCGGTGGCCCTGCGTGAGCGGGGCAGTCGCGCGCAGCGGGGGCGGGCATCGTCCATGGAGAACCACGCGCCGCAGAAGCGTCACCTCCAGGAGGCCGCCCGGGCCCGGGCGGAGGCCAGGAGGGCGGCCGCGGACGAGCTGCGCAGCGCTGCCGGGCGCTTCGCAGAGGTGCGCCTCACCGCGGCGGCCCTCGGCCTGCTTCTGGAACTGCTGGCGACAGCACTCGGAAACGCCCAGCTGCGGCGGACGCATGCCGACATGCCCGGCACCGCAGGTGAGTTCAGCCTGGAGTCCGCGCAGAGCGAGGACGCCGAGCTCGGCATCCGGCTCACCGTTCGTCGTTCCTCCGGCGTCAGGTCGGTGCTGCACTCCGCGGACGGCGTCGTCGAACTGGACGACCTGGAGCTTGAGATCGGACGTGCGGCGGACTCGGCCGGACACGGGGCCGAGGTGAGTGCGTCGTGACGCTCCCTTCGGCACACGACGTGGCTCTGGCCACCGAGCGCCGCGCCGCAGGGCGGCTGTTGCTCGCCCACCCCCTGGTGACGTCGACCGGCCCGCACGCGGACTTGTTCCCCTTGATCCGCCGGCACGCCGACTGGTTGGGCAAGCGGTTCCAGCAGGTGCTCGGCTACCGGCTCCTGGTCGACACCTCCTACGCCCGGCTGTTCAAGGCCGGACTGGGTGCCGGCGCAGGGCACCGGCTGGAGCGATCCACCGGCACCGCCTTCACGCCGCGTACCTACTCCTGTCTCGCGCTGGCGCTGTCCGTGCTGGTGACCGCCCCGGAACAGGTGCTGCTGTCCCAGTTGGTCGCCGACATCAAGGCCGCGGCGGCCGACGCGGGTGTGAGGCTGGAGGACACGAGCCGGGCCGTGGAGAAACGGACTCTGGTCGCCGCCCTCCGCCAGTTGATCGACTGGGGAGTCCTGACGGAGAGGGACGGCAGTGTGGGCTCGCTCGTGCAGGAGGAAGGCGGCGAGGCACTGATCACGGTGGACCGGGAGATCGCCCGGATCATCGTTTCCGGGCCCCTCACGCAGAGCCTGGACGGGGCGGACCTGGTGAGGCGGGCGGCCGACCCGGGGTTCGGCGGTCCCCGCACCTATGTGCGCCGCAGGCTCGTGGAAACGCCCGTCGTGTACCTGGACGAGCTGACCGCCGCTGAGCGGGACTGGCTGCGTACCCGGCAACGCCGCGAGGCCCAGGCGTTCTCCGAACTCCTGGGCCTGGAGGCCGAGATCCGCGGTGAGGGTGTGGCACTGGTGGACCCTGAGGAGGAGCTCACGGACCTGCACCTGCCCGGGACCGGAACCGTCGCCCAGGCTTCGCTGCTCCTGCTGGAGCGCCTCGTGGAACGGTTGCGGCCCGCTGATCCGGGACACCCGGCGACAGGAGGGCGGCTCGTCATCGGGGTGGCTGTTCCGGACGGCCTGGTGGACGAGCTGCTCGGCCGGCTCATCACCGAATACGGGCAGCGCGGGAACTGGCAGCGCACCTACGTCGAAGATCCCTCGTCGTTGCGGAGGGCGGTTCTGGACCTGCTGAGCCGGATGCGGATGGTGACGCCCGTCGGCCCTCTTCGTTCCGCGGGCCACGGGATACCCGAGGGCTACGACGACACGGTCCCGGAGGGCCGATCCGTGACCGACGTGCTGGGCGCTCGCTCTGCCGGCACCGGCTGGGTCCTCCTCGCCGCAGCCGCGCGCTACGCCACCCATGTCACCGAACGCCGGCCCGCGGGAGCGGCACCCGGCATCGACACACAGCAGGAGCTACCGCTATGACTCCGGGTGCGAACGGCCCCATCCCCCTTCAGCGATCCGGTACAGCGGCCGGCACGCGCTTCCGCCTGCACCGCGCCGGCATCCTCAACGTCTGGCAGTACGACGAACAGGAATTCGACTTCGGTGACGGGCGACTGCTGCTGCGCGGCAAGAACGGGGCCGGCAAGTCCAAGGCCCTGGAGATGCTGCTCCCCTACCTCCTGGACGGCGACTCCCGCGCCCTGGACGCCACGGGGACGGGCCGGACGAGCCTGGTCTGGCTGATGCTGGACGGGTTCGAGCAGACGAACCGCCTGGGATACCTCTGGGTCGAATTCCGGCGGACGACGGACGAGGGCGATGACCGCTACCTCACCCTCGGAGCGTCCATCCGGGCATCGAAGTCGACGAAGAAGGCCGTGCCGGTCTTCTTCGCCACCCCGCTCCGGGTCGGCGAGGACTTCCGCCTGGCCGAGGCGGGCGTGCCCCTGCCGGTCGACCGCCTCAGGGAGGCCGTCGGCGCGGAGAACGTCACGGACCGTTCCGTCCAGCACCGCTCACGGGTCGCCCGCGAGCTGTTCGGCATCACCGACGCGACGCGGTACCGCAACCTCACCCAGCTCCTCCACCGCCTGCGGCGTCCCACCGTGGGGGACCGGATCGAGTCCGGCGGGCTCGCCTCCCTGCTCAGCGAGACGCTGCCGGGGCTCGACGACGACGTGGTCGAGAAGGTGGCACGCAACCTCCACGACCTCGACGCCGTACGACAGGAGCTCGGCCGCCTGGAACGTACCGACCGGGCCCTCGGCGCGTTCCTGGGCGACTACCGCAGCTATCTGTCCGGAGTGCTGCTCAGGTCGGCGAGGAAGGTGGACGACGAACTGGACACCCTGGCAAAGCGACGCCTGGGGGCCGGCGAAGCGGCGAAGAGGACCAGCGGCCTGAAGGCGCAGGAAGCCGAGGCCCGAGCAGCCCTGCGCGCCTTGCGCGAGGACGAGCAGGCCGCTCGCACGGAACTCGACGCGCTCCGTGCCAGTAGCGCATACCGCAGCCTGGCAGAGCTGTCCGAGCGCCGTGCCACGGTCGGGGCCCTGGACACTGCGGCAGAGACCTCCTTCACCGCGCTCACCAAGGCGCACGACGCCGAGGAGGGCGCGGCGGACCGCCTGGCCGAGGGCATCGCCCATCTGGGCCGGCGCCTCGGCGAACTGGGTACGGAGCATCGCGAGCTCGTGGTGCAGTCCGAGAAGGCGGGACTCCCCACCGGCCATCTCGGCGAGGCTGTCGGCCTGCCTCGCACGGATGTGGCCGGAGCTTCGGAAACGGAACTGACGGGACCCGACGCACGGATCCACCTCGTGCGGCACCAACGGGTGATCGCTGTGGACCCCACCGCGGCGGACTCCGCCCTGCGGTCCTGGGAAGGGCAGCTCGAGGACGCCGGCAAGGTGGTGAAGCACCGAACGCGCATGGTCCAGGACGTCGTCGGCCTGGTCGCCCGGGCTGCCGAGGCACAGAGGCGGGCAGCCGGCGCGGACGCCGAGCGTGAGCGACTCGAAGGGGAGGCGGAGGATGCTGCTAGCCGCCTCGAAAGCCATCGGGAGAAGGTGGCCGAGGAGAGCGGAAGCTACGCCCGTCGGACAGCGGCGTGGCTGGACCACGTCCAGGCCGTGACCGGCCCCGACTGCCCCCCGTTGGATGCCGTCCGTGCGGTGGTCACCTGCGAGACCTCGGCAGAGGCCCCCTTCGCGGAGCGGGTGCTGCATCCCGACATCGATACGCAGGCGGAACAGCTCGCCAGGACGGTACTGGAGCCCTACGGCCTCCAGCTGACCCACCGGCGGGACACCCTCGCGCTGCGCCTCGCCCGGCTCACCGAGGAACACAACCTTCTGACCAGGAAGAAGGAAGAATGGGAGCGGCGAACCGATCCGGAGCCGCCGGTCCCCCACCACCGCGCCGCCGAACGCGATCCAAGCACCGGAGCGCCGTTCTACCGGCTGGTGGACTTCTCCGACGGCCTGTCCCCCACCGACCGGGCGGGCCTGGAGGCGGCGCTCGAAGCGAGCGGGATCCTGGACGCCTGGGTGATCTCGGACGGAACGCTCCTCGATCCCCTGACGCGAGACGTACTGCTCCAGCCCGGGGCCGCGCCGCCCGGCGTCCCGACTCTGGACACCGCACTGCGCCCTACCGCGCAGCCGGACAGCGGCATCGCCCCCGAACGGGTCCGACACCTCCTGTCCGCGATCGCCCTCGTACCGGCCCAGGAGGGCGCCGCCACCGGCTCGGTGTACTACGACGGCAGCTGGCGCCTCGGTCCCCTCCGCGGACACCACTCCAAGGACGGCGCCGAATACGTGGGCGCCGCCGTACGCGCCGAGACACGACGCCGTAAGCTCGCCGAACTCGAAGCACGACGGGCGCAGGCCGAAAGGCTGCTGTCCGAGGGCCGCGCACAACTCGACGGGCTCGACACCGTACGCCGGGACCTGGCCTCGGCGGAACGCGACTTCCCCCGGCCGCAGTCCCTCACCCTCGCCTGGCACGGGCTCGAAGCCGGGGAGAGGGACCTGCGCGATCTGACCGCCAAGGCCACCAAGGCAGCGCGGCGGGCGGAGGAGGAGCGCGCGCAGTCCGTGGCAGCTCGGGGTGAAGCGGAGGCGACCGCGACGGCTCACGACCTCCCCACCGGCGCCGACGCCCTGGAAAGGGTACGTATCGCCCTCGCGACCCTCCTCGGCGGCATCGGAGGCATGTGCCGGGCCATCCGGGGTGTGGCCGACGGGCTGGACAGGCATCGGGTCGATCACACCCGGTACGCGCAGGCTCGCCGTGACCGCCTGGAAGCGGCGGAAAGCCACGCTCTCCGACTGGGTGAACTGCACAGGGCCCAGCAGGATCTCCGCACCCGCGAGGAAGCCGTCGGCGCCTCCGAGGAAGAGATCCTCACCCGCGAGGAAGAAGCGAAGCAGCGTGTCGCAGCGGCCGCCCGGGCACTGCCGGGGGCCCAACGGGAGCACGACGACCTCCATGACCGAAGGGTCCGCGCGGAGGAGGACGAGAAGCGGGCTCGCGAACAGCTGCTGGAGCAGCAGACGGCCGTCATCACCGCGGGAGGCACCCTCCGCGGTGCAGTCGGTCGTCCGGAGGTGCTCCGTGGCGCCGGCCTGGACCGTTCCTTCCTGCCCGAAGTGCTGTTGGACGACCCCGGCGCAGAGGTCCGTGACCGCATCCGGTCTCTGCGCGAGCTGGCCGAAGCGGTACGGGACGGGCTCGACCGTTCGCGGAATGCGAGGAAGGAGGTGCGGAAGGAGGTTTCGGACAGCACGCTCCTCAAGAGCCACACGGCCCTGCGTGACCAGTTGGCCGGCGGATTCGACGCGCACCTGGAGGAACTCGCCGGGATCAAGGTCTGCCGCCTGGTCGATGACCACGGTCCGCACGACGTCGCCGTCGTCGGAGAACGTATCGCCGCCCGGGCCGCCGAAGACCGCGGTCGCCTCACCGAGCGTGAGAGCGAGGTCTTCCAACGCTTCCTCACCGGCGAACTCGGTGACCACTTGTCGGCACAGGTCGTCACCGCCGCCAACCTCGTCTCCGCACTGAACGACACGCTCAAGACCGTGCGGACCTCGCACGGGCTCGGCGTCGAACTGCAGTGGAAGCTGGATGAGGACGTCGACGCGGACGTGCGGGCAGCCGTTGAACTCCTCCGCAGCCCTTCGAGCCTGCGCACCCGTGAGCAGGGCGATCGGCTGCGCGAGGTGCTGCAGCGCCGGATCGAGGACGCCCGGCGCACCGATCCGTCCGCCGGGTACGCCGCCCATCTGCGCACGGCGCTGGACTATCGGGACTGGTTCGGCTTCCACACCTTCGTCGTCGAGGATGCCGCCCCCGGCCGTAAACGCAGGCTCACCGGGCGCACCGGGCTCAGCCAGGGGGAACAGCGGGTGCTTTCCTACCTCGTTCTCTTCGCCGCGGCGGCCGCCCATTTCACGACCCTCGGCGAATCCGCGCCGCACGCTCCCCGGCTGATCCTCCTGGACGACGCCTTCGCCAAGGTCGACGAGCCCACCCATGGCCGGCTCGGGCGCATCCTCGTCGACCTCGACCTCGACTTCGTACTCACCAGCGAGAGGCTCATGGGCAACTGGCCCGAGGTGCCCTCCCTGCACATCTACGAGTGCCTCCGCGATCCGCACGTACGCGGGGTCGCCACTTTGCACTACACCTGGAACGGCCGGCACCGGCGCCTGGTGTCCGTATGAGCCGCCTCCCCGCCGCCACACGCGACTGGCTGGCCGGCCCCGGTCTCGTCCGGCTCTGGGAATCGGCGCGCAAGCGCCTTGAGGGCAACGGGCTCCGGGCCACCGGCTCGGTGCGGCTGGCGGGGCTGGCTGTGCAGGAGAGGAACGACCTGTCGCTCCTGCTCGGCAGTCCGATCACGGGGGCCGCCGCGACGGTGCGGCTCGACGCGCTCGACACCCGTTTGCGGTCCTCGGCCGCCGGCCTCGGTCTCAGGGACGTACTCCAGGAGCTCGGCCCGCCGCTCAGTGATCGCCGCGCCGCTCGGACGGAGGCCCGGGCACGGCGTGACCGGGTGTGGTCCTCGCTCGCCTCGTCGCTGGAAGGCTGCCGACTCGGCGAGGAGGAGTGGGCCTGGCGGTGGTACGACGGGCTGCGCCGCACGGGCGTACCCAACGGTGTAGCGCCCGCGACAGCGGTGCGTACCCTCCAGCAGGCCGTCCACGTCCTCACTCTGCTCTTCGGTCCCGGGCGGGCCGGCGCGTGGGGGCGGGGCGAACTCGCCGCCGAGGCCACCGGATCGGCGCACGGCCTGGACGACGGGACCTGGCTGGCGCGTCTTGTCCAGCGGGGCATAGCCCTCGCCCACGACACCGAACTCCCCGATGACGCGGCCGGCCGCCGCACCTTGTGGCGGCTGGCATCCGTCACGCCGGACGAGGTCTCCAGCACGGTGCTCGCCTACGGTCTGCGCCCCGACGGCGGAGGCTGGCGGGAACGCTCCCTGTACGAACGAGCGGTCCACCATACGGAAACCCATCTCACCCTGCGCGACCTGCACGCCCTGCGGCTCTCGCTGCCCACGGGAACGCTGATCCGTATCTGCGAGAACCCCCGTGTGGTGGAGGCGGCAGCGGACGCCGCCTGCTCACAACCGCTGGTGTGCACCTCGGGGAGTGCAGCGACTGTGGTCCTCACCCTCCTCGACGCCCTCGCCGCCACCGGCTGCCGCTTCGCCTACCACGGCGACTTCGACTGGCCGGGCATAGCCCTGGCCAACCGTGTGGTCCACCGCTACGGCGCCGAACCATGGCGGATGGGCTCCGAGGACTACGAACAGCTCGCCGCCCGCACCCAGGCCCGCAACGTCCCCCAGCACCCGCTGACCGGCCCACCCACCACCGCGGACTGGGACCCGGGCCTCGCCCCAGCCATGGCCGCTCTCGGCATGGCCCTCCACGAGGAAGCCACACTCGACCTCCTCGTGGCGGACCTGGCGTGAGGGCGAAGCGGGTACGAGCGGGAGCGGTCGACCGACGGTGCGCGGGCGCAGAGCGACGGGGAGTGGTTCGACGGGGAGTGGTTCGACGGGAGAATCGTGGCCAGGGAGGCGGGCAGACTCCTGGCGCTCCACCGGCGGCTGGCGCCGGCCGTCGGCTCCCGCAACGCCGTGCTGGCGGTGCCGGGCGCCACGGACATGCTGCTCCATCCCATCAGCGTGGGAGCGGAACAGACCGCCTCGGGCCAGTGGATCACAGCCGAACTCTTCGCCGTGCTCGTACCGGACATCAGCCCGTTCGAACCGCTGTAGGGCGAGGATCACGCGCGGGTCGACCACCGTCCTCGGTGATCACGCCGTACGGGTACGGGTACGGGTGCGGGAGCGGGAGCGGGAGCGGGCGAGGCTGCCGAGGAGGATCGCGACGTAGGCGCCCCCGAGGCCGTTCGCGGTGCCGAGGCCGCCTTCGGCGGTGGCTGCGACCGCGGCACCGATGGCCACCGCGAGCGACCCCGCCACGAGCGCGGTGACCGCTCCGTTCCGCCGGGCCCAGGTGAGGACGCGTCCTCGGCCGGTGGTACGGGCCAGCGCGAGGCCGCCGCCCACCGAGCCGAGGAGGCCGGTCAGCGCCGACACAATGGCTCCGATCCGGCCGAGGCTCACGGTGTACACGTCTGCGGCGACCGTGTGGAGGGTGGCGTCGGTGGCGGCGACGGAGAGTACGGATGGGAGGGACATGGGTGGTCCTGCCTTTCGGAAGGTGGTCCGGACGGGGCGTTGCCGTGCGGGTGGCGCCGCGGGACACCCTCTAGGAACGGGCGGGCGGGCGCAGCAGCGGGCGCGGGGACAGCGATCCGACCAGGGCCAGGGTGCTGAGGGCGAACATCACCACGCCCAGGGGGACGTGCAGCGAGGCCACGTGCGCGACGCCCAGCGCGACCTGGGCCGAGGCGAGGACGAGGAAGCCGGTGGAGTGCAGGATGGGGCGCGGGGATCCGCCGCCCGGGCGCCAGGCGAGGACCGTGGCGAGGACGTACAGCATGGCGGCCCCGTACATCACCTTCGATCCGTAGTCGTGCAGCATGTAGGCGCGGGACGAGGTCAGCAGGAGGCCCGCGGTGGAGGCCTGGAAGAAGAGCGCGAGGGTCTGCAGGATCATCGCGGTCTTGAGGAAGGTGCCGCCGCGCGGCGCCGCGGTCGTCTGTCCGGTCACGGTGTGGTTCGGCCTCTCCGGTCGTGTGCGGTGGTGCGGGGTGGCAGGCGCGACGGCCACCGGTATGGGCACCGCCACCACCCTGCGCCGTCACTTCGCCCGGACGGTCGGCGTCCCGCCGGACACCTACCGCCGCACCTTCCGTACCCGTACCCGTGGCCGTACCAGGACCGGGACCGGGACCGGGACCGGGACCGGGACCGGGACCGGGACCGGGACCGGGACCGGGACCGGGACCGCCCTGCCGGGCGACACCGCTGCCGAGGTCCTCGTCCGGCTCGGGTAGCGGTGATCCGCTCTCCCCTGCAGTCGAGGTCCTGCACGGCGGCCCGGCCCCGGCGCGCACGGGGAACCGCGGTCATACCGTCCCGTCGCCTTCGGGGTCCCGCGCCCGGCCGGCGTCGGCCCCGGGCGCGATGGTGCCGCTCGCGCAGCTGCGCCGCGATCGCGAAGACCGCGAGGGCGAAGCCCACGGCCTGGGCCAGCTCGGGCTGGAGGACGGCCAGCACGAGTGCGGCGAGTGCTGCCACCGCCACCGCCAGCCCGCTCACCACCGCGGTGGCGCGGATGCGGCGTGGGCGGCAAGGGCGGCGCTGCTGCGAGTTCTCTCCCATGACCGCGGATCCCTTCGTCGTGGCTGTTGTGCCTCCGACGATCCCCGGCCGACGGGCCCGGATGACGGTTCCCGGACCGTCCCGGATCACACCGGACGGATCCGGACCGTCCACCGAGTCCGGGTCACGGTTCCGGCGTTTGCCGTACCCGCGCGGCTCCGCTGCGCGAGAATCGGTCCCCGGCGATGACGGGAGGGCCGCGCGATGGCGGACGAGAACCTTGAGAGGGACGCCAAGTCCAACTTCCTCGGGATGCTTCGCGAGTTGCAGGACATGGCCGGATTCCGTACGACGGAAGAGCTGTACAGGGCGACCCGGGCCGCCGCCCCGACCGGAAGCGACACGGTCGGACGGAGTGCCTTCTTCGCCAACTACGGAGGACAGCCAGCCCAGTTCCCCGACTGGAACAGGTTCTGCCGCCCGTTCGTCGTCGCCTGCCTCGAACAGGCCCGGACGTCGGATTCCCCCGCCCGGGCGAACGGGCTCACCGACCTGGGCAGCGTCGCGGTCTGGCGCGGCCTGCATCACCGCGCCGAGCGCGGTGAGATCGTCGATCTGCCGTTCACCATGCCCAGTCCTCCGGACAAGGCGCCGGCTCCGTCCGCGAAGGCAAGGGCCGCGAGGGCGCAGCGAGCCCGGACACGGTCCGAGATCCTGTCCGATGTGGGGATGGTGGAGACGTTACGCGCCCTCTACCCGCGGCATTGCATGGTCGAGCTGTGGGGTCAGACCATGCCGATCTGCGCCTACCCGGCTGCTGCGACCACGGAGCTCGAAGCGGTGCTCGGACGTCTCCACGGTGCGGCACTGCCCCATTGGACCGAGTACGACGAGGAGTTCGACCCTCACGAGGGCCGTGAGGCGTTCGACCGTTACGTGGCGAAGTACGGCGCCATGACGGAAGCCGAACGCCGGGCGTTCTTCTCCGGCCCCACCTACGCCCTGCACGAACTGGACCTGGGTGGGGCCACCGGCCCCCGGCTCGACTGCAAGCTCGGCCGCTACTTCACCTCACTGGCCACGTCCGAAGACCTCGACGACGAACTGATGAACGCGCTCGCCGACGACCCCGGCCGACCGGTCACCCTGGAGCGTTTGAAGAGGCGGCGCTGGCTGCACGACCACGTCGCCGACCCGGTGGTCGACGGGCGGCACCACTCCGCCGCCGTCTCCCACGCAACGGTCGTCATGCTGAGGGCGGGCGACGGCACGTACGACGTACTGCTGCCCCACCGCTCCGAACACGTGGCCACGCACAGCCACTTCAACCACATCGCCCCCTCCGGCATCTTCGCGCCCCAGACGGAGGAGCCTTTTCCGCCCGCCACGGAATTCTCGGTGAAGCGGAACTTCTACCGGGAGTGGGTCGAGGAACTCTACGCGGCCGACGAGCACGAGCGCCCCCGGTTCGTCGGGCCGCCGGATCCGGAGGGCGAACCGGAGGTGCTCCGCCTCAAGGCCATGCTCGGCGCGCAGGCGCAGTTGTACTACACCGGAGTCTCCGTCAACCTGCTGACTCTGCGCCCCGAGATCTGCCTCCTCCTCGTCATCGACGACATGGAATGGCTCCGCCGGGAAATGAGGGAGCGGCGGCCCTTCCGGTTCGGCTGGGAGTACGCGCAGACGCCTCAGACGATCCGCCACCGTGCCACCGGCCAGCCGGACCACTGGAGCCTGCGGCTCGACGCGAACCTGCGTCCGGCGAACGGGCTCCGGCTGAACCCGAGTTACCTCGTACCCAATGCCGCGGCGGCCATCGACCTGGCCGTCGGGGCCCTCGCCGGCAGGAGCTGACGAGGGCCCCGGCGCGGGCCCCGGCGGCCGCCCCGGGCCCGGCGGGCACCGTCCTCACAGACCGGCGAACGTCAGGGCCGCCGCGATGACGGAGCGGGCGACGGCTGCCGCGAACTCCGTGTCGTGGTCCTGGTCGACGAGGGTGTCACCCGGGGTGTGGTACTGCCGTGTGCCGGTCCCCGGGTCTCCGTCGGGCGTGGAGAACAGGTCCTCGGAGACGGCTATGGCCGCCCACCCGCGCTCGTGGAAGCTCGCGTGGTCGCTGCGTCCCGCCGCCGGGTCGTCGAGGCCCGTCAGCTGCTGGACCTTCGCCTCGGAGTCGATGACCGGCACCGTACGGGCGACACGCTCGCCCAGCGCGTCGGACGCGCTCACGACCGGGCCCGACACGAGGGAGCCGGCGTGGATCTCGACGATGGGGGTGCTCCCCGGCTGCCGGCCCGCGATCATGTCCATCTGGAAGACGCCGGCGATGCGGTCGCCCGCCGCCGCGGCGGCGCGTGCGTAGTACTTGCTGCCGACCAGCCCCTGTTCCTCGGCGTTGAACAGCACGAAGCGCACGTTCCGGGTGGGCTTCCGCCGGCTGTCGAGGATCTTCCTGAGGCATTCGGCCGCAGCCATGACGGCGGCCGTGCCGCTGCCGTCGTCGTCGGCGCCCGGCGCGGGGTCCACCGCCGGATCGTAGGGACGCGGATCGCCGTCCGCGTCGAAGAAGAAGCCGTTCGCGGCGGTGGAGTCCATGTGCGCGCTGATGAGCACGGTGGAGTCCGCGCCCGGGGCCGCGTACTCGGCCTCCACGTTCAGCAGCCGGTGGCCGCGCCACAGGAACGGGTGCAGGCGGACGGTCAGCCGCAGCTCCTCGAAGCGGCGCGCCAGCGCCTCGACGACCAGCGCGTTGTCCGCGGCCGCCGCGTCCCGGCTGCGCACCTTCAACGACCCGTCGCCCTCCAGCGGTTTGATGCCGGAGATACGCGCCACGTACCCGCTCAGCGCGTCGGCCGTCACGGCCTCACGGACCGCGGCGATCGTCTGCGGGGAGGGCACGGTGTCGTCGAAGGCCTCCACGAGCCCTGCGGGCGGGCCCTCGGCAGGACGGGCGAGGAGCGCCGGGTCCGGCAGCAGCCGTTCGGTGTGTCCCGGTTTCGCGCCGGGCAGGTGGA
This sequence comes from Streptomyces amritsarensis, assembly GCF_001953875.1. Taxonomy (GTDB): domain Bacteria; phylum Actinomycetota; class Actinomycetes; order Streptomycetales; family Streptomycetaceae; genus Streptomyces; species Streptomyces amritsarensis. The sequence continues at coordinate 30,893 of NZ_MQUR01000039.1, forward strand.
CCTCCTCGACCGGGGCTCCGGCCGGCGCGGCGAGGTAGACACCGCCGGGCGCGGGCCCCAGCGGAACGGCCGACGGGGCTCCGAGGGCTGCCAGTTCGCCTGCGACGAAGGCGAAGACGGTCGTGGCGCGCAGTGCCGCTTCGGCGTCCGTCCGGCTCGCGGCCGGCGCGTCCGCGAGCCCCTCGACGGGCGGGAGCGGACGGTTGTCGCGGACGAGGAAGGCCACCGTGTCCTCGACGCTGCCCTGCAAGTCGACTGCGTAGCCAGCTTGCTGGAGTGCTTGCACCCCGCTGGTGCTGGCCATGGCGAGTACGAGCCGTGCGGAGGCGACGTGCACCGGAACGACCTCGGCGCCGTTCACGACGGCCTCCAGGCCGGACAGGTCCCGGCCCTCCGGCAGCCCGATCCGGGCCCACAGGACGGGACGGTTCTCGAGGGCCGCGAGGGCGAACACCGGGTGGGGCGCCGTGCGCATCCCCGCTTCCCGGGCGAAGGCGCGCTCCTGGGGGTCCTCGCCCACGTAGACGCACGCGCCGGGCTCGACCCCCCGCGCCTGTGCGCTCGCGACCGCCCGGTCGAAGAGCGTCCGGCTGTCCTTCGGCCCCCAGTGCACGAGATCGTCGTCGGTGAAGCGGCCGGGGAACGCCTGGTGCAGGGCCTCCGCCACGGTGGCCTCTCCCAGCGGGCCGGGGTTGGAGAGGATGCCCTTGGGAGCGTCGCCGAGGGAGTCGAGGGCCGCCATGACACGCGGCAGGGGGTGGAGCGTCAGCGAGTCCCCCTCCAGGCGGGGATCCGCCAGATTTCCCCCTATGTCGAAGTGGAACACAGGCATCTGAAGTCCTCCGTGACCCGGAAGCCCGGGGGGCCGGCGGCCACGTGCCCGGCCGGTGGCCGGGCACGCTGCTCCGAGGACAGGCTCCCGACCACTCCATCGTGGTCCTGCGGCCGGGCCCGCGCAATACCCTGCGAATGCCGTTGAACGTCGCACAGTTGAAGCGAACACGGGTCCGGGTGCACCGTGCATCCCGGCGGGGCCGTCCGCTTGCCACCGGTGTCACCTGATGTGACGTTTGAAGTGAGCACGTGAAGAGAACGCGCGCGCGAGGGGCGGGGCAGCAGCAGCCGGGGGCGATCACGGAGGGTCGTGTGATCAGTCATGTCACAGCTGGAAAGATTCCGCTATCACTTCACCGACGACCCACAGGCGGACGCGCCTCCCGGGCCCGAGTCGGTACGCGGTGTGGGCGCCCCGGAGGGCGTCGACGAACGGAGTTTCAACTCGGCCGAGTCCGCCGCACGCTTCTACCTGGCGGAGAAGCTCGCCGTGGAGGAGGCACCGGCGCTGCGTGAGGCCGTTCGCGAGGACCGGCCCGAGCGGGTGCCCGATCTCGTACTGAGCACGGAACGCCGCCAGGCCGGTACCGGCACCACCCTCGTCCGCTTCGAGCAGACCCGGCAGGAGATCCCCGTCTTCGGCGCCGAGGTGCTGGTCGAGCTCGACGAGAACCAGCGGCTGGTGTCGGTGGACGGCAGACTCGGCGAGGTCGTGGGCGTCGACTCCGTGCCGGAACTGTCGGGCACGGAAGCTCTGGAACGCGTCAGGACGGCGACCGGCACCACGGTCGACGCCTCGGCGCTGCCGCCGCCCACCCTGACGTACGTCAACCGCAACGACCAGTGGCACCTGCGCGAGGTACCGGCCCAACTGCCGGAGAACCGCCGGGAGGCAGGCCAGCGCGGTCATGGCCTCGGGGCGTCGCCGCGCGAGGCATTCCCGCTCACCGGATACCTCGTCGACGCGCACTCCGGCGAGATCCTCAAGTCCTACGGGATGTCCCCCACGATCACCGTACCGATCAGGCTGGAGGGCGAGGACGAGGTCAGCGCCCGGCAGCGGTTCCACGGCAGCCGGCAGAACGGCTCCTTCCTCCTGCACGACAAGTGGCGGCAGATCGTCACCTACGACATGGAATTCGCGGACATCGACACCGCCCCGCCGCCGACCGCGGCGATCGGCTCGCCGCAGGCGGACTTCGGCGCCGGCCACCGGGCCGGGGTCTCGGCGCACGTCAATGCCGAGCGGGTGGAGAGGTACTACCGCGACCAGCTCTTCCGCAACGGTATCGACGATGCCGACATGGACCTGGTCTCCCTGGTCAACTGCACCTACCGCCTGGACGGCCCTGGGCCCGAGTGGTTCAACGCGGTCTGGTTCGACAGGCGGATGTGGTACGGCCAGGTGTCGGAGGGAGGCCGGCTGGTCAGCCTGGCCAAGCATCTCGACGTCATCGCACACGAGATGACCCACGGGGTGATCGAGACCTCCAGCGACCTGATCTACCAGGACCAGTCCGGCGCCCTGAACGAGTCGCTGTCGGACACGATGGGCGTCCTCATCGCCAACTGGTACGAGGCGCCGGACCGCAGCGACGTCGGCACCTGGAGCTGGGAGATCGGAGCCGGGTTGGGCGGCAACGGGAAACCGCTGCGCGACATGAGCGATCCCACCCGGACGGGCGATCCCGACCACATGGACGACTTCCTGGTCACGTCGAGCGACAACGGCGGTGTACACACCAACAGCAACATCCACAACAAGGCCATGTTCAACCTGCTCACCTCGGTGGACGATGAGGGCCGGCCGGTCCTCAAGGTCGAGGAGTGGGCGCTGCTGATCTACCTCGCCCTGGTGCGGCTGCTGAGGGAGTCGGACTTCTCGGACATGCGGCGCGCCCTGCGGGACGTCACCGGCACGTACCTCTTCGGGAACCCCGAGCTGCAGAGCGCCGCGCAGGCGGCGATCGACCAGGCGTACGACAAGGTGGGCATCACCGCCTGACCGCCCCGACCGCCCCGACCGGTCCGAACCGGTCCGACCGGCGCAGCCGGGCCGCGCGGTCCGCCCCGCGAGCGCGCAGGAGGCCGGGCCGGAGGCCGCGATCCCGATCGGCGGCGGTACGTCGGGGAGGTCCCACAGTCTGGCGTCCTCGACGTCGAAGTGGGTGCCGTGATGGCTGACGAGGTCACCGTCCAGGAGGGAGCGCACGATCCCCACCGCCTCTTCGAGCCGCTCCAGACGCACGTGGGCGGCCGGCCAGCCCGGGCCGACGACGTGCTCGTTCAGGTTCTCGCCCGAGCCGAGCCCGAGCCTGAAGCGGCCCTGCGACAGGATCTGCATCGTGGCGGCCTTCTGCGCGACCACCGCGGGGTGGTAGCAGAAGGCCGGACAGGTCACGTACGTCATGAGCGGGATCCGAGGTGGTGGCCTGCGCGGCGGCACCCAGGACGCTCCATACGTAGGGGGCGTGGCCCTGGGAGTCCAGCCAGGAGAAGTAGTGGTCGGAGGCCACCGAGAAGTCAAAGCCCGCCCGCTCGGCCCCCACCACGTGGTCCACCAGGTCCCGGGGGCTGGCCCGCTCGGTCATCATCGTGTATCCGATGCGCACCATGCCAGGCGCCTTGCCACTGCCGCCGCGTCGAAACCTCCGGGCCCGGGGCGCTCGGACCGCTCTGCGCGCTCGGTGGCGGCCAGGCGTGGGTACGGTGTTCGGAGGGGAGCCGCACCGTAGGAAGGCGGTGGCTGCCATGGCACATGTGACGGTGAAAGGGGGCGAGGTCGTCGTGCGGCTGGGGCTGCGCGAGGGCCTGGCCGCGCGGCGGCGACAGATACGGGTACCGGTGTCGGCCCTGCGCGAGGTGCACGTCGAGCGGAGCTGGTGGCGCGTCCTGCGCGGCCGGGCCGGTTCCGGAACGTGGTCGCCGGGGCGGTGCAGCGGGGTCCGCAACCGGCCCGACGGCAAGGACTTCATCGCGGTGAAGGCACAGAGCACGGTGCTCTGCCTGGAACTGGCCGAGGGCGCGCCGTTCCGGCGGGTGGCCGTCTCGGTCCCCGATGCGGCACGGGCCGAGCGCGCGGTGCGCGAGGTGATGCCGCAGGACCCCGGGCCCGAACACGGGACCGGGCCGGGTCCCCGGGACGCGTCGCCCAGGCCAGCGCTCCGGCACGAGGGCGGCACGGCGGACGACCACGGCCGGCAGCCGGGGGTCCCGTCCCGGACGGGCAGCGACGCGGGGCGGCCGCCGCTCGACGCGGAGCGGGTGGAGCGGGCCAACGCGGACCGCGTACGCCGCGACCACGTCGTCCCGGGAACTCCGGGCGCCAGGAGCTGACACCCTGCCGCCCTGTGGCTCAGGGGCTCAGGGGCTCCGCAGGGGCGAGGAGGAGCCACCCATGCCCGTCGGCAGCTCGAACGGTCCTCCCGGGTCGGCGGTGTCTGCGCCGCGCCCGGGTTTGGGCGGCGGCGGAGGGGTAGCCGCAGCTTGGGGACCTGCGCGCACGGAAGGGGTGTGAGCGGTCATGCATGGCGACAGGGGCGAGAAGAGCAGCCGTACGCCGGGCAGCGGGCGCGAGGAGCGGATCCGGGGGCGGTCCCCGAATCCGGACCGGATGAAGACGGGCGGCCGCCCGCGCACCCCGGACGAGATCGCGCACGAACGGGGTCGCGAGGACGCGACGATGCGGGACGTAATGCGGGACCTGGACGAACAGGACCTCGACGATCTGCGCGACGACCGCTGACCGACGGGAAACCACCCCGGCTCCCGCCCGGCCACGCCCTTGCCGCCCGGCGGGGACCGAGGCAGGCCGCGCCCGTGGCCGGGGAGCCGCCGCCGGGCAGACCAGCGCCGGCCAGGCCCGTGCCCAGGCCAGCCCAGCGGCCGGACCCGCGACGGGCGGAGGATCGGCCTTTTGCCCGGAGCCGGACGGGCTCGTGACCAGCCCCGGGCAGGCCGTACCCAGACCAGCCCAGCCCGGCCGGACCCCGGCGGCGCCGGCACCGGGCGGGCACGTGACCAGGTCGGCCCGGCTCGGCCGGACCCCGGCGGCGCCGGCACCGGGCGGGCACGTGACCAGGTCGGCCCGGCTCGGCCGGGCCCCGGCGGCGACGGCGACAGACGGAGAATCGGCCTGTTGCCCAGAGCCGCGCGGGCCCGTGACCAGCGCCGGGCAGGCCCGCGACCAGGTCGGCCCAGCCCGGCCCGGACCCCGGCGGCGTCGGCGAGGCGCGGGGGATCGGCCGGCCTACTGCCCGGAGGCGGGCGGGCGGGGCGTCAGCAGATGCGCGGCAGTTGCTCGCCGATCGGGAGGTCGACCACGCGGGTGCCGCCGAGGGCGGTACGGGCCACGACCAGGCCCGGGTGGGCGTCCACGGCCTCGCCGACCACCGCCGCGCCGCGGCCCAGCGGGTGGGCGCGCATCGCGTCCAGTACGGCCTCGGCGTGCTCCCGCGGCACGAAGGCCACGAGCTTGCCCTCGTTCGCCACGTACAGCGGGTCGAGGCCGAGGATCGCGCACGCGTTGGCGACGGCCGCGGGCACCGGGACGCTGCGCTCGTGGATCACGACACCGGTACCCGAGGCGGCCGCGATCTCGTTCAGGGAGGCGGCCAGGCCGCCCCGGGTGGGATCGCGCAGCACGTGCAGGTCAGGGGTGACGGCGAGCATGCTCTGGACAAGACCGCCGAGGGCGGCGCAGTCGCTCTCGACGTCCACGCCGAACTCCAGGCCTTCGCGGACACTCATGATCGCCACCCCGTGGAGGCCGATCCCGCCGCTGACGATCACCACGTCGCCCGGTACGACCCGCTGCGGACGCAGGTCCACGCCGTCGGGGATGATCCCGATGCCCGCGGTGTTGACGTACACGCCGTCGCCGTGGCCCGCCTCGACGACCTTGGTGTCGCCGGTGGCGACCTCCACGCCCGCCGCGCGCGCCGCGGCGCCCATGGCCTCGGCGACACGCGCCACCACGGACATCTCCACCCCCTCCTCCAGGATGAAGCCGCAGGACAGGTATGCCGCCTGCGCCCCGCTCATGGCCAGGTCGTTCACGGTGCCGTTGACCGCGAGGTCCCCGATCGAGCCGCCGGGGAAGAAGAGCGGACGCACCACGTAGGAGTCGGTGGAGAAGGCCAGGCGGACGCCGCCGAGGGAGACGGCCGCGGAGTCACCCAGCTGGGCCAGCACGTCACCGCCGAAGGCGGGGGCGAAGAGGTGCTGGACCAGCTCCGCGGAGAGCGCGCCGCCGCCGCCGTGGCCCATCACCACGCGGGGGCGGTCGCGCAGCGGGGCCGGGCAGGTCCAGCCGGTGATGTCGAGGGTGGTAGCGGCGTCAGACAACGGGGCTCGCCTCCAGCGGGGTGGTCGCGGCGGAGGGGGCGGGCCCCAGCTCCAGCCGCCGGTAGAGGTAGTACGCGGCGCAGGCCCCCTCGCTGGAGACCATCGTGGCGCCGAGCGGGCTGCGCGGGGTGCACAGGGTGCCGAAGGCCTCGCACTCGTGTGGTTTCAGCAGTCCCTGGAGCACCTCGCCGCTGCGGCACTCGGCCGGCTCCCGGGTGTCGATGCCGCTGACCGCGAAGCGGTGTTCGGCGTCGAAGTCGCGGTAGCGGTCGGACAGCCGCCACCCGCTGTCCGGGATCACGCCGATGCCGCGCCAGGCCCGGTCGGTGACCTCGAAGACGTCCTCCAGCATGGCGAGGGCCGCCGGGTTGCCCTCCGGGCGGACGGCGCGCGCGTAGGCGTTGTCGACGGTGTGTTCGCCGCGTTCCAGCTGCCGCACGGCCCGGCGTACGCCCTCCAGGATGTCCAGCGGCTCGAATCCCGTCACCACGATGGGTACGCGGTGGCGCGCGGCCAGCTCGGGGTACTCGCCGACACCCATGACGCTGCACACGTGGCCGGCGGCCAGGAAGCCCTGGACGCGGCAGCTCGGCGACCGCATGATCGCCTCGATGGCCGGGGGCACCCGGACGTGGGAGACCAGGAGGCTGAAGTTGCGGATGCCGAGCTTCTTCGCCTGGTGGACCGTCATCGCGTTGGGCGGGGCGGTGGTCTCGAAGCCGATGCCGAAGAACACCACCTGGCGCTGCGGGTTCTCCCGGGCGACGCGCAGGGCGTCGAGCGGGGAGTAGACGACGCGTACGTCGCCGCCCTCGCTGCGCACCTGGAACAGGTCGCGGCCGGTGCCGGGCACCCGGAGCATGTCCCCGAAGGAGCAGAAGATCACGTCTGGGCGGGAGGCGATCTCCAGGGCCTTGTCGATGACCTCGAGCGGGGTGACGCACACCGGACAGCCCGGCCCGTGGATCAACTCCACCTGTTCGGGGAGGAGTTGGTCGATGCCGTGCCGGATGATGGTGTGGGTCTGGCCGCCGCAGACCTCCATGAGGGCCCAGGGGCGGGTCACGGTGGCGTGGATGTCGTCGAGCAGCCGGCGCGCGAGGGCCGGGTCCTGGAACTCTTCGATGTACTTCACGGCCGGCCTTCCTCCTGGGCGTACGGGTACGGGTCCTGGACGCGCTGCGCCGCGGCGGCCTCGCCCGCGTACGGCCCGTCGGCGAAGGGCCAGGGCGAGTCCGCGCCGGCCTGGGCGGCCGCCTGCTCCCACGGGTCGCCGAACTCCTCCTGGAGCATGCCGAGTTCCTCGAAGAGCGCCAGGGTCTGGCGGGCCGACTCCTCGTCGAGGCGCTGGAGGGCGAACCCCACGTGGACGATGGCGTACTCGCCCACCCGGAGGTCCGGCAGGTACTCCAGGCAGACCTCCTTCTGCACCCCGCCGAAGTCGACGGTGGCCATGCGGGTGCCGTCCTTCTCCCCGATGTCAAGCACTCTGCCGGGTACCGCCAGGCACATGGGCTTCTCCTTGCTGTGGGTGGCGCGGGTGGTGCGGGTGCTGATCCGGGGTGGCGGCCGCCACCATGAGCTGGCCGAGGGACAGGCCGCCGTCGTTCGGGGGGACCCGGCCGTGGCGCAGGACGGTGAACCCGCCGGCCCGCAGGGTGCGGGCGCACGCCGAGGACAGCAGGGTGTTGGCGAAGACGCCGCCGGTCAGCGCGACGGTGTCCAGGCCGTGCCGTTCGCGGGCGAGTGCGCAGAGCCGCACGACGAGGTCGGTGACGCCGGCGTGGAAGCCGGCGGCGATCAGCCCCGGGTCCGTGCCCGCGCGGACGTCGGCCGCCACGGCCGCCAGCAGCGGCGCCGGGTCGGCGACCACCGGGCCGGTGGCGGGGTGCCGGGGGACGCGCAGCCCGAAGGCGTAGTCGGGGCCGGCCGCGGCTGCGCCGAGGGCGGCGGCCTCCAGCTCGATCGCGGCCTGCGCCTCGTAGCCGGCGTGGTGGCAGACGCCGGAGAGGGAGGAGACGGCGTCGAAGAGCCGCCCCATGCTGGAGGTCGGGACGCAGTTCAGGCCGCGCTCCAGCTGGCGTTCCAGTACGCGCAGTTCGTCGGGCGGGCAGGCGGCGACGCACGGCAGGTCCGGGGTGCGGGCCAGGCCGGCGGCCCACAGGTGGGCCAGGGCCATCCGGTACGGGCGGTGCACGGCCGCGTCACCGCCGGGCAGCGGGACGTAGCCGAGGTGGGCGAAGCGGGTGTAGCGCGCGTAGTCGGCGAGGAGGACCTCGCCGCCCCACACGGCGCCGTCGTCGCCGTAGCCGGTGCCGTCGAAGGCGACTCCGATCACCGGGTGCGCGCCGTCCAGGCCGTGTTCCGCGAGGGCGGAGGCGATGTGCGCGTGGTGGTGCTGCACGCGGACCAGCGGCCGGGATCCGGCGGTGCGCCGCGCCCACCCGGTGGAGCGGTAGCCCGGGTGCCGGTCCGCCGCGAGGAGCGCGGGCGTGACGCCGGTGATGGACTCCAGTTGCCGCTCGGCGCGTTCGAGGGCGTACTGGGTGGCGAGGTCGTCCATGTCGCCGATGTGGGCGGACAGCCAGGCCCGGCGTCCCTCGCCGAGGCAGAAGGTGTTCTTCAGGTCGCCGCCGGCGGCGAGGGTCGCGGGAACGGGCAGGGGCAGGGCCATCGGGAGCGGGGCGTAGCCGCGGGCGCGTCGTACGGTCAGCGTCTCGCCGTCGCAGACCCGCACCACGGAGTCGTCGCACGGCACGTGGATGGGGCGGTCGTGGGTGAGCCAGGCGTCGGCGAGGCCGGCGAGCCGCTCCAGGGCCTCGCCGTCGTCGGTGACGATGGGTTCCCCGGCGAGGTTGCCGCTGGTCATGACCAGCAGCCGCGGGCCCGGCGGGTCACCGGGCAGGCCGAGCAGCAGGTGGTGGACGGGGGTGTACGGGAGCATCACGCCGAGGTCGGGACAGCGCGGGGCGACACCGTCGGCGAGTACGCCCGGCACGCCCGCGAGGTCCGCGGAGTCCGCGGCGGCACGGCGGCGCAGCAGCACGATGGGCCGTACACCGCCCTCCAGGAGGGCGCGCTCCTCGGGGCCGATGTGCGCGTACTGTTCGGCGTCCGCGAGGTCCCGGGCCATCAGGGCGAAGGGCTTGTCGCCGCGGGCCTTGCGGCGGCGCAGCTCGGCGACGGCACCGGGGTGGGTGGCGTCGCAGGCGAGGTGGTAGCCGCCGAGGCCCTTGACGGCGAGGATCGCCCCGGCCGCCAGGAGCCGGCGGGCTCCGGCGATCGGGTCCCCGTCCGGGGCGGCACAGGGGGGCCGCCCGGTGAGCAGCGCCAGCCGGGGGCCGCAGGCCGGGCAGGCGACCGGCTGGGCGTGGAAGCGGCGGTCGGCGGGATCGCCGTACTCGCGGGCGCAGTCGGGGCACATGGGGAAGCGGGCCATGGTGGTGTGGGCGCGGTCGTAGGGCAGCCCGGTGACGATGGTGAACCGCGGCCCGCAGTGGGTGCAGGTGATGAACGGGTGCCGGTGTCGCCGGTCGGCGGGGTCGGCGAGTTCGGCGAGGCAGTCGGCGCAGGTGGCCACGTCCGGGGAGACGAGCGTCCGCGCGGGGCCGCCGGTCCGGGAGGCGACGATGGTGAAGCCGGTGCCGCCCGCGACGGGCACCTCGTGGTGGTCGACGGCGTCCACGACGGCCAGCGGGGGTGCGTCCGCCGCGAGGTGCTCGCAGAACCGGGAGACGGCGGCCGGGGCGCCCTCGACCTCGGCGACGACGCCCTCGGGGGTGTTGGTGACGTGCCCGGCGAGGCCGAGCCCGGTCGCACGCGTGTAGAGGTAGGGGCGGAAGCCGACGCCCTGGACCACGCCGCGGACGGTGACGCGGCGGCGCTGGACCGCCCCCATCAGCGGGGCTGCGCGGCGGGCCGGACGTGCGGGGGCTCGTGAGCGTGGTCCGGACCGGGAGCGTGGTCGGCGTGATCGGAGCCGGGAGCCCGGTCGGGGCGGTGGGGGTGGGCGGGCCCGGGGTGGTGGTGATGGTGGTCGGACCCGTGATCATGACCGTACCCGTACCCGTGACCGTGGCCGTGCCCGTGGCCGTGCCCGTGGTCGTGGCCGTGCCCGTGGTCGTGGCCGTACCCGTGACCGTGGCCGTGCCCGTGGCCGTGCCCGTGGTCGTGGCCGTGCCCGTGGTCGTGGCCGTGCCCGTGGTCGTGGCCGTGCCCGTGGTCGTGGTCGTGGCTCTGCGCGTGCTGCCGCCCGCCGGCCATCACCGGGGTGTGCGTCACCGCCCCGTTCCCGGCCGCCAGCGCCCGGTCCAGCAGGATCCCGAGGCCCTCGCCCCCGCGGGCCGAGGTCATGACGATCTCCACACCGGGATTGACCCGTTCGACGTTGGCGCGGAAGGCCGCCTCGTCGAACTCGACGGCCTGCGCGATGTCGGTCTTGGTGACGACCACCAGCTGCGCCAGCCCGAAGGCGGTCGGGTACTTCAGCGGCTTGTCCTCGCCCTCGGTCACCGAGGCGAGCACCACCCGCAGCGACTCCCCCAGGTCGTAACCTGCCGGGCAGACCAGGTTCCCCACGTTCTCCACGAAGAGGATCCGGGTGTCCTCGGGCAGCCAGCCGTCCAGGTGCCGGCCGAGCATCGCGGCCTCCAGGTGGCACAGCCCGTCCGTGAGGACCTGCTTGACCGGTACGCCCGAACGGGCCAGCCGCAGCGCGTCGTTCTCGGTGGCCAGGTCGGCGGTGAGGGCGGCGACCGGCACCGACCGGCCGCGTGCCAGGAGCAGTTCGCGCTCCAGGAGCGCCGTCTTGCCGCTGCCGGGGCTGGAGAGCAGGTTGACCACCGTCGTACCGCGGGCGGTGAGTCCGGCGCGCAGGGCCCGGGCGGCGTCGTCGTTCTTGGCGAGTACCGCCTGCCGCAGATCGACCACTCGGCACATGTTCAGGCCTCCTCGGGCATCGGTTCGCGGGTACGGGCACCGGCGGGGCCGTCCTCCCAGCGGACGCTGAGGATCTCCAGCTCGCGGCCCGACAGCAGTTCCACGTCCGTGGCCCTGCCGCATCCGGGGCAGCACAGCTCGGGGGGCATCCCCACGGCCCAGGTGTCGGGGCAGGTCGCGCAGCGGGCGCGGGCCGCCACGGATTCGGTGACGAGCTCGGCTCCGTCGAGAACCGTTCCGGCACAGGCCAGTTCGAAGCAGAAGGCCAGCGCGTCGGGAACCACCCCCGCCAACTCGCCCACCCGGAGCCGTACGGACGTGACGGCGTGCGCGCCGGCCGCCCCGGCGGCTTCTTCCACCTGGCCCACGACGGCCATGGCGATCGACATCTCGTGCATCGGACTCCTTCCTGCCGGGGCTCATTACACCGGCGGGGCGGAGGCGGGGCGGTCGGGCACGCCGGTGCGCCGCACCCCCGTACGCCGTTCGGCGGGGGCGCGGCGCCGTGCGGCGTCACATCCTGCGCATGCGCAGGTAGCGCCTGAGGTCGGGAAAGACCTGGAGCACGACGGCGGCGAGGGCGGCGACCGCGGCCCCGCTGATGACGGCCTTCTTCATGGGGTTCTCCTCAGTTCACGGCCGGGTGAGCCGACTTCGTCGGAAGAGGGGCGGTCGAGCAGGTCGAGGGCCATGCGCACGGCCTCCGGGACGGCGGCGGCCACGGGCGCGCTCAGCCCGATGCCCTCCTCGACGCAGGCCGGTTCGCAGCCGAGGACCAGCGTGCGCCGCGGAGGGGTGGCGCCCGTTCCGGCGCACAGGGTGTCCAGCAGGGCGAGGACGGTGTCGGGCGACATGTGGTGGCCGTCGAGTACGGGCCCCTCGCCGGGTCCGGCGGCCTGCGTACCGGCATCGGCGCACGCACCCGCACCCGCGCCGGCTGCCGCTTCCGCCTCGATGAGGTAGAGCGTGCCCGGTTCGCCGCCCCGGGCGGTGGCGTCGACCAGGACGAGCGTGTCGTAGCCGTCGAGGAGCTGGTAGGCGAGGTGGACCCCGCGCACGCCGAAGTCGACCACCTCGACCCCGTCGGGCAGCGGCTGCGCGGACAGGGCGCGTACGGTCTCCACGCCGAAGCCGTCGTCGCCGAGGAAGACGTTGCCGATGCCCGCGATCAGGACCTTGGGGCTCACGCGTCCTCCGGCAGGGTGACCTCGTCGGGCTGGAAGTAGAGGAAGCGGCCCTGTTCCCGGCGGATGTCCGCGCCGGGGTCGTCCTCCACGGTGACGGCGAGGTGCACTCCCCCGTCGACGTCGTGCAGGACGGCCTCGACGTGCGCGGTGCGGCCGTGGAGGAAGAGGTCCTGGGCGTCGGTGCGGCGCGGTCCGGGTCGGAGCACGACCCGGCTGCCGGGGCCCACGGGGGCGCCGTCGACGGTGACGCGGTCGCGGTCGCGGGCCGGGTCGGCGGTGCCGGCCGGATCCCACCACGGGGTGTCCGGCCTGAACACCGCCTCCTCGTCGGGGATCTCGGAGATCTCCCGCGGGCCGTCCGGGCCGGTGGCCTCCCGCAGGGAGCGCACCGCGCCGTGCAGCCGTTCCAGCACCTCGGGGGGCAGGGAGTCGGCGAGGTCGATGACGGCTGCCGCCCGGGCGTCGGTGCCCCGCGCCTCGCGCTTCTCCTGATCGGTCAGGGCCGCCGTCCGCAGGGCGAGGATCTCGTCGATCTCGGTGGCGTCGTACATGGCGCCCGCGCTCTCGGGGGCGATGGCCGGGTGGTCCTCCAGGATGATCGGGGAGGACAGGACCACGTCGGCGCGGCCGGCCTCGCCGGCGAGCACCGGCCAGGTGTGGCGGTTCTCGCAGGCGGCGACGGCCTCCCGGGCCCATTCGGGCGGGTCGGTCATCGACAGGAAGGAACCGGAGTCGAGTCCCAGCAGGAGGTGGGCGGCGACCAGCGAGCGGGGCAGGGCCGCCTCCCGGTCGGCGCCGGATCCGTCCGCGGGGGTCCACGGGCTGGTGTTCTCCACGACCGCCGTGAGCCGGAACACCCGGTAGGCGCCGTCGAGTTCCACGGCACGCAGCCGCAGGACGCCCTCGATCGCCTCGGTGCGCCGCACCAGGCGGCCCGCCGTGCGCCCGTCGGCGCCCAGGACGTCCTCGACGTCGTCGCGGGCGGGGCGGGCGAACGGCACGCGGATGCCGTCACCGGCCAACCCGCTGACGGGGACGCTCAGTTCGACCCGCTCCTCCGCTCCCTCGTCCCAGGGGACGAGGACCCGGTCGCAGAGGTGCAGCTCGTCGACGTCGGTGAACCCGCCGCCCGCCAGGGCCTGCTGGACCGTGCGCCGCTGCGCGTGCAGGAACCGCAGCTCCAGGGCGAGCGTCGCGTCGCCCTTCGGCTCCATCAGGACCTCGGTCCGCTGGAAGGCGTGCTCGCCGTGGGCCGGGCCCCACGCCGGGGGTACGAGGACCCCGAACTGCCAGCGCATCCGGTTCTTCGCGGCGGAGGCGCGGTACGGGTAGAGCACGTAGCCCTCGAGGAGGACGGCGTCGGCCACCTGCCGGGCGGCGGCGAAACGGGCGTCCGCGGCGGTGCTCGTGGTCACGGGGCCGTCCTCTCGGTGAGGCGCGGACGCAGCGCACCCGGCCGGACGGCTCCGGGCGGGGCGGGCCGCGCCGCATCCGACGCGTCCGAGGAGTCCGAGGAGTCCAGCAGGGCGCGTACGGTCGCCTCCCAGGAGGCGAGCGCGTGGCGGGAGCGGTAGGCGAGCAGCTCGGCCATGGTGTCGCGGGGCAGCCGGAGCCAGCCGCAGCCGGGGAAGTGCTGCTCGACCATCTCGCGCCAGACCGCCACGGGCATCCGGTACGCGGCTTCGCGGTCCCACGGCACCGGCTCGACGCGGAAGCCGGCGTCGCCGGTGAAGGCGGTGCCGGAGAACAGCATCAGCAGGGGTACTTCGCCGGCCTGGAGGGCCTCGAAGTACCGGGTCGCGGCGATGTCCATGTCGTAGGTGCAGGGTACGACCAGGTCGGTCTCGGTCTCCCCGGTGAAGCCGGGCACCATGACCGCCACCTGGGCGAACTGCACGGGCTGGAGGCTGGTGCCCCAGCGGGAGCGTTCCCCGAACAGGTCGGCGAGGCCTGCCGCCTCGGCGGGGCCGTAGCCGCGCCGGGCCGGTTCGATGCGGATCTGGCAGCGCAGCGCCAGGGCGTGCACGCGGGTGTCCGGGTCGGCGGTCACGCGGAGCCGGAAGACGAGGGTGGGGCCGGCGGCGTACGGGTCGGCCCGCACCCCGGTGCAGGTGAAGCCGAAGCCCGTCATGACCGGTCCTCCGCGGGTGCTGCGGGGGCCACGGGCCGGGCCCGCCGTTCGACGTCGTCGAAGAAGGCGCCGAGCGCGGCCCGGGCCTCGGCTCCTCCGTCGAAGCCCTGCCACAGCATCCGCATCCGGCCGACCAGTTCGTAGCAGGCGTCGATCGGCACGAGGTAGCAGCCGGAGCGGCCTTCCCAGCGGTGCACGAGCAGGGCTTCGGTGTCGGGTTCGAGCAGGGCGGCCAGCGGGCCGGCGTCGAGTACCTGCTGCCAGGTCTGCGGATCGAGTTCGCTCTCGGTCGCGCCGGCCGGGCTGGGGTAGAGGGCGACCAGCCGGTCCAGTGCGGCGTTGCGGAAGAAGAAGGCGACGCCGACGGGGATCTGGAGCCGTTCCCACACGCCGGCGTCGAGCCGGTGGTCCGGGTCGGTCAGGTAGCGGTCGGGGACCGCCCGGTAGCGGCCGGTCCGGGTGCCGGGCCGGTCGAACAGCAGCGAGCAGGCGGTGCAGGCGCAGACCAGTGTCCGCTTCTCGGTCTCCACCAGGTGGCGGTGCCCGTCCGGGGGCACCGCCACCCCGCACAGCTCGCAGGTCTCGGGCTTCGGCGGGCGCGGGCCGGCGAACCGGCGCAGCCCGCGCGGGCCTCCCGTGCGCAGGGCTGGCCCGCTCACGAGACCCGCGCCGGGCTGTGCGGCCGGGTGCCGATCTGCAGGAGCGCGGGCTGCTGAGCCGGTGCGGGCTCCATCTCCACGCTCGTCACCTCGGGGGCGAAGCAGGTCAGGGCGTCCTCCAGGGTCCGCCGGGCGGTTTCCGCTCCGCCGGGGCCGCAGCCGCAGCCGGTGGGGGCGGCCGCGGGGCGCAGCCGCAGGACACCGGTGGCCTCGTCGAAGCCGAGCAGCTCCACCGGGTCGGGGGCGCCGGCCAGGGCGCGGCCGATCCGGGTGTGCACGTCCTCGGGGTGCAGGCCGTGCAGGGAGAGCAGGCTCGCCACGAGCTCGTCGTCCGCGGCCGCGGCCAGCGGGCCGTCGCCCAGCTTCTGCGCGATCCGGGCGAGCCCGGCGCCGTAGAACTCCATGAGCACCCGCACCAGTTCCTCGGCGGCCTCGCACGCCTCGCGGTCGCCGGTGGCGGCCAGCCGGTCGAGGACCTCCTCGACGCGGCGGCCCGCCTCCCGGGCGTCGAGCGCCGCGCTCATCCGCCCAGTCCGCTCAGGCCGGTGGGGACGTGCATCGTCTTCACGGTCCTGCCGCCGCCGACGTACATGTGGACGCCGCAGGGCAGGCAGGGGTCGAAGCTGCGCACGGCGCGCATGATGTCGATGCCCTTGAAGTTCTCCGGGGTGTTCTCCTCGAAGATCGGGGTGTTCTGCACGGCGTCCTCGTACGGTCCGGGCGTGCCGAAGGTGTCGCGGGTGCTGGCGTTCCACGGCGTCGGCGGGTAGGGGTGGTAGTTGGCGATCTTGCCGTCGCGGATGACCATGTGGTGCGAGAGGACGCCGCGGACGGCCTCGGTGAAGCCGACGCCGATGGACTCGTCGGGCACCTCGAACTTCTCCCAGGTCTGGGTGCGTCCGGCGCGGACCTCGGCGAGGCCCTTCTCGGCGCAGTGCAGGGCGATGGCGGCGGCGTACGCCTGGAAGTAGGTGCGGGCGCGGTTGCGTTCCAGCGCGTTGCTCCACTTCGGGATCTTCCACTCGAAGCGGGTCTCGGGCTTGGTCATCGTGCGGGGCAGGTTGATGACGACGCTGTGCCCGGTGGCCTTGACGTAGCCGACGTCGACGAGGCCGGACAGGGCCGTGGACCACAGGCGGGCGATGGGGCCGCCGCCGGTGTCGAGGGCGAGGTGGTCCTTGCCGTCGAACCAGCGGGGCGACATCACCCAGCTGTACTTGTCGTCGAAGTTGCGCTTCTGCGGGGCCGGGATGGTGTGCTGGTTCCACGGGTGGCGGGGGTCGACCGGGTTGCCGAGCGGGTCGTGCGTGACGAACTGCTCCTTGCCCTCCCAGTCGTCGTAGTACGAGCTGCCGAGCAGGATGCGGATGCCGAGGTTGATCTCGGTGAGGTCGTTGGTGACGAGTTTGCCGTCCACGACGACGCCCGGGGTGACGAACATCTTCCGTCCCCAGTCGGTCATGTTGGCGTAGGTGAAGTCGCAGTGCTCGGGGTCGTTGAGGGCGCCCCAGCAGCCCAGCAGCACCCGGCGGCGGCCGACCTCCTCGTAGCCGGGCAGGGCCTCGTAGAAGAAGTCGAAGAGGTCGTCGTGGAGCGGGACGACGCGCTTCATGAACTCGACATAGCGCATGAGGCGACTCATGTAGTCCGTGAAGAGCTGGACGGAGGCGATGGTGCCGACGCCGCCCGGGTAGAGCGTTGAGGGGTGTACGTGCCGCCCCTCCATCAGGCAGAACATCTCCCGCGTGTAGCGGCTGACCTGGAGGGCCTCGCGGTAGAACTCGCCCTCGATGGGGTTGAGGGAGCGCATGATGTCCGCGATGGTGCGGTAGCCGTGCTCGCCCGCGTGCGGGGCCTCGGTGCGCTCGGCCAGCTCCAGGACGCCGGGGTTGGTCTCGCGGACCATCTTCTCGCAGTAGTCGACCCCGACCAGGTTCTCCTGGAAGATGTTGTGGTCGAACATGTACTCCGCGGACTCGCCCAGGTTGATGATCCACTCGCCGAGGTGCGGCGGCTTCACCCCGTAGGCCATGTTCTGCGCGTAGACGGAGCAGGTGGCGTGGTTGTCACCGCAGATCCCGCAGATGCGGCTGGTGATGAAGTGTGCGTCGCGGGGGTCCTTGCCGCGCATGAAGACGCTGTAGCCGCGGAAGACCGACGAGGTGCTGTAGCACTCCGCGACCCGCTTCTGCTTGAAGTCGATCTTCGTGTGGATGCCGAGGCTGCCCACGATCCTGGTGATCGGATCCCAGGCCATCTCCACCAGGCCGCTGCCGTCGCCGGCCGTCTTCGTGTTCGGTGCCATCGTTGCTGCCGTGACCCTTCTTCGGTACGTGCGGGGCGTGCGGGGCGTTGTCTGCGGGTGTGCGGGCGGAGCGGGCCGTCACCAGGGCGGGCGGTAGCCCGTGGTCAGGCTCCGGCCGGCCCGGCGCCACTTCGGCTCCTCGTCCACGGTGTGGGCGGTGACCGAGCGGAGCTTGCGGATCAGCGCCCCGTACGCCCCGCTCGCGGTGACGGAGACCTTCGCGCCGGGGGGCTCGTCCATGAAGGGCATGAACTTGTCGGGGAAGCCGGGCATGGTGCAGGCGATGCAGATGCCGCCGACGTTGGGGCAGCCGCCGATGCCGTTCATCCAGCCGCGCTTGGGGACGTTGCACTTCACGACGGGACCCCAGCAGCCCAGCTTGACCAGGCACTTCGGGGAGTCGTAGG
This sequence comes from Streptomyces amritsarensis, assembly GCF_001953875.1. Lineage (GTDB taxonomy): Bacteria > Actinomycetota > Actinomycetes > Streptomycetales > Streptomycetaceae > Streptomyces > Streptomyces amritsarensis. The sequence continues at coordinate 48,700 of NZ_MQUR01000039.1, forward strand.
TGTTGGCGAACTGGCCCTGCTCGTAGTAGCCGGCGCGGTCGCAGCCCTCGTGCACGGTCGCCCCGAACAGCCAGGTGGGGCGCAGCTTGTCGTCGAGGGGGATCATCGGGGCCGAGCCGGCCGCCTGGTAGAGCAGGTAGGTCAGGGTCTCCGAGAAGTTGTCCGGCTGGATCGGACAGCCCGGCACGCACACGATGGGGATGCCGGCCTGCGAGGTCCAGTCCCAGCCCAGGTAGTCGGGCACGCCCATGGCGCCCGTCGGGTTGCCTTCCATGGCGTGGATGCCGCCGTACGTGGCGCAGGTGCCGATGGCGACGACGGCGAGGGCCTTGGGCGCCAGCCGGTCGATCCACTCGCTGGTGGTGATGGGCTGCCCGGTCTCCGGGTCGTCGCCGAACCCGCACCAGTAGCCCTCGGGCTTGATCGACTCGTTGGGGATCGAGCCCTCCACGACGAGGACGAACGGGTCGATCTCGCCGCGCTCGCCCTTGAAGAACCACTCGATGAAGGTGTCCGCGCCGCCGACCGGACCGCATTCGAAGTCGATCAGGGGCCAGTGCACGGCGATTTTGGGGAGGCCCGGCAGGGTGCCGGTGACGATCTCCTCGATGCTCGGCTGCATCGCCGCCGTCAGGGACACGGAGTCGCCGTCGCAGCTCAGACCCGCGTTGATCCAGAGGATGTGGATCACGGGGTCGTCGACCGGGTCCTTCGTCACTGCGGCCATGCGCTGCCTCCTCGGGGAGGGGATCGGGTGAGAGGGGTGGGGCGGTGGAGGCGGTCTGCCTCGGCTCCACATTTCTTGCTAACAGCTGCCGGGGCCGGGCGCCTCGTCTGGTACGGCCAGTCCAGTGACGCCGCGCCGGTCCGCGGCCGCGCGGGCCAGGTGCGGCGCAGTCGCGGCCGGGCGTTCCTTGCGGACGAAGGCGCGGCGCAGGGCGTGGTAGGGGGCGTGCGGGTCGAAGAAGGTCCGCCGCATCCGCGCCAGCTCGGCCTCCCGGTGGGCGGCCAGCGGGCGCCGCGCCTCGTCGCGCTCGCGTGCGGCCTTCTTCGCGGCGATCCGGGACGCGGTGGCCGGGAGGGCGGCGAGCCGGGCCGCGAGGCGCTGCGCCTCGCGGGGGAAGTCCGCGGGCGTGGCGGGCACCGTACGGTCGACCAGTCCGATCCGCTGCGCGGCGGCGGCACTCAGGGGCAGGGCCTCGGTGGTGAGGCGCTCCGCGAGGGCGCGGCCGACGCGTCGGGGCAGGGTGTACGTCCAGTACTCCGAGCCGTACAGGCCCATCAGGCGGTAGTGGGGGTTGAGGACGACGCCGGAGCGGCACCAGACCTCGTCGGCGGCGAGGGCGAGCATGGCGCCGCCGGCGGCGGCGTTGCCGCCGAGGGCCCCGACCACGAGGCGGTCGGTGGTCGTCAGCACCGCCTCGACGAGGTCGTCCATGGCGTTGATGTTGGCCCAGGACTCCTCGGCGGGGTCCGCGGCCGCCTCGATGACGCCCAGGTGGATGCCGTTGGAGAAGAAGTCGCGGCATCCGCCCAGGACCAGGACGGAGGTGGGGCGGGTGCAGGCCGTCCGGTAGGCGTCGAGCAGGCGGCGGCAGTGGGCGGTGCTCATGGCGCCGCCGGGGAAGGAGAACGACAGGAAGCCGGCCTGGCCCTCCTCGTGGTAGCCGATGTCGGACCAGGCGGGGCGGTACGGGCCGGCGTCGGGCGGTGCGGGCAGTTCCGGGAGCGGGGGCAGTCGGTCGGACCGGTCGAGCCAGTCGGGCCGGTCGGGCTGGTCGGGCCGGTTCGCGAGGGCGAGCGTCGCGGGCAGCCGGGGCGTGGCGGGCCCGCCCGGCACCCGGGGGGCACGCAGCTCGGGGATCCACACGGCCCCGTCCGCCGTGGCCCGGCAGACCGCGCCGGCCCGGGTGGCGAGGAGTTCGCCGGGGCGGCCGCGCAGGTTGTCCTCGCGGTGTCCGCCGTGCAGAAACCAGTCGGCGCCGAGCAGGTGGTCGCGTACGCCGGGCTGCGAGTCGGCGGCGCGCAGGACGCGCAGGACGCGCTCGGTGCCGTCCGCCTGCCAGTCGATCCGGCGCTCGCCCTGCCGCACGAGCGGCCGGGCCCGGCCGCCGGTCTGGGGGCGCGGGACGTACGTACCGGAGGCGAAGCGCTCCACGGCGAGCAGGACGGCCTCCAGCGCCGCGTCGGCGATCTCGCCGCGGTAGAGGTCGCTCTTGCCGACGGGCGGTACCGGGCATTCGGCGGCGGCCCAGACGTCCCCGGCGTCCATCTCGGCGTTGGCCTGGAGGACCGTGACCCCCCAGCGGGTCTCGCCGTCCTGGACGGCGTGGTCGAGGGAGGAGGGACCGCGGTCGCCGACCGGTCCCGGGTGGACGACGAGGCAGGTGTACGCGGCCCACACCTCCTCGGGGAGGGCGGTGCGGAGCATCGGTGCGAGGACGAGGTCGGGGTCGTGGCGCCGCACGGTGTCGGCCAGGGGGACGTCGGGCAGGGCCAGTTCGACCGCCACCCGGTGGCCGTGGTCGCGCAGCTCGGCGTGGACCCGCTGGGTGAGGCTGTTGAACGCGCTCGCGACGAGCAGGACGTACACGTGGTCTCCCGGCGGCGGCGCGCAGGCACCGCGTCCCGGTGCCCGGCCTGTTGGGCGGCTGGTGACCGGAGCACGACCGGCCGCCTGCGATGCTCGTCCCCGCGGGGCGGGGGGTGGCCGAAGCGGAGCGGTGATGTCACCCGAAAGCGCAGGGGGGCACGGCCGCTCGGCCCACCCTTGCCCTGGCCGGGCGGTGCGGGATCCTGCTCCGGGGCCGCACCCCGGCCGGGCCGGCCCTCGTCCTCGCCGCAGGGGCAGGATCCGGGCTCGGGGCGGGCCGGTCGCGGGGCGGGGCGCGGCGCGGCGCGGCGCGGCGCGGCGGGGCGGGGCGGGATACGTGCCCGGGCGGGGCCGCCCCGAGGCCGAAGCTCCGGCCTGACCGGGTCGTGCCGCCGGGCGGGATACGGGCACGGTGCGGGCGGGTCGCGGCGCCGGGCAGGGGTATCTCCTCGGCTCGGCGCGCGCGAGGTGTCTCGGTTGTGAGCGGTGGTTGCGCGCTCGTCCTGCGGGGACACCCCTCCCCGTCCCCACTCCAGCAGTACGAGCCCGGTTCCGGGAGCCGTCCCGGCCGGACCGCGACCTCACGGTGCGGGCGAGACGGGGTCGCCCCGAGGCCGATGCTCCGGCCGGCCCGGGTCGGCCTGCCGGGCGGGATACGGGCTCGGTGCGGGCGGGTCGCGGTGCCGCAGGGGTATCTCCTCGGCTCGGCGCCCGCGAGGTGTCACGGCCGTGAGCGGTGGTAGCGCGCTCGTCCTGCGGGGACACCCCTCCCCGTCCCCACTCCAGGCGCGAGCCCGGTTCCGGGGGGCGTCCGGGCCGGGCCGTGGCCTCGCGGTGCCGGCACCGCTGGGCCGTGGGCTTGTCGAAGCGGGGGCGTGGGGTGGGGACACGGCGGAGTGTCCCCGCAGGACGAGCGCGCAACCCAGGCCGCCTGGCCGCGACAAGGCCGCACGCGCCGAGCCGAGGAGACACTCCGGCGGGGCACCGCACCACACCCCACACCACCGACCAGCGGCATCGCCGCACCCCGCACCACCGAGCACGCGCAGCCGAACCAGACCCGCCGGCGATTGAGGAGCGGGATCCGGGGCAGAGCCCCAGCAACCCCGGCGGGAGCCGATCAGCACCGCCCCACACCCGGCCGCCGAAGCCCCGTCCACACCTCCGAGCCAGCGCAGCGGTACCGCGGAGCACCGGCAACCCCGGTGAGCCGAACTCGTCCAAGGCGAAGACCCGGTCGGGGAAGCGGTCCAACACCTGCTCGATGCGGTTGAGCTTGGTTTCGCGGTGGGGGTCGGGGGATTCCTTCCAGGTCTTGGTGCGCTGGAAGGTCATGCCGCGGCGCCGGAGCAGGCAGCGTAAGGCCTCAGGACCGGTACGGATGACGCGCCTGCGTACTTTCCGCAGGTAGGCGGCAAGTTTGCGTATCGACCAGCGTGTCGAAGGCTGGCCGAGCTTGGCGAGGTGGGTGATGGCTGTCCGGATGACGAAGTCCGACACCGTCCGCGATGTGATCCACCGGTTCAACGAGATCGGTCTGGTCTGCCTGGACCCTCAGTGGGCGGGAGGCCCGTCCCCGCATGTTCACCCCTGACGGCATCGCCGGGGCTGACACACACGGCAGCCACATCCCCGGACCACCCCCACGCGGTCCGGGTTCGCCGCAGCGTGCGCACGCCGACCCGAGGTCCGTGCCACAGGCGCACGTCCCCGGTTTCGGCCATGGACCGTCTTCGCTCCTGCCTCTACGATCATGGGCATGCCCAACTCCTCTCCCCTTCCGGTCCTGCGGGGCAGCCGAGGCACTCTCCTCCAGCGTGACGGCGACACCCTCGTGCTGAGGGGGAGCGCCGAGGAGGTGCGGATCCCCTTCGCGGCGATCGCACGGATCCGCGCGGAGGGGCGGGCCGTCGCTGTGGAACTCACCGCTCCCGGGGGCGCGGTGCCCGCCGTGCACCGGCTGGACGGCGTGAGCGCCGCCTCCGCGAGCGTCTTCGCGTCCGCCGTCACCAGCGTCCTGCCCCGGCATCCGCAGGGCGCCGAGGCCGTGGACGGCTCGGCGCTGGTCACTGTCGAAGCGGTCGCCGAATCGGTGCGCGAGCGGCGCGCGCGCCGGGCCAGGCGCGGGGCGATCGCCGTCGTCCTCGGGTTCGCCGCGCTCGCCGTGGCCATGGGCATCATCGGCGGTAACGCAGCCACCTGGTTCCTGGGGGTGATGGTGCTGCTCACGGGCCCCTTCGGCACGGCCGTCGCCGCGGTCGGTGCCGGCGGACTGTGGCTGACGTACCTGGCCTGGTACCTGCCGCGCTACGGCATCACCGTCGAGGCGGTCCGTGTCTCGGACACCAGCGACCTGCTCGGCAGGTCCGGGAACCACACGTACATGGACACCAGCGGGACCAGCCACCGGATATACGTGAAGGGCAGCGCCGATACGGTTCCGATCGCCTACCACCCGGCGAAGCCGGCCACCGCGGTCGTCTGCCACTCCTGGGGACGCAAGCTCTGGGACACGGTCTTCGGCCTGGGCGTCCTGCTGTTCGGACTCGCAATCCTGGCCCTGGCCGTGGCCCTCGCGGTCGGCACGTTCCTGGGCGAGTACGACGACGCCATGACCCCCCGATGACGCAGCTGCCGCACTGCGCCCGCGCCTGGCAGCAAAGTGCCCCTCCGCGTCAATCCTGACTACCCATGAACCCGGCACCGTACAGCTTGTCCACGTCGAGGACATCGCCCCGACCGAGGTTGTTCCCGGCATCCTCCACAAACCCCCGCCCGCCGCCCAGCGGGCGCGCGGGTGGGTGTACGACCACCGCACGGTGGACGCGGTGGGGCTGCACCTGGACGCTCTGCTGGGGCCCGAGGAACAAGAGGGACAGGAGGGGCCGGCCGCGCGCCCCGAGGCGCCCGTGATCGGCGCGCAGGAGGTCGTGCTGGCGGAGGCGGAGCGGCACAGCACCGTCCCCGGCCACACGATCGCCCGGGGCCCGTCCGGGCTCGACACGCGGTTCGGGGAGGTGCCCGTGCGCAGGCCCGCTCCGGGCGAGGTGGTCATCGACGTACAGGCCGTCGGCGTGAACTTCATCGACGTACTGGCGACCACCGGTTTCCATCCGTTCCTGTCGGCTCCCCCGTTCGTCCCCGGGCACGAGGTGGCCGGCGTCGTCCACGCGGTGGGCGACGGGGTGGAGCACCTCCGGCCCGGCGACGCGGTCATCGCGCTGACCCCGCAGGGGGGTTACGCGGCCCGTGTGACGACGGCCGCGTACACGGTGGCCCCGCTGTCCGGGGGGGCGGCGCCGCCGACGCGGTCGCCGTGCTGATCAGCGGTCTCACCGCCATCGCCTGCCTGGAACGACAGGCGCGGGTGCACCCGGGCGACCGGGTGCTCGTCCAGGCCGCGGCCGGCGCGACCGGCACGGCGTGCGTGCAGCTGGCCCTGCACCACGGCGCCACGGTGTTCGGCACGGCGAGCACGGAGGCCCAGCTGGAGCATCTATAGGCCGCGCTGGCGGAGCTGGAACTGCCGGTCCTCTCGGTTGCCATCAAGGGCGACGCCATGGCCCCGCCCGCGCCTGGATCCGGGACAGTGCCGCGCTCGTCGAGCGGGTACGGAGCTTCGCGGACCGGACCTGACCCCCTCCCCGGTCGTCCGTCAGCCCAGACGGGCCGGGGAGGAGGCCCCGGAGGTCAGCAGCCGGGGGGTGCCGGAGCCGTCGGCGGGCACGGTCCACAGGTCCGTGCGGTCGGCGGCGCCGTCGCCGGGCAGGCCGTAGGCCAGCGTGCCGTCGTCGAGCCAGGCGGCCTGGTCGTCCACACTGCGCCTCTCCGCGAGGGCGTGGTCCCGCAACGTCCCCAGATCCATGACGTGTTCGCGCCACAGCGAGGCCCCGGCACGCACCCGTTTCTTGTAGGCGATGCGCGTCTCGTCCGGGGACAGGGAGGGGCATTCGACGTTCTTGGCGAGGGTGGTGACGGAGCGCCGGGAGACGGAGCCCTTGACCAGGTGGGTCTCGCCGGCGGTGGCGAGCGTGGCGTAGAAGGTGTCGTCGTCCTTGGCGAAGGTCACGCCCCAGAAGTTCACGTCCTGGGCGCGGTAGTCCCGCCCGTCCATGGAAATGGCGAACTCCTCCAGGTTGGCGTCGAGTTTCCAGGTCCTGGTGTCCAGGATCGCGGTGCGGGTGGAGAAGAAGGCCGCGCCGTAGGACTCGCCGGAGACGAACACCGTCCAGGCGGCGAAGCGGCCGCTGGGCGAGACGCGGGCCCGGCTGGGCGTGCCCGCCAGGGGGAAGCTGCGCACCTGGCGCAACGCGGCGTCGACGATGACCGCCTTGTTGTCCTGGGCGAGCGCGCCGGGGCTGGAGCGCAGGCAGACGCCGGTCCCCGCGGCGGCGTGGAAGCGCTGGCAGGTGAGGTCGGAGACCGTACGGGTGCCCGCGGGCGCGTCGGCCGGGACGGAGGCGAGGGCCCCGCGGTGCGGGCCCTGCCCGCTGCCGAGGAAGGTCAGTGTGTCCCGGCCGGCCGTCAGGGTGACGGGCCCCGCGCTCGTCTGCGGGCCACCCGTCTGCGGCCGGTCGGCTCGGGCGGCGGCGCGCAGCACCAGGGTGGCGCCGGCGCCGCCGAGCAGCAGGACCGCCACCGCGAGGACGAGCAGACGGCGGGAGCGTGTCATCGGGTTCCTCACGGGTGTCGGGCCGGGTCGGGCGGAGCGGGTGCGGCAGGTGCCGCGCCCGGGGGCGGCAAGGGCCGCAGCACGTAGCCGGCGACGGCCGCGCAGCAGAGCAGGCCGGCCGCGGCCGCGGCGAGTGCCGGGCCGGTGCCCCAGAGGGTCCACGCCCCGCCGAAGGCCAGCGAGCAGCCGAAGCGGGCCAGCGCCTGGCCGGTGCCGACCACGGCCAGGCCGGTGGCGCGCAGGGACTCGGGGACGGTCGCGGCGACGGCGGCGGGCAGCACCCCGTCGGTGGCGGCGTAGAACATGCCGTGCAGGGCGAGCACGAGGTAGGGCAGCGCGGGCCAGGCGGGGGCCCACAGCAGCAGCCCGTAGGCGGCGAGCAGGAGGGCGTGCCCCGTCAGGAAGACGGTGCGGCGCCCGATCCGGTCGGCGAGGGCGCCGGCCGGGACGGCCAGCAGCAGGAACACGGCGGCGGTCCCCAGCGGCAGCAGCGGGAACCACTGGTCGTCGAGGCCGGTCCGGCGCTGGAGCAGCAGGTAGACGAAGGCGTCGCTGACGGTGGTGAGGCCGAGCAGGACCGCGCAGAGCGCCAGGGCCCGCAGCCGCGGGAGGCGGAGCAGGGCCGCCGCGTCGCGCAGGCGCACGGGGGTGGGGCGGGCGGCGGGCGGGGCCGCGGCCGGCCGGGGCGGGGTCTCGCCCGCCCCGGAGGGGACGAACAGCACGAGCACCACGACGCCGAGCACGGCGACGCAGGCGCTGACGCCGAAGACGGCGTCGTAGCCGTCGACGGCGACGCCGAGGATGAGGAAGGCGGCGAGCGGGCCCAGCAGCGCCCCCGTGGTGTCCATGGCCCGGTGGACGCCGAAGGCCCGGCCCTGCGCCTCGTCCGGTGTGGACAGGGAGATGAGCGCGTCGCGCGGTGCGGTGCGCAGGCCCTTGCCGGTCCGTTCCAGTGCGAGGATCACGCTGATCGGGCCCAGGCTGTGGGCGAGCAGCAGCAGGGGCTTGCACAGGGCGGACAGGCCGTAGCCGATGCCGGCGACCAGCTTGTGGTTGCGGACCCGGTCGGCGAGGTGGCCGCCGGTGAGCTGCACCAGGGCGCTGACACCGTTGTAGACGCCGTCGAGGGCGCCGAATCCGAGCGGGCTCAGGCCCAGCCCCGCGATCAGGTACAGGGGGAGGACGGCGGCGACCATCTCGGAGGAGACGTCGGTGATCATGCTGACCGTGCCCAGTGCGAGGACGGTCGGGGCGACCACCGGTGCCCTGCCGGGTCCCCGGTCCGGCGGCGCGGTCTTCGCGCCCGCGGGCGCGGAGCGGTCCGCGAGGTACATGCTCTGGAGCTCCCCCGTGCAGACGGTCTGAGTCGTTCGAACGTGCGAGTCGAACCCGCACCCTAGTCCTTGTACGGGCCAACTGTGGTGCGTACGGGGCGATTCGGCCGCCAGGGGTGCCTTGCCGGTCGGGCCGGATCGGGGAGCGGGGTCTGCTGCCGGGCGTCGCACGGCGGGCGAGGGAGGCGACGCGGAGCGTCGTCGACCGAGGACAGCGCCGCGAGGCGCGCCACCGGGGTCCGCGAGTCCGGCACGACCGGCAGGGCGCCCCCGGGGCCCCGCTGGTTCACCGCCGGCTGCTCTCGTCCCGCAGCCAGGTGGAGAAGTCCTGGTCGCGGATGGCCCTGCGGGCACCCCGGCGGGCGGCGAGCGCGGCCACCGCGAACACCACGACGGCGGGCAGCAGTTCCGGATCGGCGCGCAGCAGGGCGCGCAGGTCGGACGCTCCGGTGCGCGCCGAGGGCGCGGCCCCGGCCTGCGGCTCGCGCGCGGCCTGGAAGCGCTCGAACTCGGCGGAGGAGGTCGCCGCGCGGACCTTGCGCCGGATCAGGTCGGACCAGGTGCGCGGCGGTCGCACGACGACCCGGGCGGCCTCGACCACGCGCCGCTCCCCCGGCCCGAAGGCGAGGGACGCGGCCAGGTCGTCGGCCATCAGCGGGGGCAGGGCGGCGATCCGCTTGTGGCCCTCCTCGGTCACGGCGATGACACCCCGGCCGAACAGGCCCTCGCGGACGGCCGGCAGCCGCTGCCACACCCGGTAGTAGGCGCGGACCGGCCAGGCGCAGCCGGTCGGCGGGATGTCCCGGCCGGGGGCGGCGGCGAGCAGGCCCGGATCCGCGGCGAGTGCGTCCGCCAGGGCCCGTACGCCGGCGGCCCCGACGACGACGTCGGCGTCCACGTAGAGCCGGGGGAAGCCGCGCGCGTGCTCGTCGCCGACCCGGAGTGCCGTGTGTTTGGAGGGAGTCGGGATCTCCACGACGCGTACGCCGTCGCGTGCGCCCGCCACCCGGGCGGTGTCGTCCGTACAGCCGTTGCACACCACGACGATGTCGGGTCCGGGCGACGGGGAGTCGGCCAGGAGCGCGTCGAGGAGCCGGCCGATGACCCGGCCCTCGTTGTGGGCCGGTATCACGATGCTGGTCACTCGGGCAGTATGCACGCTCACACACCGGCTCCTTGTGATTCCGCCAACTCTGCCCGGGGGTACGCCCGGTGGACTAGATTGAGCGGCGCCGACCGGATTCGGCGCGCTTTCGGCGCGGCCGGCACGATCCGGAGCCGGCAAGGGTGGTACGGGTTCGGCGGCTTGTGGGGAACAGGCGGTCGGGCCGGGGGGCGGCATACGCGATTCACGCAGAACACGGTTGTGGGGGGCCATCACCGTCGAGCAGGTCACGCACAGGCGTCCGGCGTGCCCTCGGCGACGGCGTTCCTCCTCGACCCCACGCGTCCCGGCCATGGGTTGTCGACACGCCAGTCGGCGTGCGCGGAAGGAAGGGAACGCTGTGAAGGACACCTCCAAGGAAGGCGCGCAGAGCGCCGACCGGACCGTCGGGCAGAGCGCCGCAATCTCCGGCCGGGGGTCCGCGGCGCCCCTGGGCATCGCGGTGGTCGGAGCGGGCTACTGGGGCCCCAATCTCGTGCGCAACTTCCAGTCCAGTCCGCAGTACCGGCTGCGGTGGCTCTGCGACCTGGACATCGACCGGGCGCGCCAGGCCCTCGGCAGGTACTCCACGGTGCAGCCGACCTCGGACTACGCGGCGGTCCTCGCCGACCCGTCCGTCCAGGCGGTCGCGGTGGCCACCCCGGCCGGGACGCACCTGGACGTCGCGCTGGCCGCCCTGCGGGCCGGCAAGCACGTCCTCGTGGAGAAGCCGCTCGCCGCCACGTACGAGGACGGGATGCGGCTGGTGACGGAGGCGGAGAAGCGCGGCCTCACCCTGATGTGCGACCACACCTACTGCTACACCCCTGCGGTGCGGCGGATCCGGAAGATGGTCCGCTCCGGCGAACTGGGCGAGATCCACTTCGTCGACTCGGTGCGCATCAACCTGGGGCTCGTCCAGAAGGACGTCGACGTCCTGTGGGACCTGGCCCCCCACGACCTGTCGGTCCTCGACTTCATCCTCCCCGACCACGTGCAGCCGGTGGCCGTCGCCACGACCGGCGCCGACCCGATCGGGGCCGGCCAGTCCTGCGTGGCCTACCTGACCCTCCAGCTGAGCACCGGCGCCATCGCGCACGTGCACGTCAACTGGCTCTCCCCGACGAAGGTGCGCACCACCATGGTCGGCGGCTCCAAGCGCACCCTGGTGTGGGACGACCTCAACCCCACCCAGCGCATCTCGGTGTTCGACCGGGGCGTGGAGCTGAGCACCCCGCAGGAGATCGGCGCCGACGAGCGCCGCGACATGCTCGTCTCCTACCGGAGCGGCGACATGGTGGCGCCCGCGATCGGCGAGAAGGAGGCGCTGCGCAGCATGGTCGAGGAGTTCGCCGACGCCATCAGGACCGGACGGCCGCCGCTGACCGACGGCCGGGCGGGCCTGAAGGTGCTGGACATCCTCGAAGCGGCCTCCCGGAGCCTGGAGTTCCGGGGCGCGGTCGTCGGACTGCGCACCGGGCGCTGACCGCTCCCGGCCGGAAGCCGGCCCGAGACCGGCCCGGCCACGGTCCTCATCGGGACCTTTCGCATCCCGTCACACGCAAGACCACGACCGATCCAGTGGGAGCAGGGCGTTGAGCAGCAGCGTACGAGGCAAGAGGATTCTGGTCACCGGCGGAGCGGGCACCATCGGCTCGCACGTGGTGGACCAGCTGGTGGACAACGGGGCACGCGAGATCGTGGTGCTCGACAACTTCGTGCGGGGGCGGACCGCCAACCTGGCCCGCGCCCTGCCGAGCGGCCTCGTCGAGGTCGTGGAGGGCGACATCCGCGATGTTGCGGCGGTGCGCAAGGTGACGGAGGGCGCCGACCTGGTCTTCCACCTGGCCGCCATCCGGATCACCCAGTGCGCGCAGGAGCCGCGGCTGGCGAACGAGGTGATGGTGGACGGCACGTTCAACGTGCTGGAGGCGGCGGCCGCCGCCGGGGTGGGCAAGGTGATCGCCTCGTCCTCCGCCTCGGTCTACGGGCTGGCCGAGCAGTTCCCGACGACCGAACGGCACCACCCGTACAACAACGACACCTTCTACGGCGCGGCGAAGGCCTTCAACGAGGGGATGCTGCGCAGCTTCCACTCGATGTACGGGCTGGACTACGTCGCGCTGCGCTACTTCAACGTGTACGGGCCGCGGATGGACATCCACGGGCTGTACACCGAGGTGCTGATCCGCTGGATGGAGCGCATAGCCTCGGGCGAACCGCCGCTGATCCTCGGCGACGGCCTGCAGACCATGGACTTCGTGGACGTGCGCGACATCGCGCGCGCCAACCTGCTGGCCGCCGAATCGGACCTGACCGACGAGGTGTTCAACGTCGCGAGCGGGACCGAGACCAGCCTGCTGGAGCTGGCGAGCGGCCTGCTGGAGGCGATGGGTGCGGACGGCCTGGTGCCGGAGCACGGCCCGGCCCGCGCCGTGAACGGCGTGACCCGCCGCCTCGCGGACACCGCGCGAGCGGCCGAGCGCCTCGGCTTCACCGCCGGGATCGACCTGCGCACCGGCCTACGGGACCTGGTGGACTGGTGGCGGGCCGAGCGCGCCGCCGACGCGGCGGCGGAGGCGGGCCGATGAGCGCCCCGGACACGGCCGCCGCCGCGGCCCGGATCCCCGTGATGGTGCCCTGGCTGGGCGAGGAGGAGGCGCAGGCCGCCGCCGACGCGGTGCTCTCCGGCTGGGTCGCCCAGGGGCCCCGGGTCGCCGAGTTCGAGCGGGCCTTCGCGGAGCGGGTGGGGGCCGAGCACGGCATCGCCGTGAGTTCGTGCACCACCGCCCTGCACCTGGCACTCGTCGCGCTGGACCTCGGGCCGGGCGACGAGGTGGTCGTCCCCTCGCTGTCGTTCATCGCCACCGCCAACGCGGTCCGCCACGTCGGCGCGCGGCCGGTGTTCGCCGACGTCGAGGAGGCCACCGGCAACCTGACCCCGGCCACCGTGGACGCCGTCCGCACCCCCCGGACGAAGGCGGTGGTCGCCGTCCACCAGGGCGGGGTGCCCGCCGACGTGCACGCGCTGCGCGCGGCGTGCGCCGAGTGGGACGTCGCGCTCGTGGAGGACGCGGCCTGCGGGATCGGCGCGACGGTCGGCGGGAAGTCCGTCGGGCACGGTGCGCTGCTCGCCGCCTGGTCCTTCCACCCCCGCAAGGTGATCACCACGGGTGAGGGCGGCATGGTGACCACGGACGACGCGCGGTGGGCGGAGCGGCTGCGCCGGCTGCGCGAGCACGGCATGAACGTGTCCGCCGCGCAGCGGCACGCGAGCAGCACGCCGATCGTCGAGAGCTACCTGGAGGTCGGCTACAACTACCGGATGACCGACATCCAGGCCGCGGTCGGCCTGGTGCAGCTCGGCAGGCTGGACGAGATCGTGGCCCGGCGGCGCTCGCTCGCCGCCCGGTACGCGGAGCTGCTGGCCGCGGTCCCGGGCGTGCGACCGGTCCGCGATCCCGCTCACGGCCAGGGCAACTTCCAGTCGTACTGGGTGCTGCTGGCCGAGGACTTCCCCGTCGGCCGGGACGAGCTGCTGGGCGTGCTCTCCGGGGCCGGGATCTCGGCCCGGCGCGGGATCATGGCCTCGCACCTGGAGCCGGCGTACGAGGGGCACGGCGCGGCCGCGCTGCCGGTGACCGAGCGGATCAGCCGCGACTCCCTGATCCTCCCGCTGTTCCACACCATGACCGCGGCCCAGCAGGACCGGGTGGTGGCGGTGCTGCGCGAGCAGGCGGGCGGATGAGCGCTCCGGTGACCTCGGACCTGCTGATCGTCGGCGCGGGCGGGTTCGCGCGGGAGACCGCGCAGGCCGTGCGGGACGTGGCCGCGGCCGACGCGGCGGGCGGCCGTCCGGCCCGGTGGCGGCTCGCCGGGCACCTCGACGACGATCCGGCCCTGCACGGCCGGGAGGTCGACGGGGTGCCGGTGCGGGGCGGCAGCGAGCTGGTCCACGAGCTGTCGGCCGCCCGGGTGGTGGTGTGCGTGGGCAGTCCGCGGGACTACGCGGTACGGGCGCGTCTGGTGCGGCGCCTGGGGCTGCCGCCGGAGCGGTACGCGACGGTGGTGCACCCCACGGCGGCGGTGTCGGGCTCCTCGTCCGTGGGCCCGGGCTCGGTGCTGCTGGCGCACAGCGTGCTGACGGCGGGCGTCCGGGTCGGATCGCATGTGGCGGTGATGCCGCAGGTGGTGCTCACGCACGACGGCGAGGTCTCGGACTTCGCCACCCTCGCCTCGGGCGTCCGCCTGGGCGGCGGGGTGCGGGTGGGGCGCGGTGCGTACGTGGGGGCGGGGGCGCTGGTCCGGGAGTACGCCGCGATCGGCGCCTGGTCGCTGACCGGCATGGGCAGCACCGTCCTCGCGGACGTCCCGGCCGGGGAGGTGTGGGCCGGTAGTCCGGCCCGCCTCCTGCGGCCGGCGGGGGCCGCCGCCCTCGCCGAACTGGCCCGCGAGGCGGGCGTCCCCGGCGGGGCCGGGTGCGGGCCCGCCGGGGA
>NZ_MQUR01000006.1 GCF_001953875.1 Streptomyces amritsarensis
GCCGGCGGCGATCGCACCGGCGACCACCGAGATCGCCACGACCAGCGGATGGAGGCGGACCGCCCGGCTCATGACGAGCGGATGCAGCAGGTGCCCCTCGATCTGGCCGATGACCACGATCAGGGCGACGACGATCCCCGCGACCAGCGGCCCCTTCGCGGCGAGCGCGACGACCGCGGCGACCGCCAGGGCGACCGGCGACCCGATGAGGGGGATGAAGGCCGCGAAGAACTCCAGCAGCGCCAGCGGGACGGCCAGCGGGACCCCGAGGAAGTACAGGGCCAGCCCGACGAGGATCGCGTTCGTCGCCGCGACCACCACGATCCCGTGGGTGTATCCGGTGAAGGTGCGCCAGCCCGCGCGCCCGGCGATCGTCACGCGCCCGCGCGCCGTCTCGGGCAGCTGGTCGCAGAACCACGCCCACTGCCGGTCGCCGCCGTGGAGGAAGAAGAACGAGCAGAAGAGCGCGAGGGCGAGGACGGTCAGGACGTGCACGAGCCGCCCGGCTCCGCTGACCGCCTGGCTGAGCACCGTGGAACGGTGGCTGGAGAGGTACTGGCCGATCCGGGACTGGACATCGGAGAGCGCCTCCGGGTTCAGCCGGAAGGGTGGTTTCTCGAGCCACGCCTCGATGCTGGCCAGACCCTCGCGGAACTCCCCCGCCAGGGTCGTGCTCTCCCCCGCCACCGCCTCCCCGACCAGGGTCAGCACGCCCAGCAGGAGCAGGGCGCTGCCCATGAGGGTGAGGGCGACGGCGGCCGTCCGGGGCACTGCCCGGCCCAGGTACCGGGTCGGCGCCCACAGCAGCGCGGTGACGACGAGACCGAGGAAGACCGCGACGGCGATCTCGTGGAAGCGGCCGAGCAGGGCGAAGACCACGTAGACGGCGGCGCCGACGACCAGCAGGCGCCAGGCGTAGGACGCGGCCGTACGCAGGAACGGTGACACCGGCGGCATGGTCCATGGGTGCCACGGCGGACCCGCGATGCCACGCGCCGCGCCCCGGATTCGCCCGTCCGGGGCGGCCGGCGGGGGGCGGGTGACGGCTGACGGGGGCGGATGTCCGGCAGGGGACGGCACGAGCCCGGCAGGGGCCGGCGCCTCCGGGCAGGGGGCCGGAGAAAACCCTTTGCCGGTGTCGGGGGCGGCCGCGCACGATGGCCTGCCGTGAGCCTTTCCTCCCGATGGACCGCCGTACTGCCCGACCTCGCCCCGTGGCGTTCCAGCCGTGACTTCCGGCTGCTGTTCTACCAGGGGACGGTGACGTACTTCGGGTCCTTCATGGCGATGATCGCGCTGCCGCTGCAGATCAAGCATCTGACGGACTCGCCGCTGGCCGTCGGCGCGATGGGCGCGGTGGAGCTGGTCCCGCTGGTGGTCTTCGGGCTGTACGGCGGCGCGCTCGCGGACGCGGTCGACCGGCGGCGGATGATCCTGCTGACCGAGGCGGCGCTCGGGGTGCTGGCCCTGGTGCTGCTGGTGAACGCGCTGCTGCCGGATCCGCTGCTGTGGCCGCTGTACGTGGTCGCGGCGGGCGTGTCGGCGCTGGCCGGGCTGCAGCGGCCGGCGCTGGACTCACTGATGGCGCGGATCGTGCCGCACGACCAGCTGACCGCGGCGGCCGCGCTGAACGGGCTGCGCTACCAGTTCGGCGCGATCGTCGGCCCGGCGCTGGCCGGCCTGGTCGTCGCCTACGCCGGTCACGCCCCGGCCTATGCCGTCACCGTGGCGGGCTTCCTCGGATCGGTCGTGCTGTGCTCACGGCTGAGCCCGGCTCCGCCCGCCGAGGGCGCCGAGCGTCCGTCGCTGCGCGGGATCGCCGAAGGAGCCCGCTATGCCTGGAGCCGGCCGGTGCTGCTGGGGACGTACGCCGTGGACCTCGCGGCGATGCTCTTCGCCTTCCCGAACACGATCTTCCCGTTCCTCGCGGACGAGCTGGACGCGGTGTGGGCGCTCGGTCTGATGTACGCGGCGGGGGCGGTGGGCTCGATGCTGCTGGGGCTGACGAGCGGCTGGGTGTCCCGGGTGCGCCGGCACGGGCTGCTGGTGGTGTGCGGTGCGACGGTGTGGGGCCTGGCGATCGCGGCGGCCGGCGTGGCGCCCGGCATCTGGCTGGTGCTGGCCTGCCTCGCGGTGGCGGGCGCCGCCGACATGCTGAGCGGGCTGGGCCGCGCCACGATCTGGAACCAGACGATCCCCGAGGAGCTGCGCGGCCGGCTCGCGGGCATCGAGGTGCTCTCGTACAGCGTGGGTCCGCAGCTCGGCCAGGTCCGGGCGGGCAGCATGGCCGGCTGGACCGGGACCCGGCCGGCCTTCTGGAGCGGCGGTCTGGCCTGTGTCGCCTCGGTGGCGGTGCTCGCCGCGCTGCTGCCGAAGCTGATCTCGTACGACGCGGACACCGACGAGGACGCGCTGCGGCGACGGGCCGCGCGGGAGGCCGAGGCGCGCGGTGCGCAGGCCGGCACGGCGGTGTGACGCGGTCCGGGGTGCGGGCCCTCAGCCCTCCTTCTCGGCGAGGATCCGGTCGGCCGCGTAGTGCGGGCAGTTCAGGGCGTGCCAGGTCACCGAGAGGGAGCCCG
This sequence comes from Streptomyces amritsarensis, assembly GCF_001953875.1. GTDB lineage: Bacteria > Actinomycetota > Actinomycetes > Streptomycetales > Streptomycetaceae > Streptomyces > Streptomyces amritsarensis. The sequence goes on from NZ_MQUR01000006.1 coordinate 2,580, forward strand.
CCCCCGTCCGCAGCGTGCGCACCGCGCCGTCGGCGGCGGTGGCCTTGCAGAAGGGGCAGATGACGGTTTCCGGGCGTAGCAGATCGAACATGCCCAGTCCTTCCGCAGGTTTCCAACACCGGACCTGTCCAGAACTATCAAATCCGGCGCCATTCGGCCGCAGTACCCACAAGTACGGATGGATATTGCGTGACCTGGGCTCGGCGCGACGGGAACGGGCAGGCGCCCCGAACGGCCGCCACGCCGGCAGGATCCCTTGCGGCGACCGGGAATCCGGTGCCCTCCCGGCGGCGGACGGCCCCGCCGGCCGTCACCCTGGAGGGGGAGGACGTCGTACGGGTTGCGCTGCGTCGCCGTGATGACGACCTCCGGGCGCGGGGCGGCGGCGGGCGGCGGCGGGCGGCCGCGGGCTCAGTTCGCGCAGTGCGTGTCTTCGGTGGGACGCCGGCCGGTGGTGAGGAAGTCGGTGACGGCACGGTCGCCGCACGCGTTGCCGTTGCCGAGGTAGAGCCCGTGCCCGCCCTGCTCGACGGTCACCATGCGGGCGCGGCCGCCGAGGGCCTCGCGCATCTCCAGGGCTCCGAACAGTGGCGTCGCCGGATCCCGGCGGCTTTGGACCATGAGGATGTTGGACGGCCCCCTGTCGGTGATGCGGGTGGGCGCGTCCTCGGGGGCGGTCTTCCAGAAGGAGCAGGGCAGCACGTTGACGGGCATGCCGGCCGTGAGCGGGTACCGGGCGCGGTCCTTGCGCACCGCGGACCGGTAGGCGTCCGCGGACGCGTGCGGCCAGGCCGCGTCGTTGCAGATGACGCCGATCATGACCGCGGCGTCCTCGTCACGGAGGGGCTGCGCGAGCTCGGGCGGGAGCGCGGGGGTTCCCGCCGGGTCCTGGGCGGTCGTGACCAGTCGGGCGAGGCCGGGAAAGGCGGTGTCGCCGTAGAGGGCGTTCTGGACGGCCTGGCGGAGCCCGTTGCCGGTCAGGGGCACGCCGGGCGTGGTCGAGGGGCGCGGTTCCCGGTCGAGCCGGGCCGCGAGCGCCACGACGAGCGGTTCGACCTCTTCGGGCCGTGCGGCCAGCCGCAGGCCGTCCCGGTCCCGGTCGGGGTGGGCCGCCCAGGCCGCGAAGTCGGGGAAGCGCTCGTCGGCGCCCCGCGACATGTTCGCCAGCCAGCCGCGGGCGACCCGCTGCGGGTCGGGGTCGCCCGTGCTGTCGAGGACCCAGCGGTCGGTGCGCCGCGGGAACTTCTGCGCGTACTGGGCCGCCACGTACGCCCCGTACGAGGTACCCCAGGCGGAGAGTCTGCGCTCGCCGAGGGCCTCACGGAGGCGGTCCAGGTCCCGGACCTGGTTGGCGGTGGTGAAGCTGCGCAGTTCGGGACCCCCGTTGCGGGCGCAGGCCTCGGCGGTGCGGCGGGAGCGGGCGGTGTTGTCCGTGATCTCCCCGTCCGGGCCCGGCCAGGACCGCAGGCTGGTCAGGTACCGGTCCTCGGGGGCGAGGCCGCAGCGGGCGGTGGTGCTGGCGCCCACCCCGCGCGGGTCGAAGGCGACGAGGTCGTAGGCGCCGGCCAGCTCCCGCTGGAGGGCTGCGCCCTTCTGTGCCAGGCGCTGCACGCCGGATCCGCCCGGGCCGCCGGGGATCACGGCGAGCGTGCCGCGGCGGGCCGCGGGGCGGTCGCTGAGGACGCGGGACACGGCGACGTGGATCTGCCGGCCGTCGGGGTCGTCGTAGTCGAGCGGGACGGGCAGGACCGCGCACTCCTGGGCGGCGGGTCCGCCGGGTGTGGCGCAGGGCTTCCAGTCGAGCCGCGGGACCGCGGTCGCGGCGGGCCGGGCGACGGCCGGGGCGGCGGTCGCCGTGAGACCCGCCGCCACGGTGGCGGCGGCGAGGGCGAGGAGCAGGGCCTGCTTCGGGTAGGTCGTCATGGCGCAAGCCTCGTGGAGCACGCGCCGGGGCCCCATCCGGCAGCCCGGTCGGACCGTGGTGGGGCCAACCCCCCTCACGGAGGCGCCGGTTTACGGCCGGCCCCGCCTTGGAGGCACCGGTTTACGGCCGGTCCCACCACGGAGGCGCCGGTTTGCCGCCCGGCCCGCCACGGAGGCGCCGGTTTACGGCCGACCCCCTCACCGAGGCGCCGGTCTGCCGGTGTTCCGCCCCTACGGCAGGGGGACGCCGCGGGCCGTGACCCAGAGCTCGTACCACTCCTCGTGCGTGAGGTCGGGTTCGCGCCGGGCCGCGTCGCGGCAGGCCCGGATCCGGTCGGGGCGGGCGGTGCCGATGACCGGTGCGATCCGCGCCGGGTGCCGCATCAGCCACCACAGCAGGACGGTTTCGGGCGTCGTGCCCTTGCGCCGGGCCAGCTCGGCCAGCAGATCGGCGGTGGCCCGCTCGGCCGGCGTCTGCTGGCGGCCGGTGAAGCGTCCTTGGGCCAGCGCGCCCCAGGCCTGGAGACGGATGCCGTGGTCGCGGCAGTGTTCCAGGGTGCCGAAGGGGAAGCCGTTGGCGGTGCGGGCGGGGGTGTTGAGCAGGACCCCGGCCTCCACCCAGTCGCGGCTGTGCAGGCTCATCTCCAACTGGTTGGCCACGAGCGGCTGCGCCAGCCGGGCCTGGAGGTGGGCGATCTGGGCGGCACCCATGTTGGACACGCCGAAGCGCCGTACGAGGCCCTGCCGGTGCAGGGAGGTCAGCGCGGAGGCGAGTGCGTCCACGTCCGCCAGGGGGTCGGGGCGGTGCAGCAGCAGGACGTCGATCACGTCGGTCCGCAGCCGGGTGAGGCTCTCCTCCACGCGTCGTGTGACGGTCTCCGCACGCAGGTCGTACATGCCCGGGCGGTCCTCGTCGCCGAGCCGGATTCCGCACTTGGTCTGGAGCGTGATGCGGTCGCGCAGTCCGGGCGTCCGCGCGAGGACCTCGCCGAACACGGCCTCGGACTTGCCGTGCCGGTAGATGTCGGCGTGGTCGAAGACGGTGATCCCGCTGTCGAGAGCCGCCTCGACGGCCGCCTCGGCGGCATCGATGTCGCCGGGTCCGTACGGCTGCGGATCCCAGCTCCCGCCAAGGCCCATGCACCCGTACAGCACCCGGTCGTCGTCACTCATGCCCACATCCTCGCTCGTCACCCCGCCACCCTAGGGTGGCGCCCTGCCGATCATGCCGGGAGGGCCTCCGCGGGCGCCCACGGGATGCTGTTGCCTTGTCGTCGCCGCCGGTCACTGCCTGCACGCGGGCCGGGACTCCAGCCACTCGCGGGCCTCGTCGATCACCGGGTCATCGGCACCCCAGCGCATGTCGCGGTCGGTGAAGGCCACGCGGACGTCGGGCGCGATGGGGGCATTGACGTACCGGCGGCCGGTCCGGTCCATGTCGGCGGCTGAGGTGATGAGCAGGAGTGCGCCGTCGTGAAGCGGGTAGGCCGCGTTTCCCGTCGCCAGCCCGGCCGTGGGGAGTCCGAAGCTCCGGCTCTCCGGTCGGCCGCGGAAGGCGATCAGGGCGGCTTCGCCGGCGCTCGCGGTTCTGGGGCCCGTCAGGACGGCGACCGGCGGCCGGGGCCGTTTAAGTACGTAGGCGTTGTGCGTCACGTAGTCCTCGACGCCGTCCTGGCCCGTTTCGATGCTCGGCGGGAGGTCCTTGGGGATGACCTTGCCGCCGACGGACAGCCGCCCCTTGTCCAGCGCCCACGCGGCCTGGTTGCCGTCCGCGTCCACGAAGGCGCCGAGGCGCCCGTCCCCCACCAGCGGCGCCAGGACGTCGAGCTTGGGCCAGATGGCTCCGCCGCTGTCCGCGCGCAGGTCGACGATCCACCCGCAGGGTCGCGACGCGTCGAGCGTGCGAACCACCTGGGCGCCGGCCTTGGCATAGCCCGGGATCCTGTCGGTGGTCGGCAGCGACACATAGCCGACCTCCTGTCCGACGAGACGGCCGCGGGGCACCGGCGGTGGTACCCCGGTGTCGGGTGCCTCTGCCTCGGGGGACGGGTTGAATTCGGCCGCCTGGGCGGGCCGCAGGAAGACGGTGTGCGGGTTGTCGACGGCTGCGACGGCGAGGTCGATCGCGTCGTAGGTGTCGGCGGTGGTCTTGGCGCCCGCGGCTTCGGCGAACGCCCGACGCCGCACTTCCGGCCAGTCGACCTTCTTGGTGTCCATCGAGTTGTCCTGGAGCAGGTCCAGGACGCGGGTCAGGTACAGCTCCGCGGCCGCCGACATCTCCGCGGGGGGCTGTGGCGACGGGGCGGCGGCCGCAGGGGGCGCGGCGAAGGCGTGGGAGGACACGGAAACGGTCCCCAGGGCCAGGGCGGCCGATGCGGTGAGCAGGACGAGACGCCGGGCGGGGTGGCCGTTCATCAGGGTGTGCTCCTTGTGCCGGGAGGGTGGGCGAGCCGTTTCGGCTGCTCTTCCATTGCGCCCGGCCGCCCCCGTCACGTCATGCCGCTGGAACCCGTGGCTTGACAGCCTCCGAGCAGCGCCGAACCCCACCGCCTGCACCGCCACCGCGTCCCTGCCGTTCACCCCGGCCGGCTGTGACAGAGCGGTGCAGTCGGCCCGCTTGACCAACTACACCGCTCACCAGCGCCGGGTCGAGGGCTTCGCCGAGGATCGCGCGGGTCGAAGAGTTCATTGCGAGGGACTGTTCCCCTCGAAGTCGCCCAGGTTGATGAAGCTCACCCGGTCCTCCCAGACGTCCCACGTCACATGCTTCCGGGCGCCCCAGTAGTAGGTCTCGTAACTCATGAGATCGCCCTATGCTGATCAGGCTGGCCGAACACCGTCAGGAACTCCTCGTACGAGGCCAAGTGTGCGAAGTCTTCGATGACCTCGTCCAGCGTCAGGCTCCGTCCATCAGCGTCGTAACACTCGCTTTCGATGTTGGTCCCACCGCAGTACCGGGCGATGAGGCGCACGGGCCAAGACTGACGCGCAGGCGGCCATGGATCAGTGGAACCAAACGACGAGGCGTACGTTCTCCGCTCCGTGGACTTCGCTGAGGATGCTCATGACGTTCCAGACCCGGCCCCAGTCGGTGTCGCCCCCTGCGGCTGAGGCGCGGGTTCGTGTGCCTGAGGCGTTGGTTTCCTGCCAGTCCGCGTTCTCCAGCTCGGCCCAGGAAAGCCAGGTGGTCCCCTGCACATCGTGGGGGCCGCCGTAGCCGGCGACCACGCTGCGCAGCCCGTCCGAGGCGTCGTCCGGGAAGCCACGATCTTCGGCCAGGGGACGAAAGGCGTAGGAGTTTCGGATTCCGAAGAGGCAGGCCAGGCCGTCGTAGGCGTTGCCTCTGTTGAGGAGCAAGAGATCGATGCCGACCTCCCACACGGAGTCCTCGTCGTCGGGTCCCCATAGGCGGGCCCCCGGCCTGCATTCGATCATTCCGCTGACATCGGTCGACATGGAGAGATCCTGCCTGCGCAGGCCAGGAGCCAGCATCTACATTCCGCGCGCGTGCGTACGCGGACCGGTCGAGACCCTGGCTTATCCGGTCCGCAGACCCCATAGGGACGCTTCCTGCGGGGGCCCTCGGGGTCCCTCGGACTCAGACTCCGCCGGCGCAACGTCAGCGTTTCAGCTCAGCAGAGGATTGCCCTGGAGGTTCCCTTCCCCGCACGGCCAGGGACCCTCTGCCAGGGGCCCCAGCGGTGTACGGAAAACCAGGACCTCGTTGTCCAGGGAGACGGCAACGCTGCCTTCGCTTAGCAGTAGCGCACGACCGATGACGGTGCGGCTGTCGTCCATGGCGAACAGTTCGTGTCCGGCGAGGTCCGCGTCCACGGCGAGCAGCTTGCCGTCGCGCCAGAACACCGTGGTTCCCTCGCAGTCCATCGCGGGGTGGGACGTGTAGTAGCCCGTCAGCGCAGGCCCGTCCACGAGGGTGTTGTCCGGTGTGAGCCGCCGGAAGCGTGATCTCGACGGCAGGTGATTTTCGAGCTCGGGCCCGCTGACGCTGCCGTTCCTGTCGACGAGCATGGCCCCCTGGCTGGCCCAGCTCGCGGTTTCAGCGCCGTCGCGGCCGTAGAGACTGGTCATGAACGCGCCGTAGCCCTGGGATCCGATCAGGAACTGGCCAGGTCCCGCTATCGCCTTTCTGCCGGTGGGAGCGGGAGAGGTGGCCGAAATGGTCTCGCCGCTCTCCAGATTGAGGAAGAACGTCCGCCCGATGCCGCCCCGTGTGTCGGTGAAGCTGGCTGCGATCCGGTCTGCCGAGACGAGCAGGGGCTCCCAGTGGTCTACGCCGATCTCCTCCGGGACCCAAGGTCTACGCGGTTGGATCTCCCATCCGGTCCGGTCTCCCATCTCCACCACACCCGGGAACGACACCGCACCGAGCACGATCGGTGTGGACCAGAGGCACTCGCCTTCGCGCGTGTACCGGGCCACGCGAGGCTCCGGTACAGACGTGGACCGGCTTCGTTCTCCACGGACCAGGCGGGAAGCGCTGACCCAGGAGATGACGAACCCGTCGTCGAGGAGGACGAATGCCCCGACCTCCTCGTCCAGGTGGCGCTCCGGGCGGGTGGAGGGCCCAGTGGATCCGTCCGGCAGAACACCTTCCAGGAGCCGACCGCCGCTATCCGGGTAGGCGACCCACAGTATGCCGTCCGTGGACAGACGGGATTGCGGCCTGCCTGTCCCTGGGTAGCTCCGCTGCCACGCCACCTTGCCAGAGAGATCGACCCTCGTGATGACGGTCGTCAGGGGATCCGCACCGTAGCTGGTCACGGTCAGCGGTCCGGAGGGATCTGCCGCGGCCACAGCTCGGACCTGGCCCGGCAGGGTGAAACGCGATGAGAGGGTCATGCGCCGCATCTTGCCGCATGCCTCCGCGTGCAGTGGTTGGCCCTATGCAGCGCCGTCGGCCAACTGAAATGGTTCGGGCAACCCTCGTCCTCAGAGCCGAGGCTGACTGGGGCAATACCGCCCCATCATGGGCCCCGTCACCTGGGCGAGGCACCTCGCGGGTCGCCTTCGCTGTCGGCGATAGCGATCTCGGCGACGCGGTGAAGGGCATCGTGGTACGCCACGGCGTGTTGGATCGTCGCGTCCCGCCACAGTGATCGGCTCGGTGCGTCGAGCTCGTCGAGCGGGGTGGTCCAGTGCTCAGGCAGGACTGCGGGGATGGTGCAGGGGTCGAGTCTGCCCCGGTGGGTGGCCGGCTGGGGAAAGAAGGCAGACCCCGCGGAGCACCACGGTCATCGTGGGCAAGCAGTGGGAAGCGTGCTGCCGGAGCCGGATGTGGGCGGTGCTCGTCGACGACAGGGCGGACAGCAGCAGCACGAGGGTGTGGTGCCCGTTCGGGTCATCGAGGATCGCCATGGTGAGGGCCATCGGGGTCGCTGCTGAGAGCGGGCCGGCGGGCGGGTGCCCGAAGGTGCGAGCGGCCCGTCCATCCCCCAGCGCCGTTGTCCGCTCAGCTTGCGGGAAATTGCGCTCGCCCCAGTGGAGCAGGAAGCGGGTGCCGACAGCCGGAGAACGACGGATCGCCTCGCCTTCCACGATCGACGCTCCGAGCAGTCCGCGACCCCGGGCCGACGGGCCGTCAGCCGGGGCTGCGAGACTGCCCTCGTGAGCATCATGCGCCGCCCTCTCGGGCACGGACCGGACCCCCTCGACGGCCAAGAGGTGCGTGCGGTTCGTGGCCGTACCGCCGCTGAGCGGGCCGCCGAGGAAATTCCCCAGCGGCCGACCCCGCGTACGAAGCCCGGCTCCAAGTCTCCGCGGCGCAGCCTCGGAGCCGGTCCCGGGGCCTGAACGCACCCTTGAGCGACACCAGGCTCTCTGGCTCCTCCTGCTTACGCGGCCGAAGTCCGGAACAGGCTCTGATGCGTTCGCCGCCGCCGGGCAGGGCCGAGAAGGGTCAGACGGTGCGTGAACCGCGGGCCGCTATCCCGCCTGCTTGACGCAGGTTTGGTCCCTCGCCGGCAGCTTGCCGGTGGCCAGGTACCGGTTGACCTGGTCGTCCACGCACGCGTTGCCGTAGTGCCCGTAGAGGGCGTGCCGGTTGGCGCCCTCGAGGGTGACCAGCCTGGAGCTCGGCAGCTGCTTGTGCAGCTCGACACTTCCCTTGTACGTCGTACGCGGGTCACCGGTGGCGGCGACGATCAGGGCAGGGGCATCGCGCCGCACCCGGGTGGGCTCTTCGCGCGGCGAGTCCCAGAAGGCGCACGGGTTGATGTTGTTGGTCAGAGCGCCGAACAGCGGGTGCGCGGTGCGGTTGCGCTCGATGTCCCGCCAGTAGACCTCGGGATCGCGCGCGGTGGCCACGTCCCCGCAGATGACGGCGGACTGCGCGCCGGTGGGCTCGCCCTCACCGCGCAGCACGTACCGGAGCTCCGGGACGAGCATCGGCGGCACCGTCGTCGGCCGGCCCTCCGCGGCTTCGGCCAGTACGGAAACCAGCTCGCCGAACGACGCCCGCGCCGGGGCGGTGTCGTCCGCGATGCCCGAGAAGAGGAGGAGCGGCACCTGGCTGTCGTCGATCCGGAAGGCATCGGCGCCGGCGCCGATGGTCAGCGGACCGCGCGCGGCCGCCGCGGCGATGCGGTCGACGGCGGCGAGTACCTCGGCGCGGCTGCGGCCGAGGCCGTATGTGGCGTGGTGCTCCGCGGCCCAGGCTGCCCAGTCGGACAGCGCCTTCTCGTTCTCGCGCTCGGTGCCCTTCAACAGCCGGGGGCGGTAGTCGCTCGGGTTGATCGCCCCGTCCAGCACCATCCGGTCGTGGCGGCCGGGGAACATCTGCGTGTAGACCGTGCCCAGGTAGGTGCCGTACGAGTAGCCCAGGTAGGAGATCTTCCGTTCGCCGAGGGTGCCGCGGATGACATCCATGTCGCGGGCCGTGTTGCGGGTGGTGATGTGCGGGAGCACCGCGGCGTCGGTGGCCCGGCACTTGTCGGCGAAGCTCTTCTGCAGGGCGACCTGGCGGTCGAAGCCCGCCCGGCCGGTGCCGGCGGACAGCCAGGTCATGCCGACGGGCAAGCCGCAGTCCAGCGCGGTGCTGCGCCCGATGAAGCGTGGGTCGAAGCCGATGATGTCGTAGCGCGCGCCGACCTCCTTCATCGACGCACGGGCCTGCGGCGGGGACTGGAGCGCGGGACCGCCCGGACCGCCGTTGTTGAGGAGGATCGCGCCGATGCGGTGGCGGGTGTCGGTGGCCTTGAGCCGGGAGATCGCCACGGTGATCGTGCGCCCCCGGGGGTCGGCGTAGTCCAGGGGCACGGTCACGTCCGCGCACTGCACGCCTGCCTGGTCCAGATCGCGGCCCATGGTGTCGTCGGGCCCCTCGATGCAGCTGCCCCAGCCGAGGTGCTGGCGGTAGTACCGGTCCAGTCCAGCCCTGGAGCTGTCCTGGGCGGGGGTCTCGGCGGCCGTGGCCAGGACCGGAAAGGACGTGAGGCAGGCGGCGAGGGTGAGGCCCACGGCCAAGGCGCGGCGTGCGGCGGGGCTGACAGTGGTAACGGGGTCTCCTTGAGCATCGTCCGCTTCGTGTGATCGCATGCCCCGAGGCTAGGAACCCGCCTGGTACGGCGCATCGCCCAAGGGCACGAGGACCCCGGTCCCGTCCACCCCTGGTCCGGGACCTGCGGCCCGGTCCGGTCTCCTCCTCAGTGAGGAGACCGCCGGCGGGGCTGCGCTGAGGGTTGTCGCTGTTGTCGCTGTTGCCGACACGCGTCTCAGCAGTACCAGCCCAGCCCGGCGACATGCCGGTAGTCCCCCGCATACAGCTTGGTGGGATCGTTCACGGCCCTGTGCCGGTACCGGCGGGGGGTCCGGGCGAGGATCTGTGCGGCAATAGCTTCCGCATCGAAGCCAAGAGGACGTCGTCGGTTTCGCGGGCGGGACTCACCGTCGGCCTCCAATGTGCAGGGGGCGCTGGGCGCCGCCGGTCGTGCCGCTGCGGATGATCTGGCCGGAGCGCTGCGTCTGGCCCGGCCGGGCTGCTTCAGCGGTGTCGCGCAAACGGCTGGGTAGTCTCGGGGCATGCGGATCGCTGTTTCCTCGGACATGGACGAACCCGTGGCTCGCGCACTTCTCGGGCAGCTACGCGAGCGCGGACACGACGTGATGGCGTACGGGGCCCTCAGCCCCGGCGATGATCCGCAATGGGCGGCCTGCTCGGAGGCTGCGGCCCGCGAGGTCGCCGCCGGGAACGCCGACCAGGCGGTCGTATGCTGCTGGACCGGTACGGGCGCGTCGATCGCAGCGAACAAGGTCCCCGGCGTACGCGCGGCCCTGTGCACCGATGCCTACACGGCGGACGGTGCGCGCCGCTGGAACGACGCCAACGTGCTCGCCCTCAGCCTGCGCCTGACCTCGCAGCCGCTGCTCAAGGAGATCCTCGACGCCTGGTTCGCCGCCGAGGCGAGCGCGGACGCCGAGGACCGGGAGAACGTGGCGCGTGTCAATCGGCTCGATCACACGAAACCCGCACCGGAATGAGGCGGTGACACCGACGGCGGCCGAGGGGCGCTCGCGCCCCTCGGGGCGTCCCGCCGGTCGGAGGCCGTGGCCGTCCAGGGGCTCCTGGGAACGGCTTCCACGAGGCGCGGCTGCGCAGTTGCGCCAACAGCGCGGCCACCCCCTGCGGCGGCACCGACGTTGGCCGACGGCCGAGTGACTGCGCGGGGCGCACCCGAGGCGGGTGTCGAGGACTGCCGTTCGACAGCGCCGAGGAGCGGCCCGAGCTGCGTCCGACGTCGGTTGCACTCAATCCCGCTCGTGAAGGGGCGGGTTGTTACGGCCAGCCCTGCTTCACCTTGGCGGGTGCGGTGTTCCAGCTCTTCGGTATGAACGTGACGACGTAGGTTCCGCGGTCGAAGTCCGTGTATCCGGAGGACCAGTTGCGGAACTTGCTCTCGTACACCTGCATGGGCCCCATGCCGCCTTCCGGCGAGTGGTAGTGGTTGGCGTGGGTCCATATGGTGTCGTCAGGGTTTGTTTCCTTCTGGTCCCCGAACCAGCCGTAGTCGAAGTTGACATAGCTTTCGCCGGGCTTCGCGGGGCTGCGGGAGGTGTTGCGGTCCTTCGACATGTCGACGAGGCCTGTGTTCTGGTGGGGGCGGAAGGCGTCGGGGTCGCCGTACTTCCGCTTGTCGGAGGAGCTTCGGGGGTCCTGCCCGCTCCAGAAGTGTTTCGAGTAGATGACCGCCTTCATCTTGGACGGGTCGTGGTTGCCCCCGTTCCTGTCCTTGAAGGAAGGCGTGTTCCTCAGGGCCGCGTAGAAGGGTGAACGGCTGTCCTCGGCGGCGAGAGCGTCGCCGTTCTTGGTGAGCTCTGCCTTGAGGTTGGTCAGGTAGGCACTCTCGTCATGGGCGCTTTCCAGTGCCTTGTTCATGACGGATGCCACATCCCGGGCCCGGTTGAAGCCCTTTGCCTCGTCAAAGCTCTGCTTGGCGATGCGCCCCTCGAACTCCGCCCGCGTCTCGCCCGGCCGTGGGCTGGTGTTCTCCAGCGCATGCCTGTGCTTCTCCTCGTCGAAGGACGCAAAGGCCAGTTTGTTCGTCGGGTAGGGACCTGAATTCACCCAGGTGACGCCGACGCACCCGTAGGACAGCTGCTCCCGCTGCTGTTCCGTCATCTGCCGCACTCGGCCGTCGCGGTGGCTGTAGACCTGCTGCCACTTGCGTATGTAGTTGCTGATGCCGGTGGTGGCCCTGCCTCCATGGGCGCGGTACGCGTCGGGCATGCGCTCCAGTGGCTCGGCGGGCGGTGTCACCCTGTCGCCCACGGCGGTGGAGGCCCTGAGGGATTCGGTGGCGCTCGGCAGGTCCCCGCCGGGGGGCTTGGCCGATCGGCCCAGGTCCAGGGCCTTTTCGTTCAGCGCGTTGATGAGTCGTATGTCGTCCGCTGTCAGGCCGTTCGCGTCGGCATAGGAACCCTTGCCGTCGCCGGTACCGCCGGCTGCCTGACTGACGGACGGCGCGAGACCAGCGGTGCACAGCACGATGCCTGCGGTGGTGAGAGCGAGTAACCCTGAACGTTTGTACATGAAAGCCTGGAATTCCTTTCGTTGAAAAGTGAAATGAGGGAGCGCGAGCGTCTGTGCGGCGGGAGAAAAGCCCCGGAATCCGGTTCGCGCTGCCGACTCCCGCCCATGACTTGATGCGTCCGGGCGCGGCAAGGGACCGGAACCGGCCGGGATTTCACTGCACCTGCGCGGTCCTCAAATGGACAGTCAGGTCGTGCGAGAAGTGATCATGTCCCGACGCCGATTCATCGACAACACTGCGGCTCCACATTCGGCCAACGGCCCGGTGAGGTGGAATTCGGTCATGCGGGCCGGGCCTGCGCTGCGCCGGTACGTGCACGGGCAGCGTCCTTGCGACCGGTGCCACGCGGTCCGCGGTGCGACCGGAGCCGGCCGCCTCGAACAGCCCCGCGGAAAGGTCTGCGGCGGCGCTGTCAGCGGCGCCGGGGAATGTCGGACGGTGGCGGCGCCCCGGGCGCCGGAGGTCCGGGCGACGTATACGGAGCTTCGGCCCGACGCGGCTCGGCTCGCAGGGAGGACCGCAAGGTCTTCGCCACTCTTCCTTGCGGACCTCGGCCGGCTCACTGCCGACCCCGCCCCGCCATGAGCCGTCGCCTTCCGTAGAACGGCCGGTTAAGCGCTCTGTGTGCGCAATGCACATGGGGCTGCCGGCCCGGCGTCACCTCCGAATCGACCTGCCGGTCCTGGAGGTGGTCACCTTCAGGACCGGCAGATCCCGGCCGTCGTCCCGGCCGGCCGCTTCCCCGCCGAGGCCGGCCGGGCCGTCCGCGAGCGGTAGCACGTCCAGAACCGGGGCTCAGCCGCGGGCGACTGACGGGGAGTCGATCAGACGGCCACCGGCTCGTGTGCGGCGGCCTCACGGTCCGGGCCGGCGGCGGCCTGAACCCGCGTAACGCACGTGCTGCGGCAGGGCCCCGTACGGCGCCGGATCCCCCGGCGGCGCAGCGCTCGACCGGCAGACGGCCGGATCACCCCCCGCGCATCCGCCGGTGCGAGGCGGGCCCCCGTCCCGCAGGGACGGCCGCTGTGCCAGCCCGCGGGATCCGGGGGGAGGGCGTCAGACAGCGACGGGTTCGTCCGCGAGGAACTCCTCGACGAGCTTGCGTGCCCGGCGGTCGAAATCGGCGTACTGCGCCTCCCGCTCGGCGCCGGCGACGGCTTCGCCGACCAGCAGATTGCCCTCGGCGTCGATGCGTTGCGGTCGCTCCTCCGCGTCCAGGAGCAGGCCTACGGTGGAGCGGGAGAAGCCGCAGTAGTAGGCGATCCCGTCGCTCAGGTTGGCTTCGAGGACGGACTGCATCGACTCGGCGACGGGATCGTCGGCGGTGGCGCCGGCCAGGGCCAGCCACAGCATGCGCTTGCCCGCCAGGCGGGGCTTGCTGCGGCCGTAGGCGAACCCGTAGTTCCATACACGGTCGATCCATCCCTTGAGGACGGCGGGCACGCTCTGCCAGTACACGGGGAAGACGGCGACGACGACATCGGCGTCGAGGATCCGCCGCATGTGGGCGTGCGTCTCGTCCGAGTACGGCTTCTCGCGGTTGCCCCAGTCCGGCTGGTCCTCCACGTTCATCCGCGGGTCGAACCCCTCGGCGTGCAGGTCGAGCAGGTCGATGCGGTATCCGGCGGCCTCGAGTCGGGCCGCCGCGCGGCGGGCGGTGTGGGCGGTGAGGGAATCGCTGCGGTGGTGCGCGACGACCACGAGGGCCGTCCTGGTGTCACTGCTGTGCTGCGGCACGGTGTCTCCCGGGGATTCGATCTGTGCGGTGAGTCCAGTACAACCGCGGCACCGTGGATGATCCATGGGAGAAACTCTCCAGGGCATAGGAGATCGTCTACGATTGCGCTGTGGATCCTCTGAGTTCACTGCTGAGCGGTATCCGGGCCGAGGGCTCGGTCGTCAGTCATGCCGTCCTGACGGCGCCCTGGAGCATCACCTTCGCCGACGCCGCACCGCTCACGATGGTCAGCGTGCTGCGCGGAGGCGGCACACTGCTGCTGTCCGACGGCACCGAGCGGGCGATCTGCGCGGGCGACACGGCCGTCGTCCGGGGCCCGGCACGGTTCCGCCTCGCGGACGAGCCGTCCACCGTCCACCGCCCCCACACCGCGTACGAGATCAACTGCTTCGCCCCGGACGCCGCTTGCACCGGGCAGGAACTCGACGGCATCCAGTGGGGCACCGGCCCGGAAGGAGCGACCGCGCTGATCGTGGGCGCCTACCGCGCCTCGGGGCACCGCCACGAACGGCTCCTGCGCGCCCTGCCGCCCGTCCTGGTCATCGCCGAGGACGCCGAGGTCTGCGCCTGGCTGGAGAGCTCCGCCGCCGACGCCGCCCGGCTCTCCGCCGGTTCGCAGGCGCTGATGGACCGACTCCTCGACTGGGCTCTGGTGTGCACACTGCGCACCTGGTTCGACCGGGCGGGCGCGGAGGCACCCGGCTGGTACCGCGGCCTCGCCGACCCGGTCCTCGCCCCTGCCTTGCACGCCTTCCACGGGCGGCCCGCCGAGAGTTGGACGGTGGCGTCGCTGGCCGCTCAGGCCGGCGTCTCCCGGGCCCTGTTCGCGCGCCGCTTCACCGAGCTGATGGGCCGGCCGCCCCTCGCCTACCTCACCGAGTGCCGCATGGACGACGCCGAGGCGCTCCTGGCCGACACCGACCTCAGCATCGCCCAGATCGCCAAGACCGTCGGCTACGCCGACGCCTTCGGCTTCAGCACCGCCTTCAAACGCCACAAGGGCCTCAGCCCCAGCATGTTCCGCACCACGGCTGCATGAGTCACGGCGCGCGGCCGCACAGGCACCGGCCGCCCCACGATCCGGCCCGCGGCACGACACCGCGTCGTCATGCCGCAGCCCCGGGCGTCGAGGAGCCGGTGCGGCGCGGGGGCCGCCGGTCGAGGTAGGAACGCCGGCACGAGGGCCGCCGAAACCCCGGCCCACCACACAGCCGCACTGTTACGCGGCCGGCGCCGCAGCTGCACGGCAACCACGAGCGGCATGCATGCCAGAACAGTGCCGAGGAGCGCCACGCACACCGGCGTGAACATCCCACCGAACTCCGGCACCAGCACAGAGGTGTCGGCCCAGACGAACGTCCCCACCAGACCCGCGACTATCACCGCGAACGCCGACCACGACACACCGTCGGGCCGGCAGCCCAACCCCCCTTCCTGCAAAATCCCCCCAAATTGAGCGCGTTCAATTCTGGTGGATGTAGCGGTTCCAGCCACCCAGCGACAACAGGGCATGACCCATAACGACCTTGAGGCGACCGAATGGCGCGGCCAACGACGCGGCCATGCCCGTGGCAGTCAGCTGCCGAGCCATCTCTAGCAGGAGAGGGCCGGCTCGGTCAGGCGGGGAGCATTTCGGCGCCCGGCGTGCGCGTTCCCGACGCGTCGTGCCGGAAGGAGCGGCGGTAGGCGGCGGGTGTGGTGTGCAGGAGCGCGTGGAAACGCCGGCGGAGGTTGGCGGCCGAGGACAGGCCGGTCCTGGTGGCGATGGTCTCTACGGCCAGATCCGTTTCCTCCAGGAGGGCCCGGGCCGCCATCACCCGCTGTCGCAGCAGCCAGTTGCCAGGGCTCGTACCCAACTGCTCGGCGAACCTGCGGGCGAGCGTGCGCGTGGAGACGGCACCGAACGAGGCGAGGTCGTCGACGGAGAGCGGCTCGTGCAGACGCTCGGCAGCCCAATCCAGCACGGGAGCCAGGGAGTCGGGAGTCCGGTTGGTGAGGGGGAGCGTGGCGTACTGCAGCTGGCCACCCTCGCGATGAGGTGGCATGACCATGTGCCGGGCGACTTGGTTCGCGTAGGCGGCGCCCTGGTCCGTGCGGATCAGGTGCAGGCACAGGTCGATGCCCGCGGCCGTGCCCGCACTCGTGGCGACGTCGCCCAGGTCGACGTAGAGCACGTCCGGCTCGACCTGGATCCGGGGGTGCCGCGCGGCGAGCTCGTCGGCCAAGCGCCAGTGAGTGGTCGCCTTGCGCCCCTCCAGCAGTCCGGCCTCGGCGAGCAAAAAGGCGGCGGAGCACAACCCGACGATACGGGCACCGCGGCGATGCGCCCGCCGTAGCGCGTCCACGACACCGGTCGAGGGAGGGCTCGCGCGCTCCACCCAGCCGGGGATGAGAACCGTCTGCGCGTGCTGCACTGCCGACAACCCGAGCGTGACCGCCATATCGTAGCCGGCCAGCGTGGGCACGGGTCCGGGCCGCTCGGTGCAGACGTCGAACGTGTAGCGGGAAGGCAGACCGGGCCGGTTCAGGCCGAAGACCTCGGCTGCGCTGGCCAGCTCGAACGTGGACTGCGGTGGTAAGAGAAGGCACACCACGCGGTGAAGACTCATGGCAGAAAAGTATCTCTGCATGTCAATCCTGACTCTGGGGCGGAGGCGGATCGGCCGCGAGCATGATCTACGTGACCCAAGAACCCGTCGTACAGACCGTCCTGTCGATGGCATCGGCCCGACCTGCGTCGTCTGCGTCATCGCCCGCAGGCGCCGCCCGCGACGCTGTGGGTGCGTGGGTGGGTGTACGACTTCGCCGCGCGGCGCGACGGTGCGAGGAGGACGTGTCCGAGACGACGGAAAACGCGCTGTCCGGCGAGTTCATGGACTGCGGCTGGCACCTTACGGCGGGGGGCCACGTGGTGTTCGCGCCGGGCAACGCGCGCCGTCCGCGCACGGAGATCAGGGCGTGCAGGGTCGGGATCACCCCTCCCCGGGTGACCGGTCGGCGGCTCCCGCCGGAGCGCTTCCGCGGAGTACTGCCATCCCGGGCATGTGCACCGGCCGAGCGCGACCGGCGGAACCACCAGTGAAGGGACTCTCCTCTCATGTTCGGCACACTCATGCTCATCACCGTCCCCGCCGTGCTGTTCCGGCTGCTCGGTGCACTCGGCGTCGGACGGTTCGCGACCTGGCGGGTGTCCGTTCTGCACGGCCTCGCGGTCATGCTGGTGTTAACGGCGAGCGCGCACTTCCTCCCATCCGCCGTCGGCCCCGTGCCCGGCCACCACGACCTGGTAGCCATGGTCCCGCCGTACGTACCGCTCCCCCGCCTCGCGGTCTACGCGACGGGTGTGCTGGAACTCCTCGGCGCCGCCGGACTCGTCCTCTACAGGACCCGGCGGTCGGCCGGGCTCGGCCTCGCCGCGCTGTTCGTGCTGATGCTCCCGGCCAACGTCCACGCGGCCGTCGAGCACATCCCGCTCGGCGGGGAACCGGCGACGCCGCTGTGGTTCCGGATTCCCGAGCAGGTGGTCTTCATCTGCGTCGCGCTGTGGGCCCGGCTCCCGGGGCGCGCCGCAGCCGGCCCGGACCACCGGTCCGGCGGGGTCCCGGGCTTAGACGTCGCGCAGTGACGGTTGCGCGAGCCGGGGCTCACACCGCCGTGACCACCGCACAGATCCACCGGCGGCTGACCGAGGGTCCGACTGCTCTGTCGGGATACGGCAGTCGTTCGTGCTTATCCGAATGATCATGAAAGGGTTCATTATGCGCAAGGCACTCCGAGCGCTCTTCGCAGCGTTTCTCCTCATAGGACTGGTGATCGCTTCCGGGTCCGGTCCCGCACAGGCCGACACTCCCGATGCGCAGAACTGGCCGAGGCCGAGGTTCATCAGCTACAACGTCTGCGGCGCGGCGTGCGCCATGTACGAGGGGTCCAAGGACGCCTGGCGCAACAAGATCGTGAACGCCATGGACGGCTGGGACGCCGATCTGGTGATGCTGCAGGAGATGTGCTACGGGCAGTGGACCCTGCTGCGCGACTCGCTGGAGGACCGCCCCGCCGGCAACAAGTACGACTCGGTCTGGGGCGCGACACTGCCGTCCACGAGCGGGTGTGCAAAGTGGGGCGACGACACGCGTTATGGTCTGGCCATCTTCGCCAAGGGTGCGCCCGGGACGATCAACAACGGCACTCGGTCCGTCAACTTCCTTCCCGAGGAGACACCGGGAGAGGATCGTATCCTCCTGTGCGCCCGGGCGACCGTCACAGGGCGCACAGTCCGTGCATGCAACACACACATCGACTACTCGTACAAGGTGATCGCCGATCCGGACCCCAAGGTGCCCCCGACGATCCACAACAACCCCAGGGCTCAGATCCAGAAGGTTGCCGACATCACCAGGGGTTTTGCCAACGGTGGCGACCCGGTGGTCCTCGCGGGTGACTTCAACCAGCTCCCCAAGGACGTGGACATGGCACCCCTCTACGCCCACGGTGGTGGCACCGGAGTGTTTCAGGAAGCCGACGAGAACGACAAGGACTACTTCACCGGAGCCGACTGTCCGCAGAGCGGGGATCGCTGCCGTAGCGGTGAAGCAACCGCCGAGCCCGGGTGTTCGCCCAAGGCCAGCGAGCCTGGGAAGATCGATTACATCTTCCTGAGCTACTACTGGTTCACCACCGTCCGCGGTGACTCCGCAGCCTGCACTCCGGGTATGTCGGACCATCACCTCCTGCGCGGCGCCGCCGCCTGGGAGCACTGACGCAGCAACCGCAGCCCACCGGGTCGCGCCGGGCCGGTCAGCTTGTTCCCCTCGGCCCGGGTCCACCCGCGGTGGCGTCAGCCGAGCCAACCGCTCGTTTCGGTGGCCCGGCTGCCGAGCGGAGCAGCCGCCTCCCGATCATGAGGGGCGCCGGGGGAACGCCCTCTGCTTGTGCAAGGGCCACGTCCTGTACACGCACCGTGACCACCCATCAGATCGGATGACGGATCGTTCCAGGCCCGGGGGGGGGACAGTCGCCCCCACGTGTGACGGACGACCCGGTTGGCCGATGACCGAACCATGTGGAATACGGAGACGACGACCATGAACGAGCAAGCCCCCCGGTCCGCTGAGGCCACACCTGTCACCGTCATCGGCCTCGGCTCGATGGGCCGGGCGATCGCGGGGGCATTCCTCGCGGGCGGGCACCCCACGACCGTCTGGAACCGAACGGCCTCCAAGGCCGCCGTCCTCGCCTCGAAGGGCGCATCCCTCGCCCCGACCGCCGCCGAGGCGGTCGAGGCCGGCGAACTCGTTGTCGTCTGCGTACTGGACCGGGACGCGGCCCAGGAGATCCTGCACCCTGTCACCGACCGGCTGGCCGGGCGCAGCCTCCTCATGCTGACCAGCCTCTCCCCCGCGGAGGCCAACGAGACCTCCGCGTGGGCGGCCCGGGAGAGCATCGCGTTCCTCGGCGGCGCCATCATGGCCACCCCGGACCTGATCGGAAACCCTGAAGAGGCGTCGCTGCTGTATGCCGGTTCGTCGGCCGTCTTCGAATTGCACCGGGCAGCGCTCGAACTGCTGGGCACCTCGACGTACCTCGGTGACGTCGCCGCCCGTGCGTCGCTCCTGGAAACGGGCCTGTTGGCGTCGATGTACTCAATGTTCGCCGGCTTCTTCCACGGTGCCGCGCTCGTAGGAACGCAAGGCGTCACAGCCGAGGAGTTCACGGCACTCGCCCTTCCGTGGCTGAAGGCCATGACCACCTTCCTGCCCGGTCAGGCGGAGTTCATCGACAAGGGTGACTACACCACCGACGTGCAAAGCCTGGCGTTCAACAAAGGCGGCCTGGACCACATCATGCGCATCAGTGAGCACCAGGGAATCGGCACCGATATCATGAAGCCCATCGCCGAACTCATCGACCGCCAGGTGGCAGCGGGCCATGGTTCCGATAGCCTCGCCCGGCTGATCGAGGGAATTAGGACTCCCAAGGCGTGACGTCCTGGGCCTGATCTCGTCGTCGGTTTCGCGCTCTGCCCTGGTCGGATTCCGTGGGCGGCGAAATCCACATGGGCACCTCTCCGTACCTCGTCGAAGCCGCCGACTCCCTGGATCTGGACGGCCGGATCCTCGCCCTTGATCTGTCGTCCGCGCCGGCTTCCCTGCTCCTGGCGGCCGCAGCGCTGGCCTGCCCACGGCGCGGCAGCATGGCCGACTCAGGTCGGCTGCCGCATCGAAGACGACAAGGGCCAGCACGCAGCCAGCAGCCTGCTGGAAGCGGATCCGGGCCAAAGCCTCCTGCCGGGGGCGAAGCCCCTATGGGAGGCCCCGTACGAGCGCGGCGATTCCGACCACGGCAACGGGGCCTTCCTGGTCGGCGACAGCGTCGTCCGCAGCCGCTTCGACGGTGTCACGGCCTTCGACGTACGGACAGGGCGTAAGCGCTGGGAGTACCAGATACCTGGGCGCGCGGACCTCTGCACCATCAGCCACACCGACGGTACGATCGCCCTGATCTCCTACGGCGAGGCAGGGCCCAAAAACTCCAGCGTTGCCGCAGACACCAGCTGTGGCACCCTTGCCGCACTCGACGTCAGCACCGGCCGCGAGCTGTGGCAGACCACCCGCGTACCGGGATCAGAGGCGGCCGTTACCGGCCGCATCACCTCCGGAGGCGGACTCGGTGTGATCCTCGACGGCGACGACAGCCCGCTGACGGGCGCGCAGTCGTCCGGCTCCCACGCCGTCCGTGCCTTCGATCTGCTGACGGGCGCCGCGCGTTGGCAGGCTGCGGTGCCCGAGGGCTGCGTCACAGGCAAGGTGGTCGCCGGGCCGAGGGATGTCCTCGGCGCCCTCTCCTGCACTGGTGAGGTGAAACTCGCCGCGTTCGCCCCCGCCGATGGCAAAGTGCGATGGATCGTGCCCCTCGATGCCCGCCGGGGCGTGGCCGAGGCGAGCGTGAGCTTCCTGTCGGCCGATCCGCCCGTGGTCTGGGTTCAGGACCGGAAACAGAGCGGAATACGGGCCATCCTCACGTTCAGCTCAGACGGGCAGCCGCAGTCCCGCATCGACAATGCCGGCCCCTACGGCGACCTCAAGTGGGCAGCCGTCGACGGAGGACGGGTCATCACGGCTGCCGACTACCAGGGCAGCCAGTCCACGCTCAAGCAGCTCGTCGCCTTCGACCTGGCCACGGGCCAGGAGCGATGGCGCGAGAACCTCGGCAACGTCGACGGGTTCGAAGACCTGTACGCGGAGGGCAACCGGGTGACGGTCATCACCACCTCCTCCAAGTACGACGACCGCTACTACGTCTTCGACGCCGCCACGGGCGACGAGGAGGACGACCGCGGCATCCGCGACTACGCGAGCGGTGTGTCCGTGCTCCACCACAAAGGCCTGCTCATCACCGTCCGATGGGGCGCGAGGGAGCGCCCCATCTCCGTGTACGAGCGCTGGTAACCCCCTGCCGGTACCCGAGCGCGTGTCAGAGGTCCGTCACGGCGGCCGTGGCGGTCAGCTGCTTGGTGATGTCGCCCAGAAGGCGGCCAGCGGCTCGGGCAGCGGTACTGCCTTGTCGCGTACGAGGAACAGGTGGGCGTTCCAGTCCGCAAGCGGCCCGGTCAGATCAATGTCCGCCTCGTACAGGGGCCGGTCGTCGATCGTCGCCCAGCCCAGCGGGTATTCGGCGGCGCCGCGCCATCCGCACGCGCACCGCCCGGAGCGCCGTGCGGCGATGCGCCCCAACTGAGTCGGCCCACGCCTCGCGCCAGGACACGTCGGTTGGCCGTCACGAGTTGCGCACCGGCGCCCGCGCCCACCTCGCCACCGCCTACGGCACCCGCACCGCCGACGGACGGCTCACCGCCTGGTCTCTCGGCGCGCAGAGCATGGTCGCCCGCGCCGAGAACCGCTACGAGACCGCCCTCGCCTACGCCGAGCGGGCCGTCACCCACGCTCCCGCCGGCCTGCCCAGGGCGCAGGCACACGCCTGGGCGGAGCTGACCTCGCTCGCCGGACTCGGACGGGAACGGGAAGCCGACGCCGCGCTCGCCGCGGCCCGCCGGGAACTCGAAGCCGACCCCGTCGGGTTCGCCGCCGGGCGGTTCGGATTCGACGCCGCCGAGTACAGCCTTCTCCAGGCGGAGACAGCGATCGTTCTCGGGCGCCACGAACAGGCTCGCAGCACCGCCGAGGTCTCCATCGCGGTCGCCTCCCCGGCCACCCCCGGGTGGGCGGCGGCCACGCTCGTCCTGGCCCACGACCCGGCGGCTCAACACGCCCCACCAGGGAGCGGCGCGGACAGCCCGGGGTCAGCCGCCACCCGAAGCCGAGGCCGAACCACCCGACGTCCAGCCCAAGTTGCGCTGCGGCCGATCGCGCGTGCTGCGCTCGGTGCGCAGCATCACCACGACCCCAGCCAGGCCGAGCAGGGCCTTCAGCGAGTCGGCGAGCCGCCGCGGGTCGCCGTCGAACGGGAGCGTGAGCTGTTCCCGGGCGCCCCGCAGGGCGAGTTCCAGCGTGAGCGTGGAGACGGCCGGCTTGTAGTCCCCCTGGTACGGCTCCACCACCTTGTGCGTCAGCCGCACCTCGCGCAGGGTCTTGACGGGCAGCCAGTCATCCGGCCCGGCGCCCCGGACCAGCCGCAGAGACGTGGGCACCCCGGCCGACGCGAACTCCACCCGGAGGATGTCCCGGGCCCGGGAAGAGGCCACCGCCAGCCAGCCGATCAGGTACTCCAGCCCGGCGATCACCCCCACTACCACGAACACGGTCGACGCCCGCGCCCCGGCCAGCGCCATCCCAAAGGCGACGAGCAGGGTCAGCGCGCCCAGAGCGATCGGAGTGAACAGTGGCGAAACGGCCGTCGCCACCCGTGCCGGAGCCGGTGCAGAGCCGCTCGGGCAGTGGGACGTCGAACGGCCGCTCCGCCGACAGCGCCTGCGCCCGCCCGGCGATGACCACGCCCTCGGCCGGGGGCGGATCCCCGCGCAGGATGCGCACTTCCTCACCCTCGCGCATCGCCTTGCGGTGGGAACGCGGGCCGATTCAGCCGGCGCCCCGCTCATACGGGACGTGCCCGGTTCCCGTCAGGAGGTCGTAAGCGCGCGGCGCCCGCCGCTCGCGGCACACCTCGGAAGGGATTTGCACCATGACGCACACGTCACCGACAACGCGCCGACGCGGACGCTTCGGTACCGCCGGCCTGCGGTCGCTCGCGGGGCTGCTCCTGGCCCTCGCGTCGATCCTGATGGCGGGTGCGCAGCCGGCGGCCGCGCATCCGCCGAGCGGATCCGTGCACGTGTGGGCATCCGACGTGCGGGTACGCACCTGCCAGCGCGCCACCTGCTCCCTGGCGACCACGGAGCGGCTGACCAACGTCCGGGTCCAGGCGTACTGCCAGATGGACGGTGGGGAGGCCGGGCGGGTGAGGGACGGCGCCTACACCAACACGTACTGGGTGCAGATCATCACTCCGGGCCGGACGCTGGGCTGGATCTCCGCGGTGTACGCCAGCGGTGGTTCCAACAACTCCCCGGTCCCCGGCGCGCCGGTCTACGCGCCCGGTGACGCCACCGTGCACTGCGAGTTCATCTAGATCCGCTCCCCTGACGACAACCGAGGAACCCGTGAACACTCGACGTCTTCTCAAGGCAACGACCGCCGTGGCCGCCGTCGTGGCAGCTCTGACCCTGGGCTCGCCCGCGGCCGTCGCATCGCCCGCGGCCGCCCCCCAGGCCGATCTCCCGACGACGGCCGCCTCGCCCGCGTCGCCTGCGTCCGCGGCGGCGACCGCGGTCTACATATGGGCGACCAACGTGAACGTCCGCTACGACGGCGCCGACGCCGACTGCGTCCACCACCCCTCCCGCGCCTCGTGCGTGAAGATCGTCGCCACGGTGTCGCGGACGACGGCCGAGGGCATGTGCCAGCACCCCGGCGAGGAGATCGTCGACAGCGGGTACCGCAACCGCTGGTGGACACTGCTCAAGCTGCCGGGCGGCACGATCGGCTGGGTGAACAACATCTACATCCAGGGCGGCGAGAAGATCGCGGGAGTGCCCGACTGCGGCTGGTAGACAGCATGCCGGGGCCACGGGGCTCCAGGTGCCGGGGCCGCCCTCGGCGGCGCCCCCGGCACCGGTCGTGGACGGTACGTCAGAGCCCTGACGGGGGCCGGGCCCGTGCCATGGATCACCCTCTGGCCGTACCGGCGCGTGACCTGCGGGCGCCGCGTGGGGAGCCTCGGCGCGGGTCGCATCGCGTGGAGCCGGGGCGCGG
This sequence comes from Streptomyces amritsarensis, assembly GCF_001953875.1. Lineage (GTDB taxonomy): Bacteria > Actinomycetota > Actinomycetes > Streptomycetales > Streptomycetaceae > Streptomyces > Streptomyces amritsarensis. The sequence goes on from NZ_MQUR01000006.1 coordinate 26,552, forward strand.
GTCGCATCGCGGGGAGCCGGGGCGCGGCGCGCGTCCGTCCCGGGCTCCTACGGCGGCCGTCGGCGCAGGACGTGCGGGGCGGCGCCGGCCGCACCGCGCCCCGCGGCCGGCCACCGGAGCCTGTCGCGTGCGCTCCGTCCGGGCACGGCCGGGGGGCACCCAGCCGTGACGTAATGGCAGTTCAGAAGGTTTCGATCACCCGTACGATGCGGGCATGATCCTCGCTTCCATCGACCCCACCTCGCAGGCGTACGCCGCGGGCGAGGTCATCGGCTACATGCTCCCCGCCGCCACCGGCATCGGCGTGCTCTGGTGGCTGACCCGCTCCTGGCGCAAGGAGTCCGCCTCGCCCGTCAGCGACCCGGCACGGGCGGCGCGGGGGAAGAGGAAGCGGACCTGGTTCATCGCGGGCGTGAGCGTGTGCATCGCGGCCGCGGCGAGCGTGACCGCTTTCGCCGCGTACGATCCCGAGCCCCGGGCCGGCGAAACGCGCGCCGCGGACGGCACCGAGGAATACCCCGTCATCGTCCTCCCGGAGCTCTTCGACCGCTTCCGCCTGCTCAAGGGTGAAGACGCCGCCCGCGCCGAATCCGAGGCGCTGGCCGGGCGGAAACTCCCCCACAGTCTTCGGACCGGCTACTACGACCAGGACGCCGACGGCTCCTCCGACCTGCTCGTCCTGGTCAACAGCGCCGACTGGGACCCCAAGGTCGCCGAGTCGAAGGCGACCAAGTCCATCTCCCAGGAGTTCCGCAACTACTTCGCCGGCGCCAAGGCCCGCGACGTGACCCGCTTCGACGCCGGCCGGCACGGCGGGGGCCTCGCCTGCGGCCACGTGACCGGACCCGACGGCGACCAGACCATGTGCGCATGGAGTGACGCCGCCAACTTCGTCGGCGTACGCCACGTCCGGGAGACCGACCTCGCCACCGCCGCCCGCACCACTCTCGCCCTACGCGACGCCGCCACCGGTTGACAGGTGTCCGGGTCGGATGATCCCGGCCCGGACGTACCCGCCTGTCAACAGCGGTGTCGGGCCAGGTGACCGGCGATGAGCTGTGCCCAGGAGCGGATGAAGGACGGGTAGTCGGCGGCGAATGCATCCAGGGCCTCGGCGGCCGCCGGGGTGAGGGGCGTCATGTCGTAGGTGACCGTCACCTCGCTGCCGGCCCCGGTCTCGGCCAGGGCGACGGTGACCGTGCCGGCCCGGACGCCCGGGGTGATGCGGGCGTAGGAGACCGACCGCGGGAAGTCGCGGGAGGCGACGAGCCAGGTCGTCTCCTCTTCGTCCGTCGAGGTGAGCCAGACGGTTCCCGGGGCGGTGTCGTCCTGCGGTTCGACCGGGAAGACCGGGTCCCAGCCCGGCACCCAGTCGCGCTCCCCCCGGGCGGTGAAGAGCCGGAAGGCCTCTTCGGGCGGGAGCGGGACGGTGAGCGCGGCGCTCAGGACACGACGGTTCATCTCTCCTCCAGGGCGTGGGCGTCGGCGGCGGTCAACTCCAGCCCGTAGACGTCCTTGAGCTGCTCGATGTTGGCCAGGGTCTCCGCCGAGAAGGGGGCTTTGCCGTCGAAGGCGTGCAGGACGATCCCCTCGACGAGCTCGCCGAGAGGCATGTCGAGGTACTCGGCCAGCGCCTTGAGCACTTTCAGCAGATTCCGTTCGATCCGCAGCCCGGTCTGAGTCCGCTCAATCGTTACCATGTTACCAAGGTAACTCGGTCGGTCCGGGTTGTCGAACCACCGCGCGGGGGCGACTCCGCGTGCCGGGGCGGCGGGCGCCCGGGAGCGCGTGTCCGGGAGCGCGTGTCCGGATTTGACAGAACACGGTCATTGCGGACCTCGTTGCGGGGCGAAATGATCGGCACATGCAGTCACCGCACAGGGTCGTGATCGCCGCCTTCCCGGGCGTCGAGCTCCTCAACGTCACCGGACCGGCCGAGGTGTTCTCGGTCGCCACCCGGGTCGCCGGCAGCGGCCGGTCCGGTTACACCGTCCGCATCGCGACCGCCGGAGGGGAACCGGTGGCCACCGCCGGCGGGATCCGGCTGATGGCCGACATGACGCTGGAGGAGGTGCACGGCGCCGTGGACACCCTGCTGGTCTCCGGGGCGGTCCGCGTGGACGGGCACGAGGTGCAGCCGGTCGTCGACGGCGCGATCGTCGCATGGCTGCGCGAGGCGGCACGCGGTCCCCACCGGGTGGCCTCCGTCTGCGCGGGGGCGCACCTGCTGGCAGCGGCGGGCCTGCTCGACGGGCTGTCCGCCACCACCCACTGGCGGACAGCCGCACGGCTGGCCTGCGACCACCCGCAGGTCACCGTCGATCCGGACCCGATCTTCATCCGGCAAGGCCGCCTGTGGACCTGCGCGGGCATCGCCTCGGGGATGGACATGGCGCTGGCCATGGTCACCGAGGACCACGGCCCCGGGCTCGCCCTGGCCACCGCCCGCACCATGGTCATGTACGTCAAACGCGCGGGCGGACAGAGCCAGTTCAGCGTCCCGCTCACCGTGCCGGCCGACCCGGGTGACCGGATCGACGAGCTGCGCGTGTGGATCGGCGAACACCTCACCGAGGACCTGTCCGCCGAGGCCCTCGCCGCGCGGCTGCACCTGAGCGTGCGCCACTTCTCCCGGCTGTTCTCGCGGCGCACCGCCACCACCCCGGCCGCCTACGTCGAATCCGTGCGGCTGGAGGCCGCCCGCCGCCTGCTCCAGGACAGCAATCACGGCCTGCCCGAGGTCGCGGCTCTCAGCGGCCTCGGCTCCGTGGAGAGCCTGCACCGCTCCTTCCGGCGCCGTCTCGGTACCACCCCCGCCGAATACCGGCGCCGCTTCAGCTAAGCGCTGTCCCGTAATCCCCGGTGGATCGGCGCACGGCGTCAGATGCGGTGCATCGCAAGGCGGAGGGGCGTCCTCGTACTGGGCGTATTCGGGTGTTCCGACAACGCAGCGAGGTGCCGTAGCTGTCGTCGTGCGCCCGCCGGGGATTAGGGGACGGCCCTTAGGCCGTGTGTCAGCCCGCTCGACCGTCCGCGAACGACCGTGCGACGGAATTCCGTCATGCCCGAGGAGAGAACAGTGTCCCGAACCAAGGTCGTCCCGATCCCCGTGATGGGCCGGCACAACATCAACGCGTATCTGCTGCTGGGCCGCCGGCCCGTCATCGTCGACGCGGGCACACCGGGCAGCGGCCGGAGGATCGCCGCCCAGGTCGCCGCGCACGGTGTGGACCCTTCCGACGTCTCGTTGATCGTCGTCACGCACGGCCACATCGACCACTTCGGCTCCGCCGCCGAACTGCACCGCCTGACGGGGGCACCGGTGGCGGGGCACGCCGCCGACCTCGGCCCGTTCCGCACGGGCCGCGCCCGCGAGCCCTACCTGCCCACGGGGCGGATGGGCCGTGTCATGGCCCGGAACAAGAACCTGCACCTCCGCGTCGAACCCTTCGAACCCGGCGTGCTCATCACCCGGGAGACGGACTTGGACGACTTCGGGGTCGCGGCACGCATCATGCCCACCCCCGGGCACACCCCCGGATCGGTCTCCGTCCTCACCGGTCAAGGAGACCTCGTGGCCGGCGACCTGATCGCCAACTCCTTCTTCGGTCTCATACCCGGTCGGCCGGCCAACCCTCCCTTCCACGACGACCCGCTGCTCAACCTCGCCAGCCTGCGCCGGATGCTCGCCCTGAACCCCACCCGACTCCACGTCGGACACGGCACCCCCCTCGAACCCGACCGCGTCCGCCGCTGGGCCGCCCGGGAACACCGGCGGCTTACCCGCCTCGCAGCAGCCGGCCGGCTCCGCGCCCGGACGGACGAGGCCGACACGCCCTGACGAGCCGCGGACCGGGGCCGGAGCGGGGGTCGGGAGCGGGCGTCGGGAGCGGGGGCAGGGGTCGCCGCAAGGCCGAAGGCGCGGGCGGCTCTCCCGGCAGTCCGAGCGCCGTCAGCGGTGAGCGGTCAGCTCGCAGCCCCAGCCGCAGCCCCAGCCCCAGCCGGGCGCAGCGGCTTGGCCCACCGGTAGGTGCCGGGGCGCCGGCGTTCCGCGTGCAGGGATGCGATCGTGTATCGGTTGATCCACTCGTTGATCCGGGCCGCCGGCCGCCCGGTGATCACCAGGCGGTGGGCCGAGTCGTCGGTGCGTACCGGTTGAATGACGCCGTCGTGGCGACCGAGACTGAGGGACTGTGCCAGGTAACGGAACCTGAGCGGCTTGGGCTCGCGCCCGTGGGCGAGTGCGTCGATGGCCTCGGCGGCATGCGCTCCGGTGGGCATCGCCGTCGCGCATGCCATGCGGAGTTCGCCCGTGCCGGGCACGGTGACGCGTGCCGCGTCGCCGACGACGAACACGTCGGGGTGGGAGAGCGAGCGCATGGCGGTGTCGACCAGGGCCCGACCGCGCTCGTCCACGCGGAGCCCGGCTTCGGCGGCCAGCGAGGGAACGGCGAAAGCGGCGGCCCAGACGACCACGTCCCCGGTCAGCTCACCGCGATCGGTGGACAGGCCGCTGCTGTGGACGGCTTGGACCCGGGTGTGTGAGTGAAGGCGGACACCCAGGCGTTCCAGGGCGGTGCGCACATGGGTCCGGCCGGCTGTCGAAAGCCCGTTGCCGGGCTCGCTGCCGGTGACCAGGCGTACCTGCCACGGGCCGGCCGACTCGGCCAGTTCTGCGGCCAGTTCGATGCCGGTCGCTCCGCCGCCGACGACGGTGACGGTGCCGGATCCACGAGACAGTCGATCACTGAGCTCGCGAGCCTGCTCCAGTGTGTAGGCGTGCTCGCCGATGCCGGGAACGCCGGTGGTGTCGGTGCTGCTGCCGAGGGCGTAGACGAGCCGGTCGTAGGTCAGCGTCGTTCCGCTGTCCAGAAGGACCGTGCGGGCATCGGGATCGATGGACGTGGCCGTGGCCTTGACCGTGTCGATCTCCCTGCCGGCGACAAGGTCGCGCAGGGCGACGGGGGCGCCGACGCGGCCGGCAGCCAGTTCGTGCAGCCGGATCCGCTCGGTGAAGCATTCCTTGGGGTCGACGAGAGTCACCCGGTGGCGTCGGCTGACGCGGAGGGCCGCGGTCACTCCGGCATACCCGGCGCCCACCACCACGACGTGCTGCTTCTGTCCCATGTCGATGCTCCCGTTCCACTCTCACGCGGCCCTGTGTGCCCTTTCGGTAGGGGGACCAGCCGGCGGGCCCGGTTCGTGACAACCTCCCCCCGCCGTGTCGTGTGAAGTGGATCTCATGCCGGCTCGCGGCAGGCCCGACGTGACGCCGGCGGCCCGTCAGTCGACGTGGGACGGCCGGCGTTCGTCTCCTCACCACTCGTCCTCCCAGTCGTGCCCGGGGAACGGCAACGGATCTGTGACCCAGCCCGCCGTCAGCACGAGTCGTGTGTGGCGATGCAGAGCGAGGAAGCCGAAGGGGCGGTCGAAGGCGGCGCTGATCCTGGTGGTCATGTAGCGGAGGTCGGATATGCCCGCGCCGACCTCACCGAACGCCGTCACCGCGGCGGCCTCGAAGCCCAACGCGCCGAACTTCGCCATGGTGTTCTGCTCGGCCGATCCGATGGCCAGCGGGAAGTCGCTGATGCCCGGGAAGTGGCCGCGCGAGGTGTCCCGCGCGGTCGTGAGCCCGAACAACCGGTGCAGCCTGAGCAGATCGTGGCTCGCGTGCACGTCGTACGCCGCGGTCGTCACCTCCAGCGACGGCGGCTCGGGCCGCGTGCGGCGCACCTTCTCCACCTGCAGGCCGGGGCCCGGGTTCCCGAAGGGCAGCCGCGGCCCCGGCAGCACCGCACACCTGCCGGCGAGAAGGTCGACCCCGGCCCCCAGCACCTGCCCCGGCCTCATGCCCTCCTCGCCGAGCAGCAGGTGTACATCCAGGGCGTTGGTCCCCAGCACCTTCAGCTCGGTGACGTGACCGCCGGGTGTCTCGGCCACCCCCACCCGGTCCAGCACGGCGCTTTCGCGCGACAGTCCCAGCCGCGGCCCGGTCGCCCAGGGCGCGTACTCCGTCTCCAATTCCACCTCGTGGAAGGGGCTCAGCCAGCGCGTGCGCATGCTCAGCGCACTCGCCAGCACCATCTGCGTATCCTCGGTCAGCGTGAGCGGCATACGGTCGATCAGCCCGCCGGTCCGCTTCATCGTCCAGGCGTCCAACGCCCGGTGGTCGGCCACAGGATCCCCCGTGAGCACCCCGTGGACGTCGGGCGGCAGGGCCGCTTCCCACTCCTGCCCCAGCTCCAGCGTGCGCTTCGTCCACAGTCCCAGACCCGTTCGCAGTCCCCGCATGGCGTCCATCGCGGCGAGCAGCTCATGTGCGGCGTGCGCCGCTCGTCCGGCGGGAAGGCCGAGCGCCTCCGCCAGGTCGGCCCGAGCCGTGCCCTCGGCGCCATCGGCCAGGTAGGCGAGCAGCGGCCACACCCCCGCCGCCGAGAACACCGCGGCGCCGGCGCCGTCCTCCCCGGCATCCGAGGCGGCCGCCCACCGCGCGGTCAACCCGTTCACCGCGCGGACCGTCGTCGTCGAGACTCCCATTCCACCCCCATCGTCAGCGCACCTCAGATCCGGTGCAGCGGCCCGTCGTGCGTCCAGTGCCAGTTGACCGGGCTCCACTGCTTTTTCAGGGCCGTACGCCGTCGACCGTACTCCCGCAGTGCTTCCTCGACCGTGGCGGCGAGGGCGGTCAGGTCGTCGGGGGCGGGGACGCGCAGGATCAGGTGCTGCTTGGTGTGGGCCAGCAGAAGGTCGCCGTTGGGGGCGCAGGATCCGAGGGTGAAGTGGGTCAGCGGCTTGAACGCCTTGGTGGCGGTGTCCAGCTTGGCGCGGAGCACTCCTGCCTTGTTCCAGGCGTAGAGGCCGTAGCGGTTGAGGTGGAAGGCGTGGCCCCTGTGCGGGTCGGCGGCGACGTTGCGGCAGAGGCCGGTGAAGGGCGAGTCGTGCCACTCGTGGAGGCCGTGGAGCCGTCCGGTCATCTCGCCCCGGTCGTCGACGAGGGCGAAGACGAAGGGCTGGCCGCGGCTGCCGCCCCGGAACGTCCTGGCGTAGAAGGGGACGACGAAGAGGTTCTCGGAGAGCGGGACCGGGCGGCCGAGACGGGACCGGTCCCAGCCGGAGAGGCTGTCCTCGGCGGCGACGAGCTCGGTCAGTGCCGGGCGGGGACGGTTCGCCAGGCCGACGGGGGCATCCCGGTACGTGGCGTGCGGGCGGAGGTCGACGGCGCTCTGGTGGGCCGGTTCGGGGTCGAGCGAGGCGAGCGTGCGGATGGCCGGCTTGGAGTCGGCGGTCAAGGCTCCGTCGGCGATGCCCACCAGGTTGGTGATGACGCTGCCGTACCTCCACACGCCGTACTCGGCGAGGGTGCACAGCAGTCGGCCGGCGGGGGTGACGGTGATGGAGCCGGCGAAGGGGTTGCCTTCGCCGGGCGTGAACTCCCGGTAGGGGCGATCGTCCTTCGAGTCGTAGACGGCCAGGACCCGGCTCAGGTCCGGTGCGACGAGGGTGGTCCGGTCGGGTGTGCCGGTGACGGCGAGAACGCCGTCGGGCAGGACGCACAGGCTGAGGTCGCCGCCGTCGGCGACCTCCGAGCCTCCCTCTCGCGCGCCGCCCGTACGGAACTGTGCGCTCGCCAGGATCTCGCCCGCCGCGGAGTAGCGGGTGATGAGCCGGTACCCGAAGTTCGCGATCTGCGGGTCCTGTTCATCGCGGGCGACCCCGTAGGTGTGGCGGGAGACGCCGTACAAGGCGTACACCTCTCCGTTCGGTGCGCCGACGACGTCGAAGAGGTGCACGCCCCAGCCCTTGGAGTAGAGCGCGGTCAGGTCGAGGCGGTGGTGGTCCACCAGCGTGCCCGGCAGGGCCAGGGGAAGGGTCTGGATCATGCACCCCATCCTGCGCCACGTCGCTGACAGTCGGCCCGGGGCACCGACCCGCCGCCGCCCCGCCGGTCCCGACACCGTCCTCGGCCCGGCCTTCCTCGGCCCCGGGCCCGGGCCGGCGACTCGGTCGACCCGGCTTGATCCAAGCGGCCGCGACCTCCCGCCGACGGCTGTTTCGGCGCCCGGGCCGGCCGTGGCGCTCACCGTCCGCCGTATCGGCCTCTCAAGTGGGCTAACGTCGCACGACAAGGCCCGAGCACGGCTCGCTCGACCGAGTCGGCCGCCTGTACGGCATGGGCCGGCAACCTGACACCGACCACCACCTGGGGGGAGCAGTGCCTTCAGCGGCAGTGCGCACGCGACAAGACCGACCGGCGCGAATACCGGAGGTCGACGCCCTGCGCGGCTTCGCGCTCATGGGCATCCTCCTGGTCAACGCGCTGATGATGGCCGGTCCGTACGGCCTGGGAACCATCCCGGATCCGGGTGCCTCCGCGTTCGACCGGGGCGTCGAGGGCGTCGTCCAGACCCTGGCGGTCGGCAAGTTCTACCTGATGTTCTCGTTCCTCTTCGGTTACAGCTTCACCCTGCAGCTGACCTCCGCGGAGCGCGCCGGCACGAGCGCCGTGCCCCGCCTGCTGCGCCGCTCGCTCGGCCTGCTCGTCCTGGGAGTCCTGCACGCCGTACTCCTGTACACCGGCGACATCCTGATGACGTACGCGGTGCTCGGCCTGGTCCTCATCGCCGTACGCAACTGCACGCCCGGCGCGGCCCTGCGCGCCGCCCGGATCCTGTACGGAGGCCTCGGCGCCGCCCTGCTCCTTGTGGGCTCGGCGACCCTGCTCATGTCGGACGCCGAGACAGCCGAAGCGGACGCCGAACTCGCGGAAGACCTGCCCGTACTGGTCGCCCGCTACCGCGGTGACGCCTCGTCCGTCGTGCGGGCCAACATCAGCCTGCTGCCCGACCAGTTCCTCGCCGCGCTGCTGATGAGCGGCTTCGTCCTGGCGGCCTTCCTGGTCGGGCTGCACTGCGGCAAGCTGCGTCTGCTCGCCGACACGGGAAACCACCGCGCACGGATGCGCCGCATCCTCGTGATCGGTGCCGCCGTGGGCCTGCCCGGCAGCCTATTCATGGCCCTGGCCCTCAGCGGCCCGCTCGGTCCCCGATGGGCACTCTTCGCGACGATGGTGGGCATGGTCACGGCCCCCGCCCTGACCGCCGCATACGTCTGCGGGATGCTGCTGCTCATGAATACCTCCCGCGGCGCGCGCATCGCAGCGCTCTTCGCCCCCGCCGGCCGAATGGCCCTGACGAACTACCTGAGCCAGTCCCTGGTCATGGCCCTCGTCTTCACCGCCTACGGCCTGGCCCTGTACGACCGCCTCAGCCCCGCCGTCGTCGTACTGGGCGCACTCGTGCTGTACGCCATCCAACTCGCCCTGAGTTCGCGCCTGATGGCACGACACCGCTACGGTCCCGTGGAATGGCTGCTGCGCACGGTCACCCTCGCACGGCTCCCGAAGGACCGTGACCGGTCGGCCGCCATATGAACGTCTTATCCGCTCTGGCGTCGGCCGCTTTCGGCTCCACCGTGTACCTCGTGACCTACTCGACCGCACGATGGCTCGCTCAGCTGCCCCGTCGAGTCGAGGTCGCGGGCTGGGTGGTCACCGGCATGGTCCTGTGCGCGCTCACCGGGACCGTCGCGGTCGCGAGCCGGAGCGTCGTGGTCGGGTTCGTCGTCGGCGCCGGCCTGACACCGTCCGTTCACCGGTGGATCCTGCAACGCCGCAGGTATACCGCCGGCTGTGCGGACGGGCCCCTCGCCCCACCTTCCGGTAAGCGGTCGTAAAAGAGTGCGTACGGGGCGCGGACGGGTACCGCGGCGCTCCTCCCCCGCACGCGCCGAGCGGCCGGGCGTCAGAGGGCGGTGGAGAGCGCCACGTGGCGCCACTGGTCGAGTTCACGCCGTACCAGCTCCAGCTTCGCCTCGACGCGCTCGACCGCGTCGGCGCCCAACTGCAGGCGCAGCGGCGGCCGTTCGACCTCGGTGACATCGACGACGGCTTTGGCCGCCTTCTTCGGGTCGCCCGGCTGGATGCCGTCGTTCCGGGCCAGTGCCTCGCGCACCGGGCCCGCGCCGACGGCGTAGTCGGCGATGGCGGCCGGTTCGACCCGGATGCTGGAGCGGCCCAGGAAGTCGGTGCGGAAACCGCCGGGTTCGATGATCGTGACGTGGACACCGAGCGGTGCCAGTTCGCCGTGCAGTGCTTCGGAGATGCCCTCGACGGCGAATTTCGAGGCGCCGTAGAGGCCGACCGCCGCAGCGGTGGCGAAACCGCCCACGGAACCGATGTTCACGACGTGTCCGGATCGCTGGGAACGCAGGGTCGGCAGGGTCGCCCGCAACGTGTGGAGCAGGCCGAAGACGTTGACGTCGAACAGGTCGCGGGCGGCTTCGTCGGAGGTCTCCTCGATCGCGCCGACGAGTCCGTAGCCGGCGTTGTTGACGACGACGTCGATCCGGCCGAACTCCGCGAGGCCGGCCTGCACAGCGGCCGTCAACTGCTCCGGTTCGGTCACGTCCGCGTTCACCGCGAGCAGTCCGTCCGGCTTCTCCGGGTACGCCTTGAGCACGGCCGACGCGTCCCTCGCCGTGGCGATCACGCTGTGCCCCCGCTCCAGAGCCTCACGGGTGATCTCCGCGCCGAGGCCGCGCGATGCACCGGTGACAAACCAAACGCCCATGTTCTTCTCCACTCCGATCGCCGATTGGCCGGGGGCTTCACGCTAGAAGCTAGAGTCCGGTCTAGATCAAGAGGTGCGTGAGGGGAGTTGCTCGTGGACCTGACCATCGGCGAAGTGGCGAAACGCAGTGGGTTGAGCGTTCACGCACTGCGGTTCTACGAACGGGAGGGCCTCTTCGCCAATCCTGTGCGCCGGCTGTCCAACGGCCGCCGGATCTACCACCAGGAGGACCTGGAGTGGCTGGCGATCTGCACCAAGCTGCGTTCGTCCGGCATGTCACTGGCGATGATCCGGCAGTACATCGAACTGGTCCGGCAGGGCCCGGGCAACGAACACGAGCGGCTGGAGTTGCTGCGCCGGCACGAAGGCCACGTGGAGGCGCGGATCCGTGAACTGCAGGGTGCCTTGGACGTGATGCGCCACAAGGTGCGCGTCTACGAGGATCACGTCGTCCGCGGTGAGGCCGACCGGCTGTGGAATCCGTCCCGCCCGGATGCGGCGGCCGGGGAAGGAGCGGTGCGATGAGGAGACGACGCCTCAGGCTCGGCCTGTACGCGGACGAGGAGGGGCTGGCCTGGGTCGAGGGCCTGATCGAGGCCGCAGTCGGTTCCCGCAGCGCCCGGATCGTCGGCGGGACCGTCGCCCGCACGGACGACGACGGGCTGGATTTCCTGGCGGAGCAGTGGAGCGTGGAACATCCCGGCGGGAGCGGCGGAGCCCGGCAGCCGGTGGAGCTGGACGTCCACCTGGTGTGTTCCCTGCGGACCTGGCGGGCGATCCGCAAGGCCGTACTGGCCGCCCTGTGTCCGGAGGGATCGGCTCCGCACACCTGCCGGGTTCCCTGGACGGTGGGCTGAAGCACGGCCGCCGGCCTGCCGTGAGGACGAGGTGCCAGGCCGCTTCGACCTGCTGGGTCAGGTTGCGCGCAGGGGGGCGCGGCCGGTGCGCAGGGGTCCTCGGCGGTCGAGCCCCACGAGGCGGCTGTCGGGGGAGGCTCAGGGGAGGTCTTCGGTCGGCGGGTCGGCCTCGTAGACGTGGGGGGTGTCCGACTCCCACTCCACCAGTTCGGTGCCGCCGAGGACGACGTCGTCGGGGTCCGGCATGCCCGCCCGCCGCAGGAACTCGATGAGGTCCTCGTCCGAGCGGGCCAGCCCGAGGGGCTCCTCCCGGTTGGCGGTCCGCAGGGTGACCTGTCGGCCTCCCGACGGGAAGATCCGGTGTACGACGACGGGCGCGTGATGCATACCCCCAGCCTCGCCGGGCCGGGCCGGTCCGGCATCCCGGGAGTCAGCGCGTTCGGCCGACGGAGGCGGCGGCGTCGGCGGCCGACGCGCGGATGCGGAACGTGGCGGGGTCGGGGTAGGTCGCCTTCTCGGCCCGGACGACCTCCTCTATCTCCGCCTTGAAGGCGGGCTCGAAGAAGTCGACGCCGAGCAGCAGGCGCAGCCCCCGCAGCGTCGGGTCCAGCAGCGGGCGCGCCATCCGGGCGCCGCCGCCGCTGATGCCGGTGAAACCGGCCCGGGCGACCGCCGGCCGGGCGGCGACACGGTCCTCGATGCCCGCTGTCGCGTAGCCGAGGATCAGTGCGAGTTCGGCGAGGAACTTCCGAGTGCCCATCGCCATCTCCTCGGCGCCCTGGAGCGTCTGCACGGAGCCTCCCGCCACCTTGAAGTCGTCGCTGGTGCGCTTCAGGCCGCGCGACTCGTACGTCGCGAGCGCCTCCTCGAAGAGCCGCCCCGCCTCGTCGACCGCCTGCATCGCCGTCACCAGCTGGTCGATGTCGATGTCGATGTCGCGCTTCACGCTGCCTCCTGGTCCAGAACTGTGCTGCACAGACCGTAGGAGGCAAAGTCCCGCGGCGGAACACCTCTGCGCGGTCGGATCTCGCGGACAGCGGTCCGGTACGGGAGGAACACCTGTCGACGCAGGTGGCGGGTGTCCGCTGCGAAGCGGTGCAGGCGAGCCGGGTGAGGCGGGCGGGGCGGCGGAACCTCAGGCGCGACCGCCACCGCCCACCGCCCAGCCCACTGCCCGCTGCCCGCCGATCGCCGCCCGCCGAACGGGGGCGATGCGCCCTGCGGCCGCCGCCCGGACCGAAAAGCCCCACGGGCGGGCCCGGGGCGGGGATACTCGGACGCGTGGAACTGCACATCGATCACCGCTGGCTGCTGGAGCGGCAGGAGGCGCTGTTCAAGGACGTGGAGGTGGCCGACCACTCCGCCCTGGTCGCCGCCGTGGCCCGGCACCGGGTCAACACGCCCAGCCTGGAAGTGGACGACCCCGATGCCTTCTGGCGTGCGGCCGCCCTGCTCGATGCGATCGTGCTGCTCCGGCCGCTGCCCGCCTCGAACGAGTACTTCGCCTACGGGGTGGCCGTCGCCTACATCGAGGCCTCCGGGAAGGCGGTGGAGGCCTCCTACGAGCAGTGGCGCGACCTCATCACCGATATCCGCATGCTGCGGGTCGGTGTCTTCGACGTCGCCGCCCGGCTGCGCTCGTGGCAGCCGTCCTGAGGGCTGCCCCGCCAGGCCGCCGTCAGCGCCGGCGCTGGGCGGGGGTGCCCACCAGGAGCGCGTCCGAGACCAGCCGCGCACCGCGGGCGAGGCGTCCCAGCTGCTCGAGCTCCAGGGCGTACATCCTGATCGAGTTCTCGATGACCGACTCGGCGATGCCCATCGTGGGCAGCTCGGCGCGGCTGGTCTGCAGGGCCGCCCGCACCGCACGCATCTCGTGCTGGAGCTGGAGCTGGACGTGCCGGGCGAGGAGCGCGTGGTGGCGGGTCAGCGTCAGGTAGCCGCCGTAGCGAGCCGGGAGGAGGTCCCGCAGCCAGCGCGTGGCCGTGCGCTCCCAGTCGTGCGTGCCGGGCGCCTTGACCTGCAGGGGCCAGTCCGGGCTGAGCGTAAACGTGGCCGTCTGGGGCATTCTCGTCACTTCCGAGTGGTGTCGAAGCTCTGATCGAGACGTTCTGAGGGGCGGCCTCGGCCCAGGGGTTGACCGAGGCCGCCATGGGCGCTCTGCGGGATCCGAAAGCCTGGACTCGACCCGCGGTCGCGACGTGAGGAGGAGGTTCGTCGTACCGCGGCGCGTTCGAGAGGACGTGGGGTCGTCCTCCTTGGCATCTGGTGGATCAGGAGCGCCGTCGTCAGTAAACATATATACCGTCGAGTAAGCAAGCGTATGAAAAATTTCATGCACCTCGAAGGCTGAATATCGCCTGGTGGAGTCGGCGTGGAGGTGCTTGAAGAAGGCCTACAGGAAGAAGCCGTGCTGGTCGGCCACGTGCTCGTAGTCCTCGAGCCGGGCCTGCGTCCGCTCGGGATCCGCGTCCGCCATCGCCTGCAGCAGGGCCGCCGAAAGCATCCCGGGCGCCGCGTAGGAGTCGAACACCAGGCGGGAACCGGTCGCCGCCGTCAGGGCCACGTCGGCCTCGTCCACCAGGGGTCCGAGGGTGGGATCCGTGATCAGGACCACGCGCAGCCCCGTACTGCGGGCAGCCCGGACGGCCAGCAGGGTCTCCTTGGCGTGCCGCGGCATCGCGAACGCCAGGACCCAGGTCCCGCCGGCCGCCCTGGACTGCAGCAGCGCGTCGAAGGCGACGCTGCCGCCGCGCGTCACGAGGCGTACGTCGGGGTGGATGCGCCGGGCGGCATACGCGAAGTACTCGGCGAGGGAGACCGAGATGCGCAGTCCGAGGATGGTCAGCGGCACCGACGCGGCCAGCTCGCGGCCGATGTCCAGCACCTGGTTGGTGTCGGCGAGCAGCCGGCGTACGTTCTCCAGGTTCTCGATCTCCGCGTCGACGGCAGCCTGGAGTTCGTTGCGGCGGATCTGCTCGCGGGTGTCGGGGGCGCCGGCCACCGCGCTCAGGGCGATCGGCTGGAGCACGTCGCGCAGGGCCGGGTAGCCGCTGAAGCCGAGGGAGGCCGCGAACCGGGTCACGGAGGGCTGGCTGACGCCCACCCGTTCGGCGAGCTCGGTGATCGACAGGAACGCTGCCTCGGTGAGGTGGTCGATCAGGTACTGGGCGATGCGCCGCTGGCCCGGGGACAGGCGGCGGCCGTCGAAGAGCGCGAGGAGCCGGTCGGCCGGAGGACGGACCTCAGTGGCCGGCTGACCGCTCGGCGTGATCGCAGCCGCTTGTGCGCGTGCCTGCTGCCCCGATGACACCGGAGGGCCTCCTTCTCACGTCACTCGCGCCAAACATAGCTCACCCCCAGTGGCCGATGATGATCAGTCCTGGGCGCGGGAGGTCACCGGGGCGTCGGTGCGGTCGCCCAGGAACTCGTACCAGCGGCGCTGGAGGCAGAGGTAGCGGGTGTCGGCCTCGACGAGGTCGAGGAAGGAGCCGATCGTCTCGCCGAGCCGCTTGCCGAGGTCCGGGTCGGTCAGGGTGCCGTCCTCGGTGAAGGCGTGGTGGGCGCCCGCCAGGCTGAACATGTCGGGGTAGACGCGGGCGCCGAGGTGTTCGAGGGGGACGCGCAGGGCCCACAGGCCGCGGTTGCCGCCGACCATCGAGGGCGAGGCGGAGACCAGCAGGGTCTGCTTGTCCTTGAAGGGCTGCGGGCGGTAGCGGGAGACCCAGTCGACGGCGTTCTTCAGGACGCCCGGCACGGAGGCGTTGTACTCGGGCGAGGCGATGATCAGCGCCTGCGCGGCCTCGATCCGCTCGCACAGGGCCAGGGCGCCCTCCGGCAGTCCCTCGCCCGCCTCGGCGTCGCCGTCGTACGGCGGCATGGGGAAGTCGCGGAGGGTGGCGGGTTCCGCCACGGCCCCCGCCTCGCGCACCATCGCGGCGACGAGGGCCGCGAGCCGGACGTTGACCGAGCCGGTACGGGAGGACCCGGACAGGACGAGCGTGCGCAGCGAGGTCCGCGGGTGCTCGCCGTCGTGCGGGCGGCCCGGGTCCCTCGGGAAGTGGTCGGTGTCTGTCGGGTTCATGCCGTCTCCTGCTTCTCGCTCTGTGCTGCTGTGCCCTTTGCCGATCTGCTGCCCTGCTGCCCTGCTGCCCCGCCCGCTGCGCTGTCCTCTCCCGTCGCCGGGGGACGGTCCATACGCGGCGGGACCCGCACACGCCGGTGTGCGGGTCCCGTCCGGGCCGCCGGGTCACTTCGCGCGGGGGTTCTCCCAGCGGTAGAACTCGTGGGCCATCGCGTCCTTCGGGCTGCGCCAGGTCTCCGGGTCGTGCGGGCTGACGTACGCCGTGAGCCGTTCGCTGAGGCTGCGGAACTCCGGGTGGTCGGTGACCTTGGCGATGGCCGGTCCGGGTGGCCGGTCCGCCTCGATGAAGTGCAGGTAGACGTCGCCGAACTGGAAGAGGCTCCGGCGTGTGACCCCGACCAGGTGCGGCAGTTCACCCGCGTCCGAGTCCGCGAAGAGCTCGGCGATGTCGGGGCCCGATCCCGGCGCCATGCGGGCGACGATCAGAGCGCGGTGCGTGTCGTTCATCCGACTGCTTGCCTTTCGTCTCAGAGGCGGCTGGCGGCCGGGGCCCGGCCCTCGCGTTCGCGCTGCTCGATCTTGTCGCGGATGAGCGCCATCTGGATCGGGGAGTTGCGGTTGATGTTGTCGGTCATCCAGGCGTCGTCCACGGGCGCGTCCGGCTTCATCGCGAAGTCCTGGGTCCACTTCATCCGGGTGCCGCCGGGCACCTTGAAGTACTGCCAGTGGATGTCCATGTGGGCGAAGGGGCCCGTCTCCACCCGTCGGGCGCGGACCGTGAGGCCCTGGCGGTCGACGGTCCGCTCCGAGACCCAGCTCCACACCTTGCCGTTCTCGTCGGGGTGCATGGTCAGGCGGAAGGTGGTCGTGTCGCCCTTCTGCTCGAGGATTTCGAGCGAGGCGTACTCGCTGAACAGCTCGGGCCAGCTGGGGAGGTCGTTGGTCATCTCCCAGACGAGCTCCACGGGCGCGTTGACGGTGATCTCGTTCTCGGTGTGTCCTGGCATGTCAGGCTCCGGTCATCAGGCTGTGGTTGACGAGGTCGAGGAATTCCCCGGGGGTCTTGCAGCGGTCGGCGTCGGTGGGCAGGGCCCGTCCGCGCCGGTTCTCCAGCTCACCGACGATGCCGAGCAGGCCCAGCGAGTCCAGGCCGTACTCGTCGAACGAGCGGTCCGGGCGGCTCGCCATCTCGGTCGGATCGACGGTGATGCCGGCGGTCTTCATGAGGGCCGCGAGTTCTTCCACGGTCAGTCGGTCGGACATACGGGTGCTCCCTTCCTGTGCGGGGCCGCCGGGGCCCCGGCGGACTACGAGGCCGCCGCGGAGCCCTTGCGGACGACGAGCGCGGAGTTCGAACCCATCCGGCCGCGGCTGAGCACGAGCGCGGTGCGCAGTTCCGCCGGCCGGGCGCTGC
The DNA here is from genome assembly GCF_001953875.1 of Streptomyces amritsarensis. Taxonomy (GTDB): domain Bacteria; phylum Actinomycetota; class Actinomycetes; order Streptomycetales; family Streptomycetaceae; genus Streptomyces; species Streptomyces amritsarensis. The sequence continues at coordinate 43,532 of NZ_MQUR01000006.1, forward strand.
CCGTCACCACGTCGAGGTCGTGGCACACGTCGTAGACGTTCGGGGTCGGCGGGACGACTCCGTGCTCCAGGGCCAGGACGGCGGCCGCGGTGTCGAGCGCGGGAGCGGCGCAGTACGCCCTTCCGGTACCGGTCTTGGGCGCCGTGACCGGCACCTTGTGTCCGTGGTCGCCCAGGGCGTGGAGGATCGCGGCCGCTTCGGCCGCGTCGGCCTCCGGGGTACCGAGGGCGTCGGCGAAGACGACGTCGATGTCCTCGGGGGCGCAGCCGGCTTCCCGCAGGGCGCCGCGGACGGCGTGGGCCAGTCCCTCGCCTGCCTCGTCCCGGCGGCGGGTGCCGCTGAAGGTCGCGGCGTGGCCGGCCAGTACGGCGCGTACGGTGGCGCCGCGGCGGCGTGCTTCGTCCTCGTCCTCGACGACGAACATCGCGCCGCCCTCGGCGGGGACGTAGCCGCAGGCCTGGTCGGTGAACGGCCGGTAGGCGCGCTCCGGTTCATCCAGCGTGCTCAGTCCCTCGTACTCCAGCTGGCAGACGATGGAGTACGGGGCGAGGGGCGCCTCCGTCGCTCCGACCAGCATGGCCCGGCTGCCCTGGCGGATGGCCCGGTCGGCGTGCGCGAAGGCGTCGAGCCCACCCGCCTCGTCGCTGCAGACGACCCCGCAAGGCCCCTTCAGCCCGCGGCGGATGGAGATCTGGCCGGTGCTCGCGGCGTAGAACCAGGCGATCGACTGGTAGGGGCCGACGAAGCGCGGCCCCTGCTCCCACAGGTGCTGGAGTTCGCGCTGGCCGAACTCGCCGCCGCCGGAGCCGGCGGCGGTGACGACGCCGAAGGAGAAGGGGTCGTCCTCGTAGTCGGCCCGGCCGAGCCGGGCGTCCTCCAGGGCGAGGTCGGCGGCGGCGAGGGCGTGGTGGGTGAACCGGTCGGTCTGGACGAGGAACCGGTCCTCGACCAGGGCGCCGGGGTCGAAGCCCCTGACCTCGCCGGCGACGCGCAGCGGCAGGTGCTCGCAGCCCGACCGGGTGACGCGGTCCAGGACGCTGATGCCGGACTGGGTCGCCTTCCAGAAGGCGTCGGCGCCGACGCCGTTGGGCGCGACGACCCCGATGCCCGTGATGACCGTACGGCTGGTCACGAGACCTCCTCCTTCGGCCGGGTCATGACCACGGCGGACTGGAACCCGCCGAAGCCGCTGCCCACGGAGAGCACGCTGCGCAGTTTCCGCTCCCGGGCGACCTTGGGCACGTAGTCCAGGTCGCATTCGGGGTCGGGCGTCTCGTAGTTGGCGGTCGGGGGCACCACCTGGTGGACCATGGCGAGGACGCAGGCTGCGAGTTCGATGGCCCCGATGGCGCCGAGGGAGTGCCCCACCATGGACTTGATGGAGGTCATCGGCGTCTTGTAGGCGTGGTCGCCCAGGACCTTCTTGACCGCCGCGGTCTCGTGGCGGTCGTTCTGCTTGGTGCCCGAGCCGTGCGCGTTGACGTAGTCGATCTCGTGGGCGGCGATCCCGGCCTGGGCGAGGGCGGTTTCGATGGCCCGGGCCATCTCCAGTCCCTCGGTGGTCAGCCCGGTCATGTGGTGGGCGTTGCCGAAGGTGGCGTAGCCGCCGATCTCGCAGTAGACGGTCGCACCGCGGGCGCGGGCGTGTTCGAGCTCTTCGAGGACGAGGACGGCGCCGCCCTCGCCGAGGACGAACCCGTCCCGGTCGGCGTCGAACGGCCGGGAGGCGTGGGCCGGGTCGTCGTTGTTCGGCGAGGTGGCCTTGATGGCGTCGAAGCAGGCCACGGTGATCGGCGATATCGGCGAGTCCGAGGCGCCGGCGATGCACACGTCCATGCGGCCCTCCGCGATGGCGTGCACGGCGTACCCGATGGCGTCGAGTCCCGAGGTGCAGCCGGTGGAGACGGTCTGGACGGGGCCGCGTGCTCCCGTCTGCTCCGCGACGGCGGAGGCGAGGGTGGCCGGCGTGAACGCCCGGTGCAGGTGCCGGCCGGCCAGCTTGTGGTCCACGTCCCACCAGGAGCCGGACTGGCTGACGGCGACGTAGTCGTGCTCCAGACGGGTGGTGCCGCCGACGGCGGTGCCGAGGGAGACACCGGTCCGCCAGGCCCCGTCCGAGGTGAGGTCGAGTCCGGCGTCGCGCACCGCCTCGCGGGCGGCGACCAGGGCGAACTGGATGTACCGGTCCGCGCGGGCCGTCTCCTCGTCGTCGAGGCCGTGCGCGGCGGGGTCGAAGTCGACCTCCGCGGCTATCCGGGAGCGGAATCCCTTCGGGTCGAAGAGGCTGATGGCCCGCGTCGCCGTACGCCCGTTGGCCAGCAGGTCCCAGAAGTCGCGGACGCCGATGCCGCCGGGCGCGACGACGCCCACTCCGGTGACGGCCACCCGCCGGCGGGTCACGAGATCGCTCCTGTACGGTCCGGCGGCTGCTCCCATGCGGTTCCCTCCGGGTTCGGGGCCTGCTCGGTGTCCACGTGTCCCAGCTCGGGGCGCGGGGCGAGGGGGCCGAGGTGGAAGACCATGCGTGCTTCGGTGTCCCCGACGTTGCGGAAGCGGTGGCGGGTGTTCAGGGGGACGAGGAGTCCCTGGTCGGTGCGCAGCGGGTGGGGTTCCCCGTCGAGGTCGACCTCCAGCCGGCCGCTGACGACGTACACGAACTCCTCGGAGTACGGGTGGTAGTGCTCGGCGATCGACTCTCCGGGGGCCATGATGGCCAGCCCCATGAAGCCGCTGGTCGAGCCCACCGAGGTCGGGGTGAGTACGGCCCTCAGGTCGCCACCGCGCCGGCGGTTGGGCGGCGTCTCGCTCAGGTCCACGATGCGTGGGCGCTGTTGGGTCATGGTGGGTGCCTCCTGGCGTGTGGGGAGAGCCTCGACGGAGATCGGGAAGGTGGGGGTCGGGGAGGTGGGGCCGGCGGCCCCGGGGGATCAGGACTGCGCGGGTGCCCGGCGGTCGGTGATGAGGTTCATGGTGTGGTGCGCGGCGCGACCCCGCCCGCCGGACGCGACCGTCAGCCGGTCGAGCACCGCGGCCTTGCGGGGGCCCGAGACGCCGTAGACGGTCTCGGGGTCGGCCTTCAGCGGGCCGCGCACGTCGATCAGCCGGACGACGATGTCGTCGCGCTGGAAGATGCTGCTGCTCCGAACGGGGCTCGTGGGCCGGCGTGCGGCCGCCTCGTCCTGCCGGGCGAGGAACCTGGCGAGCGCCTGGCCGCAGCCGGGCTTCGCGGGGTAGTAGATCGCGTGCCGCTGCACCTCGTCGGACTCGGGTTCGGGCGCGGCGATGTGGTGGACGGCCGGGACGGCGGCGCGCATGAAGAACATGCGGGCCGATTCCGGGTCGCCGAGGTCGCGGTCCTGTTCGAGGTAGGGGTTGATGGCCTCTTCCACGGCGCGTACCTCGGGCTGTTCCGAGACGTGCCGCAGGGCCGCCATCAGGTCGCCCTGGACCTCGACCGTCCGCACCACCCGGTTGCCGTGCATGAACAGCGAGGTGCGGCACAGGCGGGTGTGGTCGTCGACGCGGGCCGCCGGGGAGGCGTAGCTGGAGAGGATGGCCGCGACGTCCTTCTCGCTGCCCGGCTTGACGGTGAAGGTGAGGGCGTGGCGCACGATGCCGGCGCCCAGGCGGGGCGTGGCCTGCAGGCGCGCCGTGGCCGGGCGGGACGCCTGGTCGTAGCCGCGGCCGGTCTCGCGCAGGACGGTGAACTTCAGCGGGCGCATGGAGCGGGCGCACGCGCCGAGCGGCCGTACCTGTTCGGCGTGGTGCTCGCTGTTGACCCAGGCGAGGTACTGCGGGGCGCTCTCCCACTCGCTCGTGATGAGCCACTGCGAGGGGTTCTCGAAGGACTGGCACAGCTGGTCGCTGATGTGGCCCGGGACCGACGCGATGTCGTTGCGGAGCTTTTCGTACGCCTCGAAGAACCGCTGCTGGGTCCCCTCGTGGAGATCCATCAGAAGGACGACCCGGAGCATGGAGCCGTCGAAGGCTGACTGCGACACCCGTTCGGACAGGGTGGTTGTCATCTACTCACTCCTTCATGAGGGGGTGGAGATCCATCGCGTACGGACCCCTCGTCCGTCACCGGTGGCCTCTGCCCGGGCCGGCGGCCGCCTCGCCGGGGAAGGACAGGCCGGCGCGTCCCGGGGGGAGCCGCTGTCGCTCATCGTCATCCGGGGAGGGGCGTACCGCTACATGTCGGGATCAAGCGGGTGACAACCGGCGAATCAACTGGGCCTCATCCCGGATCGGGGGCATAAAGAGTCCACTCCCCCACACAGAAAACAGGAGCCCGCAGCTGATGGAAGACAACGCCGATGTTCGCGTACCGGTTCTCGTCGTGGGCGGCTCCCTCGTGGGCCTGTCCACCTCGCTTTTCCTGAGCCGCCACGGAGTGAGGCACCTGCTGGTCGAGAAGCACTCGGGTACCTCCCCGCACCCGCGCGGCCGTGGCATCAACGCCCGGACGATGGAGCTGTACCGCACAGCAGGGGCGGAGCACGCGATCCGCCGGGCGGCGTCCGTACTGGAGGGAATTCAGGGCATTCTGCAGGCGCGGTCGCTGACCGACGCCGCCGACCACAACTGGCTCATCAAGTCCATCGACCCGTCCGGCGCGCTGGCACGTTTCAGCCCGACCGAGTGGTGCCTGTGCAGCCAGAACAACATCGAGCCGGTGCTGGCCGAGCAGAGCCGGGCGCAGGGCGCCGACATCCGCTTCGGCAACGAGCTGATGAGCTTCGACCAGGACTCCACCGGGGTGAACGCCGTGGTGAAGGACCGCACGACGGGCGAGCACATCACGGTGCGCGCGGACTTCCTCATCGCGGCGGACGGCCCGCGCAGCCCCGTCCGCGAGCAGCTGCGGATCCCCCAGACGGGTAACGGCGAGCTGTTCCACAACGTGAGCGTCACCTTCCGCTCGGAGCGGCTGGTGCAGGTGCTGGGCGACCTGCGCTTCATCGTCTGCTACCTGATGCGCCCGGGTGCCGACGGGGCGCTGCTGCCGGTGGACAACGACACGCAGTGGGTCTTCCACGCCCCCTGGCACCCGGACCAGGGCGAAACCCTGGAGGACTTCACCGACGAGCGGTGCGTGGACCAGATCCGCGAGGCGGTCGGCGTACCCGACCTGGACGTGGAGATCGGCGGGAAGGCACCGTGGCACGCGGCCGAACGGGTGGCCGAGCGGTATGCGTCCGGACGGGTGTTCCTCGCCGGGGACGCCGCCCACGAGATGTCGCCCACGGGGGCATTCGGCTCCAACACGGGCATCCAGGACGCGCACAACCTGGCGTGGAAGATCGCCGCGGTGCTGAACGGGTCGGCGGGCATCGGGCTGCTCGACACCTACCAGGCCGAGCGGCTGCCGGTGGCCAGGGCCACGAGCGAGCGGGCGTCGGCCCGCTCGGCCGAACACAGCCACCCGGGGTACGTGCCTCCGCCCACCATGGGCGGCGGCCCGGGCAGCGGTGTCCTCACGACGGCGATGGCCTACTGCTACACGCAGGGCGCGCTCGTCGGCGGCGACCCTGATCGGCCCGTCATCCCCGAGACGCTGCAGTCGATGGGCGACACCGGGACCCGGGCCCCGCACATGTGGCTGACCAGGGCCGGTGAGCGGATCTCCACCCTGGACCTGTACGAGCGTTCCTTCGTGCTGCTCAGCGGTGCGGGTACGCCGTGGCAGGCGGCCGCGGAGCAGGTGGCCCGGGAGCTGAAGGTGCGCATGGACGCGTACACGATCGGCTCCGGGCCGGGTGCGGACCTGGTCCCGGCGGGCGGTGCCCCCTGGACCGAGGTCCACCGGCTGGGCGCCGACGGCGCCGTGCTCGTGCGCCCCGACGGTTTCGTCGCCTGGCGCTCGGAGGGCGCCGCGGCCGATCCGGCGGCGGCGTTGCGCGAGGTCCTCTCGACGGTGCTGCGCCGGGCGTGACCACCCACGCCCCTCGTCCGCCGGCCGTGCGCGCGGCCGGCGGACGGGGTTCAGCGGCAGGTCCAGCAGCCTGCCCAGCAGCCGGCGTAGGGGTGGACGGTACGGCGGCGGCCCGAGCCGCTGCCGACCCCCTTCCCGGCGCCGCCCGTCGCGCCGCGGTCACGGGCGCGATCGAGGGACGTCCGGTTCGCGTAGCAGGCGACGACGACCGCGATCGCGGCCAGTTCCTCCGGGGCGGCGACGCCCTTCTCCACACGCAGCAGGCTCGTTATCGGAACATCGTTCGACATCGGCACGGCCTCTCTCACGGGGGCTGCGCGTGCGCCCTTTTGCGTCGCGAGGGGCTGACCGGCTCGGCATCGACGCGGGCGGCACACGGGTGGCTCGGCGCGCTGACGGGACGTGTTCCGCGTGCGCGAACCGGCCTGTGGGGTCCTGTCGGATCTCAAGGACTCCTGTCGCGACCGACGGTACAAGCGCCCGGCGGACGCGGCATGCCGAGTCCGCCGCGGCCGGCGGGACGGCCGTGAGCGGCCACCAGCCCCTGCTCTGCCGGGGGTGCGCCGGCCACCTGTACGCCGTCTGCACGACGGACCACACGGGTGGGAACAAGGTCGGGCAGTGGGAGGTCGACCACGAGATGCCCGTGTCGTGCCCGCTAGCGGGGCTGCTGCCGCTGACCGGGCGCGGTGTCTGCGTCCACGACCTGCCCGGAGCCGAGGAGGTGTTGGGGCCGCGCCGCTGAAGTCCGGCGGATTGGGCCACACGGGTGAGTTCCGTCCGCCGCGGCGATCGCCGCGGCGGACGGAACGTGTCAGGGGCCGGTACCCGCAGGGCGAGAGGGTGTCACTGCTCCGCGCCGGTCAGCTGGGCGAGGGTCGAGCCGGTGGTCGTCTTGCGGATGTGGAGGCGGTGGGTGATGCGCCGGCGGAGTTCGGGGACGTGGCTGATGACCCCGACCGTCCGGTCGTGCGCGCGCAGGGAGTCCAGGACGTCGAGGACCTTGTGGAGGGTGTCCTCGTCGAGGGTGCCGAAGCCTTCGTCGATGAAGAGGGTGTCGAGGGCCTGGCCGCCCGATTCGGCCGTGACGACGTCGGCCAGTCCGAGGGCGAGGGAGAGGGAGGCGAAGAACGACTCGCCGCCGGAGAGGGTGTCGGTGTCGCGCTCCTTGCCCGTCCAGGAGTCGGTGATCTTCAGGCCGAGGCCGGAGCGGGCTCCGTGCGAGGCCCGGCCGTCGGAGTGCACGAGGGTGTAGCGGTGGTCCGACATGCGGGTGAGGCGGGTGTTGGCGGCGGTGACGACCTCTTCGAGGCGGGCGGCCAGGACGTAGGCCTCCAACTGCATGCGCAGTGAGTTCCCGGGCGAGGTGCCGTTGACCAGGCCGTGCAGGTGGTCGACGGTGCGGTGGGCGTCTTCGGCGGGTTCGAGGTCCCCGACGCGGGTGGTGAGCCGGGCCAGCAGGTCGGCGAGGGCACGGGCGCGTGTGGCGGCGTGTGCGGCTCGGGCGGCCGCGCCGGTGTGGCGGGCGGTGGCGGCGTCGAGTCGCCCGGTGGCTTCGCCGGGGTCGGCGGGCGGCAGGGCCGCGGCCGCGGCGATGTCGGGTTCCTGCAGGCGTGCGGCGGCCACGGCGCGCTGTTCGCGCCACTGGTCGATCTCCGCTTCAAGGGTGCGGATCTCCTCGTCGGAGCGCTGGGCCCGTGCGGCGGCCTCCAGGGAGTCGAAGCCGGCCGAGTGGGCGGCCTGCTCCGCCGCTCGCCTCGACTCCTCGTGTTCGGCGGCCGTCCGCGCCGTGTCGCCGCAGTGTTCGGCCGCGGTGGTGAGGTGGTCGGCCGTCCGGGTGAGCCGCGTGATGCGCCGGGCGAGGGTGGGGTCGTCGGCGCGGGCGCCGGTGATCTTCCGGTCGAGGTCCTCGATCCGGTGCGCGAGTGCCTCGTGGGCGGCGTCGGCGGCGGCGAGCCGGGTGGCCGCCGCGGTCCTGGCCTCGTCGGTCTGGGCGTGCCGGTGTTCCAGCGCGACGAGTTCCTCGGCCGCCGGCCCGCTGTCGGCCGCGGCTTCGAGGGCTGCTGCCAGGAGGTCCCGCAGCGTGGCGCGTTCGGCGGTGAGGACGGCCAGGGCGGTGTCCCCGCCCGCCTCGCCGCGGGCCGCCGCCGCCAGCTGGAGGAGGTCCTGCAGGCCGTCCCGGAGAGCGCGCTCGGTGTCCTGGGCCTGCGCGTGGCGGGTCTCGGCCTGCTTCTCGTCGGCGGCCGTGGGCTGGTCGGGGTGCGGGGCCGCCGGGTTCGGGTGGACGGGTGAACCGCAGACCGCGCAGGGCTCGCCGTCTTCGAGCCCGAGGGCGAGTTCGGCGGCCATGCCGTCCGTGCGCCGGCGCCGGATGTCGATGTGTTCCCGCGCGGCTTCGCTCGTCGTGTTCCGGGCCGCCGCGAAGGCCTGCTCGGCCGCGCCGATCTGCTCGACGTGCGCGTCCCGGCGTTTCGCCGCGTCGACGCGGGCGTCGAGGAGATCCAGGGCGGTGGCGTGCCGGCGGCCGGCCTCCTCCGCGGTGCGTGCGGCGTCGAGGCGGGCGCGCAGCTCCGTACGGCGCTGCGGCGCCTCGGCCAGCCAGGCTTCGGCGTCGTCGAGGTCCTGGGCGAGTTCCTGGCGTTCGTCGTCCAGTTTCCGCAGGTCCGTCGTGTGCTGCTGGAGGGAGGCCTCGTCGGGCAGGAGTGCCTGCAGTGCGCCGATGTCGGCGCGCAGGCGCTGCCCGGCCCGGGTGAGGTCGGCGGCGGCGAGCACCGCGTGCTCGGGGCTCAGGGCGGCACGGGCCCGGCGCTCGTCCTCCAGCGCCCGGGCGTGCTGTTCGGCGGCGGTGGTCGCGGCTTCCAGGAGGGGGGCGAGCTTCTGCCCCTGCTGGGCCTCCTGGCGTTGCCGGCCGAGGTCGGCCTGCCGGTCCGTCTGCTCGTCGAGGGCCTTGAGCCGGTCGTGGGCCTGGCGGTGGGCTTCCTGCCGGGAGGCGAGGTCGTGCACGGCGCGTTCGGCGTCTCGGAATGCGGCCAGCTCCTCCTGCGCCTGTCCGGCGGCGGCGGCCGCGTCGCGTTCGCGGGTGACGGCCTCGGCGTGCAGGGCGGTCGCCCAGGCGAGGGCGGGGCCGGTGAGGGTGGCGGGGTCGGCGGCGACCGGGGCGCCCTCGTGCGGCTCGAGCTCCTCCCCCGCTTCCTGCTGGATGCGCTCGGTCAGGTGCACGACGGACGTACGGGCCTCGTCGCGCTGCTGGGCGAGGGCGTTCTTCCGTGCGGCCAGCCAGTTCTCGACGGACCCGAACCGGTGGGTGTGGAAGAGCTTGCCGAGCAGGTCCTTGCGGTCGGAGGCGCTGGCGCGCAGGAATTTGGTGAATTCGTTCTGCGGCAGGAGCACGACCTGGCAGAACTGCTGCCGGCTCATCCCGAGCAGCGTCTTGATCTCGTCCGCGGCTTCCCTGTGGGACCTGCTCAGGGCCTCCCAGTGGCCCTGTCCCGAGGGGCCCGGGGACCATTGGCTGAGGTGGGTCTCGGCCGGCTGCTGGGTGGTTCCCCCTCCGCGGACCTTGGGCTTCTGCTGGGCGGGAACCCGTCGGATCCGCAACCGTTTGCCGGCGAGGGTGACTTCGAGCGTCACCTCGGTGAGGAGGCCGGCGGGGGCGTGGTCGCTGCGCAGCTGGAGTTTGCGGTCGGTGGGGGGCTCTCCGTAGAGGGCGACGCAGATGGCGGCGAATAGGGTGCTCTTGCCGGCTCCGGTGTCTCCGTGCAGGAGGAACAGTCCGTCGCGGGTCAGGGCGTCGAAGTCGACGGTGTGGGTGCCGGCGAAGGGGCCGAACGCCTGTAGGCGCAGGGTGTGCAGGCGCATCAGACGGCCTCCTTCTCCTGGGCGTTGATGCGGGACCCGTCGACCGCTTCCCGCAGGAGCGCGCTCTCCTCGTCGGTGGGCCCGGTGCCGCGCACGGCGGTGATGAAGTCGTGGGTGATGTCGAGGTCGCCCCGGCCCCGCATGCGTTCGCCGTAGGAGGTGGTGGCCTGGGCGGGAAGGGAGGCGGGCGTGTGCTCGATGTGCAGGGTGTGGGGGAAGCGCTGCTTGAGCCGGGCCATCGGCTCGTAGGGGTGCGCGGTGTCGGTGAGGGTGACGTGCAGCCAGGCCTCGGCCATGGCCTCCTGGGCCGGGTCGGTCAGCAGGTCCTCCAGGCGGCCCGTCAGGCGGGCCAGGGGAAGCCGCAGGTCCGGCGGTAACGCCGTGCGGGTCACGGTGGGCTCGGCGCTCCCCGGCAGGTCGACGAGCGTCAGCGACTTGTCGTGTCCGGCTTCGGAGAAGGAGTAGGCCAGCGGGGAGCCGCTGTAGTGGACGCGGTCGGTGACCCGTTGGGCGCGGTGCAGGTGGCCGAGGGCGGTGTAGTCGATGCCGTCGAAGACGCGGGCTGCGGCGTCGGCAACGCCGCCGACACTGATGTCGCGTTCGCTGCCGGTGACGTCGGCCGGGCTGCCGCCGGCGGTGATGAAGGCGTGGGCGAGGACGACGGAGCGGGTGCCTGCGGGTCGTGTGGCGAGGTCGGCGCGGATGCGGTCCAGGGCGGAGGTGAGCACGGCCTGGTGGGAGGCCGTCTCGGCGCCCAGTTGGGTGTGTACGAGAGTGGGCTCGAGGTAGGGCACCGCGTAGACGGCGACGGGTCCGTCGGCGTCCTCGAGGAGGATCGGGGTGTCGAGGTCGGCCGGATCGGTCCGCAGGTGCACCCGGGCCCGGGCCAGCAGCCGCGCTCCCACGCCCAGCCGGTGGGCGGAGTCGTGGTTCCCGCTGATCATGACGGTGGGTATGTCCAGGTCCGCCAGCTGGTGCAGGGCGTCGCTGAACAGGCGCACGGCGTCGAGGCCGGGAATCGCCCGGTCGTAGACGTCGCCCGCGACGAGCAGCGCGTCCACCTGCTCGGTCCGGACGGTTGCGCAGATGTGGTCGAGGACTTTGCGTTGGGCGTCGATCAGGTCTACTCCGTGGAACCGGCGGCCCAGGTGCCAGTCCGAAGTGTGCAGGAACCTCATGGGCCCAGACCGTAACCGCACGCGCGGGGTCCCCGGACGGTTTTGCCGATAGGCGGAACGGCACACACCGCTCCGGCGGCGGGTGCGGGAAGGTTTCCCCCCTTGGGGCCGCGGGCCACCGTCGCTGCGGAAAGAAGTGCGGGGCCGCACCGGTACGTCGGGGGCCGATCGGATCGCCTGCCGGCAGCCGCCCCCGATCCGGGGTGCGACCGGGACGGACCCGGGAACCGCCCGGGCTGCGGCCGGGGGCGTGCCTGACGCGGCCCGGGCGTCGCCGCCGCGGCCCGGCCGGTTCGCGGGCCGGTGCCGGTCGGCCCGGCCGCCGGGCGGCTCGCCCGGCAGTCAGCTCGCCGGGCGGGCGGCGGCGCTCTGCGCGGTCCGCGTCCTCCACTGGTCTGCCGTCATCCGCCAGATGACGTCGATCCCCGATTCGCCTGGCGTGAGCGGCCCTTCAGGAGCCGGTACACGCTCGATCTCGGTGAATCCCGCCCGTCGCGCGACGGCCCCGCTGGCATGGTTCGCGGCGTCGTGGTGGATCTCGATGCGGTCGGTGCCGTCCAGCCGGAAGCCCGCGCCGACGAGGGTCTCCACGGCCATGGTGACCAGGCCCCGCCCGGTCCGGGCGGGGTGGAGCCAGTAGCCGATTTCGAGGCCGCCCGCTCCGATGCGGCGCATGAGGCTGCAACTGCCGATCACTTCGGCGTCCGCGGTGATCGCGTAGCCGAATTCCCGCCCGGTCTCCCACTTCTGCTGGGCCTCGGTGAGGAATGCGGCGGTCTGCCGCCTGCCGGGGTCGGCAGCCCACGGCATCCACGGCACCAGGTGGTCGAGCGACTCGCGGATCGCGCGCTCCAGGGCGTCGAGGTCGCTCATGCGCCAGCGGCGCAGGTCGGCCTGGGGGGAACGGAGGCTTTCGGGGGGCTCATCCATGCAAGGGATGTTCGCCCGCAACGGCCGGCCGCCACAACGCATTAACGGCCGAGTGCTCCTCCGGGGTGGTAGAGCGCGTGTGCGCGGGACATGTCGACCGGCTCCCCCTCGCGGAGCCGGAGGAAGTGTTCCACCTGCCAGGCCTGGGTACGGCCGGCCTGCCGGCCGGTGGTCGTCACCCAGGGCGGATAGACGCGGAAGGCCCGTTTGCCGCCGGCGCCGTTCGTCGACACGATGTCCCGCTCGCGCAGCACCTCCCGCGGGAACACGAACTGCCCGAACCGATCGCCCTCACGGCTGCTGACGACGAACAGGTCGACGGGATCCGCCGCGTCGTAGGGCTGGATCGGCCCGCTCGCGGACCTCTTCCACACCGTCACGAACTGGCCGGCCTTGGTCGGGGTCGTCCTGGCCACCCGGAACCGGACCGAGAGCCCGTCCAGGGTGAATCCGCACGCCCCGTAGTCGGCGCTCTCCGCCTCGGGCACCGCCGGCGAGCACGTGAAGCCGCCCGGGTCGTACACCAGAGCCCTCGCCCGCAGCAGGTCGTCCGGAATCCGCGGCGAGGCCCCGCCCCGTCCGACCGTTCCGCGTGCTTCGCCGTCCGTCGCCATGTCCCCATCCTGCCAGACATCGAACACGTGGACGAATTCGCACGCCTCGCCGGGCCGCTACAGGGAGGCGCTTGCCGCGGCCCTTGACGGCCGCAGGGGCGCAGAGCACAGTAGCCAGCGTTCTGAGAGCGCTCTCAGAACGGTGGACCCGGCTCTACATCCCCCCGCATCCGCGCCTCCGCGCGCGCTTCAGAGAGGGCACCCATGCGCGAGACATCCGACCGGAAACGAGCAGAACGGCCAGAACGAGCGACCTTACGGCGGGCCGTCATGGCCGCGATCGGTACGGCCGCCCTGGTCGCCACCGCCGCCGCGGGCATCGTGCTGCCCGCGAGCGCCGCGGCTCCCCCCGCACCGGCGGGCTGGTCCCAGGTGTTCCTGGACGAGTTCGACGGTCCCGCGGGCTCCGGCGTGGACACCGCCGACTGGCAGTACACCACCGGCACCAGCTACCCCGGCGGTCCCGCCAACTTCGGTACCGGCGAGATCGAGACGATGACCGCCGACCCCGCCAACGTCTCCCTCGACGGAGCGGGCCACCTCCGCATCACCCCCCGCCGGGACGCGGCGGGCCGGTGGACGTCCGGTCGCGTCGAGACCCGGCGGGGCGATTTCCAGCCCCCCGCGGGCGGTACCCTCCGCGCCGAGGCCCGCATCCAGATGCCGAACGTCACGGGGCCGGCCGCCAAGGGCTACTGGCCCGCCTTCTGGATGCTCGGCACCCCGTACCGCGGGAACTGGTGGAACTGGCCGGGCATCGGCGAGATCGACATCATGGAGAACGTCCAGGGCCTCAACACCGTCTGGGCGACCGTGCACTGCGGCACGACCCCGGGCGGCCCCTGCAACGAGACGTCCGGAATCGGCGGCCAGCGCGTCTGCCCCGGGGCCACCTGCCAGGCCGGTTTCCACACCTACGCCGTCGAGTGGGACCGCTCGACGGCGGTCGAGCAGATGCGCTTCTACGTCGACGGCCTCAACTACCACACCGTGCGCGCCGATCAGGTGGACGCGAAGACCTGGGCCGACGCCACGAACCACGGCTACTTCATCATCCTGAACGTCGCCATGGGCGGCGGCTTCCCCGACGCGTTCGGGGGCGGGCCCGACGCCGGCACCGAGCCCGGCCACGCCATGGTCGTCGACTACGTGTCCGTCCTGCGGTCGACGGGTGGTACGACACCGCCCACCACTCCCCCGACCACCCCGCCCACGACCCCGCCGTCCGGCAACCGCGACGCGTACGCCGCGATCCAGGCCGAGTCGTACGACGGACAGTCGGGCACGGCCCGGGAGGCGTCCGCGGACACGGGCGGCGGCCAGAACCTCGCGGCCATCGGCAACGGCGACTGGGCCCTGTTCCGTGGCGTCGACTTCGGCTCCGCCGCGGCGCTGCAGTTCCGCGGCCGGGTGGCGAGCGGCGCCGCCGGCGGGGTCAGCGGGCTCGTCGAGGTACGGCTCGACAGCCGGACCTCGCCCCCGATCGGCAGCTTCTCCGTGGCGAACACCGGCGGGTGGCAGAGCTGGCGCACGATCCCGGCGAACATCACCGCGGTCACGGGCACGCACGACGTCTATCTGACCTTCACCAGCGGCCAGCCGGCCGACTTCGTGAACGTCAACTGGTTCGAATTCGGCCACTGACACGGCCTGCCCGCGGGCGCGGCCGGTGCGCCACCGGCCGCGCCCGCCGCGACGACCGTGCGTGCGTGCGAGCGGGCTCCGGGCCCCTCTCGGCGCTACGCCTTCTTGTCGAGGAAGCGGCGCAGCCTCGTCAGCGGCCAGGCGTTGATGACGTCGTCCGCGGTCAGCCAGCCGCGCTGCGCCGTCCCCACCCCGTAGCGCATGTAGGGCAGATGTGTGGTGGCGTGGGCGTCCGAGTTCACCGCGAACTTCACCCCGTACCGCTTCGCCCGCAGGATGTCCTCGTCGCACAGGTCGAGCCGCTCGGGGTGGGCGTTGATCTCCAGGGCGGTGCCCGCCCGCGCGCAGGCCTCGAAGACGGCGTCGAAGTCGGCGTCGATGCCCGGGCGTTTGCCGATCCGGCGGGTCGTGGGATGGCCGATGACGGCAACGTGCGGGTTCTGGCAGGCGCGGATGAGACGGTGCGTCAGTTCCCGCCTGCTCTGGTGGAAGTGCGAGTGCACCGAGGCCACGCAGAGGTCGAAGCCCGCGAGGAATTCGTCGGGCCAGTCCAGTGAGCCGTCGGGGCCGATGTTGAGTTCCGTCCCGTGCAGCAGCCGCATCCGGCGGTGCCTGCCGTCCAGTTCGCGCACCCGCTCGCGCTGGGCGAGGATCTTCTCGCCGGTCATGCGCTGCATGGCGAGGTTCGGGGCGTGGTCGGTGACCGCGTAGTACGCGTATCCCCGGGCGGCAGCGGCGGCGACCATGTCCTCCAGCGGGGCGAGTCCGTCCGTGAGGTCGGTGTGGGTGTGCAGGTCGCCGCGGATGTCCTTGTCGTCGAGGAGGTCGGGGAGTTCGCCGCGCAGCCCGGCCGCGATCTCGCCGCGGTCCTCGCGCAGCGTCGGGGGGATCCAGGGCAGTCCGAGCCGGCCGTAGACGGATTCCTCGGTCTCGGAGGTGATGCTGTCGCCGCTCTCGGCGTCGAAGAGCCCGTACTCGGAGAGTTTGAGGCCCTGGCGTACGGCGAGTGCGCGGGTGCGGATGTTGTGGGCCTTGGAACCGGTGAAGTACTGCAAGCCGGCGCCCCAGGAGGCGGGCGGGAGGACCCGCAGGTCCACCTGGAGGCCCGTGGCGGTCCGTACGGAGGTCTTCTTCTCGCCGCGTGCGATGACCTCGGCGATGTACGGGAGGGAGGTCAGGGTGTCCATGAACGGCGCGGACCTGCGCGCCGCCACCAGGATGTCGACGTCGCCGATGGTCTCCCGCATGCGGCGCAGGGATCCCGCGTACGTGCAGCGGACGCAGCCCCGGACGGCGGACAGCTCGGCGACGAGCTGTTCGGCGACGTCCATGGCGGCGCCGACGAGGATCCGCCCCTCACCCGCCTTCTGCAGCAGCGCGATGCCGTGCAGGATGTTGTCCTCGGTGCGCTCGCCGAAGCCCTTGAGGTCGCGCAGCCGTTCCTGGTGGACGGCTTCGAGGAGCTGCTCGACGGAGGTGATGCCCAGCTCCTCGTACAGGGTCATGGCCTTGCGCGGTCCGAGCCCGGGGATCGCGATCAGTTCGCGCACGCCGGAGGGCACGGAGGCCCTCGCCTCGTCCACGACGGACATGCGGCCGGTCCGCAGGTATTCGAGGATCTTGTCCGCGACCGACCGGCCGACGCCGGGGATCTCGCGCAGGCCCTTGGCGTCGAGGGCGGCGACGTCCTGGGGGTGGCCGCCGACGGCGCGGGCCGCCTTCTCGTAGGCGCGCGCCTTGAACGCCTCCCCGCCCCGGATCGCGATGAGGTCCGCGTACTCCTGGAGCATCGCCTCGACCTGGTCGTTGGCTCGGGCCATGCCTCCAGGGTGCCCCGCCGGCACCGGGCGGGCACGCCGGACGGGCCGGCCGCGCCGGGGCGCGTACGCCTACGCTGAAGGGGTGGACGGTGCACAGGTGACGCTGTTCCTCGCCGGTGACGTGATGCTCGGCCGCGGCGTCGACCAGATCCTCCCGCACCCCGGTGACCCGGCCCTGCCGGAGGCGTACGTCCGCGATGCGCGCACCTATGTCGAGCTGGCGGAGGCCGTGAACGGCGCCGTCCCGCGGCGGGTGCCGTACGCGTGGCCCTGGGGCGAGGCCCTGGCGGTCCTCGACGCGGCCGCGCCGGATGCCCGGATCGTCAATCTGGAGATGTCCGTCACCGTCAGCGACGACCTCGCGCCCGGCAAGGCGGTCCACTACCGGATGCACCCGGCCAACCTTCCGGCTCTGGCCGTCGCCCGTCCCGACGTCAGCGTCCTCGCCAACAACCACGTCATGGACTACGGGCGGCGCGGGCTGGCCGAGACCCTCGACGTGCTCGCCGCCGCCGGGCTGCGGACGGCGGGTGCCGGCCGGGACCTGGACGAGGCGCGGCGGCCCGCGGTGCTGCCCCTGGCCGGCGGCGGGCGCCTGCTGGTCTTCTCGCTGGGATCGGCGTCGAGCGGCATCCCCCACGGCTGGGCGGCCGCGGCGCGGCGCAGCGGCGTCGACCTCGTCGACGAGTCCTCGCAGGCGGACGCGGCCGAGGTGGCCGGCCGCATCCGGCGGGCGAAGCGGTCCGGCGACCTGGCGGTCGTCTCGATCCACTGGGGTTCCAACTGGGGGTACGCCGTCCCCCGCGAACAGGTCCGCTTCGCGCACGCGCTCGTCGACGGCGGCGCGGACGTCGTCCACGGGCACTCCTCGCACCATCCGCGCCCGATCGAGGTCTACCGGGGCCACGCGGTCCTCTACGGCTGCGGCGACCTGATCGACGACTACGAGGGCATCGGCGGCCACGAGCGGTACCGGGACGATCTCCGGCTGCTGTACCTGCTCCGGCTGGAGGCGGACACCGGCCGTCTCGCCGACGCGCTGCTGGTCCCGCTGCAGGTCCACCGGATGCGGCTGCGCCGGGCCTCCGGTGCCGACACCGACCTGCTGGGCGAGGTCCTCACCCGGGCCAGCCGCGCCTTCGCCACCGCGGTGTCCCGTACGCCGGAGGGTGCGCTCCGCGTCCACGCGGACGGGTGAGCGCCCGCGCTGGGTGCGTGCCGGTTTGCTCCACCGCAGCGGGGGCAGCCGCGTGGCACACAGACAAAGGCCCCGAAGCGGACCCCGGAATGGAGTGCGGACATGTCTACCACCACACTCGTAGTGGCGATCGTCATCGCGGCAGTCGTGGTGCTCGCGCTCATCGCGACGCTGTGGCTGTCGGCTCGCCGGCGCCGCCTGCGCGACCGGTTCGGCCCGGAGTACGAGCGGACCGTGCAGGAGGAGGGCGGCGCGAGGGCTGCCGAGCGCGACCTGCGCGCCCGGGAACAGCGGCACGAGCAGCTCGACATCAAGGAGCTTCCGGCCGAGCGGCGCCGCGAGTACGCCGAGGCCTGGAGCGACGTCCAGGAACACTTCGTGGACCGTCCGGAGACCTCCGTGGCGGAAGCGGACGACCTGGTCTCCAGGCTGATGGACGAGCGCGGCTACCCCACCGCGGAGTACGAGGGCCGGCTGCGCGACCTGTCCGTCGAGCACGGCCGCACCCTCGACCATTACCGGGCCGCGCACGACGTCAAGGTGCGCAGCGGCGGGGGCCGGGCGACGACGGAGGAACTGCGGGGGGCGATGGTGCACTACCGCGCCCTGTTCGAGGAGCTTCTGACGGATCGAAGGAGTCGTTGACATGCGGATACGCGGAGATCAGCAGGCCCGGGACGGGGACACCGGATCCGGCCCGACCACCGAGGACATCATGAACTCGGCTGCGGGCGGCGAACGGCAGGCGCCCCTCTACCCGGGGGAGTCCACGTCCGGCGGGCCGGACGGCGTACGGGCCGACGAGCCGGCCGGGACCACCGGGACGGACGAGGCGGAGGCGGCCGATCGGGCCGGTGCCCGCGAAGGGGTGGACGCCGACACGGAGGAACCGCTGCTCGGCGCGACGGACACCGAGGAGTACCGCAGGAGGTGGAGTGAGGTCCAGGGCCGCTTCGTCGACGACCCGCAGGACGCCGTGAGGTCGGCGGACACCCTGGTGGCGGAGGTCATGCAGGCCCTGGCCGGGAGCTTCTCCACGCGCAAGCAGGGCCTGGAGGGGCAGTGGGACCGCGGCGAGCAGGTCGCGACGGAGGACCTGCGGGTGGCGTTGCAGCACTACCGCTCGTTCTTCAACCGCCTCCTCAAGACCTGAACGGGCCGACCGGGGCGGGCGGCCCGACGCACGTCCCGGACGAGTCATGCCTCGTCCGGGACGTGGATGTCCAGAACGCAGATGTCGTCCCGGTTGGCCAGGCGCCGCCCCGCCAGCGTGCGGGCGAGCTCCGTGTCGGTGCCGTCCCGCAGGAGCGCGAGGGCGTCCCGTGCGAGCCGGTCGAGTCCGAGGTCGATGTCCTCGCCCGGTTCCTCCACGAGCCCGTCGGTGTAGAGCAGCAGCCGGTCGCCGGGCCGGAGGTCGATGACGGCCTGTCCGTAGACGGAGTCGCGGACTGCGCCCAGGAGGCAGCCGTCGGGCTGCGGGAGGAATCGCGCGCGGCCGCCGCGGAGCAGCAGCGGCGGCAGGTGCCCGGCCCGCGCCCAGGTCAGGCGCCGGCCCTCGGGCTGGTAGCGGCCGATGACCATCGTCGCGGTGGCGGAGGGTTCGGTGTCGGTGTGGAGCAGGAGGTTGTTGAGGCGGCGCAGGACGTCGATGAGGGCGGAGCCGGTGATGGCCATGCCTTTGGCGGTGAACCTCAGCTGGGCCATGGTGCCGACGGCCGCGAGGCCGTGGCCGGCCACGTCCCCGACGACGAAGAGCGCGCTCCTGTCGGGGAGTTCGATGGCGCTGTACCAGTCGCCGCCGACGTTGACCCCGCTGTCCGCGGGCATGCAGGCCACGCCGACGCACAGACCGGCGAGTTCCAGGGACTGCTCGGGGATGGGCAGCAGGGTCGACTGGAGCCGTGCGGCGAGTGCGCGTTCTGCTTGCAGCATGCCGCGCTGGAGGAGGACGGCCCGCTCGCTCTCGTGCAACGCCTGTTCGGCGTCGCGCAGGGCGGTGACGTCCTGGAAGAATCCGTGGACCTCGACCGGGGTGCCGTGGGCGTCGGTCTGCGCCTCCACGACGATGCGCAGGTGTCGTACACCGCCCGCAGCACTGATCCGGAAGGGCCGGTCCACGGGGTGTCCGAGCCTGAGCAGCCGTTGGACGGCCGCGCCGAGGCCCGCCTGGTCCTCCGCCAGCACGTGGCGGGGCAGTTCCTCGAGGCCGATCGGGCCCAGGGCGGGCTCGCGGTCGAAGATGGCGTAGACCTGGTCGGACCAGACGATCCGGTCCGTCGTGAGGTTCCAGCCCGCCCAGCCGAGGTTGCCCAGGCGCTGCATGTCGGCCAGCCGGCGGATCTCACGCTCGCTGGTGTCGTGCCGGATCCAGGAGACGACCAGGCGCTCCCCGAGTCGGGTCGCCCGGACGGAGTACACGGATTCCTGCGGGAATCCGGCGTCGACCTCCTGGTACAGGAAGGGCTCGCTCTCGTACACCGCTCCGGTGGCGAGCGTGTCCCGGTAGCCCTCCCACAGGGCGGTGCCCGCCACGGTGGGGTAGGTCTCCAGCACCCTCCGCCCGATGAGCTCCTTGCCGCGGCGCCCGGCCACGTCGACCGCTTCCGGGGTCGCAGCGTCGATCCGGTAGTCCTCGACCTCGCCCGTCGGCGAACGCAGCGGGGTGAGCAGGACCGCGGGCCCGGACAGCACCTCCAGGATCCGCTGGGCCTGGTCCACGGCGTCGGGGGCCGCGGGGCGCTCGGCCCTGCGGTCGTCGGGGCCGCCGAAGGCGCGCAGCAGCGCGCCGCAGAGCCGCACGGACCGGCGCAGCAGTGTGCGCGTGTCGGGGTCGAAGGGGCCGGGCCGCGTGCACAGGAACCCCACGGCGGCCCTCGCGACGGCGTCCGGCGGTACGGGTATCCAGGCCCGCGAGGGCCACCGCTCGGGCGGGTTGCCGATCAACAGGTAGCGGCGTGCGTCCTGCACCGGGTCCTCGAGCCACACGGGGTGCCGCGAGGCGATGGCCTCGAGGGCGGCGACGCCGCCGAGCGGGGGCACGCGGCTCCACTGGTCGGCCAGCTCCCGGTCGATGCCGGCGTGCCCGGTCAGTTCCAGGCTGCCCGCGGCCGTCACCGCGTAGATCATCACGGCGTCCACGCCGACCGCCTCCGCGAGTACGGACCGCAGCAGCTCCGCGATGTCCCCCTCGTCGCCCGCCTCGGTCAGGCCCTCGGCGATCTGCGGCAGCAGCGGGCGCGACCCGGCCGCGTGCGGCGGCGGGCCGGCGCGGAAGGCTGTGGTGCCGGCGGCCGGACGGGGCGGCGGACGGCTCTCGGCGGCGTGGGCGGGGGCGGGGGCGGGCGGGGGAAACGGGACGAGTGGGGTTGCCCCGGGCCGGACCTGGCCCAGGGCGAGCCAGCACTCCTCCATCAGGGTGCTGCCCCGCCGGCCCGCGGTGGCGAGCAGCTTCTCGTAGGCCTCGTCGGCGGTGATGCCCATCTGGGCCATCAGGACGCCTTTGGCGCGTTCCAGCACGGCCGTGGCCGCGGCGACGCCCTCCAGGTCCGCGATCTCCGATCGCAGCCTGGCCACCACCTTGGCCAACGCGAGGACCTCGGGGGAGGCGCCTTCGCCGGGAGGCACGCCGTCGGGCGTCATACCTTGAGGATGGCACGGCGGCGCCGGTGTCCGCGTCCGGCTGCCGGCGGCCCTGCGGGCGCCCGGCGCGCCCGCCGCCCCGCGGGAAGGGCGCCGCCCGCGGAGTTACCCTCGGAGCAAGCCGCGAAAGGGATGGTGCGCATGTGTCGGTGGCTCGCCTACTCGGGTACGCCCGTGCTGCTCGACACCGTGCTCTACCGCCCCGAGCACTCGCTGATCAACCAGAGCCTGCGGTCCCGGCTGGGTGTGGAGTCGACGAACGGGGACGGCTTCGGGCTCGGCTGGTACAGCGCGGACGGCAACGGCACGCCCGCGGTCTTCCGTGACATCGGACCCGCCTGGAACAACCGCAACCTCCAGGAGCTCGCCGCGCACGTCCGCTCGCCGCTGTTCTTCGCGCACGTCCGGGCCTCGACCGGCTCGGCGATCCAGCAGACGAACTGCCATCCGTTCCGGCACGGCCGCTGGCTGTGGATGCACAACGGGGCGATCGGGGACTTCCAGCGGCTCCAGCGGGACCTGTGCATGGCGGTCGACCCGGCGCTGTTCTCGTGCATCGAGGGGTCCACGGACTCGGAGGTGATGTTCTACCTCGCGGTGACCTACGGGCTCGACCAGGACCCGCCGGGCGCGGTGGCGAGGATGGCCGGACTCGTGGAGCGCCTCGGCAAGGAGCACGGTGTGGCGGAGCCGCTGCAGATGACGGTGGCGGTGAGCGACGGCGAGCGCGTGTGGGCGTTCCGGTACTCCAGCGAGGGGAAGTCGCGCTCCCTGTACTACAGCAGCAGGGCGGACACGGTCCGGCACCTCTACCCGGAGATCGACTACCTCAGGGAGGTGTCCGACGACACGCGCATCGTGGTGTCCGAGCCGCTGGGAGACCTCCCGGGGGTGTGGAACGAACTCCCGGAGAGCAGTTACGCGGTCGTCCCGTCCGGTCCGGACGTGGACTACCTCCCCTTCATCCCGGAACTCTAGCCGCGTCCGCACCTCCCCGAGTGGGGGGTGGTCCGGCGGGTAGGCGCAGCACAGAAGGAGAGCCCGGAAGGACGGCACCACCGCCTCGGCCGCGCCGGTAGCGCACCGGTTGCCGGCGGCGCCCACTCTCACCGAGAGGACCCCCGATGTCACTGGCCGTGTCCACCTCGGCGCCCCGCCACGGGAGCCGGACCCCCGCGCCTTCCGGAGCGGGAGGCAGCCGATCCGCCTCGGCCACCGTGCCGACCATGGGCGTGGAGGAGGAGTTCCTGCTCGTCGACCGTCGCAGCAGGGCCCCGGTGGGCCGCGCGGCCGGTGTCATCGAGGCGGCCTCGGGCAGGCTCGGGCCGCTGGTCCAGCCGGAGTTCTTCACCGCGCAGGTCGAGTCGTGCACGAGCCCCACGTCGAGCACGGCGGTCCTGCGGGCCGAGCTGGCGTGGCTGCGGGCCGAGCTGGTCCGGGCGGCGGAGGCGCAGGACTGCCTGCTCGTCGCCACCGGCACGCCCGTGATCCCGCCCGAGCGTCCGCTGGCCATCACACCGGACGAACGCTACGGGCGGATGGCGGTCCGCTTCGCCTCGGCCGTGGCCGGCTACGACCAGCCGGTGTGCGGCTGCCATGTCCACATCGGCGTGTCGTCCCGGGCTCAGGCCCTGGACCTGGCCAACCGGCTTCGGCCCTGGCTGCCCACGCTGCAGGCCCTGAGCGCGAACTCCCCCTTCGACCGCGGCAGGGACACCGGCCATGCCAGCTGGCGGGCGGTCGAACACGCCCGCTGGCCCACGGTGGGGCCCGCTCCCTTCCTGGACGAGGCCTCGTACGAGCGCATCGCCAACGACCTGGTGAGTTGCGGGGCGCTGCTGGACCGGCGGATGATCTACTGGTACGCCCGTCCGTCCGAGCACGTGCCGACGCTGGAGATCCGCGTCGCCGACGTCAACGCCCGCCTCGACACCGTCGTCCTGCTGGCGGCGCTCGTGCGGGGGCTCGCCGGCGTGCTGCTGCCGGAGCGCGACGAGGGCCGGCCGCCGCCGTTTCTGGAGTGCGGGCGGCTGCGGGAGGCCCACCGGCTCGCGGCCCTGCACGGGCTGTGCGGCGGGGAAGGGCTCGATCCGGTCGGCGGGGCCCACGTGCCGGTGTGGCACATGCTGGACCGGCTGCGCGAGCGGGCCGCTCCCGGGCTCGACGCGGCCGGCGACCTGCCCCTGGTGGACACCCTGCTCGACCGGCTGCGTGCGGAGGGCGGCGGGGCGGCCCGTCAGCGTGCCGCCCACGGCCGGCGCGGAAGGCTGGCCGACGTGGTCGACGGCCTGGCGGCGACGACGGCCGCGGGGTGAGCGCAGGGCCGTACGAGAAGAGGGTTTCCCGTCCTCCCGGCCGGGCACGCGCCGGAAGGGGGCTCCGGGGACACGAGAGGAGCAGTCATGGACGACCAGGGCGGCGCAGGCGGAGTACCGCTGCACCACGGCGACGAAGACCGGCACCGGGCACCGAGCGCCGGGAAGCTGGGCAAGGGCGACGGGACCACGCGGGCCGCGGACACGGACGAGGCCAGCCGCCTCGACCGGCCGGTGGAATCGGGCGGGTCCGGCCGGGGAACGCGCTGGATCGGGCCGGACGACGAACGGCCCGCCAAGCCCCGGCGCCCTCACTGAGGAGGCCGGAGTGAACCGGAGCCACAGACCCCCCACGGGGCGCGCCCCCACCTTCCTGGCCATCTACCTCAACGACCACCTCGCCGCAGCGAACGGCGGCGTCGAGCTGCTCCGCCGGGCCGCCGCGGCCCAGCGGGGCGGCACGCTAGGCACCTCCCTGGAGTCGCTGGCCGAGCAGGTGGCCGCGGACCGGGAGAGCCTGCGCACCCTGATGGCCGATCTCGATGTTCCCGTGATGCGGGCCAGGGCCGCCCTCGGCCGGCTCGCGGAGAAGGTGGGCAGGCTCAAACTCAACGGACGGGTCCTGTCCCGCTCCCCGCTCAGCGACGTCCTGGAACTGGAGGCGATGCGCCTCGGCGTGGAGGGCAAGGCGGCCTGCTGGCGTTCGCTGCGCAGCCTGGCCCGCACCGACCCGCGGATCGACACCGCCCTGATCGAGGAACTCCTCCGGCGAGCGGAACAGCAGATCCGCACCCTGGAGGCCCTGCGCAGCGCCTGCGCGTCGCAGCTCTTCGCCCAAGAGGACCGCGGCCGGGCCGCGACACCGCACGCCGCGGACGCCGTACGGCGCCGAGGTCTGCACGGCCTGCCCCGCCTGCACGGGCCGAGCGGGGCCTGACCGGCACCGACACACCGACGGGCGGCGGCACCGGCACCGGCGGACCGGGCGAAGCCGAAGCAACCCGGCTTCAGACGCTCTGCCCACGGGACTTCGCGAAGCGCCGGGCGGGCTTGGCGTCCGGGGCGAGGGGGGCGGTGTCCATGCCCGCTCCCGAACGGAGGCCCTCCAGGAAGTCCTCGACGGCCTCCACCGAGGTGTGCCGGGGCTCGAAGGACAGTTCGGCGCGCGCCCGCGAGGAATCCATCAGCGGCAGCCGCAGCACGGCGTCGAACAGGTCCGGGGAGGCCGGCACCAGGTGCAGCCGCCACGCCGCTGCCAGGGCGGCCCGTACGGGCGCCGTCGGCACCGGCAGGCTCCGGGCGTCGAGGATCCGGGCGAGAGCCTCCGCGTCCAGGGGCGGGTCGGCCGCCAGGTTGAAGGGCCCGCGGACGGGCCGGACGACCGCGGCCCGATAGGCGGCGGCCGCGTCGTCGGTGTGCAGGGCCTGGAACCGCAGCCCGGCGAGGTCGGGGACGGCGGGCAGGAGCTCGGGGCGCAGGAACCGGCTCGGGAGCAGCCGGCCCGCGAAGATGCGGCGCTGTTCGGAGGCGGACTGCCGTTTGAACAGGAAGCCCGGCCGCATCCGCACGACCCGGATGTCGGGGTGGGCGCGTTCGTAGGTGTCGAGGACCCGTTCGAGGTAGGCCTTCTCCCGGGTGTAGGCGGCCTGCGGCCAGCCGTGGGTGGGCCAGGACTCGTCGACGGCGCGGTCCTTCGGTCCCGGTGAGTACGCGCCGACCGACGACGCGTGCACGAGGGCGGGTACGCCGGCGGCTGCCACGGCGTCGAAGACGCGGATGCTGCCCAGGACGTTGGTGCGCCAGGTCTCCGCGGGGTGGTGGGTGGGCTGGAACTTCCATGCGAGGTGGACGACGGCGTCGGCGCCGGTGAAGAGCGGGGCCAGGTCCACCCCGCCCGGTTCCACGTCCACGGCCTGCCAGCGGGTCTTCGGCGGTGTCCAGCGGGGAAGCCTGCGGGCCAGGCCGAGGACGGAGCGGACCGAGGGGTCTTCGGCGAGGGCGAGCACGACGCTGGTCCCGACGTTCCCCGTGGCCCCCACGACCACGACGTGGATGCCCTCGCCGCGCCGCCCGGCCGTGCGTTCGGTGTCGTCCTTCTCCGCCGGTGCGTGCCGCGTCATGGTGTCGGCTCCTCTCCGGGAGGGCGCTGGGGGTGTGGGGCGCCTACCCGTGCTGCCACGCCGCATGCGCGGGTCCCGGCGCCCCGCGCGGTGGCGGGCGGACGCGCGCGGGAGCGTGATCGCTCCGGCATCCTGGGCGTGAGCCGGTCATATGTGGGGAGGCGCCTGGGTGCGCCCCCTGCCGGCTTCCGGGGCGGGCGCGGCCACTGGCACACGTACGGGCGACAGAGAGGCGAGAGCGGTGAGCGAGAAGGACATCTGGGGATACCACGAGGACGCCGGCCACGACAGCGGCACCGACCTCGTCGGCTACAAGGTCGAGGCGACCGACGGCCCCATCGGGAAGGTCGACAGGCATTCCGCCGACTTCCAGGCCTCCCACCTCGTCGTCGACACCGGGGTCTGGATCTTCGGCAAGCACGTCCTGCTGCCCGCCGGCGTCGTCGAGCGCATCGACACGGCCGAGCAGAAGGTCTACCTCAACCTGACCAAGGAGCAGATCAAGAACGCACCGGACTACGACGAGGCCAAGTACGCGGGGGAGCCGAACTTCATGGACCGGTTCGGGCACTACTACGGCCAGTCCCACATGTAGGGGCGCGCATGCGGTACGTGAACCCCGGCAGCGAGTACGCGCGGGACAGCCGGTACCTCACCACGCGGATCACGGCCGACGGACGCGACGGCTTCCCGGTGGAGCCCGGCCGCTACCGGCTGGTGGTGGCCCGCGCCTGCCCGTGGGCGAGCCGGGCCGTCATCGTACGGCGGCTCCTCGGGCTGGAGGAGGCGCTGCCGATGGCCGTCGCGGGCCCGACCCACGACGACCGCAGCTGGACGTTCGACCTGGACCCGGGCGGCCGCGACCCCGTGCTCGGCATCGAACGGCTCCAGGAGGCCTACCTCGCCCGCGACCCCGGCTACGACCGGGGCATCACGGTGCCGGCCGTCGTCGACGTGCCGACCGGCCGGGTGGTCACCAACGACTTCGCGCAGATCACGCTCGACCTGTCCCTGGAGTGGTCGGCGTACCACCGCGAGGGAGCCCCGGACCTCTACCCGCGGGAGCTCCGCCCGGAGATCGACGCCGTGAACGCGGTGGTCTACGAGGAGGTGAACAACGGTGTCTACCGGGCCGGTTTCGCCGGCTCCCAGGAGGCCTACGCGTCCGCGTACGAGCAGTTGTTCGCCCGCCTGGACCTGCTCGCCGAACGCCTCCGGGAGTCCCGGTACCTGGTGGGCGACACCCTCACCGAGGCGGACGTCCGGCTGTTCACCACCCTGGTGCGCTTCGACGCCGTCTACCACGGCCACTTCAAGTGCAACCGGCGGAAGTTGTCCGAGACGCCGGTCCTGTGGGCCTACGCGCGGGACCTGTTCCAGACCCCCGGGTTCGGCGACACCGTCGACTTTGAACACATCAAGCGGCACTACTACCTGGTCCACGACGACATCAACCCGACCGGGATCGTACCGGCCGGCCCGGACCTGTCCGGCTGGCTCGCTCCCCACGGCCGGGAGTCGCTCGGCGGCCGTCCGTTCGGCGACGGCACCCCGCCCGCGCCGGTCGGCGCCGGGGAGGCGGTACCGCCCGAACACACTCCGCTCCCCTCCTGACCTCACACCCTGCGTTGATCACCCGTTACCCTTCTGTTCGGCGAGGCCACCGCCTGTTGATCATGGAGGAAATCACGTGCCCGAACCGCGTTCCGGCAGCCGTCCCACCCTGGAGGCCGTCGCGGCGCTCGCGGGCGTGTCGAGGGCCACGGTCTCCCGTGTGGTCAACGGCGGCGACGGGGTCCGCCCGCATCTCGCGGACCGGGTGCAGACGGCGAT
Organism: Streptomyces amritsarensis; assembly: GCF_001953875.1. Lineage (GTDB taxonomy): Bacteria > Actinomycetota > Actinomycetes > Streptomycetales > Streptomycetaceae > Streptomyces > Streptomyces amritsarensis. The sequence goes on from NZ_MQUR01000006.1 coordinate 70,616, forward strand.
CCAGGAGCTGGGCTACATCCCGAACCACGCGGCGCGCACGCTGGTCACCCGGCGCACCGGCGCCGTCGCCGTGATCATCCCGGAGCCCGAGGCGCGGATCTTCTCGGATCCCTTCTTCTCCCGTCAGATACGCGGCATCAGCAAGGAGCTGACCGCGCACGACACCCAGCTCGTGCTGCTGCTGGTGGAGGACCTCTGCGACTACGACCGCATCGAGCGCTACCTGGCCGGCGGCCATGTCGACGGGGCGCTCGCCTTCTCCCTGCACACCGACGATCCGCTGCCCGCCATCGCCGACCGCATCGGCATGCCCATGGTCTACGGCGGCCGCCCCGGCTGGACCGCCGGGCCCGGTGAGGACGACAGGGTGACCTACGTCGACGCCGACAACCGCGGGGGCGCCCGGGATGCCGTCCGGCACCTGCTGGCGCAGGGACGGCGGCGGATCGCGCACATCTGCGGCCCGCTCGACCAGACCTCGGCGGCCGACCGGCTGAGCGGCTACCGGGACGTGCTCCCGGACGCGGGGTGCGAACTGGTCGCGTCGGGGGACTTCACCGCGGCGGGCGGGGCCCGCGCGATGGCCGAACTGCTGGACCGGGCCCCCTCGATCGACGCGGTGTTCGCCGGCAACGACCTGATGGCGACGGGTGCGCTGCGCGTGCTGCGGGAGCGGGGCCGGGCGGTTCCCGCGGAGGTCGCGGTGGTGGGCTTCGACGACGCCGAGCCGGTGGCGGAGAGCGCCGACCCGCCGCTGACGACCGTGCGTCAGGACATCGAGGGCATGGGCCGGATGATGGCGCGGCTGCTGATGGAGCGGCTGGGCGACGGCCGCGGGGGCGGCCGGAGTGTCCCGGGCCCGGTGATAACGCAGACGGCTCTGGTGCAGCGCGCGTCGGGCTGACGCGGGGCCCGTACGACGACGGGCCCCGGGTCCTGCCGGGTCAGCGCCGGGCGCACTGCTTCCAGGAGAAGTGGTACACGCTGTTGATGCTGCCGTCCGTCGAGTCGAGGGCCATGAAGCTGGTCTTCGACGGGTCGGAGGTGCCCACTTCCGCCCGCAGTTCGGTGTTGATGTTGAAGTTGCGCTGCTCGCCGCAGGGCGACCAGACCAGGGCCTCGATTCCGGTGGTGTCGGTGGCCTGCCAGTTGTCGTCGAGCGCGCCGTCGAACCGGTGGGTGCGGTAGGCGGTCTGGCTCATGCCCTGGAAGTAGTAGCTGGCCTTCTGCGTGCCGATCGCACCCGGCTGGAGGCTGCCGAAGCCCCGGTAGTCGACCTTGGCGATGGCGTAGGTGTAGCCCTGGGGGACGTGCACGACGAGGGACAGGAGGCAGTTCTTGCGGCCCTCGACGGCGGGGGCGCCGCCGCCGGCCTGGGCCACGTACTCGCTGTAGGTGACGGTGAAGGCCGAGTTGTCGGGTGACACGGCGACGGCGGCGCTGCCGGGACGGCAGCCCGATCCGTTGACCGTGGCGACGTCCACGGTCACCTGGTCGAGGGGGGCCGAGGCGGTGGCCCCCGCGGAGGGGCTGAGCGTGACGAGCGTGGCGGTCACGGCTGCTGCGGTGAATCCGGTACGGAGCGACTTGATCACACCGACATGGATAGCGGTCCGCGACGGGCGGGGCCGGTCGGCGGGTACGCGGTCTCACCTTGACGGCCGAAACGATTCACCGCAGAAACGATAAACCGCTCCCTGTCGACCCGCCGAACGGCCCCAAGAAGCCTTCGGGGAGCGCCGATCGCGCCGGGTCGCAGCCATCCGGGCATACGCTTTGTCCTAATATCGCCGGGATCTTTCAGGCCATCAGCGGGCTCCGGAGCCGTCCTCGGCCCCGCGCCCTCCTGCGGTGAGGAGTCCCATGTCCCGCACACCACGGTCCGCCGTCCTGTCGGTGCTGGCCCTCGCCGCCGCCCTGGCCGTCCCCACGGCCGGGCCGCCCGCACCGGCCCGGGCCGCGGTCCACCACACCGGCGACGAGGCCGCCGTCCTCGGCGAGGACCATGCCCGCGCCCACGCGAGGCTGCGCCGGGCCGCCCAGGGCACCCAGCGGTATCCGCAGGCCAGGCGGACCGCGAGCCTGGCCTCGCTGGAGGAGTCCCAGCGCAGGACCAACGCCCGTTTCGACGCGGCCCGGTTCGGCCGCTTCACGCAGTTCTTCCCCTCCCCCGACTTCGGCGTGCACGTGGCCCTGCTGCCCACGGGCAAAGTGCTGCTGTTCTCCTTCGAACGCGTGGAGGCCGACCCCACGAAGGAGACCGGGCCGACGAACACCGTCGGCCGCGCCAACGCGGGCCGCGCCTGGCTCTGGGACCCCGCCGAGGGGACCGGGGCCCGGGCCTTCCGCAACGTGCCGCCGCCGGTGGTGCTGATGCCCGACGGCACCTATTCCCCCCGCCCGGCGCCGTTCTTCTGCGCCGGACACTCCTACCTGCCCAACGGGATGGTCGGGGTCTTCGGCGGCAACGTCGGGGGCAAGGGCGGCAGCGGCGCCAAGCTGTCCTTCGTCTTCGACCCGTGGACCGAGAAGTGGTTCCGCAACCGCGACATGGCCGTCGGCCGCTGGTACCCCTCGGTCGTGACCGGGGCGGACGGCCGGCAGATCATCATGTCGGGCCAGTCCGAGCGCGGTACGGGCACCCCCACCCCGGTGGTGGAGCGCTTCCCCGCGCTGGGGCACCGCGTGCCCTGGCGGCCGTACGACATCCCGGCCGGCGTCCCCGCCGAGCGGCTCCGCTCGCAGGCCCCCTTCCGCAACGACTACCCGCACCTCTTCTCGCTGCGCGACGGGATGGTCTACGGCCTGGGCCGCGACGCCGACCAGCAGTGGATCTTCGACCCGGCCAAGGACGTACGCGCCGAGCTGCCGCGGCGGCCCGCCGACTTCCGGGGCTACGGATCGGCCGTGCCGCTGCCGGCCGGCTTCCGGGGCCCGGACTCCGTCCTGGTGCTCGGCGGCGACCCCCGCGACCCGCACACCTACCGGCTGTCCGGCGGACGCTGGACGACCGAGGAGCCCAGGGCCTTCGGCCGCACCCAGGACGGCACCCTGATCCTCCCGGACGGCACACTGCTCACCGTGAACGGGGCCCTGGACACCCGGGACTACGGCCACGGCCCGTTCAACCCGACGGCCGATCTGAAGTACCGGCAGATCGAGGTGCGCGACGCACGTGGCAGGTGGAAGCTGGGACCGGCCCAGCGGCTGCCCCGCGGCTACCACTCCAACGCCCTGGTCCTGCCGGACGGCCGGATGATGGTCACCGGCGACGAACTCCAGCAGATCGCCAACGATCCCGACATCGACGACGGGATGGACGGGAGCATCGAGCTCTACGAGCCCGCCTACCTGCACCGGGGCGCCCGCCCGGCCCTCGACCGGGTCCCGGCGGGAGACCTCCGCCACGACAGCGGCTTCGAGGTGACCAGCTCGACGGCGAAGGACGTGAAACGCGCGGTCCTGCTGGCCCCGACGACGGTCACGCACTCGGTGAACACCAGCCAGCGCCACCTCGACCTGCGACTGACCGGGGTCCAGGGCGACCGGATCGGGCTGCGGACCCCGCCGGGCGCGGCCGACGCCCCGCCCGGCTACTACATGCTCTTCCTGCTCGACGCGAAGGGCGTCCCCAGCACCGCGAAATGGATCAAGCTCGGCGCCCGCTGACCCCGCCTAGTAGGGCTTGGTCAGGTTGGTGTTGTTGGTGCGTGTCCTGTGGGTGCCGGGCCGAAGGCCCCGTCGCAGGCGGCTGCCTCAGCGCCCCGGGGGCGTCCCCGGTTCCGGGCCTTCCAGCGCTTCGCGGGTCCCGAGCCGGCGGAAGACCTCCTGCGCCTCCTGTTCGCACTCGCGTGCCGTTCCGGTCCGGCCCAGGGCCCGCGCGGCGCGGGCCAGGTCCCGCAGGGTGCGGGCACGCCACAGCGGCAGTTGCAGCTTGTCCCACAGCCCGAGGGCCTGGCGCAGGGTCTCGGTCGCCGTCTCCCAGTCGGACGCGGCGAGATGCCATTCGCCGATGGTGCGCAGGACGAGGGCCTCGCCGAACATGTCCTGACGCTGGCGGGTGATGTCCAGACACCGCCGGAGCCGCTGCCAGGGTTCGGTCGACCGGCCCTGCCGGAACTCGACCTTGGCCAGCGACACACTCGCGTACATGATGCCGTAGGCGTCGTCCGTCTCCTCGAAGATGCCGAGGGACTGCCGCAGCAGGGCCTCCGCACCCGCCAGATCACCCCGCGCCCGGTGGCACAGGCCCAGTGAGCGCAGCGCGAGTGCCTCGCCGTGCCGGTCCCGGGCGGTGACGTACAGGCCGTGGGCGCGGGAGAGTGCCTCCCACGCCTCGTCGTCGCGGCCCTGTTCCCGGTGGACGAACCCGATCCCGTACAGCACATGGGCCATGGACGAGATGTCCTCCGGCTCCCGGTACTGTTCGAGCGCCGAGGTCAGCAGGGGCAGCGCCTCGTCGAAACGGCCCTGCTCGCGGCGGGCGGCGCCCATGCCGGCCCGCGCGCCCGCGCAGCCGGTGCGTACGGACCGCTCCTCGAACAGCGGAAGCGCCAGGGCGAAGTACGCGTACGCCTCGTCGAAGCGGTCCTGCTCCAGGCGGAGTTGCCCCAGACCGTTCAGCAGCCAGGCCTCACCCTCGACGTCCCCGCCCCGCCGCACCGCCGCCAGGGCCGCGTCGTGGGAGCGGGACCATGCGTCGAACTGGTTGTACAGGGCCACGGAGGCGGCCATGAGGGTGGCGGCGAGTTCGCGGGCGGCGTCGAACATGCCGTGGTCCGCGCAGTGGATGACGGCGGCCAGCAGACACGGCTGCTCGGCGGCGAACCACGCGGCCGGCTCGTCCGTCAGGTGGGCCGGCGCCTGCGTCGGCGGGACCGGCTCGACCGGTGCCCGGGGCGGCCCGCCCGAGACCGCCGCCGATCCGTCCGCGCCGCCGTCCGATCCGTCCGCGCCCCCGTGCGACCCGTCCGTGCCCCTCCACGGCCCGCCCGCGGCGGCGACGGGGAGGAGCCGTGACGCGCCGCCCGGGCCGTGGGCCGCCGCGATGCGGGCCATGTCCAGCCAGCGGTCGACCAGTCTGCGAACCGCCGTCTCCCGTTCCTGCCGCGTCTCGTCGGCCACGCAGCGCTCCCGGGCGTACTCGCGCGCCAGGTCATGGATCCGGTAGCGCGTCCTGCCCGTCTCGTCGGTGCCCACGACCTCCACGAAGTGGCAGTCCACGAGTTGTTCGACCGCGTCCTCGGCATCGTCCTCCCCCACGTCCAGGAGCGGTCCGGCGACCCATGCGGCGAAGTCGGGCAGATCCATCAGGGCCAGGCGGCGCAGGGCGCGCCGCTCCTGCTCGTCCAGGTCCGCGTAGCCCATGTGGAGGCTCGCGCGCACTTCCAGGTCACCGGCCTGCAGTTCGTCCAGCCGGCGGCGCTCGTCCCTCAGGCGCGCCACGAGGCGCGCCGGTGTCCAGTGGGGGCGGGCGGCGAGGCGGGCACCGGCGATGCGGACGGCGAGCGGCAGCCGGCCGCACAGTGCGACGATCTCGGCGGCCCGGTCGGGATCCAGCACGGGCCGGGTCGGACCGGCAACGCGGGCCAGCAGGTCCAGCGCCTCCGTTTCGGACGGCACCCCCAGATCGAGGTGGGCGGCGCCCTCCAGCGCGACGAGCCGGCGGCGGGCGGTGACCAGCACGGCCGAGCCGCCGCCCGGCGGGACCAGCGGGCGCAGCAGGGCCTCGCTGACAGCGTTGTCGAGGACGAGCAGGACCCGGCGGTGCGCGATGTGCGTGCGGTACAGCCCGAGGAGGTCCCCCTCGTCGCGTGCCGGGGTCTCCGTCTCCACCCCGAGGGCGCGCAGCAGTCTGGCCAGGGCGTCCGCGGTCCGTACCGGCTCGGAGTCCGAGGCGCGCAGGTCCAAGAAGAGTTGTCCGTCGGGGAAGAGCGCTGCGGTGCGGTGGCCCACGTGGACGGCCAGGGCGGTCTTGCCGGTGCCCGACCGGCCGGAGATCACCCCGATGGGCGGCGCGGTGCGCCTCGGGTCGCGTACCTCCTCCAGCAGGGCGGTCGCCCAGGCCGTCTGTTCGCTGCGGCCCACGAAGTCGGCTGCGTCGGGCGGGAGTTGGGTGGGCGCCGGCTGTGCGGCGCCTGCGTGGGACCGCTCGGCACGGCGGGCTGCCGGTGCGTCCTGGCCCGCGCGCGTGGGAGCCGCCGCCGGCGCGGGCGCGGTTCCCTTCCCGGCGGGCGCCCTTCGGGCAGCCGGCGCTCCCAGCACCGTCGTGTCCGCCCGGAGCAGGGCCTGGTGCAGCGCGCGCAGTTCCGGGCCGGGATCCGTACCCAGTTCCGTACGGAGCAGCCGGCGGCCCTCCTCGTAGCAGCGCAGCGCGTCGGGCATCCGGCCGGTGCGGAACAGTGCGGTCATCAGCTGGCCGCGCGGGCGCTCCCGGAGGGGATGGGCGGCGACATGGGCGACGAGTTCGGATACGAGATCCGTGCGACGGTCCAGGTCCAGTTCGGCTGCGAAGCGGAACTCCTGTGCCTCCAGCCGGAGTTCCCTCAGGCGCATGGCCTCCACCCGGGCGAAGGACTGCCCGAGCCCCTCCAGTGCGTCCCGGCCGCGCCACAGGCGCGACGCCCCTTGCAGGATCTCGACGGCTTCCTCGGCGCGCCCGCCGACGGCCGCCTTCCGGCCGGCCGCGCACGCCTTCTCGAAGCACCGGGCGTCCACGGCGGAGGGCGGGAACTCGGCGACATAGCCCGGGGTGCGGGTGCGGATGGCCTCCGCGCCCTCCGTACCGGCCAGGGCCCGGCGCAGTCCGGAGACGTGTGACGCGACGACCCCCCGCGCGGTGGCGGGCGGCTCCTCCTCCCAGACCAGATCGACCAGCCGCTCGACGGACAGCACCTCACCGAGATGCACGACGAGCGCCGCGAGGATCGCGGTGGGTTTGGCGCCCTTCAGCGCGATCCGGTGCCCCCCGCTCCACACCTCGACCGGACCCAGAAGGCAAACGTCCACCGCGTCCCCCGATTTCACGTTCCGCATCCGGGGACAACGTGTCGGCCCCCACTGTGCTTTACGTCCGCCACCGGACTCCGGTTTCACGGACGGCCGATGTGGCGCACGGGTGACCGAAACCCATCAGGTCCGACGATGCGGGTGGCCCGTTCCCGGCGTTGCAAGGGTCTTGCAGAGGATCTGCATCGATCCTGCAACGCCCGCCTCGACGCTGTGAGCGTGACGGACATCATCCTCCTCTCGGACCCCCGGGTCGCGGCCACGCGTGTCACCGACAACGGTGAACCGCTGGTCGACGCCCGGGAGGTCGCCGCACTGCGGGTCGACCCGCGCAAGACCGACCACGACGGCTCGTACGCGCATCTGCGGGCCGACGTGCTGCGCCGGCTCCTGCTCGCACAGGAGGCGCTGCCGCGGGGCATCCGCCTGCTGATGGTGGAGGGCTTCCGGCCGCCCGCCCTGCAGCGCCGCTACTTCGACGAGTACGCGGCGACGCTGCGCGCGGCGCATCCGGACGCCGGACCGGACCGGATCCGCGAGCTGGCCAGCGCGTACATCTCGCCCCCGGAGGTCGCCCCGCACGTCAGCGGCGGTGCGGTGGACCTGACGCTGTGCACCGACGACGGCGCCGAACTGCCTCTCGGTACGGAGGTCAACGCCACTCCCGAGGAGAGCGGGGGCGGCTGCCGCACCGCCGCGCCCCACGTCGACGCCGGCGCCCGTGCCCACCGGGCGGCGATGGGCCGCGCCATGACGGCCGCCGGGTTCGTCAACTACCCGACGGAGTGGTGGCACTGGTCGTACGGGGACCGGTACTGGGCGCTCCTGACCGACGCTCCGACGGCCAAGTACGGGCCCGCCTCCCTGAGCCCGACCACAGACTGAGACAGCCGGACCCCGGGGGAACACCGTGGAGATCACCCGCATCGCGACGCCGACCACGTCGCCCGAGACCTCCGAGACCACGACGGAGCACGCCGCGAGCACGACGGCAGCCGACGACCGCATGACCACCGCCGAGTTCGACGAGGCGTTCACCGCCGTGATGCCGAGACTGCGGCGCCGGCTGGTGGCCCTGACCGGCAATCCGCACGACGCCGACGACCTGCTGCAGGAGACGTACCTGAAGCTCTCCCGCCGGGCACGCGCCCACACCCTGACGCGTCAGCAGCAGCCCTACGCCTACACCTGCGCGGCGGCGCTCAACCTGCTGCGCGATCTGTGGCGGCACCCCTCGCGCCGGGAGCGCTGCACCGACCGGCTGCCGGAACGCGGCTGGGACGGCGGCTTCGCCGGCAGGGAGGCCGAGGCGGTGACGGCCGCGCTGCTGCGCGGCCTGTCCCCCAAGGAGGCGGCGGCCGTGATCCTGGTCGACATCGAGGGCCTGACCCACGACATGGCGGGGGAACGGCTCGGCGCACACCGCGGCACGGTGCAGCGCAACCGGATGCGCGGCCACGCCAAGATCCGCGCGGCGCTCGCCCCATAGGCGCCGGCAGCCGCCGACCCGCACTGCACTGCACAGCACAGCACAGCACAGCACAGCACCTGTGCACATCGCACCGACCACCCGAGGGGGAACCATGCACCGCGCCAACCGCACACTCGCGACGGCGGGAGGACTGCTGCTCGCCACCGCGCTGGCCTGTACCGGTACGGCGGTGGCCGCCTCGTCGCCGCTGTCCTCGGCGGCGGCGGCCGCGGCCGCCTGCCGGCCCCTGGCGGACGCGCCCGCCCAGGCGCAGGCGATCGTCAACGCCGCGTGCTCACAGATCGGGGTGCCGTACTCATGGGGCGGTGGTTCCCTCCACGGGCCGACATACGGCCAGGACTATCCCGGCGGCGGCCCCGGCGCCCACGACAGCCAGGTGAAGGGCTTCGACTGCTCGCACCTGGTGCAGTACGCGGCCTGGCAGGGGGCGGGCATCGCCCTGCCCGAGGGGACGTGGAACCAGGCCCGGTGGAGCGGGGCCACCGCCCGGTTCACCCGCGCGCAGGGCACCGCCCCGTTGCAGCCGGGCGATCTGCTGCTGTGGGGGTCGGACCCGGCCAACCTCGGCAGCGTGCACCACATCGCCGTGTATCTCGGCAACGGCAGGATGGTCGAGGCACGGGAGTCGGGGACGCTCGTGATGGTCAGCGACGTACGGCTGAACTCCCAGTACGCGGGCGCCCTGCGGATCGCCGGCACGGGGCAGCCGCCCGCGGACACCAAGCGGTTCATGACCTGGGGCACCGATGTGAGCCTGCGTCCCGAGCCCGGCACCCGGCGGCCTCCCGTGGGCCGGTTGCCCGGCCCCACGGCCGTGGACGTGCTGTGCCAGGTACGCGGGGAGATGGTCACCGCCGAGGGCTACTCCAACGACGCCTGGTCGTACCTGCCCCAGTACAAGGCCTGGATCTCGAACATCTACATCGACGACCCGGCGGCCTGGCTGCCCGGCGTGCCCACCTGCTGACCCCCCACCTCCCCCATCCGCCTTATCGCCCTATATCACCCACAGAGGAGACTCCGCCATGCGCGCACTCAAGCGCACCACGTCCATCGGCATGCTCGTCGCCACGGTCGCCGCGGCCGGGCTGGTCCCGCTCGCGGCCGGCCAGGCGTCCGCCGCCCCGCCCGCCAAGGCCGCCGGCTACGCCGGTTCCTGCCCGACGGCCGGCACGGTGACCCAGGGGTGGCACTCCGGCCACGACGGCGTCGACATCGCCAACAACCGCGGTACGCCGATCCACTCCACCGGACCCGGCACCGTCATCGTCTCCGGCACCGCCAGCGGCTACGGCCAGTGGATCCGCATCAAGCACGACGACGGCACCGTCACCGAGTACGGCCACATGTACGAGCGTCTCGTCTCCGTGAACCAGCGGGTGAGCAGCGGTCAGCTGATCGCGCGCATGGGGTCCGAGGGCCAGTCCACAGGGCCGCACCTGCACTTCGAGGCGCACGCCTCCACGGCCAGCACCCGAGGCATGGACCCCGTCGCCTATCTGGCCCAGCGCGGTGTGAGCCTGCCGTGCACCCCGGGCAGCGGAACGCCCGGTACGAACTTCACCACCTGGGGCACCTCGGTCCGGGTGCGCGCCGACGCCCGCCTCAACGCGGCGGTCGTGCGCACGCTGACGGGGCCGACGCCGGTGTACGTGCAGTGCCAGAAGCGCGGGGACTCGGTCACCGCCGAGGGCCACACCAACGACGCCTGGTCCTACATCCCGGCGCTCGGCGGCTACGTCTCCAACATCTACATCGACCACCCCGCCGCCTGGCTGCCGGGGGTGGGTACGTGCTGACCGCCGCCCGCACCGGTACGAAGGGCGCCGCGGCGGCGGTCCTGGCCGCCGGGCTGCTCCTCTCCCCCGGCTTCACCTCGTCCGCGCGGGCCGCGGACTCGGCGCCCTGCACCCCCGACCGGAACTATCCGGGCACGTTCCTCTGCCGGATCTGGGGCTCGAACGTCAATCTGCGGTCCGCCCCCGATCCGCACGCCCCGGTCTCCGCCACGTCGCCCGCCGGGGGCGTCCTCAGGGTGCAGTGCCAGGTCAGGGGCGGCCGCGCGACCTACGGCGACTACTGGCACACCTGGTGGGTCAAGACCCCGGCGGTGGGCATGGCCAAGTCCGCGTACATGAGCGAGATCTTCCTCGTCGGAGGCGGCAACGACGAGCCCGACTCGGGTCTGCCGAACTGCTGAACGACGCCCCGTACCGACCGGATGCCCCCGGGGCCGCGCCAGGCCCGGGGGCATCCGGCGCTCCGGCTCCCGTTCCAGGGCTCTCGTATCCCTTACGGCGCCGCGCCACCTCCACATCCCTCTCCACCGATCCCGAGGACCCCATGATGATCTCGAGCAGCGTGCGGAGCGCGGTGCGGGCGGGCGGGCTGACCGCCGCCCTCGCCGCGCTCCTGTGCACCACCGCGACCACCGTCTCCGTCGCCGCCGCCGAGCCCCCGTCGGCGCGCACGGCGGCGGTCCGAGCCGACGTGCCTGCCGGGGTGACGGCGGGCGTCGCCGTCTTCGACCGCCGGACCGGCACCTTCACCGAACAGCTGAACACCGCCGCACAGTTCAGGTCCGCGTCGGTGGTGAAGCTGCTGATCGCCCTGGACGTGCTCTGGAACCGCAGCCCCGACGCCCTGTCGGCCGCCGACCGGGCCCGGATCGACACCATGCTGCGGGGCAGCGACGACGCGGCCGCCAGCACCTTCTGGTCGAACAACGGCTCGGGGGCGATCGTCGACCGGATGGTCGCCCGGCTCGGCCTGACGGACACCGCCCGGCCGCCGTCCACCCACCCCGGCTACTGGGGCTACACGGCCCTCTCCGCCCGCGACACCGTGAAGATCTACCGCCATCTGCTGGACTCCGCCCCGGCCGCGACCCGCGACTACCTCCTCGGCGGCCTGCGGCAGTCCACCCGCTGCGCCACCGACGGCTACGACCAGCATTTCGGCATCGCCGGCTCCTTCAACCAGCCCTGGGCCGTCAAGCAGGGCTGGTCGGGCTTCAGTTCGGGCGGCTGCACGGCACCGACCACGAAGGCCGCCGAGGCCGCGGGGTCCGGGGAGGCCGGGGAGTCCTTGGGCACCGCCGGGGCCGTGGACCTCTCCCGTCCCGCACTGCACACCACGGGCGTGGTGGGCGCGGGCGACCGTTCCATCGTGGCGGTCTTCACCCTGCACCCCGGTGGAACGTCCTACGGCAAGGCCTACACCGACATCGGGCGGCTGACCCGTTCGCTGAACGTCCCCGGCGCCTCCCGCCCCGCCGGTACGTGGATCGGCACCTGGGGCAGCGGGGTCCGGGTCCGCACCCAGGCCACGACCGCCTCCGGTGCGGTCACCACACTGCCGGCCGGGGTCGAGGTCCTGGTCGGCTGCCAGAAGCGCGGTCAGCAGGTCAGCCAACCGCCCTACGCGGGCGACTGGTGGGCGCACCTGCCGCAGTACGGCGGCTACATGACCAACATCTACCTCAGCGTGCCGGAGAACCAGGTGCCCGGAGTGCCGGTCTGCTGACCGGGCGTCGCAACGGCCCGGGGCACGAGGCGCGGGCGGCCGGCTCGGACTACCGCAGGCGGACCACGGCCGCGCGGCCGTCGGTCCGCAGGCGGCCGGTGAACGCCCCCCGTGCGAGGGCCGCGTCGTACGGGCCCAGGGCGTGGCCGGCGCCCCAGGCGCCCTCGAGCGTCGCCGGGCCGTCCAGGGCGACCACCAGCAGGGTCTCGCCGGGCTCGGCGGCGAGGGTGAGCCTGCCCCGTACGACGGCGGTCTCGGCCGTCGCCGCGCCGCGCCGGTACATCACGTTGAAGTTCACCACGGGGCCGGAGAGGAGCCGGCAGTCGGTCGGCTCGTCCCCCGCGAAGTCCTGCGGCGCGAAGCGTTCGGCCACGAGCCGGTGCACGCCTCCCACCACGAGGTCCATGCCCGCGCCCTCGGCGAGGGTGAGGGTGCGGTCGATCCCGGGGAAGGCCGAGAAGGGGCCGTCCGCGGCCACCTCGGCCAGACTCGCCCGCCACCGGAACGACTCCATGTCGGCGTCCGCGGGCCAGGCGGCGATCTCCCGGGTGACTCCCCCGCCGTTCTTCCAGACCGTGGCGGGGCGGTCGGCCGCGCGCAGGATCCGGACGTCGCCGCCGCCCGTCACGCCCCGGCCCCGGTCAGCCGGTCGCGCAGCTCGTCGGCGTCGGCGACGAACCACGTCTGGCGGCCCCGGTTGCACTCGCGGACGAAGTCGCGCAGCGCCGTGCCGGCCTCCGTGTGGCGGGAGATGTCGCCGAGGACGACGACGCCCACCCGGTACTGGACGAACTTCTGGATGATCTCGCCCGCGACCCTGGTGCTCAGCCGGAAGAACGCCTCGTCGAAGCGTTCGACGGGGATGACCGCCCAGTCGGCGCCCTGGTAGGAGGCGTTGGCGATGCAGTCCAGGGCCTCGCGTTCACCCGCGATGGTCTCGCCCTCGGTGCCGCACATCAGGACGGGGACGCCGTTGATCTTCTGAAGAGTGTCCACGAGGGTCGAGACTAGCCCTTCGCCATCGACGGCCGCAGGCGGGCCACCCAGGGCGGGGAGCGTCGCGCTCTCGGTCGCGTCGAGGGTGTCGGGCGGTGCCGCCGCGGGCCGCCGAGCCCGCGGAGCCCGCGAAGGCCGACGCTGACCCCGTGACCGCAGGCCCGGCGGCCCGGCCCCGCGTGTCGTTCGCGCCGGGCGGGCCGCCGGGCCTTGCATGGTGGGTGCATGAAGGCTACGGACGTCATCGCTGACGGGTTCGGTCGGATCCGGGAGGTCGTGTACGAGGCCGTGGACGGGGTGCCGGCGGAACTGCTGAACGCCCGCGTCGACCCGGCCGCCAACTCGATCACCTGGCTGGTCTGGCACCTGACCCGGATCCAGGACGACCACATCGCTGCCGCGGCGGGCCTGGAGCAGGCGTGGCAGGCCGACGGCTGGGCCGACCGGTTCGACCTGCCGCTGCCCGCCGCGTCCACCGGCTACGGCCATTCCGCGCGCCAGGCCGGCACGGTCCGGGTGGACTCGGGCGACCTGCTCCTGGGCTACTTCGACGCGGTGCACGAACGGACCCTGGCCTTCGTCCGGGGGCTCGCGGCCGCCGACCTGGACCGGGTGGTCGACGAGCGCTGGGACCCGCCGGTCACCCTCGGGGTGCGCCTGGTCAGCGTGCTCGCCGACGACCTCCAGCACGCCGGCCAGGCCGCCTTCGTACGCGGCGTGCTGGAGCGCGGCGCGGACGCCTGAGCCACCACGGGCCCCGGCCCGGCCCCCGCCCCTCGGAAGGGGTCGACCCGCCATGCGGCCCGTCGGGCCGGCCCTCTTCCGATGGCCGTCCGGCCGTCTGCCGGCTGGGACGCGGCATCGCGGGCGGCCGTTCCCGCAGCCGGTACGAGATCGTCCCGTTGCCCGGACAGGTCAGCCCCGGAAGGCCTCCGGGCGGTCCGGGGAGGCCTCGGCGAGGGCCCGGGTGACTCCTTCGACGCCCTCCCGGAGTCCGTAGACGGGGGTGTCGGGCTGCTGCCGCCAGGAGTCGTCGAGGCCGCCCGCGTCGACCGTGTCGAAGCCGAGTTCCTCGATGAGGTCGCGTACGGCCTTCTTCGCCGCCTCGTCGTCGCCCGCCACGGGCAGCGCGATCCGGTCGGCGGCGCCGGCCGGGCGGTGCCGGTCGAGGAGGTCCTGGGCGTACGTGCCGTTGAAGGCCTTGATCACGGGGTGTCCGAGCTGCCGCTCGGTCCAGCGGCTCTCGGTGAGGCCCTCGTCCTCCACGCCGGCGATCCGGCCGTCGCGGCGGCGCGGGTAGTAGTTGCCGGTGTCGATGACGGCGAAGCCCGGGGCCGCCCCGTCGAAGAGGCCGGCGGGCAGGTCGGGCACGTTCTTGAACGGGATGCTGACGACGACGATCTCGGCGCCGCGCGACGCCTCGGTCACGGTGACGGGGGTGGCGCCGGTCTCCTGGGCGAGGGCGGCCAGGGTCTCGGGCCCCCGCGAGTTGGCCACCGCGACCTCGTGTCCGAGGGCGGTGAGCCGGCGGGTGAGGTTGCCGCCGATGTTGCCCGCGCCGATGATGCCGATCTTCATGAGCTCTCCAGTGCCTGCGGGGTCGGTGTCGTGCTCGTGTCCAACTCCCTCGGGCGGCGCGGCATTCCGCTCCGGAGCGGCCACCCCCGTACGGCGGACGCGGGGCGAGCCCGCATCCGGACCCGTCGCCCCCGGCCACCTCCGGCCGCGGGGGCGGCCCCACGCGCGGGGGCCGGGACCCGTCCGGTCCCGGCCCCCGGTGCTCAGGCGCCGCTCGCGTCGAGCATCTCCTCGCGCTCCACGATCTTCACGCGCGCGCGGCCCTGGGGCTCACCGAGGGCCTTCTCGGCCGCGTCCAGCCGGTACCAGCCCTCCCACGTCGTGTAGCGCACGCTGCGCTCGGCGAGGAAGGTCTCGACCGCTTCCGGCTCCGGCGTGGCCGGCGTGCCCAGGCGGCCCTCGGCGTGGTCGGCGAGCAGGTTCGCGACGGTCTCGTTCGCGTCGCCCTTGGTGTGGCCGATCAGGCCGATCGGGCCGCGGCGGATCCAGCCGGTCACGTACGTCGACTGCATGGGGCCGCCGGCGTCGATCACGCGGCCGCCCGCGTCCGGGACCGTGCCGGACTTGACGTCCCAGGGCAGCTTGGGCAGTTCGTCGGAGAGGTAGCCGACCGCCCGGTACACGGACTGCACGTCCCAGTCGGTGAACCGGCCGGTGCCCTTGACGTTGCCGGTGCCGTCCAGCTCGGTGCGCTCGGTCCGCAGGCCGACGACCTTGCCGTCCTCGCCGAGGATCTCCGAGGGAGACTCGAAGAAGTGCAGGAACAGCTTGTGCGGCCGCTCGCCGATGTCGCGGATCGCCCAGTTCTCCAGGGTCTTGGCGACCATGTCGGTCTGCTTGTTCCCCCGCCGCTCGGCGATCGAGCCGTCGTCGTAGTCGATGTCCTCGGGATTGACGATGACCTCGATGTTGGGCGAGTGGTCCAGCTCGCGCAGCTCCATGGGGCTGAACTTGGCCTGGGCCGGGCCGCGACGGCCGAAGACGTGCACCTCGAGGGCCTTGTTGGCCTTGAGGCCGTCGTAGACGTTGGCCGGGATCTCGGTGGGCAGCAGCTCGTCGGCCGTCTTGGCGAGGATGCGCGCGACATCGAGGGCGACGTTGCCGACGCCGAGCACGGCGACCTTCTCGGCCTCGAGCGGCCAGGTGCGCGGCACGTCCGGGTGGCCGTCGTACCACGAGACGAAGTCGGCGGCACCGTAGGAGCCGTCGAGGTCGACGCCGGGGATGTCGAGCGCGCGGTCGGCCGTGGCGCCGGTGGAGAAGATCACGGCGTCGTAGAAGGAGTGCAGCTCGTCGAGGCTGATGTCGCTCGGGTAGTCGACGTTGCCGAAGAGGCGGACCTGCGGCTTGTCCAGGACCTGGTGCAGGGCCGTGATGATGCCCTTGATGCGCGGGTGGTCCGGGGCGACGCCGTAGCGGATCAGGCCGAAGGGCGCGGGCATGCGCTCGAAGAGGTCTATGGACACACCGGGATCAACGGCGGCCTCGGACTTCAGCAGCGCGTCGGCGGCATAGATGCCGGCCGGGCCGGCACCGACGATTGCTACCCGCAGAGGGCGAGGCATGGCAGAGGTTCCCTTCGAGCGACGGCAAGGTGGATCAAGTCGGATCAAAGGGAACCCTAAACGAAGGTATGCCTAACTCAGCACCCGGTGTCGGTTTATGCCCCCATAACCTAAGCTTATAACCTCCCCAAGCTACCCTTGGAGTATCCAGGAACTCGCTGGTCAGCGCGTACGGCGACTGACACACTGGGGCCGCTTGATCACTCCAGGAGGACGAATGGCTGACGAAGCAGGCACCCCGCAGGACGAGTCCCCGGCCGAAGCGGCCAAGCGCCGGTTCCGGGAAGCCCTTGAGCGCAACGCCGCGAAGGCCCACGCGCAGCAGTCCCACCAGAACCGGAACAAGGTCCAGGGCTCCAGCAGCGCGGCCAGCGGCAAGAACAAGAAGGTCCGCCGCAAGAGCGGCTGACCCGCGGGATCCCGGGGGCCGGGCCCCGCCGCCACCGCGGCGGGGCCGATCCGGCCCGGCCCGGCGCACCATTGGGCCACTCGGGTGACGGGGCATAACCCCGGGCACCGTCGGCAGTTGATCAGCGCGTCCCGCCGTGGGCAGCCATCACATGCGACAGTGCGACCGAAGGATCCCCCAGATGCTCAAGAAGTTCATGGCCACCGCCGCCGCCACCGCCGCCATGCTCGGCGCGGGCGCAGCCGCCGCCTCGCCCGCGATGGCGATCGGCAACGACAACGGCGTCAACACCGTGAACGGCAACGACTCGGCGCAGATCTACGGCAACGCGGAGACCCGCGGCAACCAGAGCCCGCAGCTCGCCCCGATCCAGGGCTCCCTCAACAAGCTCTGCGTCGGCCTGCCCGCCAAGGTCAACGCCCAGTCCCTGCTGGCGGTCATCGCCAACGTGGGCGTCCAGGACGTCAACGTCCTGTCCAACCCGCAGAACCAGCAGTGCGCCGAGAACTCCACCCAGGCCAAGGGTGACGAGGCCCTCTCGCACATCGCCAGCAACATCCCGGTCCTCTCCGGCAACCTCTCCGCCGGCAGCTGATCGCTCCTTCCGCGCCGGTGTCCCGCGTCACGTGGGACACCGGCGCTTTCCTTTGGTCTAGACCTTGACAGGTGCAGACCATTCCGTTTCAGTGGGCGCTGTTGCCCCCACGGCAATTCCCCCCACTGAAGGAGCAGTTACGTGATACGTGCGCTTCGCCGCCGCGCTCTCGGCCTCGTCGCCGCTGCGGCCGTCACGGCCGGCCTCGCCATCGCCCTTCCGTCCTCCCCCGCCTCGGCGGCGGCCCCCTGCGCCTCGCCCTGGGCCTCGTCCGCGGTCTACACGAACGGCATGAGCGCCTCGTACGGCGGTCGCAACTGGCAGGCCAAGTGGTGGACCCAGGGCGAGACCCCCGGCACCACCGGCCAGTGGGGCGTCTGGGCGGACCAGGGCGTCTGCGGCGGGGGCGGGCAGGATCCGGACCCCGATCCGTCCGGATTCGTCGTCTCCGAGGCCCAGTTCAACCAGATGTTCCCGAACCGCAATCCCTTCTACACCTACAACGGCCTGGTCGCCGCGCTGTCCGCCTACCCCGGCTTCGCCAGGACCGGCGACGACACGGTGAAGCGCCGCGAGGCCGCCGCCTTCCTCGCGAACGTCTCCCACGAGACCGGCGGTCTCGTGCACATCGTGGAGCAGAACACCGCCAACTACCCCCACTACTGCGACGCGACCCAGCCGTACGGCTGTCCCGCAGGACAGGCCGCCTACTACGGCCGCGGGCCCATCCAGCTCAGCTGGAACTTCAACTACAAGGCGGCCGGCGACGCGCTCGGCATCAACCTCCTGGCCAACCCCTACCTCGTGGAGCAGGATCCGGCCGTCGCCATGAAGACGGCACTGTGGTACTGGAACACCCAGAACGGTCCGGGCACCATGACCGCCCACGCCGCCATGGTGAACGGCGCCGGCTTCGGCGAGACCATCCGCTCCATCAACGGCGCCCTGGAGTGCAACGGCGGCAACCCCGCCCAGGTCCAGAGCCGGATCTCGAAGTACCAGAGCTTCACCCAGCTGCTGGGCGTCACGCCGGGCGGCAACCTGAGCTGCTGACCGGCGTGCCGTACGGTCACCGCGTGCGCAGCGCGGTGGCCAGCTGGGCCCGTGACCGTACGTCGAGCTTCTGGTAGATGCGGGTCAGCCGGGCCTCGACGGTCTTGACGCTGAGGAACAGCTTCGCCGCAGCCTCCTGGTTGCTGGCGCCCTGGCTGACGAGCAGCGCGAGGCGGGTCTCGGCCTCGGTCAGCGCCGCTGCCGCGGTGACCGGGGAGCCGGCCCCGTCGCCCGGGACCGGTTCCCTGGCGAGTTCGGTCCACGGTGCGGCTCCGGCCCGCTCGAACACCTCGGCGGCGGCCCGCAGCGCCGCGCGGGCCGGCGCCCGGCGCCGGCGGCGGCGCTCCACCCGGGCGAGGGCGAGCAGGGTGCGGCCCCGTTCCAGCGGCAGCCGGAGGGATTCGAAGCGCTGCGCCGTGTCCTCCAGCAGTCCCACCGCGGCGTCCGCGTCGCCCTGCGCGGACAGGCACAGCGCACGGGCCCGGTCGAGGGCGGCGACGACGCCGGTACGGCCGAGGCCGTGGGCGACCGCGCGCACGGGGTCGATCAGTTCGGCCGCTTCGCCGGGCGCGTCGGCGGCGATCAGGGCCTCGGCGAGTTCGCCGTGCCAGCGCAGGATCGACGGGTCCACCACCTGCTGGGCCGCCTCCAGTTCGGCGACGCGGCGCAGGGTGGCGACCGCCTTCGCCGCCTCGCCGGTGGCCAGTTCGATGAGCCCGAGCGCGTGCAGGCTGCGGGAGAGGAAGACCTGGTCCTGTTCCTCCTGGGAGGCCTGGATGCCGCGGCGCGCGTAGCTCTCGGCGCGCGCGAAGCTGCCGCCCATGGTCTCGGCCATCGCCGCCACGTACCAGGCGGGGCCGGGCGAGAGGCCTGCCTCGATGGTCAGTTCCAGGGCCCGGCGGGCGTGGACGGAGGCGGCCTCGCACCGGCCGCTGCGCAGCTCCACCTCGGTGAGGCTGCGCAGGACCTCGAAGACGTCCTCGGCCGAACCGGTGCGCCGGACGGCCGGCAGCAGCACCATGAGCTGGCGGCGCGCGTCGGCGAGGCGGTCGTCGAAGAGGGCGTGCCGGACGGCCAGGTACTGCGGGGCGTTGCGCATGCCGAGCGGCACCTCGGGCGCGGGCAGGGCGAGCGCCTCGGCGAGGATCTCCTCGGCTCCCGCGTCCCCGAGGATGCGGCCCATGCGGGCGCGTACGGTCAGGGCCATGGCCTCGGCGGTCTGGTCGCCGCCCTGCGCGGCGAGGGCGCCCGCCTCGGCCGCGGCGTCGCGGGAGCGGACGGGGTCGCCGTCGCTGAGGTTGTGCTTCCAGGCGATGCGCAGTTGCACGGCGGCCTGCAGGGCGGGGTCCCCGGCGGCCTCGTCCATGGCGTACGCGAAGGTCTCCTCGAGCGCTCCCAGGGCCTGGCCCGCGGCGTCGATCACGGCGAGCCGGGCGCGTACCCGGTCGGCGGGCGAGGCGTCGCGGGCCAGTACGGCCCGGGTGGCGCGCCGGGCGAGGTCGGCGCGGCCCGCCCAGCCGGCGTCTTCGGCGGCGGTGACGAGGCGGGCCAGTTCGTCGTCGGCCAGGCGGGACGGCGTGCGTTCCGCGGCGAGCAGTCCCAGTTCGGCGGCGAGGGCGCGCTGGCCGCGGCTGCGGCAGACCGCGGCGGCCTCGGTGATCTCGGCGGCGAGCCCCTGGTCGGGGGTGTCGACGGCCAGCGCCCGGTGGCGTACGGCCTGGACCGGGTCGTCGACCGCGGCGGCCAGTGCCGCGTGCCCGGCGGCGCGTTCGGGCCAGCCGGCGTCGGCGGCGAGCGCGGTGGGCAGGGCGCCGGCGGTGAACTCGACGGTGCCGTCCTCTCCGACCCTGACCAGCGCGGCCCGTTCCGCCTCGGCCAGCTCGGCCTCGGCGTCGGGGCGGCCGGCCCGCCGCAGCAGGGAGATGGTGGGGCGGGAGGCAAGGGCGGCGAGCAGCAGGGTGCGGCGGGCCTGGGCGGGGGCTCCGGCGAGGAGGCGGCGGGCGACCTCGCGCGCCTGTCCGGAGACGGGCAGGGGGTCGGCGTGGTGGGCGCTGCAGTCGCGGGCCTCGGCGGCCTCGGCGAGGGAATGGCCGAGGGCGAGGGCCAGGCGCGGGTTGCCGCCGCTGGCCTGGTGGATGCGGCCGGCGAGGCGGGCGGGCAGGCCGTGGCGCAGCAGCAGCTCGGCGACCTCGTCGGCGCCGAGCGGGGGCACCCGTACGGCGGGGACGCCGGGGCCGCAGAGGGGTTCGCCGACCGGGGCTCCGCCCTGGACGCGTTCGGCGGCGAGCACCCGCACGCGGGTCGGGGTGAGGCGCAGGGCGAAGCGGAGCAGGTCGGTGCTCTCGGCGTCGAGCCACTGGGCGTTGTCGATGACGAGGAGGACGGGCTGGCGGACGGCGAGGGTGCGGAGCACCTCGACGACGGCCAGGCGCAGTGCGACGTGGTCGCGGCCCGCGCGGGGGGCGTCGGCCTCCCGGCGCAGGAAGGCGATGGCGGTGCGCTGGGGGCCGGAGAGCTCTTCGAGGGCGGCCGCGGGCACGGAGGCGAGGAGGGCGGCGGCGGAGGCCTCGGGTATCCATTGGTCGGCGGCCTCGGGAGCGAGGCGGAGAACGATCTCGCGGCGCGCTTCGGCCGCGGCCGAGACGGCGCGGACGACCTCGGTCTTGCCCGCGCCGGCGGGTCCGGTCAGGAGCGCCCGGCCGTGCGTGGTCAGCGCGCGGTCGACCGCCTTGATCAGCTCTCCGTGTCCGACACTTGTGTCAGCGTGCCCCGTCGCCGCCACCACGCACAGCCACCAGCCTTCCGGTCCCCATCTCCTGTGCCCTTCCTGTGAGAGGCGAGAATACGAGGTCGGACGGCTGGTGGACCCGCATTGTGACGCAGAATTCAGTCACAGTGCAGGGAAAACCCGGCGGACCTGCCGATACCCGTAGTATCGGCAGGCCCGGGGATTCTATTGGTCCGTACTATCGCTCCGTCAGGCGGAGTTGGTGGCGGACCCGAGTGGGCGTGAGCCGTCTCAGAAGGTGAGATTCCAGGAGTCGATCTTGCCGGTGTCGCCGCCGGCGTTGTCGTTGACCCGGAGCTTCCAGGTGCCGNNGAGGAGGCGTTGACGGTGTAGACCTGGTTGATGTTGTCGGTGCTGCCGCCCGAGCGGTTGTGCAGCGTGTAGACGGAGCCGTCCGGGGCGACCAGGTCGACCTTCAGGTCGCCGATGTAGGTGTGGACGATGTT
The DNA here is from genome assembly GCF_001953875.1 of Streptomyces amritsarensis. GTDB lineage: Bacteria > Actinomycetota > Actinomycetes > Streptomycetales > Streptomycetaceae > Streptomyces > Streptomyces amritsarensis. Next base: position 92,071 of record NZ_MQUR01000006.1, read on the forward strand.
CACACCGACCTTGAGGGTGGCCGGGGCGTTGCCGGACTTCCCGGTGACGGTGATCGGGCTCTCGACGGTGGTGTTGTCGCCGATGGCGTAGTCCGCGGTGTTCTCGAAGGCCGGGGCGGGCTGGGTCGAGGTCACGGCGGCGACGGTCGCGGCGGCGTCGGCGAGGCCGGCGCCGCATCCACCGGTGCAGGTGCCGGCGAGCGGACGGGCGTTGTTCTTGATCGCCGTCTCGATCTGGGCCGGGGTCAGCGCGGAGTTCGCCGACTTCAGCAGCGCGGCGAGGCCGGCGACGTGCGGGGCGGCCATGCTGGTGCCCTGGTAGGGCTTGTAGATCTCGGAGCCCGGGGTGGTGGTGCCCGCGTTCAGGGTCGAGAGGATCGCGTTCTCGGGGGTGGTGACGGTGCCGGGCGTGTCCGTGGCGCGGCGGGTCTCACCGCCCGGGGCGGCGATGTCGATGATCGAGCCGTAGTTGGAGTAGTACGAGCGGTCGCCGGCGCGGTTGCTGGCGGCCACGTTGATGACGTTGTTGCAGCTGGCGGGCGAGTAGCCGGCCGCGTCGGCGTTGCTGTTGCCGGCGGCGACGACGACGGTCGTGCCGCGGGCGACGGCCGCGTTGATCGCGTTCTGGTAGCTCGTGCCGCAGGCGCCCGGGCCGCCGAGGCTCATGTTGATGACCTTGGCCGGGGTGGCGTTGGCCGGGACGCCGGCCACGGAGCCGCCGGACGCCCAGGTGATGGCGTCGACGATGTCCGAGGTGGAACCGCCGCACTTGCCGAGGACGCGGACGTGCTGGACCTTCGCGCCGTAGGCGATGCCGGCGACGCCCTTGGAGTTGTTCGTGGCCGCGGCGATGGTGCCGGCGACGTGGGTGCCGTGCCAGGACGAGTTGCTGGCCTTGGAGCCGACGCCGCACTCGCCGTCGGTGGCGTTCCAGTCGCCCTCGTCGGCGGGGTTGCTGTCGCGGCCGCCGCCGTCACGGGCGTAGGTGGCGCTGCTGATGAAGTCGTAGCCGGCGACGGTGTTCGACGCGAGGTCCGAGTGGGCGACGTAGCCGGTGTCGATCACGGCGACGGTCACGCCGGTGCCGGTGGTCTTGTCCCAGGCGGCCGGGACGTTCATGCCCGCGGTGGACTCGAAGAGGTCCCACTGCTTGGCGTACTCGGTGTCGTTCGGGGTCACGGCCGCGGCGTAGGCGCGGGTGTCGGGCTCGACGTAGGCGACGTCCGGGTCGGCACGGAACTGGGCCATCACGTCGGCGGCCTCGGCCGGCGCGACGGTCCCGCCGAGGTTGACCAGCGCGGCTCCGGTGCCCAGGCGGCGGTCGAACGTCGCCTTCTTGCCGGCCTTCTTGCCCTTGGCGGTGGCGTCGGCGGCGGCGGCGTTGTTGGAGCTGGCCTCGGAGGCGGACGACTTGTAGCCGACGATCAGGTTCTCGACCGGCGCGGTGGGGGCGAGCGCGGCCGCGGGGGCTGCGGCGGGGGTCTCGGAGGCCACGGCCACGGAGGCGGTGGCGGTGCCGGCGAGCAGGGTGACGGACATGGCCACCACGGATATGAGCCTGCGTCTCGTTGCGTGCACGTGATCCCTTTCGAGGGCCTGTTCCGGGCAGGCCGGAACGGCCGGTTCGGTGCAGTGTGGGAGGTTCCGGCGGCCGCGGGGCCGGGAGCGAGTTGGTCGGTCTCGCCCCGGCTGCCGCCGCACGCCACGTTGTCCCGGCCGCAACGGCGAGGCAGGGGCAACGGCGGTCCCGGCGCGCTTCCCCCGGTGGTAGGCCTACACGCCATGTGGGGTTGGAGTGTGTACCGCCCGGCCTGGAGAAGATCGCCGGTGGGCAGACAGTAGGCAACGCGGGGATGAACTGGATACCGGGAAAACCCTTGTCCGCCCCCTTCGGCTCCCCCCGGGGTTCCCTCAGCAGGGGGTGTGATCAGGTCTTTCCCTGTTCACGGGCACGGCACCGGGCGCCGCGCGGCGCGGCGCGGCGCCGGGGGCTCACTCCCCGCGGTCCGGCGGGAACAGCTTGCGGAAGTACGTCCAGCTCGTCTCGTTCGGTTCGCTCCATTTCTCCGGCGCGTGGGCGAACTCGGGATGGTGGTCGGCGATGTACGCGCGGGTGCGTTCGGGGACCTGCGCGTAGGCGTCGAGCTTGCGGCCGCGGCAGTGGAAGGTGAGGCCGCCGGGGCGGGGGCCCTGTTCCATCCACGGCAGCCACGGGGACATCCGCGTCCAGGACATCGTCGCCGGGACGCTCGCCTCGTCGGTGGTCAGGGCGGTGGCGGGTGCGAAGAACTGGAAGAGTTCCAGCGCCCGGTAGGTGTCGTCGGCGCAGTGGTCCGGGTACTCCTCGACCGGCAGCGGCGAGGGGTAGGCGAGCGGGATCTCCAGGCTGAAACAGATCTGGTCGCCCAGCTCGGTCACGGGGACGGGGAAGGGGCGCCACCTCTGGTTGGCCGGGTCGTTCCAGACGTGGACCACGGGCTTGTCCTGCCAGGTCTCCATGATCTCGCGGGTCACCGGGTCCAGGTAGAACGCGGCCTCCCGGGACAACAGCCGGTAGCCGCCGGCCTCCTCGTCCGCCACCAGGCGCGAGACGTTGACCCCTTCGAAGCCGAACAGCCGCCGGTAGGGCTCGCCCGGTGCCCAGGAGTGGACGTCGCCGGTCCACCAGTAGGCGACCTCGCCGCCGTCGAGTCGGCAGCGGGTGCGGGCGAATGCGTGCAGGAGCTCGGCGGGGGTCGCTGCTGGTGTCATGCGCCCACTGTGTCGGCTCCCGCACGGCCCGACAAGCGGCCCCGCGGACAGGACCGGCCGTGCGCCGGCGCCCACTTCGGCGCCCCGCCCCGCACTGCCCCGTACCGCCCCGCACCGCACCGCCGTGCTGCCCGATGTGGCGGATGCGGGCGTCGCGGCCCGTCCGGAAGGGCCGTACGCGCCCTCCGCGGGCCGCGGGCCGCGATGCGGGAGGGGCTCGCGCTCCGGATCCCGGGGGACGGCGGCACCACCGTTCACCTGCGGCCCTACCGTCCCGCGCGACGCATCGCCCCACACCGGACCGTGCGAACCGCCGTGCGGGCGACCGCCATGCGGATGCCAGGTTGACGGCTGGGTCGCCACCGGCAACCGTGACCGCCATGGGGAAAGAACGCCGACTGCTCACTCTCGTCATCTGCCTGGTCCTGGGGGGTGCGCTGACCGCCGCGGTGCTGGGCGCCACGCGCACCGCCGGACCGCACGCGGGTGCGCCGGCCGGTGCCCCCGCACCGTCCGACTACGTGGACATACGTGATGTTCCGCCCGCCCCCGCCGCCGCTCCGGCCACCCCCGCCGACCGGAGCGACGGCTCGCCGGGCTCGGTGGCGGTGGACTGCGGCCGCAACGAGCAGGGGCACTACAACGAGGACAACCTGGTGGTCTCGCCCGGCCTGCGGGCCGGCGCCCACCACACGCACTCCTACGTGGGCAACCTGTCCACGGACGCCATGTCGACCGACGAGTCGCTGGCCGCCGCCGCCACGAGCTGCGCGGGCGGCGACCGTTCGACGTATTACTGGCCCGTCCTGCGCCGCCTGGACCGGCCGGGGGTGCGCCCCCACGAGACCTCGGCGGGGCACGGCAACAGCGGCGAGATCGTGCCCGAGACCTCGGTGCGGGTCGAGTTCCGCGGCAACCCGGTGAGCAAGGTGGTGGAGATGCCGCCCTTCCTGCGCGCGATGACCGGCGACGCGGTCGCCCGCACTGCGGGCAGCGACGCCCATGTCCGGGCCCGCTGGGGGTGTTCCGGCTCCCCCGACCGCTCCACCACCCGCTACCCGCGCTGCCCCGAAGGCGACCGCGTCACCCGCACGCTGGTCTTCCCGAGCTGCTGGAACGGCCTCGACACCGCGAGCGCCGGGCACCGCTCGCACCTGTTGTTCCCCGGGGGCAACGGCGTCTGCCCCACCGACACCTTCCCCGTGCCCGAACTGCGCCTCTCCCTCGCCTACGAGGTCCCCGCGGGGGTGCCGGTCGCGATCGACTCCTTCCCCGAGCAACGGCACAGCCCCAGGACGGACCACGCGATGTTCGTGAACGCGATGACCGGGCCGCAGATGGCCGCGGTCGTCGACTGCCTCAACGAGGGCCGGGCCTGCCGGACTTGAACACCCCGAACCTCGGGTGACGCAGGTCACATGAACCGTTTCGGCTCCGCCGGCGTGTTCCGACCGCACCACGCAAGCGAGGAAGACGGAGAGGGTGAGATGGCCGGACCACTGTGGCCCCGCACTCGGCGGGGCTCGACCGACGAGGCACTGATCAAGTCCGTGTACGAGGAGCACGGCCACGCCCTGCTCGCGTACGCCACCCGGCTGACCGGGGACCGGGCTGCGGCCGAGGACGTCGTGCAGGAGACCCTGATACGTGCCTGGCGGCACTCCGAGGTCCTCGTGAACGGAAAGGGCTCGGTACGCGGCTGGCTGCTCACCGTGGCCCGTAACATCATCACCGACCGGTACCGGGCCAGGGCCGCCCGGCCGCCGGAGGTGTCCGGTTCGGCGGCCGCTCCCCCGGTGGAGGCGGACCACGCCGACTCCGTGGTGGACAGCATGACGGTGCTGGGGGCTCTCGACCGGCTGTCCCCGGAACACCGGGACGTGCTGAAGGAGTTGTACTACCGGCAGCTCAGTGTGGCGGAAGCCGCCGACACCCTCGGCATCCCGGCGGGTACGGTCAAGTCGCGTTCGCACTACGCGCTCAAGGCCCTGCGCGACGTCTTCAGGGACGACGGCTTCCGGGAGAGCGGAACAAAAGACGGAAAAAGATCGGGCAGGCCGCCCCAGCAGCCGGCCGGACTGCGTGAGGTGGTGGCATGAACCGGCAGCGGCACGAGGAGGAACTGCTCGGCCCGTACGTGCTCGGCGTCCTGGACGACGAGGAGGTCCGCCGGGTCGAGGGACACATGAGCGGGTGCGTGCAGTGCCGGGAGGAGGTGGCCGCGTTGCGTGAGATGGAGGCGGCACTGGGCGAGGTGCCCGAGGAGGCGTTCCTCGACGGACCGCCGCAGGGCGGCGACCTGCTGCTCCAGCGCACGCTGCGGCAGATGCGGGGCGAGCGCGCCGGTGCCGCACGCCGTCGTGCGGGGCTCACGGGCCTGGCGGTGGCGGCTTCCCTGGCCGCCGTGTTCTGGGCCGGTACGCAGCTGGGCACGGGCGGTCCCGACCCCGTCGCACTGCCCCAGCCCCCGTCGCCGACCGCTCCGGCGGACCCCTCTCCCCCGCCCAAGGGGACCACGCTGCACTCCGCGACCGATGCGGGCACGGGTGCGCGGATGACCGTACAGATGACGCCGGCCACCAAGTGGGTGCGGTTGCGGGCAGCGGTCACCGGTGTGCCGCCGGGCGAACGCTGCAGGCTGATCGTGGTCTCCAAGGACGGCAAGCGCACCACCGCGGGCAGCTGGGTCGTGGGAAGCCAGGAGAACGGCGAGGCCAAGGGCGCCGGTCTGGACGGTTCGGCCGCCGTCGACCGGGCGGACGTCAAGGCCGTCCTGGTCGAGAACGAGGCCGGCAGGACCTTCGTGTCCGTCCCCGTGTGACCCGGGGACGGTTGACCGGTTGACCGCGTGACCTCGGGGCGGACGTGACGGAGCCCGGGAGCATATCCAGCTCCCGGGCTCCTGCGTGCCACCCAATTGCGCACACCGGCACGTTTAAGAGTCGCGGATCATTCTGAGATCGACGTGTTCTACCTTTGAACTACCGCGCCACGGTAGAGGCGCAGGAGGGACTTGAACCCCCATCCATCGATGGTCGTCCACGCTCGGTCGATCCGGTGTTCGGCGGCGAATACTGAGACTGGAGCGAGAATCTGAGATTCATGGGGCCGCCTCTACCAGCTTGGGCCACCCCGGCACGCAATGCCGGGGGAGGGATTCGAACCCCCAACTGACACCCCTGTTTCAGCTTCAACATCAGTTTCAGCTTGCGCTCTCGCGCACCTCCCGCAGACATACGGGAGGGGTTCTTGAGGGCTACCTGAACAGGTAGCCGAACACCGCGTCCCCGACCCGCTGGTCGGTGACCTCGGCGCTGTTGGCCTCCTCACGGGCGTACTTGACGGCCTGCTGGAGCTTCTCGACACGGTCGAGCAGCTCGTTGACCCGCCGGGCGGGCAGCGCGCCGGAGAACTTCACGGTCGTCCAGTATCCGACCGGCACGTCCTCGTAGTACACCTCGACCTGGGCCGGGTGCTTCTCGGTGGCCTCGGCCTTGACGTGGTTGCGCGGCACCTTCTTGGTGCGGATCGTGCGTACCGGGTCCGTCTTCCAGGAGTCCGTGGACGGGTCCAGGTTCCAGGATTCGGATGCGTCCAGCACCGGCAGCTTCCGCACGAAGGTGTGCAGGTCCGTGAGCTGCTTCTCCAGGAAGAGCAGATACGGCACGGGCACCTGCGCCAGCAGGACGTTGCCGTCGACGACCACGTCCGCGGCGGCGCTGCGGTTCGCCCAGTCCTTGGTGGCCGTCACGTCGAAGAGCCGTGTGAGCGTCCCGGCCGTCGCGCGCAGCACGTCCTCCGCCTTGACCTGCACCCGGGTGGACTCGGGCGGCAGCTGCTCGCCCTCCTCGTCCTTGGGCTGGTACGTCCGCGAGATGCCGGCCAGCAGGGCGGGCTTCTGCACGTCGTGGTGAGCCTGGGTCAGCTCCTGGAGGGACTTGGACTTGACGCCCTTTTCGACTGCGATGATCTGATTCAGCTTCGGCACGTGATCAACCTATCAGCCGCTTGTCCGATCATTCACCCGGATTTCCGGCACGCCCGCCCGGTCCAGGATCCGGCGCATGTCCTCGGGCGGGAGAGCCGGGTTGGTGGCCGCGGCGGCCGCGGTGTGCTCGTCCGGATCGGCGAGCAGTTCGCGGATCCGCGCCACGGGGAGCCGGGGGTGCCGGGCGGCGGCGTTCCTCGTCCCGGGGTCCTGGCTGAGGCGGTCGAGGAGTTCCGGATCCAGGCCGGGGTCGTGCAGGGCCAGCATCCGGCGTTCGGGATCCGGCGAGTCGCCGAAGCGGGCGGCGAGCCCGGCGAAGGGGAAGCCCGGCCGGGCGGTCAGCATGCCGACGGCGCGGTGGGTGCCGCCCAGGTAGAGGTCGAGGAGCAGCTCCGGCGGCGGTGCCGGGTGGAACTCCGCGAGCAGCAGTCGGACGGCGAAGTCCTCGTCTTCCGCGAGCAGTTCGACGGCGTCGGCCGGCAGGCCCGGGCAGACGGCGGCGCTGCGGCGCAGCCAGGTGTGCGCGGACCGGGCGCACTGCCGCAGGAACTCGGCGTCCTCACGGCGCTCCCACACCCATTGGAGCGTGCCCAGCCGGGCCTCGGGGTCCACGGTGTAGTCGATGGCGGCCCGGTCGGCCTCGCTCAGCTCGGGGCGGGCGGAGACCACCAGCCGGACCGCCGGGTCGGGGTCGACGGCGAGGCGTGCCACCAGGTCGGGCGCGAGCGACGGGTTGCCCGCGAGCTCCCGGAGCCGATCGCCCTCGGCGACCAGGCGTTCGGCGAGTTCCCGGGGGAGCCGGCCGGTCCGCAGGATTTCGGCCGCCGGCCACGAGCCGTCCAGTTCCCCGATGAGCCAGGCAGTGCGTTCCTCGTCCTCGGGGCAGACCTGTTCGGCGGCCGCCAGCCGTACCTCGCGGTCGTCGTCGTGCAGGAGTCGCTGCCGCGCTGCGTCCGGGAGCTCGTGCCAGGCGTACCGGCAGGCGGCCAGGCGGAACAGCGGGTCCTCGTGGTCCGCGAGGCCGACCAGCACGTGGGCGGGCGGCCGCCCGCCCCAGCTGAACAGTTCCTGGCGCACCAGGGCCTCGGGGTGCTTCAGCAGCCGCTCGTACGCCCAGTCGGGCAACGGGGGCACCGGCTCCCGGTAGGGCATGGGACCGACCGCGAGGCTGAGGTGGACCGACTTGGACGGGTCGTCGACCAGCCGGGCCCGCTGCTCGGGGTCGGCGTCGGCGTTCTCCGCGAAGGCCTTCCGGACCTGGCGGTCCGGGTGGACCAGAATGGCCTCGATCACTTCCTGCGGCAGAACGGCACGCTTCGGAACCGGGCGCCGCGCGCACTCGTCCTCCTGGCCGAGCAGCCGCAGCAGCACATCCGCCGGTGCCGCTCTGTTGACCGCCAGCGCGCACAACTGACGCGTCCACTGGTCGCACATGTTCCGTACTTCCCCCCGTCGAACGGAAACGGGAAGCCTAACAAGGAGGCCGGAGGGTCACACCGCAGCCCACAGGCGGACCGATCATCACATTGCGGTCCATGACATCCTGTGACGTCACAACTCGCCGGGCGGATTCGGCGGACGTCCGGGAATTTGGGGAAGGTCGATGAGGCTCTGCTTCCTGGTGGAGGAGCACTACCGTCACGACGGTATGCCGAACGAGGTGATCGGACAGCTGACCGCGTGGGGGCACCGTGTGGACGTCCTGCGGCCCGGCGGCTCGCTGCTGCGCATGACCGAGGTCGTGGCCGAGGGTGCGCACGACGCCTGGGTGCTCAAGACGGTGTCGGGCGGCCCGGGGCTGACCCTCCTCGAAGCCGCCGCTGCGACCGGGCTGACCACCGTCAACGACGCCCGCTCGATCCGCGGCGTACGGGACAAGGCGCTGGCCGCCGCCATCGGGCGCGGCCGCGGCCTCCCGCTGCCGCCCACCTACGCCGTCGCCCGCCCCGAGTTGCTCAGGGAGATACCGGCGGCCGAGTACCCGCTCGTGGTCAAGCCCGCCGACGGCAGCTCCGGGCGGGCGGTGCACCTGGTGTCCTCGCCCGGGCGGCTGGAGACACTGCTGCCCGTGCTCGCGGGCGAGGGCATGCTCATCGCCCAGCCGTACGTACCCAACTCGGGCACGGACATCAAGGTGTACGCGGTCGGCGGGGAGCTGTTCGCGACCGAGCGGTGTTCCCCGCTGCACCCCGACCCCTCGGTCCGTGAGCGCCGCGTACCGTTGTCGTCCGAGGTCGCCGCGATCGCCGCCCAGGTGGGGGCGGTCTACGGGCTCGACCTGTACGGGGTGGACGTACTGCTGGGTCCCGACGGACCGGTGGTCGTGGACGTCAACGACTTCCCGAGCTTCCGGCAGGTGCCGGACGCGGCGGCGCGGGTGGCCCGCGCCGTACTGGGGCTGGCGCGGGCCGGCGGCGGCCCCGCGACGGCCGCACCCGTGCCCGCGGTCGCGCCCGTGGCACAGGCACCGGCAGCCGCGACGACGATGGCGGCGGCGCCCGTGTCGCTCCCCCTGTCGATCCCGGCCCAGTCGTCTCCGGCGCAGATCTCCGCCGCGGCGGGTGACACCGTATGAGGATCGGCCTGATCACCCCGGAGCCCGGACACCCGCTGCTGGCGGACACCACCGCGCTGCTCACGCCGGAGCACGAGGTGGCGGCGCTCGATCCGATCACCCTCGGGGACGTACCCCTGCCGCTGGCCGATGTGTACCTGCTGAAGTCGCGGACGCCGCACGCGCTGGGGCTCGCGCGGTACCTGGAGCGGCGGGGCGCGCCGGTGGTCAACACGGCGTCGGCCACCGCGCTGTGCCAGGACCGCACGGAGATGGCCGGGCTCGCCCTGCGGGCCGGTCTGCCGTTCGCCGCGACCCGTACCGTCGGCGCGTTGGGGGCGTGGGCGAGCCGGGCGCGGCCGTCCGCCCCCGTGGTGGTCAAGAGCCGGCGCAGCCGGCGCGGCGACCTCGTCGCCCGTGCCGACGGCCCCGCGCGGCTGCGGGAGTTGGCGCGGGACTGGCCGCGGGAGCCGGTCGTGGTGCAGGAGTACGCGCCCAACAACGGCTGGGACCACAAACTGTGGGCCGTCGGCGACCGGGTCTTCTCCGCCCTGCGCCGGTCGGAGCTCTCCCCCGGCGGACGCGGCCCCACCCTCCCGTCGGCCGTGGACGAACTGCCCGCCGGCTGGGCCGATCTGGTGCGCCGGGTCGGATCGGTGTTCGCGCTGGACGTCTACGGCGTGGACATCATCGACACCGGCGGTGGGACGCCCCTGATCGTGGACGTCAACGCCTTCCCCGGCATCCGCGGCCAGGCCGGCGCCCCGGAGGCCCTCGCCGCGCTGGCCCTGCGGCGGGCGGCCGGCCGGACCTGACGCGGCTCGGCGGCGCCGCGCGGCAGGTCCGGACGGGGGAATGCGGCCCCCGCGACGCCCGCGGCCCGGTGTCGCGGCACGGGCGGGCGCCGGACGCGGTGAGGATCGGGACATGGGCGTCGTCCTGCCGGTCTTCTTCGCGCTGTTCGCGGCCTTCAGCAACGCGCTGGCCACCGTGCTCCAGCGGCGGGCCGCGCTCACCGTGCCGCAGAGCGAGGGCTTTCGCCCCGGTCTCGTCCTGGACCTGCTGCGCCGGCCCGTGTGGGTCGCGGGCATCCTGGCCGTGATCGCGGCCGGTGCCGGTCAGGCCGCGGCGCTGGCCACGGGCGCGCTGGCCCTCGTACAGCCCCTGTTCGTGCTGGAGCTGCCGCTCGCCCTGCTGATCGCCTCCCTGCTGACCCGGCAGCGGCTGCCGGGAGCGCTGTGGCTGGCCGTGGCGGGGGTGGTGGCGGGGCTCGGGGTCGCGCTGGTGGCCGCCTCGCCGTCGGGCAACCGCACCGACGTGCCGACCGAGCGGTGGGTGGTGGCGCTGCCGGCCTGCGCGGTGATCGTCGCCCTGCTCGCCGTGGCCGGCCTGCGGCGGCCGCCGGGCCGTTCGCGGGCCGGCTTCCTCGGCGCGGCCACCGCAGTCTGCTACGCGCTCACGGCCGCCCTGATGAAGTCCTCCGTGCACGTCCTCGACGAACACGGCATCGGCGGGTTCCTCACCGCCTGGGAGACGTACGCCTTCGGCGCGAGCGGCATCTGCGCCCTTCTGCTGCTCGAACACGCCATGCAGGGCGGCCCGCTGGTCGCCTCGCAGCCCGCCCTGACCCTCGGCGACGCGAGCATCAGCATCGCGCTGGGCGTGGTCCTGTACGAGGAACACCTGCGCGCGGGCTGGTGGCTGCTCCCCCAGCTGCTGGGCGTGGCCCTGGTCTGCGCGGGGGTGTTCGCCCTGTCCCGGGCCGGGGAGGGCGCGCCCTGACCCGGCCGGACACCCGCTACGGGTACGGATGCCCCTGCGGGGACGGCCAGATGTGGTTCTGCGGGCCCGGCGCCGCGGGGTGGGGCGCCCAGGGGTCCGTGTCGTAACCCCCGTACGGGCCGGCGGGATCCGGCCAGGGCTCGGGCCGGATCTCGGCGGCCGGCGGGGCCGCGGTCACGAACTGCGGCTCGGCCGGGGGTTCCGACGGGCCGACGGGCACCTGGAGGCTGCCGTAGCGCTCCATGCGCTGCCAGCGCAGGCGGGAGCCGGCCACGGCGGTGAAGACGGACTGGATCACGACCAGGTACATGAGCTGGCGGTAGACGAACTGCTGGAGGGGCAGGCTCCAGAGCGGGCCGGGACGTTCGCCGTCCAGCCGGAACGCGTACACGCCCATCAGCACCTGGAGCAGCAGGAAGGCCGTCCACAGACCGAGGATGCGCAACGGGTCGAGGAAGACCAGCCCGTAGACGGCGAAGACGTCCACGACGGGAGCGAGCAGCGGCAGCAGGACCTGGAACATCAGGAGGTAGACCAGGCCGCGGCGGCCGAGCTTGCCGGCCTGGCCGCGCTGGGCGAGTGCCCCGCGGTGCTTCCACATGGCCTGCAGGGTGCCGTAGCACCACCGGTAGCGCTGCTTCCACAGGGCGCCCAGCGATGCGGGGGCTTCGGTCCAGGCCTTGGCCCGCTCCTCGTAGACCACGCGCCAGCCGTCCCGGCACAGGGCCATGGTCAGATCGGTGTCCTCGGCCAGCGTGGCGTCGCTGACACCGCCCACCCGCAGCAGGGCCTCGCGGCGGAACGCCCCGACCGCGCCGGGGACGGTGGGCATGCACTCCGCGAGGTCGAACAGACGGCGGTCGAGGTTGAATCCGACGACGTACTCGATGTGCTGCCACCGGCCGAGCAGGCCTCCCCGGTTGACGACCTTGGCGTTGCCGGAGACCGCGCCGACCCTGCGCTGGGCGAAGGGCTGGACGAGCATGCGGACCGCGTCCGGTTCGAAGACGGTGTCGCCGTCGACCATGACGAGCAGGTTGCAGGAGGCCGCCGCTATCCCCGTGTTCAGGGCGGCCGGCTTGCCCGCGTTCTGCTGCCGGATGACCCGTACGCCGGGCAGCCGGAGCGCCTCCACGATGTCGGCCGTGCCGTCGGTGGAGCCGTCGTCGACCACGATGACCTCGACGGGGTGGTCGGAGGCGAGCAGGGAGCGGACGGCCGCCTCGATCCCGGCGCTCTCGTTGTACGCGGGCACGATGACGCTCACCGGCTCGGTCACCGCAGCGCCCCAGGGCCTGCGCCGCATCCGCACGTGCCGCCGGGCGGCGACGAACACGGCGACCGCGCGGAGCAGGCTGATCGCGCCCGCCGCCCACAGCAGCCACGACAGCACGTCGAGGATCCAGCCGCTGGTGCGGAGTGCGGCGATCAGTGCCATGCCCTGCCACCGGTCGGCGGTGTCGGCGCTCCGCACGGCGGTGGGGAGGGCGACCGCGTCGCCCACGGTGGCGAACGTCCAGCCGGACGCCTTCAGCCGCGGCACGAGCTGTTCGAGCGCGGCCACCGTCTGGGAGCGGTCCCCGCCGGCGTCGTGCAGCAGCACGACCTGGCCGGCGGAGTCGGCGGGGGTGGCGGCGGCGACGATCGCTTCGACGCCGGGGCGGCGCCAGTCCTGGCTGTCCAGGGTCGTCAGGACGGTCAGGTACCCCTCCTCCCCGGCCTGGACGACCGCGTCCCAGTCGGCGTCGCCCAGCGCTTTGCCGGTGGAGGAGTACGGCGGGCGCAGCAGGGGCGTGGTGACCCCGGTGGCGCCGGCGATGACGAGCTGGGTCTCGCGCAGCTCCAGGGAGCGGCGCCAGGCGGACACGGCGCCGAGGTCGGTGTGCGTGAAGCCGTGCAGGCCGATCTGGTGGCCCTCGGCGACGATTCGGCGGGCCAGGTCCGGGTTCTCGGCGACGCGGGTACCGACGGTGAAGAACGTCGCGGGCACCCCGTTGCGGCGCAGCACGTCGAGGATCTTCGGGGTCCAGACGGGGTCGGGGCCGTCGTCGAAGGTCAGGGCGATCGTGCGGGGTGCCGGGGTGGCGGTCCGGCCGGCCGCCCCCTCGATGACCGGGCCGCCGGAGCCGATCGCGGCCGGTACGGACGTCGCGGCCGCCTGCCGGCGGGGAGCCCCGTCGGGGCGCTCGTCGAACAGGTGCTGGGTGTAGCCCTCGAGGAGCAGCGCCGCCGAAAGCGTCAGCACGAGGGTGGTGAGCAGCAACCAGTGAGTACGCAGGGGGACATCGCGTACGGAGGTGTGCCTGCCCTGCGGGCGGCGGCGGCGGTTCTTCGACACGGGGTGGGGCTTCCTGACTGCTGCGGCGGGCGGTGCGGTACGGGCGGTGTGGACGGTGCCGGCCCGCAGGCTCAGGGCCGGCCCGTGGGTTTGCCGCCGCCCTGACCGGGCGGCGTGGTGAAGCGGCCGCGGCCGCCCGGGGACGCCTCGGCCGGGTTCCCCGGCCCGTCGGTCGACTGCGTCGGCGCCGGTCCGGTGCCGGGGGTCCTGCTGCCCGCGGTGGCGGCCGGCGCGGGCGCGCTGGGCCGTGAGGCGGCCGGGGTGGCCCGGGGGGTTCCGCCCGCCGTGCCGCGGGGGGACGGGCCGGTCGTCCCGGCCTTGGCCGGCTCCCCGGGCGCCGGGGTGTGCGGGGACTGGGCGGAGGGCAGGAACGGCGAGGGGAAGGTGGGGCCGCCCATCAGCGTGCTCAGGAGCAGGATGACGTAGGCGGCGGCCGGTATCACCAGGAGTCGGCCCCATCGGCGCACCCACCGCTGCCTGCGCCCGGAGCTGTCCACGAACACGGGTGCCTCGGCGCGGGGAGGGTCCGGCGGTCCCGGCGCCGTGCGGGCGGCGGACACGTCACCGAGGAAGAGCTCCAACGTGTCCTCGTCGTGGGCGCCTGGGGCTGGGTGCATGCGTCGTGGCCTCTGGGGATCGGGCGACGGGTGTCGGACGTCGTGGCGGTGACCCGGTCACCGGATGGCGACCCATGCCCCTCAGCGCTGCAGACGCCGCTGGTGTCACTCCCGAGAGCACGAATCGGGCCGTTTCCACACGTTGCGGGTACGGCGGGGGGCGCGCGCCCGGATGCGGTGCGCCCCTGTGGGCCGGCATCATCCGACCCGGGGGCGGACGGACCGTGCCGGGACGGGGTGGGTGATGGCTGTGGGTGGCAGGGGCGCGGTGACGGGTGCCGCGGCGGTGGCGCTGGCGGGCGCCCTGGCGCTGGGCGGCTGCTCGGGCGAGCCGGCCGGCGCGAAGCCGACCGCGCCGGCTCCCGCCTCGACGCCGCCGGTGGCCGAACCGCCGCCCTCCCCCTCGGAGCCGGGGACCGCCGAGCCGTCCGCGACGCCGTCGACGCCGGCCGCGGCGCCGCGGCCTTCGGCCACCGGCGGCCCGGCGCACGAAGGACCCGTCGATTCCGAACTACACCGTGCCGCCGCCCATGCGGTGACGGGCGGGCCCGGCTGCTGCCGGGACGGCGGCATCGGCAGGCCGTGGGACGCCCCCGCGGCGGCCCGAAAGCGGGGCGGAAGCGCACGACTCGGCCGCCGCGGCCCAAGGCCGCCCCGGCCCGGGGCGGGGCGAACCTGCGGCTGCGCCGGGCGCCCACCGCGGCGCCGTGCGACCGAGGCGGCGCCGTGCCGGTATGCGACTCCCGCCGCCCCGGCGGGGGGGCTTCCCCGCCCCGGTGAGGGGCGGAGAAGCCGGGACTCACTTGCCGAGGATGCTGCCCGTCCACTGGCCGGCCGCACCGTGCATCATGGCCTCGTTGCTCAGGACCTGCGTGCCCGGCAGGGCCGCCATGCCGATGTCGCCGGCCGGCGCCGCGCCGTTGTGGGAGCCGACGGTGTTGTCGCGGCCGGCGTTGAAGACGTCGTCGCCGGCGACCTGGCTCAGGTCGCCGAAGACGATGGAGTACGTGTTGCTGACCGGGGCGTAGATGGTGAAGGTGTCGTCGGCGGAGGCCGCGGACGCGCCCGCCAGGATGATGCCGCCGGCGGCGAGAGCGGTCAGGGCGCAACGGATCGAACGCACGAGTCACTGCCTTTCGTGGAGGGTGGAGGAAGCAGTGCGAAGGTAGGGCGCTTCGCACGGCGAAGGCCCGTACCCGGCGCTGTACGGCCCGAGTCCATCCGTACGGCGCAGCTTCCCCGGCTAGGCAGTGGGCCCGGCGGGCCGGCGGCGGGTCCGTACGTAGGCGGCGGACGCGAGGGCCACGGCGCCCGCCGCGACCGTCAGGAGCCAGAGCGGGATGCCGCCCCCGACCGTGAGCAGCTCGTCGCGGTGGACGACCCGGCGGTACGGCGTGTCCTTCGGGGTCGCGCGCAGTTCGTGGTCGGCGTCGATGCGGCCCGGCTCCGGGAACTCCTGCTCGATCGCCGTCAGGAACACCGGCTTCGCGTCGGCGAGGGCGGCGAGCGGGCCGTCCTCGGGGTGGATGGTTCCCGCGAACGTCACCCTCGGCGCGGAGCCGCCGATCGAGGTGGCGGGCTCCATGCGGTGGTCCGCCAGCACGTACAGGCCCAGCGACTGCGGCGTCCTGGCCATGCGGGAGAGCCGCATCGGGTAGACCAGCCGGTCGCTGTCGAAGCGGATCTTCAGCGGGTCCAGGTCGCCCCGGAGCACCCTGCCCTGGCCGCCGCGCGGGGCGAGCCGTATCGCCACGTACTCCCAGCGCTGGTCGACGTACGGCTTGACCTCGGTGGCGAGGCGTTCGGGGAGCTGGAAGCCGTTGCTCTCCAGCCAGTTCCTCAGGGCGTCGGGGTCGGTGGCGGTGAGCCTGGCGACGTCGAAGTCGCCGAGCTGCTCGCGGCCGACCACGCCCACGGACGGTGCGGCGCCGGGCGCCGGGGCGCCCGCGCTGTCGCCCGTGTGGCGGGAGAAGGGCCAGTCGCCTTCGCGCGGCCAGAAATGGCTGCGGGTCCTGCGCTCGGGCCGGGTCAGATCGCGTAGTTCGTCGAACATGTCCCCGTCGCCCAGCTCCACCGTGGCCCGTCCCGGCACCGGCATGATCCAGGCGGCCCGCTGTGCGTTGCCGGCGACGGTGAAACGCATCACGATCTGTTCCGTACGCCCGTCCCAGCGCACGACGGAGGTCTCCCGGTCGACGCCGATGCGCGACCGGCTGTCGGGGATCATCGCTCCGCAGCCGCACGCGTAGGCCGGGTTGACCAGCGCGCCCACCTGGGTCGCGAGCAGGGCGAACAGCAGTATCAGGATCCTTCGTCTCATCTGCACGGGGTCTGGGACGGCCGACCGGGTGATCCGGTTCCGCCCCCTCTCGCTGCACGATCCGCCCTGGCTCATACTGTGGCGCATGAGGGGGAGTGAGAAGCAGCCGCACGTTCTGCGGCGTCTGAATGCGCTGCCGCGCAGCCCGATGGTTCCGGACTCCGTGATGGCGGAGATCGCCCGGCACGACTGGGAGGGCATCGAGTGCGGCTGCGGCCGGTCCGCCGGCCATCTGGTGGATGCCGTGCGCGACGCCGCCGAGGGGCATCCCGCAGCGTTCCATGCGCTGGAGGGCCACGCCTTCTTCGCACAGCATCTGAAACCGCCCGCTCCGGCGGTGTGTGCCGTGCTGATGGCGGTGTGGTCGGCGGGTCCTCCCCGGCGGGCGACCCGCGAGGCGCTGCTGTGGACCCTGCTGGCGCTGCTGTGCACGGTGGACGACGGCGGCACGCACGAGGCGGGGCTGCACGGGCAGTGCGCCGCGTTCATCCGGACCGGTGTGGACGGTTTCCGCCAGGAGCTGGCCGCCGTACCGGGATCCGGGACGGCGGCGTACGCCGAGGGCATCCTGGAGATCCTCGGCCTGTCGGCGTCCTGACGCGGCAGTTCCGCGACGGGGCGGCGGCCGGCCCGTCAGGGGGTGTCGCGTGCGGTCTCGGCGACCGCGCCGGGCAGCCAGTCGGCGACCCGGCCGAAGGTGAAGCCCAGGGCCGTGGCCCGGCTGTTGTCCATGGCGTAGGCGCGGTCGAAGGAGAAGGGCGAGGCGTCGGCGCCGGCTTCGACGACCCGGTGGCGGGGCCGTCGTCCGAGCTGTTCCCCGACCGCCGCGCACAGCGCGTGGACGTCCGGTGCACCGTGCGAGGCGGCGTTGACGGGCCCGGTGAAGGTCTGCCCCGCCGTCCACCGCAGGAAGTCGGCCATCTCCAGGTGGTGAATGAACGACGTGCCGTACGGGGCTTCGTGGACATCGACCGGGGTCCCGGCCCCGATCCGCTCCACGTAGTGCGCGAGGCGCCCGGTGAACTCCGCGCGGCCGCCGCCGAGGACGTGCGCGGTCCGCACGGTGACGTACGGGAAGGGCGGCTCGCGCAGGAAGACGGCCTCGGCCCGCCGCTTGCCCTCCGCGTAGGCGTGGGCGGCGCCGGCCCGTGCGGGGCGGCCGGCCTCCGGCCCGGATCCGAACGGCGGGCGCGCGGGGTCCAGGGACTCCTCGGCGACGGGCACGGTGTGCGGCGCGGAGCCGGCCGGGAGGGTGGCCGGGTCGTAGACCTCCATCGTCGAGGTCATCACGTAGCGCCCGGTCCTCCCGGTGAACACCCGGCGGGCGACGGCGGCCTGGAGCGGCGTGTAGCAGACCTGGTCGACGACCACGTCGAAGTCGCGTCGGCCGAGGGCCGCCCGCAGCCCGGCCTCGTCGTCGCGGTCGGCGAGGAGGCGGCCGACGCCCGGCGGCGGGGCGCTGGAGCCCCGGTTGAGGACCGTGACCGTGTTCCCCTCGTCACGCAACCGCGCGACCAGGGACTTCCCGAAGTACCGGCTGCCGCCGATGACAAGTATCCGCTTCATGCGTCCGACTCTCGCGTTGTATCGTCCCCAGCGGAACCGATCGGCTGCTGAACGGGTCGTAAGGAAAACTGATGATCGATGTGCAGCGGTTGCGCGTCCTGCGGGCCGTGGCCGAGCACGGCAGCTTCAACAAGGCGGCGGGGGCGCTGCTGCTGACCCCGTCGGCCGTCTCCCAGCACATCGCGGCGCTGGAGCGCACGCTCGGCCACCCGGTGGCGGTGCGCAGCACGCGCGGTGTCACGCTCACGGAGCCGGGGCGGTTGCTGGTGGAGGCGGCGGAGACGATCTCCGCCGAACTGGACCAGGTCCGCCGGGCGATCGACCGGCTGGCGCAGGATCGGCCGCGGCTGACCGTCGCCACGTTCACCAGCGGGGGCCGTCACCTGCTGCCGGCGGCGCTCTCCCGGTTCGTGGAAGCACATCCGGAGGTGGAGCTGACGGTACGGGAGAGCGAACCGGAGGACGCCGTGCCGATGGTGCGCGGCGGTGCGGCGGATCTCGCGCTGGCCTACCACTTCGACGGGCCGCCGCCGGTGCGGCCGGGTGGGAGCACGGGCCTCGGCTGGCGGCCGCTGATGGAGGATCCGCTGTGGCTGGTGCTGCCGCGCGGCCACCGCCTGGCCGGCCGGTCCTCGGTGGACCTCGGCGAGCTGTCCGGCGACCGGTGGGTGCTGGGCTGCCTCAAGACGGAGGCCTTCCTGCGCCGGTACGCGGAGCTCGCCGGTTTCGACCTGCGCGTGGGGGCCTCCACCACCGACTACTTCTTCGCCCAGACACTGGTCGCGGCGGGGGTCGGGGTCTCCCTCGTCCCGCAGGTCGCGCTGGCCGGTGCGCCGGAGGTGGTCGCGGTCCGGGTCGAACCCCCGCGTCCGGCCCGGCACATCGGCCTGGTCCTGCCGCGCCGGCGCCGCGCGAACCCCTGCGCCGAGGCGCTGGCCGAAGCCCTCGCGGCCGCCGCCACCACCGCCACCGGCACCGGTACCGGCAGCACAGGCACAGGCACCGGCACCCGCACGCAGATCGGAGCCCGTCCCTGAGCCACCTCCTGTGTGGCCTCGCCGCCAATCCCTCGCTGCCGCCCGCCGTGATGGCCCGGCTGGTGCCGTGTCGGCGGATTCAGCCCCCCGAACCGGGTGTCACGAGGCCGGTCTCGTAGGCGAGGACCACGGCCTGGGCACGGTCGCGCAGCGACAGCTTCGCGAAGATGCGGGCCACGTGGGTCTTCACGGTGGCTTCGCTGAGCGTCAGCTCCTCGGCCAGTTCGGAGTTGGAGCGACCGTGGCCCATCAGGGTCAGCACCTCGCGTTCGCGCGGGGTCAGGGCGGCCAGCCCGCGGTGGGTGTCGGCCGTCGCGACGCGGTCGGACGCGGCCGCGCCCGGGGCGCAGCGCTCCACCAGGCGGCGGGTGATCGACGGGGCGAGCAGGGCGTCGCCGGTGCCGACCAGGCGGACGGCGGCGGCGAGGTGTTCGGGGGTGACGTCCTTGAGGAGGAAGCCGCTGGCCCCGGCGGCGAGGGCGGCGTACACGTACTGGTCGAGGTCGAAGGTGGTCAGCATGATCACGCGGCTGCCGGGGGCCTCGGCGAGGATCCGCCGGGCGGCCTCCAGGCCGTCCATGACGGGCATGCGGATGTCGAGCAGGACGACGTCGGGACGCAGGCGGCGCACCTGGGCGACGGCCTCCGCGCCGTCGGCGGCGACGCCGACGACGTCGATCCCGCGGGCCGTCAGGATCAGCCGGAAGCCGGTGCGGACCAGGTCCTGGTCGTCGGCGATCAGCACGCGGGGCGCCGGCCCGCCGGGCGCTGCGGGCGCGGTCACGGCCGGTCCAGGGGGAGGCGGGCGCGCACCCGGTAGCCGCCGCCGAGGCGGCGGCGGGCGTCGAGGTCGCCGCCGTAGACCGCAACCCGTTCGCGCAGGCCGAGCAGGCCCCGCCCGGTGCCCTCGGCCCTGGGTGCGCTCCGGCCCCCGGTGTGCGGGCCGGGGCCGGGTCCACCCGCCGGGGGCCCGCTCGCCGCGCCGCTCAACACCTCCACGCGCAAGGCGTGTTCCGCGTACCGGACCGTCACCTGTGTCCTGCCTCCCTCTCCGTGTTTGAGCGCGTTCGTGAGCGCTTCCTGGATGATCCGGTACGCCGTGACGTCGATCCCGGCCGGGAGGGGGCACGGGTCACCGGACACGCGCACCTCCACCGGCAGGCCCGCGAAGGCGAAGCGGTCGACGAGCGCGCTGAGCCGGGTCAGGCTGGGCTGCGGCGACAGCCGGGCGGCCGCGGCCACCTGCTCCTCGTAGGGGGCGTCCGCGCCGTCCTGTGCGGGCGCGAGCAGTCCCAGCAGGTGGCGCAGTTCTGTCATCGTGTTCCGCCCGGCCCGTTCGACGGCGCCCATGGCGGCCGCCGCCTCCTCCGGCAGGGTGGTGAGCACCTCGCGGGCCGCCCCGGCCTGGACCACCATCAGGCTGACGTTGTGGCTGACGATGTCGTGGAGTTCGGCCGCGATCCTGGCCCGTTCGGCGTCGACCGCGCTGCGGGCCGCGCTCTCCCGTTCCCGTTCCAGCAGCCAGCCGCGCTCTTCGAGCGCCGTCCGGTGGCCGCGCCGGGCGCGCAGCAGGGCCACGCCCAGGACGCCGGCCGCTGCCGCAGCGACGCAGGCGACGGCCGTCGCGATGATCTGTCCCACCCTCAACTCCCCACCCGTGATGCCCCGGTGTCATTCTGCCGGACGAACCGTGTACATCCCCGGGATGACCTGCGCCGGCGCTTACATCCGGGGGCTGACGCCCCGCGCCCGGCCGCCGACCTAGGTTCGGGGCCATGACAACCGATCACGACAGCGCACCGCAGGTCGTCGTCCGACTGGACGACGTGCACAAGGAGTACGGCGACGCGAAGGCCCTGGACGGCCTCTCCCTGGAGATCCGGGCGGGTGACGCGGTGGCCGTGATGGGACCTTCCGGCTGCGGCAAGTCCACCCTGCTCAACATGGTGGCCGGGCTGGACCGGCCGACGTCGGGCACCGTCGAGGTGCAGGGCCATGACCTGGGCGGGCTCAGCGAGACGGGGCTGGCGCTGTTCCGGCGCCGGCACATCGGCATGGTCTTCCAGTTCTTCAACCTCATCGACGACCTGCCCGCCCTGGACAACGTGGCGCTGGCCGCCCAGTTGACGGGCACCCCGGCCCGGCAGGCGCGCCGGCGGGCCCTGGAGCTCCTCGACGAGCTCGGCGTGGCCGACCGCCGCAACAACTACCCGGCGACGCTGAGCGGCGGCGAGCGCCAACGCGTGGCCGTGGCACGCGCCCTGATGAACCGTCCGGCGCTGCTGCTCGCGGACGAGCCGACCGGCGCCCTCGACAGCCGCTCCGGCGAGCAGGTGATGGACCTGCTCATCGACCTCAACCAGATCGGCCAGACGCTGCTGATCGTCACGCATGATCCGGAGCTCGCCACCCGTTGCGCCAGCCGCCTGGTCGAGGTCGCCGACGGCCGGGTCGCCCGGCAGAGCGTGCTGGAGGCGACCGCGTGAGCGCCGTGTGGCGGGCTTCCCGCGCGGCCGTGAAGCGCCGCAGGATGCAGACCTTCGTCATCGGGCTGGTCGTGCTCTGCTCGACCACGACCGTCCTGCTCGCGCTGGGCCTGCTCGACGTCGCCACCAGCCCCTTCGACAAGGCGTACGCCGCCCAGCGCGGCCCGCACACCGTCGCGGTGTTCGACACGGCGAAGGTCACTTCGGAGCAGCTGGCGCAGACCGCCCGGCAGCCCGGCGTGAGCGCCGCGGCGGGGCCGTTCGGGCAGGGCGTCCTGGAGGTGGCCGAGGGCCGGCTCTGGATGCCCGGCGGCTCCCTGCGGGTGGTGGGGCGGGCCGACCCGGGCGGCCCGGTCGACCGGGTCGAGGTCCTGGAGGGCCGCTGGGCTACCGCGCCGGGCGAGATCGTCATCGCGTGGCCGTCCGCGGGCACACCCGGGCCGCAGCTGCTCGGAACCACGCTGGACGTCCCCGGATCGGCGCCGTTGCGGGTCGTGGGGTTCGCGGCGGGCATGGGCAGGTCGGCGGACGCCTGGGTCTCGCCGGAGCAGATGACCGTGCTGCGCCCGACCGCCGCGCAGATGCTGTACCGCTTCACCGACTCCTCGACGCAGGCGCGGCTGGGCGACGCACTGGCCCGGGCCACGGCCGGACTGCCCGAGGGGGCCGTGACCAGTGCGCACACCCACCTCGAGCTGAGGAAGGCCTTCTCGTCGCTGGCCGACGCCTACCTCCCCTTCATGACGCTCTTCGGCGTCCTCGGACTGTTGGTGTCCGCCTTGATCGTCGGGAACGTCGTCAGCGGGGCGGTCGTCTCCGGCTACCGGCACATCGGCGTGCTCAAGGCGCTGGGTTTCACCCCGAACCAGGTGGTCGCCGTCTACCTGGCGATGATGGCTGTGCCGGCCCTGGTCGGCTCCGCGGCCGGCACCCTGCTCGGCAACGCGCTGGCGGAGCCGATCCTGAGGATCGCGTTCTCCGGCATCGAGACCGGCCGGGCCGCCGTCGGCGGCGTCTCGTGGTGGGTGTCGGTCGTCTGCCTGCTGGGGATGCCCGCCCTCGTGCTGCTCACCGCACTGGTTCCCGCGCTGCGGGCGCACAGGCTGCCCGCGGCCCGGGCGATCAGCGCGGGCGCCGCCCCGCTGACGGGCCGCGGACTGCGCGTCCAGCGCCTCCTCGGAGGCAGCAGGCTCCCCCGCGCCGTGAGCATGGGCCTGGGCCAGCCGTTCGCCCGCCCCGGCCGCACGCTGCTGACGCTGACGGCCATCGTCCTCGGCGTCACCACGGTGACCCTGGCGACCGGGCTGACCAGCACGATGCTCGCGTACAGCGAGGCCGGACACGGCGGCGGCGCGCTGGTCAGGGTGGAAGCCGGCGGGCCCGCCAACGGCCGGGCCGCTCCCCTGGCGGGCGACGCCCGGATCGAGGAAAGGCTGCGGTCCCTGCCCGGCGCGGCGGGAGTACGGGCCCGAGCACTGGCCCAGGTGACCCTCGTCGGGCAGAGCCGGCCGGCCTTCGCCGACTTCTACCGCGGGGACGACTCCTCCTCCGCCGCCCGGATCGCCGAAGGCCGGATGCCCGGGGCGGCCGGCGAGCTCGTCGCCGGACCGGCCTTCCTGACGCAGAACGGGCTGCGGCTCGGCGACCGGGTCACCCTGGCGCTGGGCGGCAGGCAGACCTCCGCGACCGTCGTGGGCAAGCTCATCGAGGGCGACGCCCGTGCCCTGGAGGCCTCCTGGGACACCCTCCTGCCCCTGGCGCCGGACGCCCGCGCCGTCGAGTACGAGGTGCGGCTCGCTCCCGGAGCCGACGCCC
Source organism: Streptomyces amritsarensis (assembly GCF_001953875.1). Taxonomy (GTDB): domain Bacteria; phylum Actinomycetota; class Actinomycetes; order Streptomycetales; family Streptomycetaceae; genus Streptomyces; species Streptomyces amritsarensis. The sequence goes on from NZ_MQUR01000006.1 coordinate 115,325, forward strand.
GGGCGTACGCCGCGGCGGCCGAGGCCGCCGACCCGGGGATGCGCGCCTCGGTGTCGGACTCGGGCAACACCGCCACCACCACCGTCGTCGCCTTCTCCACGGTGTTCACGGTCCTGCTGAGCGCCGTCGCGTCGCTCGGCGTCTTCAACACCGTGCTCCTGGGCACCCGGGAGCGCCGCCGGGATCTCGGCATGCTCAAATCCATCGGGATGACACCACGGCAGGTGGTGACGATGACCGTGACCTCGGCCGCGGGGGTGGGCGCGGTCGGCGGGCTGCTGGGCATCCCGCTCGGGATGCTCGCCCACCGGCTGGTCGTGGACAACGTCGGGATCATCTCCTTCCCCGAGCGGATGAAGGACGTGTGGGGCGCGCCGCAGTTGTCCGGCCTGCTGCTCGCGGGGGTGGCGATCGCCGTCGCGGGCGCGCTGGTTCCGGCCCGGGCGGCGGCCCGGACGACGATCGCGGCGGCTCTGCACACCGAATAGCCGCCGCGCGGGGACGCGTTGCGGATGCGGCCGGTGTCCGGGGCTCCGTCGGCTGCTCCCCCGCAACCGGACGGACGAGGAGGGAGCAACGGCGGCCCGCCGGGCACGGAGATCGACGGCTAACCCCTCTTCGAGGCCGCTTCCCGCAGGCGGGGAACACCCCCTGCGACCGCACCGCCCGCCCCGCAGGGTCGATTCCGTCACCTCCCCGGGCCGGGGGTCGTTAGGGCCTGGGGGTTGACTCGGGGGGCGAAGGGATGGCGGTATGCGGCAGTTTCCTCTGGAGACGCACCACGTGGCACCCGGCAGGGTGGTCGAGTGGCGGCTCAGGTCCACAGCGGCGCAGGCCGAGGAGCCGGGTGACCCGGCGAGCCGGAAAGCGTCCTTCAACCAGGACAAGCACTTCACCGTCGCCGAGGAGAGCCGGGCCGCCGACGACCCCGTCGCGTCCTGGGTCGCGGTCACCTTCGAGGTGGCCGGCCCGCTGGACGAAGGGGCCCTGGCCCAGTCGCTGCTCTCCTTCGTCCAGCGGCACGAGGTGCTGCGCTGCGCGTTCCGCAGGCTGGCCGGCGAGGTGGCCTGCGAGCCCTTCGCCCCCGACACGCTCGTCCTCGACCCCGAGGCCGTGGGCACCTTCGAGGACGCGGCAGTGCTGAGCGACTTCCTCGTCGAGCGCTTCAAGCGGAGCATCGACACCCTGTCCTGGCCGCTGTTCATCATGGGCGCGGTGGTCCGCGAGGCCTCGGCGACCGTCTACCTGGCCTTCGACCACATCGTCTGCGACGGCATGTCGATGCCCATCGTGGCCCGCGAGGTGCTGACCGCCTACGAGGGCCTGAGCGGCGGCGGGACCGCCGAACTGCCGCCCGCGCCCAGCTATCTCGACTTCGCCGAGGAGCAGCGGCGCCGCTACCTGTCCATCGACGCCCGCGACGGCCGTCTGGACTACTGGAAGGCCTTCATGGGGCCGGCGGGCGAGTTCTTCCCGCGCTTCCCCCTCGATCTGGGCGTGGAGCCGGGCCGCATGTACCCCATCGTCAACGAGGCGTCGATGCTGCTGGACGCCGGTGAGGCGGAGGTCTTCGAGAAGACCTGCCTGGCGGTCGGCGGGAAGCCGTTCATGGGCGTGCTCGGGTCGGTGGCCGTGTGTCTGCGCGAGGCCGGCGGGCCGGGCGTCTACCGGGGCTTCATGCCGGTCAGCGAGCGCGGCCGGAGCACCTGGACGAACTCGGTGGGCTGGTTCGTCAACACCCTGCCGATCGAGTTCGACGCCTCGCCCGGCCGGGACTTCGCCCAGGTGATGGCCTCCGTCCGGGCCGGGTTCACCGAGATGATGACCCATCTCGACGTCCCGTTCGTGCGGGCGTGGGAGCTGTTGGCGCCCGAGGAGTTCGCCGCCCGCTCCTGGCCGTACCCGGTGAACTTCTTCTCGTACATCGACATGCGCAAGTGCCCGGGAGCCGAGCGCCACGACGACTGGCGGCCCACCACGCACGTGTGGTCGGCACGGGCCAACGGGGCCTGCTCGTGGTTCCAGCGCGACACGGACGGCCTGCACATGAACTCCATCTACGTCGACACCCCGGCGGCCCGCCGGACCATGCGCGACTTCCAGGATGCGCTGCGCCTGACGGTCCAGGAGGTCGCCCGCAGCGGCGGTTTCCGCCGGCCCGTCGCGCTGACCGCGCAGCGCCGGCCGGGACGGACGACCCCGCTGGACGTGGCCGCGTTCGCGCGCCGCGGCTGAACCGCGGGCCGGGAACGCGACTCGGGGCCGCGGCTCGGGAACGCGGATCAGAGGCGGGCCGCACGCCGCAGGAGCAGGGTGCGTTCCTGCTCGTTGCGGGTAAGGGAGGCCGCGCGTTCGAACTCGGCCCGGGCCTCGTACGGCCGGCCGAGGCGCTCCAGCAGGTCGCCCCGTACGCTCGGCAGCAAGTGGTAGGCGCTCAGGGCCGGTTCGCCGGCCAGGGCGTCGACGAGCGGTAGGGCGGCCGCGGGTCCGTCGGCCATCGAGACCGCCACCGCCCGGTTGAGTTCCACGACCGGTGACGGGGTCAGCTGGACCAGGCGTCCGTACAGGACGGCGATCCTGGCCCAGTCCGTTTCCTCGTAGCGGACGGCGGCCGCGTGGCAGCCGGCGATCGCGGCCTGGAGGGAGTACGGGCCGCTGCCGGCGCGGCTCATCGCCCGGGCGCCCCTGGCGATGAGCAGACGGTTCCACCTGGCCCGGTTCTGGTCGGCGAGCAGCACCGGTTCGCCGCCGGGGCCGGTGCGGGTGGCCGTCCGGGACGCCTGGAACTCCAGCAGCGCGGCGAGGCCGTGCACCTCGCCCTCCTCGGGCATCAGGCCCGCCAGGACGCGGGCCAGGCGCAGGGCGTCCTCGCAGAGGGCGGGCCGGACGAGGTCGTCGCCGGAGGTGGCCGCGTAGCCCTCGTTGAACACCAGGTAGATGACCTCCAGGACCGACGAGAGCCGTGCGTCGCGGTCGGCCCCGTAGGGGACTTCGAAGGGCACCGCGGCCTTGGCCAGGGTCCGCTTGGCGCGCACGATGCGCTGGGCGACGGTGCTCTCGGAGGTGAGGAAGGCGCGGGCGATCTCCTGGGTCGTCAGTCCCCCGATCAGGCGCAGGGTGAGCGCGATGCGGGCCTCGGTGGCGAGGACGGGGTGGCAGGCGGTGAAGACCAGGCGCAGCAGGTCGTCGTCGATGTCGTCGGGTTCGGGCGGTTCGGCGGGCGGCGGCTGGTCCTCCAGGGTGCGGCCGACCTCGGCGAGCTTGCGCGCGTACGTCTCCTTGCGGCGGACCAGGTCGATCGCGCGGTGCTTGGCGGTCGCCATGAGCCAGGCGCCCGGTCGGTCCGGGACACCCGCCTCGGGCCATTGCTCCAGTGCGGTGACGAGGGCGTCCTGTGCGATCTCCTCGGCGATGCCGACGTCCCGCACGATGCGGGTGACGCCGGCGATGATCCGCGCCGACTCGATCCTGAACACCGCTTCGACCGCCCGGGCCGTATCCACTGCCGTCACGGCCACCCATCAGAGCAGCCGTGACGGGGCAGGGCAAACCAGGCACGGCGGGCGGAACCACCGCTCCCGGATCCGGTCCGCCGGATCACATCTCCTGGATCTCCCGGACCTCGGCGCTGACGTTCCATTCCGCCGGGTGGATCTCCAGGAACCGCCGGGTCCATTCGACGGCCTCGGTCTTGTCCTTGCACTGGGTGAGGGAGTAGCCGCCGACGACCTCCTTGGTCTCGGTGAAGGGGCCGTCGGTGTAGCTGATCTTCCCGCCGGACCAGCTGAGGCGGGTCGCCTCGGAGGTGGGGAGCAGTCCCGCCGTGTCGAGCATGACGCCGGCCTTGGTGATCTCCTCGAGCAGGGCGCCCATGCGCTGCTCGAACTCCGGCGGGAACTCGTCGGGGGGCAGGTCCTGCTCGTCGATGCGGATCATCGTCAGGAAGCGCGGCATGGTGACTCCTCGGTCGCGGGGGCGGGGTCCTTCCCCGCCTCTCACCCTTGCGTCGAACGGGAGGCGCCCGGATCGACAGCCCTGGGGAAAATTCTTCGGGGAATTTTCCCGGCCCGCAGCGGCCGGCGCCGCAGGCGGAGGAGCCCGCGTGTCCCGTCCGGTACCGGCCCTCCGGCGTGAGCAGAATCGGGAGCATGAGCCCTGAAGGCCCGGACCCGGCGCAGACCCGTCCGCAGCGGCGGCGGCGCTTCGACGCGGTGCACCTGTGGACCACGACGGGGGCGAGCCTGATCGCGCTGGCCGTCTCCCTCTACAACCTCGTGGTCCTGCACCGGCAACCCGACGTGGACGTCGCACTGCCGCACGTGGTGCGTCTGGAACCGAGGGGGCCGGGAGGGAACGTGCACCTGTCCCTCCAGCCCACGATTTCCAGCCGGGTCCGCGCCGAGGACGTCGAGATCATCACCGACACGGAGCTGCGGCTGCTGCCGGCCGATCCGAAGGTCGCGCGCCCCGCGTTCTACTGGGACGAATCGGGCACCTACAGCTACGACCACGCGTCCAACCGGCTGAGCTACCAGCGCACCGCCGACCCCACCCCGCTCGTGGTCGCCCAGGACAGCCCCCAGCAGCCGACGCTCCTGTTCAACGCCCACACGTGGACGGTCGGTCCGGGCAGGTACGAGGGGACGCTCGTCCTGCACCGCGCCAGTACCGGGAGCCCGATCGAGAAGCCGTTCTGCCTCACGGTGTCCGCCGCGGCCGTGCGGACCTTCACCGCGGCTCCCGAACGCACGTTCTTCGAACTGCGCGACGACGTTCCGGGCGCGCCGGGCGCCTGTTACACCTTCTGACGCGCTGCGGCGGCTCCCCGCGCATGCGGGGGGTGTGGTCAGCGGCTGTCGCCGGTCCAGTCCCAGTGCCCCGGGTCTCCGGCGCGGCGGCGGTAGTGGGCGCGACCGCCGGCCCCGTAGCGCCCTATCTCGGTGGGGAGGCGGGCCTCCTCGTCGAGCTGGGGCGCACTCCAGCCCGTGATGTCCAGGAGAAGGCCGTCGAGCGGGCCGCCGACCAGTTCGCCGTAGTCGTGGCCGGGGCGCGGGCCGGGATCGGGGTCCTCGTGGTCGGCGCCGTAGACCCGGCGCCGGAGCATCCTGTCGTCCATGTCGATCAGCTTCACAGGCGGCACTGACAACGGCCCGGCGGCCGCTCGTCCGGCCGGCGGCGATGATGGGGGCCGCGCCCCTGCGCAGGGGCCCACGAGCGAGGAGCGACACGCATGGCACACGGGGTGCACCGGCCGCAGGAGGACGCGGAGTTCGACTTCGTCCTGTCGATGGCGAGGGGTCCCGTCCTCGCCTATTTCTGCGGCACCTGGCCCAAGGCGCTGGAGTCCTGCCGGGTGATGGACACGGTCGTCGGCGAGCTGGCGCGGGAGTACGGGACGCGTCTGACAGCCGTGCGCGCCGACATGACGCGTTGTCCCGGGCCGACGAAGCGCTACGGCGTGACCGGCGCGCCGACCGTCGTGCTCATCGAGGAGGGCGAGGCGGTCGCGAGCCAGGCGGGCCCGATGGACGTCGAGGAGTTCCGGGCGTTCCTGGACGCCCACCTCTGACCCGGGGCCCGGCGGGCTCACAGCTGGGCGACGGCCCGGCGTTCCAGGGCCAGCGACTGCTCCACGAGGGTGGCGAAGCCGTCGAGGAGCGCGCGCCGCGCGTCCGCGTCCGGGCCGGCGGTGCGGGCCAGTTCCGCGAGTCGGGACCAGTGCCCGGCCGACTCCCGGAACAGGGCGGCCGCGGCGGGCCGTCCGACGAGGTCGAGGAAGTCGGCGTAGAGCGGCCGGGTGGCTCCTGGGGCGGTCCACTCCCGCTCCAGGCAGGCGTACAGCCGGCGGGTCCCCGCGAGGAAGGCCTCCGGGGTGCCGAAGCGGCGCTCCCAGCCGTTCTTGGTGCGCCTGTCGCGCAGGTGCGCGGCGAGCTTCTCCATGCCGGAGAAGCCGAAGTTCACATCGAAGCGGTTGCCGAGCACGGGCCCGGTGAGGCGCGCGGCCGTGGCGGCGAGGGCCCCTTCGACGTCGGGGTCCCCGGTGGCGGGGCCGGTGGGCACGATCATCTCGTGCCGGCCCTTGCGGTGCCCGGACCAGGCTGCGCCGAACTCCTCGCGGGGGATCCGGTGGGGTGTCGGGGCCGTGTCCTCGACGTAGAGGGTGTCGCCGTCGCGGCCGGCGAGGACCACGGTGTACGGATCGGCTCCGGCCGGCTCGTCGCCGGCCCCGTGCCACGGGAGCCCTGACCGGTCGACGGTGCAGAACACCGGGCGCCCGGCGTCGAGCGCCGCGTGCACCCGGTCCCAGCGCGGCCCGGCGCTGTGGGCCACGTCGTAGGGGACGCGGAGCCGGTCGAGGGCGGAGCGGACCCAGGATCCGGGGTGGGCCTGGGCGACGATCGTGAGCTGGGGCGGGCGGCCGGTGTACTCGAAGACGAAGTACATGAAGCCGATGCCGCCGGCGAGGCCGGCCACGAGCGCCTCGTCGTGCGTGCCGCCGAGGGCGTGCCGGACGAGGGAGCTCTCCCGGTGGCGCCCGGTCCCGAATTCCTCGTACAGGAGCATGCGAGCAGCGTAGCGGCGGGGTCGGACAGCCAACTTCCTGTACAGTTGTCCAGGAAGTTTCCCTCCCTCGTTCCTTCTCGCAAGAAGTGGAGGCGGCCATGCAGACGGTCGCTCTGATCCTGATCGGCCTCGTGGCCGCCCTGCACGCGTACTTCCTGGTCCTGGAGATGTTCCTGTGGCAGCGGCCGCCGGGCCGGGCGCTGCACGGCTTCGACGCCGACACCGCCCGGCTGACCGCGCCGCTCGCCGCCAACCAGGGCCTGTACAACGGCTTCCTCGCCGCAGGCCTGGTGTGGGGGCTGGTCATCGGCTCGCTCGCCGTGCAGGTCTTCTTCCTCGTCTGCGTGATCGTCGCCGGCGTGTTCGGGGCGGCGACCGCCAACCGGCGGATCCTCTTCGCCCAGGCCGTACCGGGCGCCCTCGCGCTCGGCGCCGCACTGGCGGCCGCATGACCCCGGAGGATCCGCGTACGGCCCGGACGAAGGGGCGGCTGCGGGAGGGCCTGCTGGCCGAGTGCGCCGGCCGGCCGCTCGCGGAGGTCAGCGTCTCGGCGGTGGTCCGCCGGGCCGGCGTCGGGCGGGCCACCTTCTACCTGCACTACGAGGACCTCACCGCCCTCGCCGTCGACGCGTGCGCGGACGTGGTGCACGCGGCGGTGGACGCGCTGCACGCCTGGCAGACCGGCCCCTCGCCGCTGCCCCCGGCGAGGCCCCCGGCGGCCCTGGCCGAGTTCCTGGCGGGGGCGGCGGCCCGGGCGCCGCTCTACCGCACCCTGCTCCTCCCGGGCGGCGGCGGCCCCCTCGGCGACCGGCTGCACCGGGAGCTGCGCGCCCGCGCCCGCGCCGAGCGCGCGGCGGTGGGCGCCCCCCGGCCCGAGCTCGTGGCCTCGGCGGTCGCCGCCACCTTCACCGGGGTCCTCGCGGACTGGCTGCACGAGGAGATCCCGGCGGACCCGACCGCCCTCGCGGATCACTTGTGGCCGCTACTGCTGGCCCTGCACCGGGCCGCCACGGCCTGAGGCCGGTCCGGAATGCCGAAAGCCCCGCCGGCGGACCGGCGGGGCTTCGTTCACGGCACGCGGCTCGTGGTGGCGGCTATCCGATGGGGACCACGTTCTCGGCCTGGGGGCCCTTCGGCCCCTGGGTGACGGTGTAGTCGACCCGCGCGTTCTCCTCCAGCGACTTGAAGCCCTGGGTCTGGATCGCGGAGAAGTGCACGAACACATCAGGACCGCCGTCGTCCTGCTGGATGAAGCCGAACCCCTTCTCCGAGTTGAACCACTTCACGACACCTGTTGCCATCTTGCTGATCCTTCACAATGGTCCACTGCGGGCCGCACACGCGGCCGTCTCGATCCTGCCCAACAGTCCCGCGGAGCACACGCCGGACGCGGCCAACTGGGGCGCGTCGCGCGCTCGAACTTACGATCGCCCTGTCCGCGATACGAGGGATCGGGCCCGCACCGCACGGGCTCACGCGCCCTCCCCGGCGGCCGGCAGCGGCGCCGCGGGACGGGGGTGGGACCGGGCGGCCGCGACGGCCCGGCGGGGTCCGCCGGCCCGGCAGCCCAGGCAGTCGGCATGCCCGGCGCGGGCCGCGCTGTCGCGGGTGCGCCAGTCCCATGCGGATTCCGGACGGGGGCCGCTCGGCTTGCCCCATCCGGCCAGGTGCAGCAGCCAGGTGACGACGCCGGCCAGGACGACGACGGCGAGGCCGATCAGGATCCCGGGCGGCCAGGCCGCGCAGACGGCGACCCCCGCGCCGGTGAAGCCCAGCAGGGCCAACGTGGTTCCGGTCCAGCCGGCCACCGTGTGGCCGAGATCGACGTGACCGTGCGCGCTCATGATTCTCCCTGGTCGGAGGGCAGCAGTAGGCTCAGGACAAGGAGATGCTTATTTCGCGAGATAAGTATCTCATCAGCTAAGTAACTTAGATGCTAAGGAGTATGTGCGTGCAGGGCAAGCCCCGCCCCTCGGCCACGGCCGCGGAGGCGCTTTCGCGCATGGACCAGTTCGTCGCACTGGGCATCGTCGGCCAGCAGGAGGTGGCGCAGCGGCTCGGGCTCAACGTCACCGACCTGACCTGCCTCGGGCACATCCTGGGTGCCGGGGAGAACCCGCTCGCCGCCGGCGACCTGGCCGAGCTGGTGGACCTCACCACGGGCGCCGTCACCGGCGTCCTCAACCGCCTCGAGAAGGCCGGCTACGCGCGCCGCCGGCCCGACCCTGCCGACCGGCGCCGGGTGCGGGTCGTGGCCGAGCCGGCCGCGGCGGCCCGGGTCTTCGCTGTCTACCAGCCGTTCTACGACCGCCTCGGCACGCTGTTCGCCGACTACACCCCCGACGAGACCGCCGTGATCGCGGACTTCTTCGAGCGCGCCGCGGCCGAGGTCCGCGCCCACTGCGCCGAGGTCCGCTCCGGCGGTCTCGACGCCCCGGAGGGCCTGCCCCCCGCTGGTACCATGGGCGGTTGACCATCTTCTTTTCTTCTTCCCCGCTGCTTCGAAAGGTCCTGCATGAGGAACCCGTCAGCTCATGGCCGCTTCGGTGTGAAGGGCGGTGCGAAGGGCGGCGCCAAGTCCGCCGCCAAGGCCCCCCGCAGCATCGGGCCGCAGGGTGAGTTCGCGATGCCCGAGCCGAAGTCGCCGGCGCTGGCGCCGGTGGAGTCGTTCTCCGAGCTCGACCTGCCCGTGGAGCTGGTGGAGACCATGGCCGCCCAGTCGGTCACCCGGCCGTTCCCGATCCAGGCCGCCACCCTCCCGAACGCCCTCGCCGGGCGTGACGTCCTCGGGCGCGGGCGGACCGGCTCCGGCAAGACCCTGGCCTTCGGGCTGGCCCTGCTGGCGCGCACCGCGGGACGGCAGGCCGACCCGAAGCGCCCGCTGGCGCTGGTCCTGGTACCGACGCGCGAGCTGGCGCAGCAGGTGACCGAGGCGCTGGAGCCGTACGCGGCGGCCCTGCGGCTGCGGATGGCCACGGTGGTCGGCGGACTCTCCATCGGCCGGCAGGTGAGCGCCCTGCGGACCGGGGCCGAGGTCGTCGTGGCCACCCCGGGCCGGCTCAGCGACCTGGTCGGGCGGCGCGACGTGCACCTGGAGCGGGTACGCATCACCGTGCTCGACGAGGCCGACCAGATGTGCGACATGGGCTTCATGCCGCAGGTCACGGAGATCCTGGACCAGGTGCACCACGCGGGCCAGAAGATGCTCTTCTCGGCGACCCTGGACCGCAACGTCGACCAGCTGGTGCGCACGTACCTGAAGGACCCCGTCTCGTCGTCCGTCGACCCGCAGGCGGGCGCCGTGACGACGATGGACCACCACGTCCTGCACATCCACGCGGCCGACAAGGTCTCGGCGGCGACCGAGATCGCGGCCCGCGACAACCGGGTGCTGATGTTCCTCGACACCAAGCACGGCGTCGACCAGTTCGTGAAGCACCTGCGCGCGATGGGTGTACGGGCGGAGGGGCTGCACAGCGGCAAGTCGCAGCCGCAGCGCACCCGCACCCTGGCGCAGTTCAAGTCCGGGGCCGTCACCGTGCTGGTCGCGACGAACGTCGCCGCGCGCGGCATCCACATCGACGACCTCGACCTCGTCGTCAACGTCGACCCGCCGGCCGACCACAAGGACTACCTGCACCGCGGCGGCCGGACCGCCCGGGCCGGCGAGTCCGGCCGGGTCGTCACGCTCGTCACCCCCAACCAGCGCCGCGACATGGTGCGGCTGCTGTCCGACGCCCGGATCCGGCCGACGATCACGCAGGTCCGCTCCGGTGAGGCTGCGCTCAGCCGGATCACCGGCGCGAAGGCCCCGTCCGGCGTGCCGCTGTCCGGCTCGGCGCCGACCGACGCCCAGGGCAGGCCGTCGGGGACGGAGCTCGGCTTCCGCGGCATCGGCACCCGGCCGGGCCGGCCCGGGAAGGGCAAGGAGTCCCGCAAGACGCTGGAGGCCCGCCAGCAGGCCGAGGCGCGCCGCGCCGCCCGGGTGCGCCGCGGCATCTGACCGTCTGGACACCGTCCGGGGCGGCCCGCCAGGTCAGTCCCGTTCGAAGGCGTGCGAGTGGCCGATGACGCGGAAGCCGCGCCGCTCGTACCAGTGGCGCGGCCAGTCCGTCGCGTCGGCGGTCAGGAAGCGGGTGTCGCAGCCCTCGTCCGCGGCCAGGCTCAGGGCGGTGGCCACGACGGCGTCGGCGTGGCCGCGCCCGAAGTGCGCCTGCGAGGTCATCAGGTCCTCGATCTGGGCCGTGCCGGCCGCGGGGTCGAGGTAGAGGTCGGCCCAGGAGGCGACCTCCCCGTCCTCGGCGCGGGAGCCGATGAAGCGGACGTCGTCGGCGCCGCGCAGGCGGGCCTCGCGCCGGTCGACGAGATGGCGCACGACCTCGTCGTCGACGTCCGGGAGGATGCCGCGCCAGCGGGTGGTGAGCGGGCCGCGCAGTGCGTCGAGGCCGACCTCCTGCGCGTCCGCGCGGGCCGGCACCGGTCCGGTGTGGAGCATCACCAGATAGGCGGTGTGGGTGTAGCCGGCACGGACCAGCGGTCCGGCGCACGCCCGGGCGGTCTCGTCGTCGAGGACGCTGACCAGGCGGTGCGGCAGGTGGCCGAGTGCCTCCTCCGCGACGGCGGGCAGCGCCTCGGGGTCGACGGCCCCCTCGATGACGACCTGGTTGTTCCCGCGGGAGTGCGCGAAGGCGTCGTCGTAGGCGGCGAACCCGCCGGGCAGCCGGACGGTACGGGCGGCCTGGCGGCGGGCGAAGGCCGCCAGGAACCCGTTGATCCTGGAGAGGTGCTCGCTGGTCACCCGGGCAGCCTAAGGGCTGTCCCGCAATCCCCGGTGGATCGGCGCACGGCGCCAGATGCGGTGCATCGCAAGGCGGAGGAGCGTCCTCGTACTGGGCGTATTCGGGCGTTCCGACAACGCAGCGAGGTGCCGTAGCCGTCGTCGTGCGCCCGCCGGGGATTACGGGACAGCCCTTAAGCGGCGGGTCGGCGGCGGGTCACATGGATTCAGGCGACCGGGCCCGGCGCAGGCGCTCGGCGGCGGCGTTGCGGACGCGGCGGGTGCGGGCGGCGGCGGCCAGCAGTTCCAGCGCCTCCCGGGACGCGAGCAGCCGGACCGCGGTGCGCTGGCACCAGTCGGACGCGCCCGTCAGCTCGGCGGCGGACCAGGGCTCGCCCCGGGTGGCGGCCTTGAGCAGGCTCCACTCCCGCAGCCGGCGCTCGGGGAAGGCACGGCCGCCGAGCACGCCGGACATGGCCCGCGCCCAGAGGGTGAACCCGTCGTCGTCGAGCAGGCCCGCGGCCCGGCGGTCGAGATGGGTGACCACTGCCGCCTCGGCCATCACCCGGTCGGGATCGCCCAGTACGGCGGTCACGGCCTCGGCCTCGGCCTCGGCGTTCCCGCCCGGCACCGCGGCCAGGGACTCCAGGTGGCGGGCGTAGCGCCAGTGCTCGTGGGGCGTGTCGGAGTCGGCCAGGCTCATCGGAAGGCCCCCTCACGGCCGCGTGCCCCCCGGTCGGCACCCGTGGTGGACCCCTCCCGGCCTGCGCCCGCCCGCACGGCCGGCGCCCTCGCCGGCGTGCCTATGGCGGGTCGCGCCTGTTCCTTGCCTGTCCGCATGGCGCCCATTCCACACGATCACCGCGGCGGGCCGGCGGTCAGGGTGCCTTCCCGCGGTCTCGGGGCGCGGCGTCCAGGATCTCCGTCAGGGGCGGCGGCCGTGCCTCACACCTGCTCGAAGTGGAAGGACTTGATGAAGCAGTCGCGGGGCTGGCCGATCGCGAAGAAGACGCAGTCGACCAGCGACTGGGCGGTGAGGGGGTCCTTCGCCGTGCGCGGGGCTCCCTCCCAGGCTTCCGACAGTGGGTCGTGGTTGTCGAAGTCGGGTGGGTAGAGCGAGATCACGCGGACGCCCCGGTCGCGCAGCCGGCGGGAGAGGATCTCGGTGAAGCCGGCCTGGGCGCTCTTGGCGGCGTAGAAGGCGTCGTGGGCGTCGGAGCGGTGGTGGCCGGCCTCTCCGCAGCCGGACACCATGGTGACGATGTCCGGGCGGGGCGACTTCAGCAGCAGCGGAAGGAACGCCTTGGTGGCCAGTACGGTGCCGGTGGCTCCGGAGGCGAGGGTGTCGACGACGTCCTCGTCGGAGGCGGACAGCAGGTCGGTGCCGTGCTGGTAGCGGGAGCCGTTGTTGACGAGTACGTCGACGCGGTCGGTGCGGGCGGCGACCGCGGCGGCGAACTCCCGTACGGAGGCGGGGGCGGTGAGGTCGCAGGCGTAGGCGTGGACGCGGTCGGCGCCGTGGCCCTGTGCCCTGATCTCGTCGCGGACGCGTTCGGCGGCGTCGAGGGTGCGGGCGGAGAGGTGGACCTCCGCTCCCCGGTCCGCGAACCGGAGGGCGAGGGTACGGCCGAAGTCGCGGCCGGCGGCGGTGATGACGACGCGGTGGTGTGCGAGTGTCATGGATGCGCTCCTGATTCGTGGTCGCTACACATGATCTCAGGTGCGGAGCGGGGCAGTTCGGGCGGGTCGTGCAGTTCGGGCGGGTCGGGCGGCCGGTACGGGGACGGGCTCCGGGCGACCGCCCGGCGCCCGTCGGCTCTCGGTGCCACGGGTCAGGCCCCGCGGGTCTCGTGCGCCTCGTATCCGCCGGCCCCCTGGCTCGTCTCGTGTTGCGGCTCGGGAAGCGGCGCCCCGGTCTCCAGCAGGGTCTTGAGGCTCGACGCGAGCATCGGCCAGGCCCGGCGGCACATTCCGATCAGGGTGCCGCCCGGCACGAAGCCCTCGTGGCGGATCGTCAGCCGGGCGAGGGTGTCTCCGACCGGCGAGATCTCGTACGTCACTTTCGTGCGGGGCTCCTTCGCCAGCTCCGACCGCAGCGCCTCGTCGATCCCGACGGCGGCGGCCCACTGCGGGCTGAAGGTGTGCCAGGTGTAGGACAGCAGGCGGTCCGGGACGCAGCCCAGGACCAGCTGCCCGGGGTCGCTGGTGCGGGCCCCCCGCTCGACCCAGGCCATCGCCGAGCCCACCGCCCAGTCGGTCTCGAAGCTCAGCCCCCAGTACCGGCGGGTGAAGGCGGGGTCGGTGAGGGCCTGCCAGACCCGGGACGGGTCGGCCTGGATGTAGAGGGTGTAGGTGATCGCGCTGTCGTCGCTCATGGCCCCATGCTGCGGGACCGCGGACCGCGGACGAGGGATTTCCCGATCACGGCGGTGGCGGGCGGGCTCCGCCGCCGGTCACCAGCGCACCCCCTCCTCGGGGAGCTCCGCGAGCGGGGTGCGGGCGGGGTCCGGGAGGCCCAGCCGGGCGCGGGCCGCACGGACCGCGGCGAGTTCGTCCTCGCCGGCCGGTCCCCAGTCGCTGAGCTCGCGGACCTGTTCGGGGGTGGCCAGCAGCCGGGCGTACGCCGGGTCCGCGGCCGGCGGGAGGCCGGTGAGGCGGCCCGCGACGCGGACGTGCGCGCCCTCCTCGCCGCACCGGTAGCCCAGCGGGGCGGTGCCCGCGGAGCCCTCGGCGGCCGGGGGCGGGAGGTGGGCGGCGCCGGTGGCCCGGGCGATCAGGAGCAGGACGCGGCCGTCGGGGGCGAACAGCCAGGCGGAGACGTCCCGTACGGGCAGTTGCGCGGGGACCGGGCCGCAGTGCCAGGCGCCGCGCTGCGGGATCCGGCGGGCGCGGAGCACGCCGAGCCGGTCCAGGGCGGTCGGCGCGGTGGGGCGGCCGTCCTCCAGCAGGGCGGCGCCGCAGCCGTTGATGCGGGCGCGGAGGGCGGACAGGGCGCGGCGGGCGTCGCCGGGGTCCATCACGGCGGGCAGGTCGGCCGGCTCGGCGAAGTGGATGCCGGTGATCTCCTGCGGCGGGAGGCTGACGGCGTCGATCCGCTCCGGTGTCCACGTCCCGCCGTCGTAGACGTGCAGGATCTCGCCGGGGAAGCGCATCTCCGGCGGGAAGCCGGGGGTGTCGGCCGGGATCCAGTCGACGGCCAGGCCGCGCGGGTAGCGGCCGTCGACGCCGAGCTCCTCGCGCAGCTCGCGGGCGGCCGCCGCGGACGGGGCCTCGCCCGCGTCGATCGCCCCGCCGGGGAGCATCCGCTCGGCGCGGTAGTCGACGCTCTGGACGAGGATCCGGCCGTCGGTGTCGGTGACGAGGACGACGGCCGCGGTCCAGACGGCGGCGCGCGAGGCGCCGTACTCCTGCGGGCTCATCCAGGTCCCCGCGTCGCACTCACGGTCGTCGGTCGCGCTGTGGTCGGTCAGCTGCGGCATCGGGACTCCGTTCACCTGGGTGGACCCGCCACCTGTGCAACAGCGGGCGCGGCCCGCTGGTTACGGCGGGCCGTGGAGCCGGAACCGGCCTGGCCGCTCTGCCGCGCCCCTCCCTCCTTATTACCTGGTTATGCCGTCGTTGGTACGGTGCGGGGGCGGACTGGCGGCGTGAACACCGCCGGTCCGACCAACTTCGGGGCGGAGCGGGAACGGCAGTGGCGGGGACAGCGGTGGGAACAGCGGCCGGGACGGGTGCCGGGGCAGGTGCCGGGAAGGAAGCGGAAGCGGGCGGGCGGGGCGGCGGCTCCGGCCGGCTGGCCGGGGTGGACGCGGTGCGCGGCATAGCCGTCCTCGGCATGTTCGCCGTGCACGTGGGGCCCAGCCCGCAGCCCGAGGGCGCCGGGTACCTGCTCGTCGCGGCCGACGGGCGCGCCCCGGCCCTCTTCACCCTCCTCGCGGGCTTCTCCCTGGTCCTCGCGCAGCGCGGCGCCGACCCGGCGCGGCGCCCAGAGGGCTGGGCGTCGCGGTGGCGTCCGCTGCTGATCCGGTGCGCCGTCCTGGCCGTACTCGGCCTGTACCTGGCCTCGCTGTGGCCCGGGATCCTCGTCATCCTGGCCTTCTTCGCCGTGTACTTCCTGGCGGCCGAGCCCTTCACGCGGCTCTCCACCCCGGTGCTCACCGCCGTCGCGGGGGCGTCGGTGGTGGTGGGGCCGCTGCTGTCGTTCCTGCTGGGCCCGCTGTTCGGGTACGGGTCCTCCGGGCGCGGCCTGGTCCCCGAGGCCGCGGACCTGACCAGCTGGCCGGGGCTGGGGGCGGCGGTGTGCGAGCTGCTGCTCACCGGGGCCTATCCGCTGGCGACCTACTTCCCGTACGTCCTGGCCGGTATGGCCCTGGCCCGGCTGTGCGACGTGCGGGAGCGGCCGATGGCCCGGCGGATGGCGGTGTGGGGCACGGCGGCCGCGCTCGCCGGGTACGGTTCCGCGTGGCTCGCCACCCATGTGTTCGGGACCCGGCAGCGGCTGCTGGAGGCGATAGCGGTCCACCACCCGGAGGCGATGGCCGCCGCCGACCCCGTACGGGAGGTGCTGCGCGGCCAGTTCGGCGCCGTGCCGAGCACCTCGTGGGACTGGCTGCTGCTGGCCGACCCCTACAGCCAGACCCCGCTGGAGACCCTCGGCAACGCGGGGGTCGGGTGCGCCCTGATCGGCCTGTGCGCCCTGGCCGCGCGGCACGCGGTGGGTGCCCGCCTGCTGCGGCCGCTGGCGGTGCTGGGGGCGATGGCGCTGAGCGCGTACGTCGCCCACGCCCTGGTGCTGGCCGGCCCGGCCCACGGTGCCGCGTCCTGGTCGGCGTGGATCGCCTTCAGCGGCGCGGCACTGGCCCTGACCTGGGTCTGGCAGCGGGTCTGGGCCGACAGCCCGCTGCGCCGCGGCCCGGTGGAACACGCCCTGCGGCTGGCCACCCAGGTGGGCGGCCGAGCCTGACGACTGTCCGGCCCTGAGCCGCCGGACACCCCGGGGCCGGCCCGTTTCAGTCGTCGAGGCGGACCGGCATGAGGAGGGAGAAGGTGTCCTCGCTGTCGGTCCGCCGGACGGCCAGCGGCGCCGTGGGGGCGCCGGCCTCGACGATCAGCTCGTCCCGGGCCCCGGCCGCGAGGGCCTGCAGCAGGAAGGCGCGGTTGACGGCGACGCGGTCCGGGGCGCCGCGGCCTTCCTCGCAGACGCTCACCGCGCCGTCGGCCACCTCGAGCACGGTGAGGTCGACGAGCGGGCCGTCCGGCTCGCGCGGCTCGCCGTCCCGGACGGGGCCGGTCTCCACCGCGTGGCGGAACGCCTCGACGTCGACGAGGGCCCGGCGTCCCGCGGGCAGGCGCACGAGGCGGCGGTAGTCGGGGAAGTCGTGGTCGAGGCACTGGCCGGCCGCCTCGTGGTCGCCCGCCCGCAGGGCCACGCGGTCGGCGTCCACGGTCAGCTGGACGGACGTGTCCTCGCCCAGCAGGGCCCGCATGGCGTCCGCCAGCCGGCAGGGCACGAGCACCTGGACCCGGGGTCCGTCGTACCCGGCGGCCCCGACCCCGGCGACGGCCATCCGGTACCGGTCGGTGGCCGCGAGGCGGAGCGCCCCGCCGTCGACGTCGAAGAGGACGCCGCCGAGCATCGGCAGCTCCGGGTCGGTGCCGGCGGCGAAACGCACCGCGTCCAGGGCCTCGGCCAGCTCCGGTGCGCGGAGGGTGAGTCGGACGGTGGCGGTGCGGAGCGGTGTCATGGGGTTCTCCCTGCGTTCGAGTAGCGCTCGGACCGTGGAGAACTCACCGCGGGCATCGGACAGCCCCTGCTCGAGGCGGCGCAGGTGCGCCCGGAGGAGCCCCCGCACCAGGTCGGTGTCCGCGCCGGACAGGCCGGCCAGGACCAGCCGGATGTCCGCCAGCGGCATGCCCGCCCGGCGCAGCCGGGCCAGCACCCGGGACTCCTCGAGCTGTTCGGGGCCGTACCAGCGGTAGCCGGTGGCCGGGTCCACGCGGGCCGGGACCAGCACGCCGGCACCGTCGTAGAACCGCAGCGCGCTCACGCTCAGGCCGCTGTCCCTGGCCATCTCACCGATGCTGTGCATGTCGTTCTCCACAGCCGGAACTCTGCGCCCTCCACCAGGTCGAGGGTCAAACGGCGGTCCGCAGCGAAGGACGGGAGGCGACCGCGCGCCATGGGTCCGAGCCCCCCACCCCCGTGGGGGGACTCCGATCCGGACGGGACCTCCCGTACTCGTCCCCGGGTGCCGGGCACCCCGCGGGAACGATCACAACGCTAGGCCGGGGAGGCCTGCTCGACCCATGGCAGCGGACGTCAGCAAGGGGACCGAACGCGCCAAGGGGGGACCCGGCGCGTCGGATTGGGGACATCAGGACCCAAATGGCGGCGATGAGCTGGTATTTCGCGCTGGTCTATGCTCACCACCTGTGGTCTCGCATACGCATCGGGGGACAACGTCCTCGGCCCTCACCCGACTCAACGTCAATGCCGCACGTCTGCTCGGAATACCCCCGACCGGCTACGCGCACCTGCTGGGCATGGCGCCCGAGCACCTCAACGACGACCTGTGCCGGCCGCCCGCCGTCACGAGCATCCGCATCGCGGAACTGGCGACCGTCCACGCTCCCTGGACCGAGGTGTCCCTGCTGCTGGCCCAGGAGTCGGGCGTCGGGAGCCTCGGGGTGTGGGACTACCTGATCACCTCCGCGCCCACTCCGCTCGAAGGGATCCGGGACGCCGCGGCCTACCTCGCCGCCGTCGTCGACACCAGCACGGACGACCTGCGGATCACCGAGGACGGGAACCGCGTCACCCTCAGCCACCTCAACAGGGGCGATCTCGCCCACGAGGCCGCCTGCGCCGTACGTGCCTGCGCCCTCGGCCTGTACCTGCGCCGCCTGAGGGAGGCCGCGCAACGGCCGCTCGTCCCCCTCCACGTGGCCCTGGCCGCCGAGGCACCCCGAAACCACGACGCGCTGATCGAGCTCTACGGCACCCGCACCATCGAGTTCGGCGCCCCGGTCAGCTCGATCACCTTGCGCACCGCCGACCTGACCGCCCCGACACCGCACGCCCAGCCCGGGCTGTCGGCCGTGCTGCGCAGGCACGCCGACCAGACCCTCGCCTCGGCCGTCCCGCTGCGCGACTGGCTGGATCTCTTCCGCAGCGCGCTCGCCTCCGTCCAGGACGAGGCCGGACCGGCCCTGGCCACCGTCGCGCGGCGCATGGCCGTCAGCCCGCGGACCCTCCAGCGCCGCCTGGACGAACACGGCACCACGTGGAGCGCCGAGGCGGAGGCCGTGCGCCGGGACCACGTCGCGCGGCTGCTCCACACCACCGACCTGGGCATCGACGCGATCGCCGCCCGCAGCGGCTACGCCGACGCCCGCGCGCTGCGCCGGGCGGTCCAGCGCTGGTACGGCACCACGCCCGCCGCCCTGCGCCGGGCGGGCCACCCGCACGGCGGGGCGCTGGAACCCGCCCCGTAGTACGTCCAGGCCCGGGCGGGTCAGCGGTGCAGCCGGCGCGTCCAGTCCTCGGGCACCCGGCCGGCCGGTCCGGGGGCCGGCTGGTCCGCGGGGTGGTGGCCGGGCGGGGCCAGGGCGGGCCCGGACTCGTACATCTCGTTGCCGTCGTAGTCCCAGAACCACTCCTCGCCCGGCTCGAAGCTCTGCACCAGCGGGTGTCCGGTGGCCTTCCAGTGGGCGGTGGCGTGCCGGCCGGGCGACGAGTCGCAGCAGCCGACGTGTCCGCACTGGGCGCAGCGCCGCAGGTGGAACCACCAGCCGCCGGCCGCGTCGCAGTCGGCGCACCCGGTGCCGGTCGGCGGGACGCCGGCGTCGATCCCCTTGATGTCGGTCATGCGGGCTCCTCGGCGGTCTCGGTTCCGGCCGGGTTCCCGGGGTCGGGGTCCGGTTCCGGTGCGGTCAGCGGCAGCAGTACCTGGAAGCGGGTGTCGCCGGGGGCGGATTCGACCTGGAGGCTGCCGTGGTGCTTGTTGACGACGATCCGCCAGGAGATGTCCAGGCCGAGTCCGGTGCCCTCGCCGACCGGTTTGGTCGTGAAGAAGGGGTCGAAGATGCGGCTGCGGATGTCGGCCGGGATTCCGGGTCCGGTGTCGCGGAACTCCACCAGCAGCCGGTCGCCCTCCCGTGCCGTGCGGACCGTCAGGGTGCCGTCCCCTCCGGTGCTCCCGATGGCGAAGACGGCGTTGTCGACGAGGTTGGTCCACACCTGGTTGAGCTCCGCCGGGTAGGCGGGTACGTCCGGCAGGGTGCGGTCGTAGTCCTTGACGACCCGCACCCGGGGGCCGATCTTGCCGGACAGCATCAGCAGGGTGCTGTCGAGGAGTTCGTGGACGTCGACGACGCGGGTGGGGGCCCGGTCGAGCTGCGAGTACTGCTTGGCGGCGTCGACGAGCTGGGAGATGCGGGTGGTGGAGTCGTCGATCTCGTCCATCAGCAGCTCGGTCTCGACCGAGTAGTTGAGCCAGCCGACGGCCCCGGGGAGGATGTCGTCGCCGACGGCCGCCGCGACCTGCTCCAGCCAGTCCACGTCCAGTCCGGCCTGCACGAAGGTCGGCGCGATCCGCCAGCCCTCCGCGACGCCGTGGTCGTCGAGCCAGTCGGCGAGCTCGTCCTCCCGGTCGGAGGCCTCCAGCGGGCTGAGGGCCGTCGCCTTGGCGACGCGCTCCACCGTGCGCTCCTGGACCTCGATGAGGTCGGCGATCGCCTCGCGGGAGTAGTGGCCCTGCGCGATGACGGCCAGCTTGTGCCGCATCTTGCCGACGCGTTCGCGCAAGGTGGCGGTGGCCCGGACGGCCGCCGCGGCCGGGTTGTTGAGCTCGTGGGTGAGGCCGGCGGACAACGACCCGAGGGCCAGCAGCCGTTCGCGCTGGCCGATGGCCCGCTGGGTGTTCTTCGCGCCGAAGAACAGCCCTTCCAGCAGGTGCGCGGCCATCGGGAACCACTCCTGCATGAAGTCGGAGAACGCCAGGGCCGGGAGCACGAAGAACCGGGTCGGCTCGGTCACCCGCATCGAGTTGGTGTACGTCTGGGGCACCCGGTCGCCGAGGTAGGCCTGCATGGCCCCCGCGTACACGCCGCGCTGCGAGGTGCGGCTGACCTCGATGTCGTCGCCGCCGACCCGGCGGGACAGTACGACGGTGCCCTCGATCATCACGTAGAAGCAGGACGCGGGGTCGCCCTCGGTGTACACGGGGCCGGTGTCGAAGCGCTCCACGCGCCCCTCGGCGCACAGTTGCCCGAGCTGCTGCGGGGTGAGCTTCTCGAACAGGAACAGCGAGGCGATCTCCTGCGGGTCGCAGCGCACGGGCCGCCCGCTCATGACTGCTCCAGGTAGCGGTGGACGAGCATGACGGCCATGGCTCCCTCCCCGACCGCGGAGGCGACGCGCTTGGCGGACCGGGCCCGCGCGTCACCGGCGACGAACACGCCGGGAATGTTGGTCTCCAGGTGGTAGGGCGGCCGGTCCAGAGGCCAGTCGGCGGGCGGCCGCCCGTCGGGTGTGAGGTCGGGGCCGGCCAGGATGAACCCGCGGTCGTCGCGCAGTACCGTGCCGTCCAGCCAGTCGGTCAGCGGGGCCGCGCCGATGAAGACGAACATCCACTGGGCGTCGACGAGTTCCGTCCCACCGCTGTCGACGTCGCGCAGGGACAGCCGCTCCAGGTGCTCCTCGCCGTACGCGGCCTCGACGGCGGTCCGGGTGCGCACCGAGATGTTCGGCGCCTCCTCGATCTGCTGGATCAGGTAGTACGACATCGACGCCGCCAGGGACGGCCCGCGCACCAGCAGCGTCACCGACTTCGCGCCCCGGGACAGGTACATCGCCGCCTGGCCGGCGGAGTTGGCGCCGCCCACGATGTACACGTCGTGGCCCTGGCAGGAGGCGGCCTCGGTCAGCGAGGAGCCGTAGTACACCCCGCGGCCGGTCAGGTCCTCGCAGCCCGGCGCCATGAGCTGCCGGTAGGACACCCCGGTCGCCAGGATGACGCTGTGCGCGGCGACGGACGAGCCGTCGGAGAAGCGGACGACGCGTGCGGGGCCGACGGCCTCCAGGCCGGTGACCTCGCGCGCGGTGAGGATCTCGGCGCCGAACCGGCCGGCCTGGCGGCGGGCGCGTTCGGTGAGCTGCGCTCCCGACACGCCGTCGGGGAAGCCGAGGTAGTTCTCGATGCGGGAGCTCTGCCCGGCCTGCCCGCCGGTCGCCGACCGCTCGACCAGTACGGTCCGCAGGCCTTCGGAGGCCCCGTACACGGCCGCGCCGAGCCCGGCCGGGCCGCCGCCGATCACGACGAGGTCGTAGAAGTCGGCGGACGGTGTCGTCGCGAGCCCCACGTGGGCGGCCAGGTCGGCCGGCGCGGGCTCGATGAGCACGGTGCACTGGGGCGTGACGACCAGGGGCAGCCGCTGTCCGTCGGCCCCGGCCGCCTCCAACAGCCGGCGTCCCTCGGGCTCGTCGCAGGAGTACCAGCGGTACGGCACCTGGTTGCGCGCCAGGAACTCCCGCACCTGCGAGGAGCGGGCCGACCACCGGTGCCCGACGACCTTGGTGGCGGGGACCGGGCGGTAGTCGCTGGACCGCCACGCGGCGAGCAGGTCGTCGACGACCGGGTAGAGCTTCTCCTCGGGCGGGTCCCAGGGCTTGAGCAGGTAGTGGTCGAGGTCGACGACGTTGATCGCGTCGATCGCCGCGTTGGTGTCGGCGTAGGCGGTCAGCAGCACGCGCCGCGCGCCCGGGTACACGTTCAGGGCCTGCTCGAGGAACTCGATGCCGTTCATCTGCGGCATGCGGTAGTCGGCCAGGATCACCGCCACCAGGTCGCCGCGCAGTTTCAGCTCGCGCAGTGCCTCCAGCGCGGACTCGCCGGACTCGGCGCGCACGATCCGGTACCCGGCGCCGTAGTGGCGGCGAAGGTCGCGGGCGACGGCGCGGGAGACTCCGGGATCGTCGTCCACGGTCAGGATGACGGTCCGCGCCGGTTCGGCGGCCTGTGTCATGCGTCTCCCAGGGGCGGCCCGGTCCGGCGGGGCCGCGAGCCGCCCGCGCCGGTTCCCGCCCATCGTATGTTCGATCGCCCGGATCCGCTCCGGCTTCCGGCCGGGCCGGCACGGAGCGTGCTCGCCGCACCGCGTGGAGCGGGTGGCGGGTGCCGCCGCCGCGCTCGCCGAGAGGTTTCGGGTCGCGGGGCCGCAGTCACCCGACCGTGTGATCGGCGCGGCCCGCGCGGCGGCGGTGCGGCAGGGTGGTCGGATGCAGCTGCGCCGGGCCCTGCCCCTGACACTTGCCGCGCTCGTCATGGCCTCCGGATGCGTGACGGTGCATCCCGCTCCGGTGCCCGCGCCGGAGCCGCCGCAGCCGGCTCCCGCCGCGGACCGCGGGCTGCCGCGTGAACCCGCGGCCGTGGCCGGACCGTTGGTCCGGCTGCCGTCGGTGCCGTCGGTGCCGTCGGTGCCGTCCGGGCAGACCGCGCCGGCGCCGGACGACCCCGTCTTCGCACCGGCGTCGGCGCCGCACCGGCCGGCCGCCGCCGCGGACCTGCCGGCCCGGCCGGTGCGCGCGCCGCGGAGGGCCGAGGCGCCCAGGACCGTGAGAACCGTGAAACCGGCGAAGCCCGCGCCCCGGGCGAAGGCCCGCCGGCAGCCGGCGGCTCCGGCGAAGCCCCGGCCCGTCCCGGGGCGTTCGTACGACATGGGTCCGCTGTGCGAGGCGGCCAAGGGCACGGTGTCACCGGCCATCGTGGCCCTGTGCCGCTGAATTGGGTGGATCCGCCCGGTCCCGGATACCTACAGTGACGGCGGACCCCGTCGTCGAGCCGGAGCGGATCATGCGCACCCACTACCCCCGTACGCCCCATCTGCCCTGGTCGCCCGGGGCCTCGGCGGACGACGTCCGGGCCGCCGGGTCCGCGGGGCTGGCCGGACGGGAGGTCGTGGTCACCGAGAAGCTCGACGGGGAGAACACCACCCTGTACGCGGACGGGCTGCACGCCCGCTCGCTCGACTCCGGGCACCACCCCTCACGAGCCTGGGTCAAGGCCCTCCAGGGGCGGATCGGACCCGGCATCCCGGCCGGGTGGCGGGTGTGCGGGGAGAACCTCTACGCACGCCACTCGATCCCGTACGAGGACCTGGACAGCTGGTTCTACGGCTTCTCGGTGTGGGACGGGGAGCACTGTCTCGACTGGGACCGGACCGTACGGTTCCTGCGGGGCCTGGGCGTGCCCACCCCGCGCGTGCTGTGGCGGGGCACGTTCGACGAACGCACGCTGCGCAGGCTGAGGCTCGACACCGCCCGCCAGGAGGGCTACGTCGTGCGCGCGGCCGCCGGCTTCGCCCGTGCGGACTTCGGGAGTCGCGTGGCCAAGTGGGTGCGGGGCGGGCACGTGCAGACCGGCACCCACTGGATGTACGCGGAGGTCGTGCCCAACGGGCTCGGTCCGGCGGCCCCGCTGTGGGCGGTCCGCTCGGGAGCCGAGCCCGATGTCGGGGCCCTGTCGGCGGCCGTCGGCACGGACCCGGACACGGCCGCCGACATCGCCGACGTCTTCGAGGCCGCCGCCCGGATCGACGCCATGGGGCGGACCGGCGAGGACCGGCTGGCCGGGGTTCTCGCCGCCGCGCTGCGCCGCGAGCCGCGGGCCCGCGTGGCCGCACGGCTCGCCGCGGGACCGGCCGGGATGGGACTCGCCCGACGCGTCGGCGACCTGCTCGGGCTGTACCCGTACCTCCAGCGGCCGTTCCCCGACGCCGATCGGCGGGCCGGGCTCGTACGCATGGCCGCGGCCGCCGATCTCGGGGTGCTGCACGCGCTCGCCGGGGCACTGGCCGACGGGCCGGGGGCGCGCGAGTGCGTGGAGTGGTCCGCGCTGTGGGCCGAGGAGGCGGGCCTGGTCGGCGGCCCGGATCCGCTGGAGTCCCTGCGCGCCGCGCTGCGGGAGCCCCTCGCAGGCCTGGACGCGGACGCTGCCGACCGCTGCTGGGCGCAGGCCCGGCGCGCGTTCGCGGACGGCAGGATCTCCGGAGCCGCCGTGGAGGAGGCCGTGGCGGCGACGTGGCAGTGGCGCGACGGATCGTTTCCCCGGCTGGTGCAGCTGTGCGGCCCCTCGGGCAGCGGGAAGAGCACCTTCGGCCGCGGCCTGCCCGGTGTGGACGCGTACGTCTGCCTCGACGACCTGCGCACCGCCCGGGGTTCGCGCACGGACCAGCGGGCCAACGCCGACGTGCTGCGCGAGGGTCTGGACCGGCTCGACGCGGCCCTGGCCCGCGGCGGGACGGTCGTGTGGGACGCCACGTCGCTCACCGACCAGCAGCGCGGTCTGGCCGGGGCGGTCGCGCGCCGCCGCGACGCGCTGGTCACCCATGCCGTGGTGCTGGTCGAGGAGGCTGAGCTGGAGCGCCGCAACGGCGTGCGACCGCACCCGGTGCCGCCGCAGGTGCTGGCCTCGCAGCTGCACCGGTTCAGCCCGCCGTACGCGGGCAGGGCGCACCGTACGTGGTACGTCGGCGCGGGCGGGGACGTGGAGGACACGGCGGGCACGCTTGCGGCGGGCCCGGTCACGACGGGCGGGGGCTTCGATGCGCACCAGTGAGCAGCTCTACCACCAGGTCCGCTGGGACCCCCGGTTCGATCCGGCGCGGTTCGTGCTCGGCCTGCTCCAGCGCGGAGCGGCACCGAAGCGGGTCCCCCTGCCCTCCTTCGTGCCCGGCGGGGACATCCCCTGGCACCGGGTGCTGTTCGTCGAGGCCGACGGCGAGCTGGTGTGGGACCGGGCCACCGGCGTGGACGTGATCGACGTGACCTCCGCGGGCCGGGTCCGTGATCCGCGCCTGCTGCGGGCGCCGTTCTTCACCGCGCGGACCCCGTACGCCTGGGATCCGGCGGGCGGCGGCGCCTGGCGTCCCGCGCAGGCCGGCCCCGTGGAGGCGGGGGCGGCGCCGTCCTCGGTACGGCTGCTGACCTGGAACACCCTGTGGGACCGCTACGACGCCCCGCGCATCGCCACCGCCCGGCGCCGGCCGCTCCTGCTGGACGATCTGGCCGCCTCGGACGCCGATGTGATCGCGCTCCAGGAGGTCGAGCCGGAGCTGCTCGGCATGCTGCTGGCGGCGCCGTGGGTGCGGGCCGGGTACACCCTGGGCACGGATCCCGGCGGCCGGGACGTCGCCGAGTGCGGGCTGCTGGTGCTGAGCCGGCTGCCGGTGCGGGAGGCGGGCCTGCACGTGTTGCGCGCGCACAAGGCGGTCACGGCCGTGACGGTGGACACCGCGGCGGGGCCGCTGGTCGTCGCCGCCACCCACCTGACCAGCGACCACACCGAGAACGGGCACGAGCGGCGGGAGGGCGAACTGGCCCGGCTCGCGGAGGGCCTGGGCGGTGTCGAAGCCGGTGTGGCCCTGCTGGGCGACTTCAACGACGGCCGCCACGGGGTCGCGGGGCCCGCCGCCGCGCTCGGCATGCGGGACGCCTGGTGCGAGGTGCACGGGGCGGCGGACACCACGCCGACCTTCGATCCGGTGGCCAACCCGCTGGCCGCGGTGGGTTCGCTGACGGGCCGCGCGAGCCGGCTGGACCGGATCCTGCTGGGCTCCACCCCGGCCCGGGTGATGCGGGCGGCGCTGCGCGGCGACCGCCCGGCAGCCGACGGGCTGTTCGTCTCGGACCACTTCGGGGTGGAGGCGACGGTGGAGTTCGGGACGCCGTGCGCACCGTCGCCGGCTCGGCTCGACGTGCCGGCGACGGTGCGTACGGCGGTGGCGTGGCTGCCGCCTCGCCTCCCGGCCGCGGTACGGGAGGTCCGCCGGGACCACGACCCTGCGGACGGCCGCTGGCCCGCGCACGTGAACGTGCTCTTCGGCTTCGTACCGGAGTCCTCCTTCACCGAGGCCGTCCCGCTGCTGGCCGAGGCGGCCGCGGAGACCGCCCCGTTCGAGGCCCGGCTGGAGGGCGTGCACAGCTTCGGGCACCGTGAGGAGGCCGCCGTCTGGCTGGATCCGGCGGCGGCCGGGGAGGCGCCGTGGCTGGAACTGCGGCGCGCGCTGGAGGCGCGGTTCCCCGGATGCCGGGGGCGTTCCGGCGCGTACGGGGGCTACACCCCGCATCTGACGCTGGGCCGCAGCCGGGATCCGCAGCGGGCGGTCGCCGAGTTCGCGGCGCGTCTCGGCGGGGGCGTGTCCGCGCGGGTCGGGGAGCTGGCCGTGCTCTCGCGGCGCGGGGACGGCCCGATGCGGGTGCGGGCGACGGTGGCCCTGGGCACGGGCGAGGTGCGCTGGGCCCCGGAGCCCCTGCCGGAGCACCGGTCGGAGCCTGGTGCCGATCACGCCGAGTCGGTCACCGCGCGCATCGGGGCCGCGCTGCCGGGCGCGCGGGTGCACGTGGCGGGCTCGCGCCGGATGGGCTGCGACCTGCCGGGCGCCGATCTGGACCTGGTGGCGGCACTCCCGGGACCGGTCGACATGGCCTTGGTGCGCGAGCGGGTGGCGGGCGCGCTGCCGCAGGCCCGCGGGCTGCGCGAGGTGACCGGGGCCCGCGTGCCGGGCCTGCGCTTCGGTGTCGGGCCGCTGTCCGTCGACCTGGTGGTGGTCGCCAGCGGCGGCCTGGATCCGGCGCTGGCGGTGACGCGGCGGGCGGAGCTGGGTGAGGCCGCCGCCGTCGCGCTGAGCGCGGTGAGCGACGCCGACGCCGTACGGGAGGCGGTGGGTGCGGAGCATGCCGCGTTCGCCGGGCTCGCACGGCGGGTGAAGGCGTGGGCGCGGGCCAGGGGCCTGGACTCGGCACCGTTCGGGGGCCTGCCGGGCGTGGCCTGGTCGGTCCTCGCGGCGTGCACGGTCCGGCAGGCGGGGGCCCTGCCTCCCGACGCGCTGGTGCGGGAGTTCTTCGGCAGGTGGGCCGCCTGGGACTGGCGCGAGCCGGTCTCGTGGGCGGGGCCGGCCGCGGGGCCCGATCCGGTGCCCGCGGCTGCGCCGGGCCCGGATCCGGATCCGGATCCGGATCCGGTCACGGTGCTCACCCCGTCGGAGCCGGTGCGCAGTTGTACCGCCCAGGTGTCGCCGGGTCTGCGGGACCTGTTGGTGCAGGAGTTGTACGGGGCATGGGAGCTGCTGGAGTCGGGGCTCGGCGTCGAAGCCCTGGCGGCGGCCGCACCGGCGCCGCACCGCCGGCACGCCGCCTGGGCGGTGGTGACCGTACGGGCGGCCGAGGAGGAGTTCGAGGAGGTGCGGGGCCGGGTGCGCGGGCGGTTGCGGGCGTTCCTCGGCGCGCTGGAGGAGGCCGGTGTCACCGGGGCGCACGCGTGGCCCCGCCCCTTCGAGTCCGGGCCGGGCCTGGCCCGGTACGCGATCGGCCTGGGGGCCGCGCCGCCGGACGCGGCGCGGCTGGCCGGGCCGGCCGACCGCTGGCGGGCCGGCCTGCGCGGGGTGGAGGTGTCCTGGGCGGCGGGCGGTGAGGTGCCGGACCTGGGCGCCTGAACGGGGCCGCCGGAGCCGCTGCGCGGACACGGTCCGGGCGGGGTCGTGCGGGTCAGACCTCGATGATGATCTTTCCGGGGGTGTGGCCGCCCTGGCTGAGTTCGAAGGCGGCCGCCAGTTCGGCCAGCGGGAACGTCTTGGCGACGGGCACCTTCAGCTGTCCGCTGTCGGCGAGTCGGCCCAGTTCGGCCAGGTCGCTGCCGACGGGACGGACCCACATCCATTCGCCGCCGGATCCGAGCACGCTGGGGTCGGCGATGGACGCGTGCCGGCCGTCGTCGTGGAGGACCTCTCTGGTGACGCCGCCGACCCCGCCGACGAAGTCCGCGACGACGGTGGGCCCGTCGGGCACGAGGGCGCGGACGCGGTCGGCGAGGCCGTCGCCGTATTCGACCGGTTCGGCGCCGAGCTCGCGCACCCGGTCGTGGTTGCGGGGGGACGCCGTGCCGATGACGCGGGCGCCGAGGGCGCGGGCGATCTGCACCCCGAGGGAGCCGACGCCGCCGGCGGCGCCGTGGATGAGGACGGTGTCGTCCTTGCCGGTGCCGAGGCGGGTGAGCAGCTGGTAGGCGGTGAGCCCGGCGAGCGGGAGTCCGGCGGCCTCGGCCCAGCTCAGCGAGGCGGGCTTGTGCGCGAGGGCGCGGACGGGCACGGTGACGAACTCGGCGAAGGTCCCGCCGTGCACGTAGTCCTTGCGGGCGTAGGCGATGACCTCGTCGCCCTCGGCGTACTCGGGGACGTCGATGCCGACCTTCTCGACCGTGCCCGCCACGTCCCAGCCTGGGACCACGGGGTACACGACGTCCATGAGGGGGTCGAGCCCGCCCGCCATGATCTTCCAGTCGACGGGGTTGACGGCGGCGCACGTGACCCGGACGAGGACCTCGCCGGGGCCGACCTTCGGCAGCGGCAGCCGGGCCTCGTGGAGCACCTCCGTCCCGCCGTACGTCTCGTACGCCATCGCCCGCATGGTTTCCTGGCCGCTCCGGCCCGACTCGGACATGTACCCGACCTCTCGGTGTGCTGGTGGACCCCGCCCCGGGCCCATCCCACCACGCGCACGGCGCCCCGGCAGGTCGGACACGGCCGCCGCTCAGGGGTGCACGACCACTCAGGGGTCACGACCGGTCAGGGGTGCACGACCGCTCCGGGGTGCACAGGACCCTTCCCCACCGTGCCGGCGGTGGGGCGGGGCCGCCGGCGTGCGCGGCAGGGACGGACACCGGTGCGGCAGGGGCCCCACCACCGGCGGCTCCCCCTGTTGGGTCTCGCCGTGGTCAGGGCGTCGGTCGCAGGCGTCGCAACACCCTGGGCGATCACTCGTACTCGGTGCCGCCCTTGCGGGTCAGGTAGGCCGGGCTGACCGCCTTGGCGATGGCGCGGCCGCCCACGACGGGGCTGTACCGCTCGGTCGCCGGGCGGATGACCACGCCTTCGCGCAGGTGCGCGGCCCGCCCGGACACCGTCTCGCGTCCGCTCGCGTGCTCCAGCACCGTGTCCAGGTCGTACGGGCCTTCGTACAGCCGTGGCACGAGCGGCAGTTCGCCGTCCGCGAGGACGGCGGCCGGGTCCAGCCAGCGGACCTGTCCGTCGATCTCCGCGGACACGTCGAAGACGGCGTATCCGGGAGGCGCGTCGGCGGTGCGCACGTCCGTTCCGTAGGCCAGGTCCTGGACGCCCGCGCCGTACACCTCGGCGAAGATTCCGACCCGGGTCGCGCCGAGGCGTTCGGCCAGCGCCTCGGCGACGGCGGGCACTCCGTGGCCGCGCACGGCGCGCCAGTAGAGGTTGCGCCCGTCCTCCTTCAGTGCGAGTCCCTTCGCGCCGAAGCCCTTCGAGGAGACGATGGAGCGTCCGCCCTCGACGACGTACGTGAACAGGCTGGCCGTTCCGTGCAGTTTCTCGGTGAGGACGACGGGCTCGCCGGCCTCGAAGATGTGGGGATAGCGCTGGAGGTTCTCGATGTCCACCCAGGGCAGCAGGTCGGCGGCGGCCTCGACGTCGCCGCTCATGGTGGTCGGTATCGGCGGGGCCCATTTGGTGATGCCGAGCAGCTCCGCGAAGTCCGTGCCCTCCTTGGCCGCCTGCGCCAGGTCGACGTCGGCGAGGGCGCGGGGGCGGCACACCAGGCCCTGCGAGAGTTCGCCGCGCAGCCGGACCGCCTTGACCCGGTCGGCATTGCCGCCGGCGAGCCGTCCGGTGAGGCCCAGTTCCTCGATCAGAGCGGCGGGCAGCACGGCCTGTTCGGGGATGTAGAGCGCGAAGTCACCGGTGCGGTGGGCGCCCTTGGCTATCACCGCTCGGTAGAGGCCCACCTGGGCCAGCTCCAACGCGTCGGCGTTGGGATGTTCGTGGACGGTCAGTCCTTCGACGGTGACGCGCAGGGTCGACATGGAGGGCCTCCAACGGGTTGTCATGGACGAGACCGACACGCCCGGTCGGGGCCGCCGGGCGGTGCGGCGCATCGGTGATACGCCACTCTCCGTTCCACCATTTTCGCTGGTCCAGCGATTATCACGGTGTTAGCCTGCCGCACCGTGCGACGCGACGGGCTCCCGCACGCGCCCGCACGGGCCCGCACGGGCACGCTCCACGATCCGCGATCCGCGTCCCGCAGGAGGCTCCCATGTCACGTCGTCCGGTCACCGTCGTCACGGGCGGCAGCAGGGGCATCGGTGCGGCCACGTGTCTGCGACTGGCCGCGGACGGACACGACCTGGTGCTGGGCTACATCCGTGACGAGGCGTCCGCCGAGGCCGTCGCCGGTCGCGTACGGGCGGCCGGGGCCCGCTGCGTGACCGTACGGGCCGACACCGCCGACGAGTGCGGGGCCGAGCGGCTCTTCGACATCGCCGGCGCCGAACTCGGCACGGTGACGGGCCTGGTCAACAACGCCGGGGTGACGGGACCGCTGGGCCGGCTCGCCGACACCCGCACCGAGGACCTGCGCCGGGTCGTCGAGGTCAACCTCCTCGGATACCTGCTGTGTTGTCGGCGGGCCGCCCGCGACATGGCGGAGTCCGGAGGCGGCGCGATCGTGAACGTCTCCTCGGCTGCGGCCACCCTGGGCAGTCCCGGGGAGTACGTGCACTACGCGGCGACCAAGGCGGCCACCGATGCCCTGACCGTGGGGCTCTCCAAGGAGCTGGGCCCGGACGGGATCCGGGTCAACGCCGTCGCGCCCGGCACCGTCGAGACCGACATGCACGCCGCGATGGGCGACCCCGACCGTGCGGCCCGCATCGGGGCCGCGACCCCGCTCGGGCGGCCCGGACGGCCCGAGGATATCGCCGGGGCGATCTCCTGGCTGCTGTCCCCGGACGCCTCTTACACGACGGGCACCGTGCTGCGGGTCGCGGGCGGCCGCTGAACCACGGACGCCCGCTACTCCATGGCGGCCTGCGTGTTCGGCCCGTAGACGCCCTGGGGGTCGCCCTTGATGGAGCGGTCGCGCTGGAGCTGGCCGACACCGCGCTTTGTCTGGCCGTCGTAGACGCCGGTGACGGCCACGTACGTGAACCCCTGCCCGTAGAGCATCTCCTGGAGGGCGCGCACCTCGGGCCCGCTGTCGCCCATGCGAAGGGTCACGTACGCGTTCGACGGCCGCGGCGCCGATGCGCTCGGGGCGGCGGGCGGTGTCGTCCCCGGGCCCGTCGGTGCGCCGGTCGCCGAGGCCGACGGTTCGGCGGACCGGGCGGACGGCGGGCCGGGGGATCCCGTTGCCGCGTCCGGGCTGCGGTCCGGGAGGGCCGGCAGCGACAGGTCGGCCGGCGCCTCGGCCCGGGGCCGCTCCGGGTCGGGACCGGTCAGCAGGAGCACGAGGGCACCGGCTGCCGCCAGTCCGAGCACGCCGGCCACGGCCACGGGGAGCCGGCTGCGCCGGCCGGCGCGCGCGGTTCGCCGGGCTCCGCGAGCGGGGGGCGCGGCGGTCGCGGCGGGCACCCCCGCCCGCGCCCCGGCCCCGGCCCCGGCCCCGGCCTCCGAGCTGTGTCCGAAGGCGTGCGTGGCGTCGTGTCCGGCGTCGTGCTCCGGGCCGGGGAAGGCGAACGGACCGGTCTGCGGCCACGCGGGGACCTCCGCCTGGGCCGGCGGGCCGGACGGGGCGATGTAGGGGCGTACGAGCAGGGCGTCGTCGGGAGCGAGCCCGTTCTCTTCAGGGTGCTGTGACATGGCTGTCTCCGGCAGGGGCGGGGCCGGCGCGACGGTGCGGCGCCGGCCCCGCCCGGCC
>NZ_MQUR01000078.1 GCF_001953875.1 Streptomyces amritsarensis
GGAGCCGGGGGCGGGGCCCGGGGCGCAGCCGTGGCCCGCCCCGGGCCCGCCCGCGTGGAGCCGGGCCGAACCGCCGGCCGCGCCCGCCCTGCCCGCGCAGCTCGCCCTTCCGCAGGGCTACCGACAGGCCGAGCCCCCGGGGCGGCCCGCGCCCGGCGGCCCGCCCCCGGCACCGCAGCCGGCGCCGTGGACCGGGCTCGACGCCGAGCGGGCCCGGCATACGCGCATGGCCGTCGTCGGCGCCGTCACCGAGCGGTGGGCCCCCGAACAGGCCGGACCCGTGCACGGCCACTGGCAGCTCGCGGCGCCCGTCGGGCCCGCCACCGACCTCTGGGCGCTCGGCGCACTGCTCTACCGCGCCGTGCAGGGCCACGCCCCGTACCCGGAGGACAGCGTCGCCGAGCTCGTCGAGATGGTCTGCGCCGAACCCCCCGCCTTCGCCGAGGAATGCGGCGCGCTCCGCCCCGTCGTGGAGTCGCTGCTGCGCCAGGACCCCACCGAGCGGCCCGACTTCGAGGAGCTGCGCGGCTGGCTGCGCTCGCTCGTACGGTCCGCGCCCGAGCCGGACGCCGGACTCGGGATGCTGCCGATGCCGGAAGCGGACCCGGCGCGGCTGCCCGTCGTACGCCGCCGCGGCGAGGTCCACGGACGGCACCGCAACCCCGCGGCCGCCCGCAAGCCGATGGCGCTCGGCCGGACCCTGCTCGTCGGCATCCTGGTCCTCCTGGCCGGGGCCGTCGCGTACGCCATGCTGTTCATGCCCCGGGCCGGGGTGCCGCAGGACCAGGACGGCCCCGGGGAGCCCACCGCGCACACGTCGTCGCGGCCGAGCCCCTCCCAGGTGCCCACCGGCACGCCCGAGTCCAAGCCCGCCCCCCAGACCACGGGGCCCGCCGCGTCGCAGGCCGCACCCGCGCCGGCCCCGCCGGGCTACACCACCCAGCAGGACCCCGAGCACTTCGAGATCGCCGTCCCCGAGGGCTGGGAGCGCCGCGGGATCAACGAGGCGGGCCAGGTCCGGTACACCGACGGGGCGTTCGTGCTGACCGTGGTCCCCGGCCGGGACAAGGTCGAGGGCAATCCGGACCCGGCGGCGTACCAGAAGGACAAGGAGCCCGAGCTGACGCCGTACCGGACCTCCACATGGTCGACCGTCGGGGACGTGAAGACCACCAGGGTCGGACAGCAACTGCGGGCCACGGGACGCTACACGTGGATCGACGGGACCGGCCGCAACGTGTTCGCCCGCAATTTCGTCGTCGCACTGGGCGGCAGTTACCACGTCGTCCTGGTGACCGGTCCGGAGGACGAACAGACCAAGGTCACCGAAGTCTTCGAGAAGGCCACGGCGAGTTACAAGGCGGGCGGATGAGCGGATATTGACGACCGATCAGTACGGCGATTGCGTCACAGTGCCGTCTTTCGGCGCCCGGGCGGTTCCGACAGCCCCCGTGGGCTCCGTAATCTGGCCTGAAGTGCAGAGAGCGGCGGGAATTCGTGGAACAGCAGACAGGTGGGGGCGCCGTGCTGGCGGGCCGGTACAGGCTCGTCGAGCCGATCGGCCGGGGCGGTATGGGCAAGGTGTGGCGCGCGCATGACGAGCTGCTCCACAGGACCGTCGCGGTCAAGGAACTGACGGCGGGTCTGTACGTCGCCCAGGCCGACCGGGACGTCATGCACGCCCGGACGCAGAAGGAGGCCCGGGCGGCTGCCCGGATCCAGCACCCGGCGGTGGTCACCGTCCACGACGTGCTGGAGCACGACGACCGGCCGTGGATCGTCATGGAGTACATCGACGGCCCGTCCCTCGCCGAAGCCGCCAAGGCGGCGGGGCGGATCGAGCCGCGCGAGGCGGCCCGGATCGGGCTCCACGTGCTCGGCGCGCTGCGCGCCGCGCACGCGGTCGGCGTGCTGCACCGGGACGTGAAGCCGGGCAACGTGCTGCTCGCCAAGGACGGCCGGGTACTGCTCACGGACTTCGGGATCGCCGCGATCGAGGGCGACTCGTCCATCACCCGCACCGGCGAGATCGTGGGCTCGATCGACTACCTGGCGCCCGAGCGGGTCACCGGCGGCATCCCCGACCCGTCCTCGGACCTGTGGTCGCTGGGCGCCACCCTCTACACGGCGGTGGAGGCCCGCTCGCCGTTCCGCCGCACCTCGCCCATCTCCAGCATGCAGGCCGTGGTCAACGACGAGCCGCCGGCACTGCGCCAGGCCGGGGCG
This sequence comes from Streptomyces amritsarensis, assembly GCF_001953875.1. GTDB lineage: Bacteria > Actinomycetota > Actinomycetes > Streptomycetales > Streptomycetaceae > Streptomyces > Streptomyces amritsarensis. Next base: position 2,227 of record NZ_MQUR01000078.1, read on the forward strand.
CTGGGTCCGGTGATCACGTCCCTGCTGCGCAAGGACCCGATGGAGCGGCCCTCGGCGGAGGAGGCCGAGCGGATGCTGCTGGAGGCGATGGAGGGCCGCGAGCCGAAGGCGGCGCACGCGTACGTGCCCACGCGGGCGGTCACCTCCGAGGAGCTCGCCCCGGCGCAGGACCGGCCCGAGGAGCCGGCCCCGCACGAGGACGTCGCGCGGACGGCCCCGCTGCCGGAGCCCGCCGTCTCCGGGACGGCGGCCGCGGCCGCCGCGCCCGCGGACCGGGACGGCGGCTGGCTCAAGCGCGCCGCGGTGGTGGCCCTGGTGGCCGCGCTGCTCGGCGGCGGCGGCGTCTTCGGGGTGCTCAAGTACACCGGTGACGCGGGCAAGCAGGGCGATCCGGACCGGGTCGCGAGTTCGACGGGCGGGCAGTCGGGCGACGACGGCAAGCCGCAGGCGGCGGCCCCGCCGGCCGGGTACACCAAGGTCGTGGACCCCCTCGCCGGCTTCACGCTGTTCGTCCCCGAGGGCTGGACGCGCAAGGCGAACGGCGACCAGATCGACTACACCCCGGACGACGGCAAGCACTTCATCCGGATCGCCGCCGACCCCACCCCGGACTACGGGACGCCGTTGGACCACCTGACCGACCTGGAGAAGCAGGTGGCGAAGCGGACGGACTACAAGAAGGTCCGGCTGAACCAGAACACCTTCCGGGACAGCACCCGGGCCGCGCTCTGGGACTTCACCTGGACGGAGAAGCAGAACCACCCCGGCCCGCGCCGGGCCAAGGAGCAGATGTACATCGCTCCGGACGGCACGGAGTACGCCATCTACATGTCGAGCCCGGTGGCGACCTGGGCCATCACCGAGCAGCAGTTCGACGTCGTGCTCAGCGGCTGGGAGCCGCCCGCCAAGAAGCCCTGATCGGCGCCGATCAGGGCATCCTGCCAGCGATCACTGGCGGAAATGGCAAAATCCGGTTACCGGCGGGTACCCAAAGGCTGTCGGGCGCAATACGCTCACCGGCATGACGGACTCGCAGGCCTCCGAAGCCCCCCTCCGCACCGCGCCGCAGCCCACCAACCCGGTCGCCCCGGCCCCGGCCGGCGCCCGCACCGCGGCCGACGTGGTGACCCCCGACCTGGTCGCACGGCTGACCCGCGGAGTGATCGGCTCAGGCCGCACCGCCAACCACACCCCCTTCACCGGGGACCGGCTGGCGGAGCTCCCCGAGGCCACCCCCGAGGACGTGGCCGAGGCCTTCGACCGGGCCCGCGCCGCCCAGCCCGCCTGGGCGGCCCTCCCCGTGCGGCAGCGGGCGGCCGTGCTGCTGCGCTTCCACGACCTGGTCCTGGCCCGGCAGGCCGAGGTCCTCGACCTGATCCAGCTGGAGACCGGCAAGGCCCGCCTGCACGCCCACGAGGAGGTCCAGGCGGTCGCCGTCTCGGCCCGCCACTACGGCCGCAAGGCACCCTCGTACCTGCGGCCCAAGGGCCACACGGGCGCGATGCCCACCCTGACCAAGGTCACCGAGCTGCGCCAGCCGCGCGGGGTCGTCGGCCAGATCGCCCCCTGGAACTACCCCCTGGAGCTGTCGGTCGGCGACGCCCTGCCGGCCTTCGTCGCGGGCAACGCGCTCGTCATGAAGCCCGACACCGAGACCGCCCTGACCGCCCTGTGGGCCCGCGACCTGCTGATCGAGGCCGGACTGCCCGCCGAGGTCTTCCAGATCGTCCTCGGCGAGGGCCCCGTCGTCGGCCCCGAGGTGGTCCGCCACGCCGACTACGTCTCCTTCACCGGCTCCACCCGCACCGGCCGCGAGGTCGCCCGCGGCGCCGCCGACCGGCTCGTCGGGGTCTCCCTCGAACTCGGCGGCAAGAACGCCATGCTCGTCCTGCACGACGCCGACATCGAGAAGGCCGCCGCGGGCGCCGTCCGCGCCTGCTTCTCCTCCGCCGGCCAGCTGTGCATCTCCATCGAGCGGCTCTACGTCCACGCCTCGATCGCCGACGAGTTCGTCGAGCGGTTCGCCGCCCGGACCCGGGCCATGCGCCTGGGCAGCGCCCTCGCCTACGGCGCCGACATGGGCTCGCTGGTCGGCGAGCGCCAGCTGGAGACCGTGCAGCGGCACGTGGACGAGGCCGTCGCCAAGGGCGCCACCCTCGTCGCCGGCGGCACCGCCCGCCCCGACATCGGCCCGCTGTTCTACGAGCCCACGATCCTCGACGGCGTCGAGGCCCCCATGGCGGTCTGCGGCGAGGAGACCTTCGGCCCGGTCGTCTCGATCTACCGCTTCACCGACGAGGAGCAGGCGATCGCCGAGGCCAACGCCACCGCCTACGGCCTCAACTCCAGCGTCTGGACCAGGGACGCCCGCCGCGGCCACGCCGTCGCAGCCCGCCTGCGCACCGGCACCGTCAACATCAACGAGGGCTACGCACCCGCCTACGGCAGCGCCCAGGCCCCGATGGGCGGCATGAAGGACTCCGGCCTCGGCCGCCGCCACGGCTCCGAGGGCATCCTCAAGTACACCGAGGCCCAGACCGTCGCCCACCAGCGACTGGTCCCGATGGCGCCCTCGCTGGGCATGGACGACGAGAAGTACGCGGCGTTCATGACCCGCAGCCTCAAGGTCATGAAGGCTCTCCGACTGCGCTAAGGGGTATCCGTGTCGCACGACGACGCGTCCGACGACGCCTACGACTACGACGTCATCGTCATCGGATCGGGCTTCGGAGGGTCGGTCTCGGCCCTGCGCCTGACCGAGAAGGGCTACCGGGTCGGCGTCCTGGAGGCAGGGCGCCGCTTCACCCGGGAGAGCCTGCCGAGGAACAGCTGGGACCTGCGCAACTACCTGTGGGCCCCGGCGCTCGGACTGTACGGGATCCAGCGGATCCACCTGCTCGGCAACGTCATGGTGCTCGCGGGCGCCGGCGTCGGCGGCGGCTCCCTCAACTACGCCAACACCCTGTACGTGCCGCCCCGGGCCTTCTTCGAGGACCGGCAGTGGGCGTCCATCACCGACTGGCGCGAGGAACTCGCCCCGTACTACGACCAGGCCAAGCGGATGCTCGGGGTGCGCCTCAACCCGACCATGACCCCCTCCGACGTCCACCTCAAGGCGGCCGCCGAGAAGATGGGCGTGGCGGACACCTTCCACATGGCCCCGGTCGGCGTCTTCTTCGGCGACGGCGAGGACGCCGCGGACGGGCCCCGCGTCCGGCCCGGCGAGGAGGCCGCCGACCCCTACTTCGGCGGCGCCGGCCCCACCCGCAGGGCCTGCACCGAATGCGGCGAGTGCATGACCGGCTGCCGGCACGGCGCGAAGAACACCCTGAACGAGAACTACCTGCACCTCGCCGAGCGGGCCGGCGCCGTCATCCACCCCATGACGACCGTCACCGCCCTGTCCGAGCACCCGGACGGCGGCCACCGCGTCCGCACGGTGCCCACCGACGGCCGCCGCCGCGGGAAGGCGAAGGTGCTGCGCTGCCGGTACGTGGTCCTCGCGGCCGGCACGTACGGCACGCAGACCCTCCTGCACACCATGAAGGACCGCGGCGAACTGCCGCGCCTGTCGCAGCGGCTCGGCGAGCTGACCCGGACCAACTCCGAGGGCATCATCGGCGCGCAGACCGACGACCGCCGCTACCGCAGGCGCCGCGGCGCGGGCCCCGGCACGGAGCGGAGGGCCGACTTCACCAGGGGGGTGGCGATCACCTCCTCCGTGCACCCCAACGCCGACACCCACATCGAGCCGGTCCGCTACGGCAAGGGCTCCAACGCGATGGGGTTCATGACCGTCACGCAGGTCCCCTACGGCGCCCACCGGGTCCGCGGCTGGCTGGCCAGGGCCGCGAAGCACCCCCTCCAGCTGGCCCGGTCGCTGTCCAACCGGCGCTGGTCGGAGCGCACCATCATCGGCCTGGTCATGCAGTCCCTGGACAACTCGCTGACCACCTACCGCAAGCCGGGCGGCATCGGCAAGGGCCTGCTCACCGCCCGCCAGGGGCACGGCGCCCCCAACCCCGTCCAGATCGCGGAGGCCACGCAGGCCGCGACCCTGCTGGCCGAGGAGATCAACGGCTTCCCCGGCAGCAACGTCGGCGAGCTGATGGGGACCCCGCTGACCGCGCACTTCCTCGGCGGCTGCCCGATCGGGGCGTCGGCGGGCGAGGGCGTGGTGGACCCGTACCACCGGCTCTACGGCCATCCGGGCATCTCGGTGGTGGACGGCTCGGCGGTCTCCGCGAACCTGGGGGTCAACCCGTCGCTGACGATCACCGCACAGGCGGAGCGGGCGATGTCGTACTGGCCCAACAAGGGCGAGCGGGACCCGCGGCCCGAACAGGGCGCGGCCTACACCCGCCTGGACGCCGTGGAGCCGGTCCGGCCGGCCGTGCCCAAGGACGCGTTCGGCGCGCTGCGGCTGCCGTTCCTGGCCGTCCCCGATATTCCCCCACGGGATCCGGAACCTGCCGGATGACGACGGTGGGTACCGCGCTCCCCCTCCGAGCGCGGTACCCACCGCGGTACATACGTGACAGATGTTCAGCCTTGATGGTTGTACCGGAATCCGCCGAGCCGGGCTGTGGCGTCGATCACACAGTGAACGAGGCAACTGCGACTCGCGCTCGACCGTCAACGGCAGCATGAGAAAGCGCATCTCCTTGCTGGCTGCCTGCGGCGTCGCCGCCCTGGGGCTCGCAGCCACTCCGGCACACGCCGCGGACCCCGTCTTCACCCTGGCCGGGCCGGCCGAGATCGGCCTGCGCCCGCACCCCGGGCAGAGCGGCACACCGCAGAAGACCTCGGTCGAGTTCCGGCTCGTCAACGACACCGCCTCCGCGTTCGACCGCCGGAGCACCTTCACGATCGACCTGAGCGGCCTCAAGGGGATCGCCGACGTCGCCCTCGCGAAGCAGCAGGGCTCGGACTGCACGCTCACCGAGGCCGCCGTCACCTGCAAGCGCCCCGCGCTGTGGAAGGGCGAGACCGGCATCGTCGACCTCGACCTCAGCGCCGCCCCCGGCAGCAAGGCCGGAGCCACCGCCGACCTCACCGTCACCGGCAAGGCCGAGGGCGCCACCTTCAAGGCCGCCACCACCAAGGTCCGCGTCGGCGGCCCCGACCTGGTACTGGAACGGGCCGCGCTGAAGGAGGAGCAGAAGCCGGGCGACAAGCAGAACCTGTCGATCGTCTTCGCGAACGAGGGAACGGAGCCCGTCCAGGGCGTCGTCCTGGAGATGCGCACCACCCACGGCATCGACCTGCTGGAGCAGTACGACAACTGCTCCTACTCCGAGGACACCGGTGAGGGACAGCCCCTGAACACGGCCTGGAGCACGGTGCAGTGCCTGCTGGAGGGCGAGTACAAGCCGGGCAGCGTCTACGGGGTCGACGGCTCGCTGACCCTCAAGGCCGCCCCGCACGCCTTCGCCGACACCCTCACCTACGCCGTGTACGCCGACGGGCACCAGCCGAAGGCCGCCAAGACGTCCAGGAAGCCGACCGGCGGCAAGAAGCTGGCGGTGCGGGAGCGCGCCGCCGAGGCCTCCGCGCAGTCGGCGGACCTCGACCCCTGGAACAACCTCCAGGAGTTCGACTTCCGGACGAAGAACAGCGCCGACCTCGTGGCCTGGCCCGTCGCCCTCGCCGGCGGGACGGGCGAGACGGTCCGCGCCGACTTCGGCTTCCGCAACAACGGTCCCGCCTGGGTGGCGGAACTGCGTTCCGGGAAGAGCGTCGCCCGCACCGACATCGTGATCCCCGCCGGTACGAAGGTCACCAAGGTCCCGGCCGGCTGCCACGGCGTCAACGCCGACGGCACCGCCCGCGAGCAGACGCTGGGCGCGCCGCGCTACTTCTGCTCCACCGGTCACGTGGTGGGGGAGCGGGAGAAGTTCAGCTACCCGTTCGAGCTGAAGATCGAGCAGGTCGTGGCGAACGCGGCGGGCTCCGTCTCGGTCGGCCAGGGAACACCCGAGGGCACCAAGGGCCAGCCGTGGGACCCGAACCACGCCAATGACAAGACGCCCGTCGTGATCAGCGCGAAGGACGGCGGCGCCTCGCCGTCGCCGACCGCCACGACCAGCCCCTCGCCGACCGCGACGGCGACCACCTCGGCCACGCCGACCGCCACCGCCACCTCGGGCGCCACGGCGAACGGCGGCCTCGCCGCGACCGGCAGCTCCGCCGGGATGCTCGCGCTCGGCGGCGCGGTGCTCGTGGCCGCGGGCGGCGGCCTGGTCCTGGCCTTCCGCCGCAGGACCGGCGCGCACGTCTAGCGGCCCGGCTCCGTACGCAGAACGGCCGGCCCGGGGCGTCCCCCGGGCCGGCCGTCTTTACGGGGTGACCGGGCTGCTGTCCCCTGCCGTCCGGTCACGCGAAGGAGCGAGGTCCCACGACGCACGCACCACGAGGCGTACGTCTCATCGCTCCTGCGAGCCACGCGTGGTGTTGCGGTTCCGCGGCTGGCTGACGCGGACATCCTCACCAACGAAGCGTCCCGGGGCCGGTCACGCTCCGGACGGGTGACGAACAGCCGTCACACCCGGCCCCGGCACAGCTCCAGCAGGGTCATCGCGAGGGCCGTGCCGGGCTTGCCGAGGGCGTCGCTCCAATGGGAGAGCACCTCCATCTCGCGGGACAGGTGCACGCGGCGCCCGCCCGAGGCGATCCGGGCGTCCTGGATGACCGTCGAGACGGCCATCCGCTCCTGGATCAGCCCGATGATCCGGTCGTCGATGGCGTCGATACGGGTCCGGGACTCGGCGATCAGCTGCTCGGGGGTGGTGGTGACGCTCATGGTGTTCTCCTGTGGGTCGTGCCGGCAGGAGCGGAAGCGCAGAGCGCCCCGGTCCTGTCGGACCGGGGCGCTCTGGGAAGTCAGCGGCTCAAGCGAGCATCACGATGACCCATGGCGACCGGACCGGCCGGTGCCATAGGTAAAGAGGAAGCTCAGCTGCTTGCGCACGAAACGGATTATGGCCCGGCGTCCGCTCGCGTGCCAAGCCGATTCGGATGGTGAGACGAAGGGGCCCCGGCGTCCCCCGTTAGAATCGACAAAACAGCCACCTCTTCCGCCGGAAGGCCGCCCCGTGCCAGAAGCACCCTCCGCCGCCCACGACAGCGCCCCGGACACGGTTCTCGTCGTCGACTTCGGCGCACAGTACGCCCAGCTCATCGCCCGCCGCGTCCGCGAGGCACGGGTCTACAGCGAGATCGTGCCGAGCTCGATGCCCGTCGACGAGATGCTGGCCAAGAACCCCAAGGCGATCATCCTCTCCGGCGGTCCGTCCTCCGTCTACGAGGAAGGCGCCCCGCAGCTGGACCGCGCCCTCTTCGAGGCCGGGATCCCCGTCTTCGGCATGTGCTACGGCTTCCAGCTGATGGCGACCACCCTCGGCGGCACCGTCGACAACACCGGCGCCCGCGAGTACGGCCGCACCCCGCTGCAGGTCTCCAAGGCCGGCTCCACCCTCTTCGAGGGCACCCCGGAGAACCAGTCGGTGTGGATGTCGCACGGCGACGCCTGCTCCGCCGCCCCCGAGGGCTTCACCGTCACCGCGTCGACGAACGTCGTGCCCGTCGCGGCCTTCGAGAACGACGAGAAGAAGCTGTACGGCGTGCAGTACCACCCCGAGGTGATGCACTCAACGCACGGCCAGCAGATCCTGGAGCACTTCCTCTACCGCGGCGCCGGCCTGGCCCCCACCTGGACCACGGGCAACATCGTCGAGGAGCAGGTCGCGGCCATCCGCGCGCAGGTCGGCGACAAGCGCGCCATCTGCGGCCTGTCCGGCGGCGTGGACTCCGCGGTCGCCGCGGCCCTCGTACAGAAGGCCATCGGCTCCCAGCTGACCTGCGTCTACGTCGACCACGGCCTGATGCGCAAGGGCGAGACCGAGCAGGTCGAGAAGGACTTCGTCGCCGCCACCGGCGTGCAGCTGAAGGTCGTCGACGCCCAGGAGCGCTTCCTGAACGCGCTCGCCGGCGTCTCCGACCCGGAGACCAAGCGGAAGATCATCGGCCGCGAGTTCATCCGCGTCTTCGAGCAGGCCCAGCTGGAGATCCTCCAGGAGGAGGGCCCCGCGGTCGCCTTCCTCGTGCAGGGCACCCTCTACCCGGACGTCGTCGAGTCCGGCGGCGGCACCGGCACCGCGAACATCAAGTCGCACCACAACGTCGGCGGCCTCCCCGACGACATCGAGTTCGAGCTCGTCGAGCCGCTGCGCCAGCTGTTCAAGGACGAGGTCCGCATGGTCGGCCAGGAGCTCGGCCTGCCCGACGAGATCGTCCAGCGCCAGCCCTTCCCCGGCCCCGGCCTCGGCATCCGCATCGTCGGCGAGGTCACCAAGGAGCGCCTGGACCTGCTGCGCGAGGCCGACGCCATCGCCCGCCACGAGCTCACCGCGGCCGGCCTGGACCGCGAGATCTGGCAGTGCCCGGTCGTCCTGCTCGCGGACGTCCGCAGCGTCGGCGTCCAGGGCGACGGCCGCACCTACGGCCACCCGATCGTGCTGCGCCCCGTCTCCTCCGAGGACGCCATGACCGCGGACTGGACGCGCATGCCGTACGAGGTGCTGGCCCGGATCTCCACCCGCATCACCAACGAGGTGCCCGAGGTCAACCGTGTGGTCCTCGACTGCACGAGCAAGCCCCCGGGCACCATCGAGTGGGAGTAAGGGGCCCCGCCCCGCACGACGGCGCCGCCGCTCAGCCAGGCTGAGCGGCGGCGCCGTCGCCGTTTCGACGCCCGCGCGCCTCTGTTCTCCTCACGCCGCGGCCAGTACCTTGCGCCGACGACGGCGGAGACGGACCGGAGGAGGGCGGGCGATGTCCGAGGAGACGGCGGCGCCGGGCACACGGCCCGGCCCGGTGCCGGTGGACCGGCTGCGGTTCGAGATGCCGCCCGCGCACACCGACCCGGCCGAGGAGCGCGCGCACCGCAAGGAGCGCCTCGCCGGGACGCTGCGGCTGTTCGCGCGCCTGGGGTACGAGGACGGGGTCGCCGGGCACGTCACCGCCCGGGACCCGGAGCTCGACGACTGCTACTGGGTCAACCCCTTCGGCCGCGCCTTCGTCGCCCTCCGCCCGGAGGACCTGCTGCTCGTCGACGGGGACGGGCACGTGGTGCAGGGGGAGCGGCGGGTCAACCAGCTGGCCTTCGCCGTGCACGCCGCCGTGCACCGGGCACGCCCCGAGGCGGTGGCCGTCGTCCGCGTGCAGGCCCCGTACGGCAGGGCCCTGGCCGCCCTCGGTGAACTGCTCGCCCCGATCACCCACGAGGCCTGTGCCTTCTACGAGGACCACGCGCTCCTCGACGAGTACGCCGGAGCGCAGGACGGCGCTCGGATCGGCCGCGCGCTCGGCCCGTACAAGGCGCTCGTCCTGCGCAACCACGGGCTGCTGACGGTCGGCGCTTCGGTGGACGCGGCCGCCTGGTGGTTCGTCGCGGCGGAACGGGCGGCGCAGGTCCAGCTGATCGCACGGGCCGCCGGGAAGCCGGTGCCCATCGACCACCACAGCGCCGTCGCCACCCGCGAGCGGTTCGGCGGGGACCTCGCCGCCTGGGTGAGCTACCAGCCGCTGTGGCAGACGGTCGCGGCCATGACGGCCACGGACAAGGTGTCCGCGGACGTGGCGTCAACATCATGAACCGTTAATCACCTGCTCTGACATCGTGCGCAATCCGGAGCACTGCCGCAGTGGTGCACAATTCGCTGGCATTGCCCCGTAGTTCAGAGAGGCGGCACGTACGTGGCTGTCCAAGAGATGTCCCGCGGCACCCATACCGCTGCCTGCGCCTGCGAAGAGTGCGCACGGGAAGGGCACCGCCGAGCGGTCGCCGCGTTCCTGGAGAAGCGCGAGGAGTTCGCCGCCGGACAGGGCGTTCCGGCCGCCGTGGCCCACTCCCTCGGCGCCTCCCGCCAATGGGTCTCCGACGAACTGGCCCTGTCCGCCCGCAACGTCGCCGACCGGGGCCGGGAAGCCGGCAACTCCTGGCTGTACGTGTTCTCGCGGCGGGCCGTCCTCGCCGTGTGGATCGCCGCCGGCGTCCTGCTGCTGATCCAGGTCGCCGCCGCGCTGGGCACGGGCTGGTCCACGGCCCGCACCGCCGGACTGCTCGCCGCGCTGCTGCTGGCCGGGCTGCTGACGGTCGCGGCCCGCGCCCAGTCGCTGCGCGGCGGGCTGCTGGCCCCGCTGGTCGGCGAGGACAACCGGCTGTCCACCTCGAAGGCGGTGCCCAGTGCCTGGGTGGTGCTCACGGCGTTCGCCACCCTGCTGCCCGCGCTGCGGCTGGCGGCGTCGGCCCCCGGCCCGGAGCGCCGGGCGCTGTACGCGGGCCTCGCCCTGGACCGGGCGCTGCCGCTGCTGTCGGTGGTCGTGCTGACCTCCGCGGTGGCGGTGCTGGTGCGCCGGGTCGTCTCCGTCCGCATCATGGGCCAGCGGCTGCAGAAGCTGCCGGCCGACCGGCCGCGCGGCGCGGACCTGCTGACGGACGACGCGGGCCGCGGCAGCTTCCCGGACGCGCAGTACGTGCTCGTCTCGACGGTCGTCCTGGCCTACGCGGCGGCCTCACTCGCCCGTTTCCCCGACCGGCTGCCGCAACTGCCGTGGTCGCTGGCCCTGCTGGTCGCCCTGTCGGCCGCGGTGTACCTGGCGGCGAAGTACGCGGAGGGCAGCCGCCCGCTCGTGCTGTCGGTGGTGCGCAGACGGGAGCCCGGGGACCTGGACGCCGCCGTCCGACCCGGGGACGACATCGAGATCCGCGGCGTGGGCTTCGTGCCGCCCGGGGCGCAGACCCCGGAGATGCTCGCCCGGCTGGTGGTGCGGATCGGGGCGGTCCACGTGCACGTACCGCTGGTTCCGGTGCCCGGCGGGTTCACCAACCCCTCCGACGCGGTGCTGACGGTGCCGGTCCCGGCGGAAGTGGAGCCGGGGCGCACCGAGATCCAGGTGGTCACGGCCGCCGGAGTGGAATCCAACCGCTGCACCATCGACGTGGCCGAGTGATCGGGGTAGACATGTCGCGTGACCAGAACCGAAGCACCTCCCCGGACCGACGTACCGCGCGGGCTGCGTGACCAGGCTGCCCGGTACCACCTGCTGCCCCTGCGGCTCTTCCTCGGCGTGACCTTCGTCTACGCGGGGCTGGACAAGCTGCTCGATCCCGCGTTCCTCTCCGCCTCCGGCGAAGGATCCATCGGCGAGCTGATGCGCGGGGTGCGCGACACCTCCGCCGTCCCCGCCCTCGTGGACCTGTCCCTCGAATCCCCGGTGGGCTTCGCCGTGTTCCTCGCCGTCGCCGAGATCCTGGTGGGCCTCGGCACCCTGGTCGGGCTGCTGTCGCGGACCGCGGCCGCCGGCGGGGCGCTGATCTCGCTCAGCCTGTGGCTCACGGTGTCGTGGGCGGTGTCCCCGTACTACTACGGCAACGACCTGATCTACCTGATGGCCTGGACCCCGCTGATCCTCGCCGGTGCGCCCTACCTGTCGCTGGACTCGGAGATCCGGTCGCGCCGGTCCCGGCGTACCGCGTAGGTGACCAGGCCCACCAGGGCGGCCAGCGTCAGCCCGCCCGCGGTCATCGGGACGACCGCGTACCACGGCAGGTCGGCCTCGCCGGTGGTCTCGACGAGGTACAGCACGCCCGCCACCAGCAGGACCAGTCCCGCGATCAGCCGTCCCGGCTGGAACTCATGACGCCGCACGGGCCACCTCCACCTGTCCGATACCCGCACCGAGGTCCAGCTCGATCGTCCCGCCGGCCTCGGTGCCGGCGGCCGGCGCGAGGGTCGCCGTCCGGTTCTGCTGCCCGGGCCCGGCCCGCTCGATGCGGCCCGCGTAGTCGCCCGGCAGCTGGATGTCGCCCAGGCGGCGGACCGTGACGTCCGCCCGGGCGGTGACCTCCCGGGGCAGGAGCACCTTGAGCCGGCCCGCGTCGATGGAGGCCCTGACGGCCACGGTGGTGCCCTTTGGCACGTCCAGCCGACTCAGGTCCAAGGTCGCCAGCCCGGTGCCCGCCTCGTACTCGGGCCGTACGTCGGCCACCGCGGCCGGCCGCCACTCGACCTCCCGCCAGTCGGTGCCGATCTCGCGCGGCAGCGCCGCGGCGCCCGCCAGCAGGCAGGAGGTGAACACGGCCAGCACGACCGTGCCGAAGCCGGTCCGCCCCAGCAGCGAGCTGACCGCCAGGCCCAGACCGAAGACGATCAGGGCGGCGGCGAGCCCGGTCTGCAGGGCCTCGCCGAGGGGGCTGCCCTCCCATTTCGCCGCGGTACCGGCCGCCCCCGCCAGCAGGGCGAACACGAACACCCGGCCGCCGATGCCGCCGCGCCCCCGGACCGGGGTGGCGGCGGGCGGCCGTACGTACACGTCCGCGGCCCTCCCGGCCTCGGACTCCACCGGGTCGGCGGCGCCGTCGGGCCCCCACAGGTACCCCGTCGAGCCGACCGGTCCGGTCGTGCCGTCCTTGACCAGCGGGTCCCGCCACCACGAGGGGGAACCGGGAGCCGGCGGGGCCTTCGTCTCCGGCGGGGCGGCCGGAGAGTGCGCGGCGCGGGGCGCGGCCCCGCCCGCGGCGGGCGCCTCCGCCTCGGGGGCGACGGCCTGCCGCCGCCGCTGCGACCAGTAGGAGGCACCGCCCAGCGCCAGCACCACCAGGACCGAGAACACCGCCAGCGCGCCGTTGTCCAGCATCGACAGGAACAGCGCACAGCCCACCAGGGCGGTGAACACCGCCGCCAGGGTCGCCCCCTCGACCCGGCCCGTCAGCAGCTTCTTCGCCTCGCTGTCCTCCTCGCCCTCCTGCGGGAGCAGCAGCCACGCGAAGCCGTAGAAGATGAGGCCGACGCCGCCCGTGACCGCGAGGACGCCGAGGACGATACGGAAGACCACCGGGTCCAGGTCGAAGTACCGGCCCAGGCCGCCGCACACGCCCGACAGGACCTTGTCGCGCTTGCTGCGGCGCAGGGGCGGCCGGGTCTCGGCCGCCCGGGGTGCCCCGGCGCCGGTCGGCGGGGCGTCGTGTACTTCGGTCATGCGTCCATGGTGACGGCCCGCGCGGGCCCCCGGAATCCGGTCCTACCCTGGCGCAACCCTGAGATCTCCCGGGCGGAACTGGGGGGATGCCCTGATGCCCCGCCGCGGCCCCCCGTGTGACCCTTGGTGACATGCCCCTAGCCGCCGCCTCCCGCCCCCCGCACGCCCCGGACGCCGACGACCCGCCGCAGCGCAAGCTGTACCGCAGCGCCGACGGCCGGATGCTCGGCGGTGTCGCGCGCGGTCTGGCCGGGCACCTCGGGCTGCCCGTGGGCTGGGTCCGGCTCGCCTTCCTCCTGCTGTTCATGTGGGGCGACGGGCTGGGCGTCCTGCTCTACGCCGCGTTCTGGGTGTTCGTACCGCTCGGTGTCGGCGGCCGCGCCGGGCACCGCTCCTTCTTCGAGGCCCTCCCCGACGGCACCCGGCGCCTGCGCAAACCCGACCGGGGACAGATCACGGCACTGATCGCCCTGTTCGTCGGCGCCGGCATCTTCATCTCCAAGGTCCAGCTGGGCGGCGAGTCCGGGCGCTACGTGTGGCCGACGCTGCTGGTCGGGGCCGGGGTGGTCCTCGTCTGGCGGCAGGCCGACAACGCCCGCCGGGCCCACTGGACCACCGCCGCCGGACGGCACGGGCGGCTCTTCCAGGCCGCCCGCGCGCTCGCCGGGGTCGCCCTGGTCGGTGTGGGCCTCACCGTCTTCATCGTCGTACGCGGCTCCGCCGCGCAGCTCGGCAACGTCCTGACCGCCACCCTCGCCGTGCTCGTCGGCGTCGCCCTGCTCGCCGGACCCTGGCTGATCCGGATGACGCAGGACCTCTCCGAGGAGCGGCTCATGCGCATCCGGGCCCAGGAACGCGCCGAGGTCGCCGCCCACGTGCACGACTCGGTGCTGCACACCCTCACCCTGATCCAGCGCAACGCGGAGGACGTCGGCGAGGTGCGCCGGCTCGCCCGCGCCCAGGAGCGCGAGCTGCGCAACTGGCTCTACAAGCCCGAGGGCACCGGCAAGGACGAGGCCGAGGAGCCGGCCACCCTGGCCGAGGCCGTGAAGAAGACCGCCGCCGAGGTGGAGGACCACCACGGCGTGCCCATCGAGGTCGTCGTCGTCGGGGACTGCCCGCTCGACGAGAAGCTGGGCGCCCAGATCCAGGCCGCGCGCGAGGCGATGGTCAACGCCGCCAAGTACGGTGGCGAGGGCGGCCCGGTACAGGTGTACGCGGAGGTGGAGGGGCAGACGGTGTTCGTGTCCGTTCGGGACCGGGGCCCGGGCTTCGACATCGACGCGGTACCCGAAGACCGCATGGGCGTACGAGAATCGATCATCGGCCGGATGCAGCGCAACGGCGGGACCGCACGGCTGCGGTCCGCGCCCGACGGCGGCACGGAAGTCGAGCTGGAGATGGAGAGGGCGGCGAACGCGGCATGACCGAGGCCGGAGAGAACGCAGGCACGGGGGAGACCAGGCGCGTCCGGGTGGTGCTCGTCGACGACCACAGGATGTTCCGCACGGGGGTGCAGGCCGAGATCGGTGAGACCGACCGGACCGGCGTCGAGGTCGTCGGCGAGGCCGCCGACGTCGACCAGGCCGTCACCGTCATCACCGCCACCCGGCCCGAGGTGGTCCTCCTCGACGTGCACCTGCCCGGCGGCGGCGGCGTCGAGGTGCTGCGGCGCTGCGCCCCGCTGATGGCGGCCGCCGAGCACCCGGTGCGCTTCCTGGCGCTGTCGGTGTCCGACGCGGCCGAGGACGTCATCGGTGTGATCCGCGGCGGTGCGCGCGGCTACGTCACCAAGACCATCACCGGCACCGACCTGGTGGACTCGGTCTTCAGGGTGCAGGACGGGGACGCGGTGTTCTCGCCGCGGCTGGCGGGCTTCGTGCTCGACGCGTTCGCCTCCACGGACGCGCCGCCGGTGGACGAGGACCTGGACCGGCTCACGCAGCGCGAGCGCGAGGTGCTGCGGCTGATCGCGCGCGGCTACGCCTACAAGGAGATCGCCAAGCAGCTCTTCATCTCGGTGAAGACGGTGGAGTCCCACGTCTCGGCGGTACTGCGCAAGCTGCAGCTCTCCAACCGGCACGAGCTGACCCGCTGGGCCACGGCCCGCCGCCTGGTGTGATGTCGGGCGGCCCGCGGCCTGCGGTGTGACCCACACCGCAGGCCGACTCGGCAACCGGGCTCCCGCCGGCCGCACTCTAGGCTGGCGTGATGAGCTTGACCGGTACACCCTTCTTCGTGTCGGTGATCGCGCTGACCGTGATCGCCGTCATCCTTCCCCTCGCCGTCTGGAGCAAGGTGCGCGGCCCTGCCGCCGTACGCACCCTGCTCCGTGCCCTGATGGTGCTGTTCGCCCAGGTCACAGCCGTCGCCGTGGTCTTCGTCGGCGTCAACAGGGCCGAGCACTTCTACAACTCGTGGAGCGATCTGCTCGGCACCGGCACGTACGTCACCGCGGCCCCCGACCTCGGCCCCGACGGCCTCGGCGGCAAGAAGGTGGAAGAGGCGCCGAAGGTCAAGCAGGCGTTCCAGCCCGTCGAGGGCCTCGGCGGACGCGTCCAGAAGACCGAGCTCGACGGGAAGGTGTCCGGGGTCAGGGGCGACGTGCTGGTGTGGCTGCCGCCGCAGTACGACGACCCGGCCTTCAAGAACAGGAAGTTCCCCGTCGTCGAGCTGATCCCCGGCATCCCGGGCACGGGCAAGTCCTGGTTCCAGGGGCTCAAGGTGCACGAGGTGCTGGAGCCGCTGATGAAGAGCGGCAAGGTGCAGCCGTTCATCCTCGTCTCGCCGCGCGCCATGCTCGTGGGCAACGGCGACACCGGCTGCGCCAACCTCCCCGGCAAGGTCAACGCGGACAGCTGGTTCAGCGTCGACGTCCGCAAGATGGTCGTGGACAACTTCCGGGCCTCGGACGAGGCCCGCACCTGGGGCGTCGCCGGCTACTCGGCCGGCGCCTACTGCGCCGCCAAGCTGGCGATCGCCCACCCCGACCGCTACAGCGCGGCCGTCTCCCTGTCCGGCTACAACGACCCCGGCCAGGAACCCTCCTCGCTCGTCGCGCAGGACCCGCAGCTGCGTGTGTCGCACAACCTGAAGAACGTCCTCAAGGCCCAGCCGGCGCCGCCGGCGGTCTCGCTGTGGATGTCGGGCGCCGAGCAGGACGGATACCTGTCGGGCATGGACCTCAAGGCGCTCGCGCAGCAGCCGACCGTGGTGCACGCGGAGAAGGTCACCGGCGGCCACAACCTCGACTCGTGGTCCAAGCAGCTGCCGCAGACCTTCGGCTGGCTGAGCGGCGTGGTCAAGGCCCCGTAGGAGGGCGGGCTCACGCGGGACGCCTCACGCGCGGCGCCTCACGCCGGGCGGGAGGCGCCGGCCCAGGGCATCGAGTCGATCGGCGCGAGGCGGACCGTCGATCCCGGGCGCGGCGCGTGGATCATCTGGCCGTTGCCGACGTAGAGGCCGACGTGCGTGATCCCGGAGTAGAAGAACACCAGGTCGCCGGGGGCCAGCTGGTCGCGGGACACACGCCGGCCGGCGTTGATCTGGGTGTAGGTCGTGCGGGGCAGCGAGACCCCGGCCGAGCGCCAGGCGGCCTGGGTCAGCCCCGAGCAGTCGAAGGAGCCGGGCCCCGTCGCGCCCCACACGTAGGGCTTGCCGATCGAGGAGTACGCGAAGGCCACGGCGCGAGCCGCGCGGGAGCCGTCGGCGGGCGGCGGGGGCGCGGCGGTGACCGGGCCGGAGGGCGCGGTGGCCGCGCCGGGCGCCTGGGCGTCGTAGGCGGCCCGCTCCTCGGCGGTGAGCTTGGCCAGCAGGCGCTTGGCGGCGGCGAGCTTCTCCTCGGCCTCCGCCTTGTGGGTGGCGAGTTCGTCCCGCCGGGAGCCGAGGTCGGCGAGCCGGCCGGAGGCCTGCTCCCGCAGCTTGGAGACCTCGTCCAGCTTGCGGCGCACGGTGGTGATCCCGGCGGCGCTGCGGTCCCCGGCGCGGGAGACGAAGGAGGCCTGGGCGAGGTACTCCTGCGGGTCGTCCGCCAGGGCGAGCTGTACGGCGGTGCCCAGGGATCCGCTGCGGTACTGGGAGGCGGCGAGCGTCCCGAGCGCGCTGCGGGCGGTGTTGAGCTGGTCGGCCTTGCGGGCGGCCTCGTCGCGCAGGCCGGTCAGTGCCCTTTCGGCCTCGTCGGCCTGCTCCTTCGCCCCGTTGTACCGCTCGGTCGCCGCCTCGGCCTCCTCGTAGAGGCGGTCCACCTCCGTCTTGATCTGGGCGGGGGTGGGCCGGGGGGCGGCCTGGGAGGTGCCTTCGAAGGCGGTGGCGGTGGCAGCGCCCGCGAGGGCGATGGTGGCGGCGGTCCGTACCGAACCGCCGGAGAGCGGGCGCTGCCTGGGCTTTCGATGACTGGCCACGAGGGCCTCACGTCCTTCCTCTGCCGGTGCTTGGAGGAGGACGCTAGACCCGGAGGTAACGGGCGGATGACGTGATGACCGTAAGTGCCCCGATGCGACCGGAGCTGGCCGCACAGGACCGGAATGGATCGTTCCGGTGTGGGTCAGTGCCAGAGAAGGGCGATGAAGATGTTGATCACGGTCAGTCCGCCGACCGCGCCGAACAGCGCCGTGTCCACGTGCTCCTCATCACGCTTGACGTAGACGAGGGCGAGGATCACGAACAGGAGGGCGAGCTTCACGCCGACCTTGATGTGGTTGACGGGCGTGCCGTCCATCTCGTTGAAGCCGACGAGGAGCACGCCGGTGACGAGCATGGTCAGCGCGCCGTGCAGCATGGCGGGCGTGAAGCGGGCGGTGCCCGCGCTCATCGCCTTCATCTGGGTCAGGAAGCCGCCGAGGAGGGCGGCGATCCCGATGATGTGCAGGCCGACGAAGACACTGATGAGTACGTCCATGGCAGTCGAGCGTACGGGTGCGGACGGGCGGCCGAGGAAGCGGGTCAGCCCCTCGGTGACGGCCCGCCGGGCCGCCGCTGCGGGGACGGCGGCGGCTGCCGCCGACGCGCACGGCCCGGGCGTGGAGCGGGCCGGCACTCGGCACTGTCCGTACGAGAACTGCGTACAGTGGGGGCATGCCTGCCGCTGCCGACCTGACCCACCCCGCCGCCGACCGCCTCGAGCTGGTCGACGTCCTGGCGGCGCTCGGGCATCCCGTCCGGCTGGAGATCGTCCGCAGGCTCGCCTCCGGCGAGGAGGCCTTCTGCGGCGAGGTCGTGCCCGACCTGCCCCGGTCGAGCGTCACGCACCACCTCAGGACGCTGCGCGAGAGCGGAGTGATCTGCCAGCGCCCCCAGGGCCGCAGGCTCTCCCTCGCGCTGCGCCGCGACGACCTGGAGCTCCGCTTCCCCGGTCTGCTGGAACTCGTGCTGGCCTGTCGGTCCCGCCCCCTAGACTCGGAATGCGATGAGCAGCCTCTTTGACGACAGCTTCCTGGCGGACCTCACCCCCTCCGACGAGGTCCCGCCGCCGCCCGAGGAGTACCCCGCCCCCGAGGCGGGGGCGGACGACCTCTTCGGCGGTCACTTCGACGTGCCCATGACCGGGGACGCGTACTACCGGGACGGCGCCCCCAAGCCCGTCATCGACCCGGCGGCGCTCCTCGACGGCCTGAACGAGCAGCAGGCCGCCGCCGTGGTGCACGCGGGCTCCCCCCTGCTCATCGTGGCCGGCGCCGGCTCCGGCAAGACCAGGGTGCTCACGCACCGCATCGGCCACCTGCTGGCCGCCCGGAACGTCCACCCCGGCCAGATCCTGGCGATCACCTTCACCAACAAGGCCGCAGGCGAGATGAAGGAGCGCGTCGAGGGCCTGGTCGGTCCGCGCGCGGGCGCCATGTGGGTCTCCACCTTCCACAGCGCGTGCGTGCGCATCCTGCGCCGCGAGTCCAAGCGGCTCGGTTTCACGTCCTCGTTCTCGATCTACGACGCGGCCGACTCCAAGCGCCTGATGGCGCTCGTCTGCCGCGACCTGGACCTGGACCCGAAGAAGTTCCCGCCGAAGTCCTTCAACGCCAAGATCTCGAACCTGAAGAACGAGCTGATAGACGAAGAGGCCTTCGCCGACCAGGCCGCCGACGGTTTCGAGAAGACGCTCGCCCAGGCGTACGCGATGTACCAGGCGCGGCTGCGCGAGGCCAACGCCCTCGACTTCGACGACATCATCATGACCACGGTGCACCTGCTCCAGGCCTTCCCGGACGTCGCCGAGCACTACCGGCGCCGCTTCCGGCACGTCCTGGTCGACGAGTACCAGGACACCAACCACGCGCAGTACACGCTCGTGCGCGAGCTGGTCGGCACCGGCTACCCGGACCTGCCCCCGGCCGAGCTGTGCGTGGTGGGTGACGCCGACCAGTCGATCTACGCCTTCCGCGGCGCGACCATCCGCAACATCCTCCAGTTCGAGGAGGACTACAAGGACGCGACGACGATCCTGCTGGAGCAGAACTACCGCTCCACGCAGACGATCCTCTCCGCCGCCAACGCAGTCATCGAGCGCAACGAGAACCGCCGCGCCAAGAACCTGTGGACCGAGGCCGGCACCGGCGCGGTCATCACCGGCTACGTCGCGGACACCGAGCACGACGAGGCGCAGTTCGTCGCCGACGAGATCGACCGGCTCACCGACGCCGGCGACGCCAAGGCCGGCGACGTCGCGATCTTCTACCGGACCAACGCCCAGTCCCGCGTGTTCGAGGAGATCTTCATCCGGGTCGGCCTGCCGTACAAGGTCGTCGGCGGCGTCCGCTTCTACGAGCGCAAGGAGGTCCGCGACGTCCTCGCGTACCTGCGCGTCCTCGCGAACCCGGAGGACAACGTCCCGCTGCGCCGCATCCTGAACGTCCCCAAGCGCGGCATCGGCGAGCGCGCCGAGGCGATGATCGACGCCCTCGCGCTGCGCGAGAAGATCACCTTCCCGCAGGCGCTGCGGCGCGTCGACGAGGCCTTCGGCATGGCGGCCCGCTCCACCAACGCGGTGAAGCGGTTCAACACGCTGATGGAGGAGCTGCGTACGATCGTCGACTCGGGCGCCGGCCCGGCGGTGGTGCTGGAGGCGGTCCTGGAGCGCACCGGCTACCTCGCCGAACTCCAGGCGT
The DNA here is from genome assembly GCF_001953875.1 of Streptomyces amritsarensis. Lineage (GTDB taxonomy): Bacteria > Actinomycetota > Actinomycetes > Streptomycetales > Streptomycetaceae > Streptomyces > Streptomyces amritsarensis. The sequence continues at coordinate 22,365 of NZ_MQUR01000078.1, forward strand.
CGACCGACCCGCAGGACGAGACGCGCATCGAGAACCTCCAGGAACTGGCCGCCGTGGCCCTGGAGTTCGAGCAGGCGCGCGAGGCCGCGGCCGCCGAGGCGCCGGAGGGTACGGCGCCGGCGGGTCCCGGCACGCTCGCCGAGTTCCTGGAGCAGGTCGCCCTCGTCGCCGACTCCGACCAGATCCCCGACGAGGACGAGGACGGCTCCGGCGTCATCACCCTCATGACCCTGCACACCGCCAAGGGCCTGGAGTTCCCGGTGGTCTTCCTGACGGGCATGGAGGACGGGGTCTTCCCGCACATGCGCGCGCTGGGCCAGACCAAGGAACTGGAGGAGGAGCGCCGCCTCGCCTACGTCGGCATCACGCGGGCGCGCGAACGGCTGTACCTGACCCGGTCCGGCATGCGCAGCGCGTGGGGCACCCCCTCGTACAACCCGCCGTCGCGGTTCCTGGAGGAGATCCCGGACCAGTACCTGCAGTGGAAGCGCACGGGGGCGGCCCAGAAGCCGGCCGGCCCGATGCGCAGTTCGGGCTACGGCTCGGGCACGGGCGGCGGACGGTCCTCCTTCGGCACCTCGCCCGAGGCCTTCCTGTCCTCGTCGCGTACGAAATCGGGCCCGTCCGGGTTCGCGACGCGCCGGGCCGCCGACAAGCCCGTCATCGCGCTGGTGGTCGGGGACCGTGTCACGCACGACCAGTTCGGGCTCGGCACCGTGATGGAGGTCAAGGGAGCGGGCGCGGACGCGCAGGCCACCATCGACTTCGGCGACGACAAGCCCAAGCGGCTGCTGCTGCGGTACGCGCCGGTGCAGAAGCTCTGAGGGCCGGCCGGGCACCCCGGACGCACGGGTGCCCGGCAGCGAGAACGCTGCCGGGCACCTGTGGAACCGGTCGTGGCGAGGTGCTTACCTCGGGTCCAGGCCCTTGCTGCGCAGCCAGGCCAGGGGGTCGATCGCGGAGCCGCCGCCGGGGCGGACCTCGAAGTGCAGGTGCGGGCCGGTGGAGTTGCCGGAGTTGCCCGAGTAGGCGATGACGTCGCCCGCCTTGACCTTGCCGCCGCGGATCTTGGTGGAGCTGAGGTGGCAGTACCAGGTCTCGGTGCCGTCGGGCGCGGTCACTATGGCCATGTTCCCGTAGGCGCTGTTGTACTGCGTGCGTACCGTGCCGTCGGTGGCGGCCATGACGGGGGTGCCGTAGGACACCGGGAAGTCGATGCCGGTGTGCACCGACATCCACATGCCGCCGGCCTGGCCGAAGCTGGCGCTGAGGCCGTGCTGCGCCACGGGGATCGCGAACTTGGGGCGGGCGGCCTCCTTGGCCGCGGCCTCCTCGGCCTTCTTCTTCTTTTCCTCTTCTTGGCGCTCGCGCAGGTCGATGCGCTCCTGCGTGCGGCTCGCGCGGTCCGCGAAGTCGCCCGCGTCGGCGCTGAGCGCGACCAGCTGGGTGTCGAGCTTGGTGTTCGCGGCGACCGGCTTCACCGAGGCCGGGTCGGGCGCGGCCATCGTGGTGGTGTCCTCGCCGGGCTTGTCCGTGCCGGTCAGCCCGCCGACGGAGGCGGCCGCGACGCCCGCGACGCCCATGACGCAGGCGGAGGGAACCGCGACGGTCAGCAGGGCGGAACGCTTCGCCGGGGTGCGCCGGCGGCCGCCGGTCGCCTTGCCGCCGCCGGCCTTGGCGGTGCCCTTGCCGGCGGTCCGGCGCGCGGAGCGCGGCGCGGAGGTCACCGGCATCGCCTGGGTGGGCATGTCGTGCACGCCGTGCAGTTCGTGGACCTCGGGCAGCTCGTACTCCTCGGCCGCCTCGGGTGCCGGGTCGGAGAGCACCTCGAAGACGGCGGTCTCGCTGTACGTGTCGGTCGCGGCCGCGGTCGCGGTCTCCGGCTCCGTCGCGGCGGCCTGGGCCTCGTGGACGTAGCCGTCGGTGCCGAGGGTGGTCGTGCCGTACGCGTAGTCCTGCTGCGCGGGCTGGTAGTCGTACGCGTATGCGGCCTCGGGCTGCGCCGGGGTCTGCGTGACGGTGTTCCAGGCGGTCGCGTCGTAGGCGCCGGTCTCGGTGCCGGTGGTGCCGAAGCCCGGCATCGCCCAGTGGCCGGTCTGCTCGGCGGAGGTGTCGTAGCCGAAGGAGGCCGTCGGATAGGCGGTGTAGCCGGAGTAGTCCGCATCCGTACCCGTACCGGCGCCCGTGCCGGCCGCGTTCCAGGCGCTCGCGTCCCAGCTCCCGGTGGTGTCCTCGGGTGCGGACTGCGAGGGGATCGTGGACAGGTAGGGGTCCTGGGAGGTCCACGCGGTGGTGTCGTACGCGCCGGTGTCGTAGGAGCCGTAGGCGGCGTAGTTGACCCCTTGGCCCTGCGTTTCGTAGGAAACGTAGGCCGAGTCACCAGCGAAAGCGGTGGTGGAAAGGCCGTCATACCCGGCATCCGGGTACTGGCCCGACGAGGGGCGGTCGTTCACCAACTTCTCTTTCGCCTCGGCAGTGGGGGCCTGGGTGGCCGGGAACTCGAAGTTCACCGGAGGAGAGCAGTGGCGTGACTGTACCCGGCGGTTACTCGCAACGACAATCTTCGCCGGGTCCCCAGATCAGCGGAACCGGGCATTCGGCCGTCTTTCGGTCGCCGAAAGACGCAGCCTTGGCCTTGAGTTCGAAATATGTTCGACTCCCGGTCGCCGGAAGGTCAGGCGACGGAAGCGGCGTCCAGGCCTGCCACCAGGGCCGGAGCGGGACCGTCGAGGGTGCGCCCCACCGCTGCGATGACCGCCGGGTGCGCCGGCAGCGCGAGATGGCCGATCCCCATGACCTGCACGTTTTCCACACACAGATCAGCGTGTTCGATCCGGGCGCTCCCCACCGGGGCCATCAGCGTGTCGAACTCGCTCCAGAACGCCACGCAGCGCGTGGCGCAGCCCGGCGAGGGCGCCGCCAGCTCGGTCAGCACCTCGGAACCCGGGCGCATCTGCCGCACCAGGGGGTGCGCGTCCAGGAACGGGGCGACCCGCGTACCGGAATGCGGGGTGCCGAGCGTGACCAGGGTGCGTACGCGCGCGTCCCCGCCGAGGCGCTGCACGTAGTACCGGCCGACCAGGCCGCCCAGGCTGTGCCCGACGAGGTCCACCCGCTCCTGCCCGGTGCGCTCGCACAGCTCCTCGACACGCCGGGCGAGCTGGCCGGCGATGACCCGCAGGTCGAGGGCGAGGGGCGAGTAGTTGTACGCCTCCACGTGCCGCAGGCCGCCGGCGCCGAGGGCGCGCCGCAGCAGGACGAATACGGACCGGTTGTCGGTGAAACCGTGGAGCAGCAGGACGGGCGGGCGTGTCGTGGCGGGGACGCGGGCGATCTTCTCCTGGCACACCCCGGTGGGGTACAGCAGGAGGTGCCCGCCGAGCACGACGACCTCCAGTGCGCCCGCCCGCAGCGCGGCACCGGAGAAGGGGACGGGGACGGATACCGGTAAGGACAGACCCATCGACGGCCTCCTGTGACGTCCTGGGACGGCGGCCAGCCGCCGCGCCACCGTGCCGTGCGGCTGGCGGCACGGTGGCGCAATGCCGTCCCCCGTGTGATTTCCCCCTCGTGCTTGACCGCGAAACGGCGGCGTGCGCGATGCTGTGCTTAACGTTCGTTCACTCGGGAGGCAGTGCGATGGGTGTGACCGGTCCGATCCGTGTGGTGGTGGCCAAGCCGGGTCTCGACGGCCACGACCGCGGGGCCAAGGTGATCGCGCGGGCGCTGCGGGACGCGGGCATGGAGGTCATCTACACCGGCCTCCACCAGACCCCCGAGCAGATCGTGGACACCGCGATCCAGGAGGACGCCGACGCGATCGGCCTGTCGATCCTCTCGGGCGCCCACAACACGCTCTTCGTGCGTGTGCTGGAGCTCCTCAAGGAGCGCGACGCCGAGGACATCAAGGTCTTCGGCGGCGGCATCATCCCGGAGGACGACATCGCCCCCCTGAAGGAGAAGGGCGTGGCCGAAATCTTCACCCCGGGCGCGACGACGACCTCGATCGTGGACTGGGTCAACGCCCACGTCCGCCAGTAGCCCCCGGCGGCACAGCCACCCCCCCCGCCGAGGCCGCCGCAGGCCCGCCCCACGCCGGGCGGCCGCGGCCGCACCCTGCCGGGATCGGCGTAGCGGGGTCGGGCCATGGCCGGCTTGCTGCTCCCCGGCTGTAGCCTCCCGCCGGGCGGCGGGACGCTCCCGCAGGTTCGGGCCGCGCGGGGCGGCTGCCCCCGTGCCCGCCCAGTGCGGCCCGGGGTAGCGGGACGCTCCCGACAGGTCCGGCCCACTCCGGGCGGCTGCGGCCGCACCCCCACCCCCGCCGTGGCCCGGCTCCCCGGCTGTAGCCACCCCGCCCGGCGGGAGCCCCCCGGGCCCCTGCGCGGCGGGACGCTCCCGCAGGTCCGGGCCGCGCCGGGCGGCTGCGGCCGCAGCACCCCCGCCCTTGCCGGGAGCCGGTCATGGCTGGGCGCTACTCCCCGGCAGTAGCCGCCCCGCCCGGCGGGAGCCCCGGGGACGCGGCGCGGCACTGCGATCCCGCAGGTCCGCGCCCCCACCCCTGCCGGGATCGGCGGGGCGGGGGGATCTCGCAGGTTCGGGCCGCGTGCGGGGGGCTGCCGCTGGGCCTGCCGGGGACTGGCGTGGCTGCGGGATTGGTCGGCGGGTCGCAGGGGTCAGGGCGGGGTGAGTTCCGACAGCATCGCCGCGCGCAGCCGGAGCGTGGACACCAGCCGCTGGAAGGCCTCGGCCCAGTACGCGGCTGCGCCCGGCGACGCGTCCGGCGGTTCTTCCGCGGTCGCCGTCAGGGCCTCGAGGCGGCCGGCCTCGGCGGGGTCGAGGCAGCGTTCGGCGAGGCCCATCACCCCGCTGAAGCTCCACGGGTAGCTGCCGGCCTCCCGGGCTATGTCCAGCGCGTCCACCACGGCCCGGCCCAGTGCGCCCGCCCACGGCACCACACACACCCCGAGCAGCTGGAAGGCCTCGGACAGCCCGTGCGCCCGGACGAACTCCGCGACCCACTCGGCCCGTTCCCCGTCGGGCAGGGTCTCCAGCAGTTTCGCCCGCTCCGCGAGAGAGGCCGTGCCCGGCCCCGCCGCCGGCGGCGCCGACGCCGGGCCGAGCAGGGCCCGCGACCATTCCGGGTCCCGCTGGCGCACCGCCGCCCGGCACCACGCCGCGTGCAGTTCCTCCGTCCAGCCCTCGGCCGCGGCCACCGGCAGCGCCACTATCTCCGCCGGGCCCAGGCCCCCGAACCGCTCCCGCCAGCACGACAGCGGAGCCGCCTCCACCAGCTGGCCGAGCCACCAGGCCCGCTCCCCGCGCCCGGCGGGCGGCCGCTTGACCACGCCGTCACGGAGCATCCCCCCGTCGCACTCGGCCGGCGGTGTCACCCCCTGCGGTCCCACACAGGCCACTGCCCGCTCGGCCATCCGGCCCGCCAGCGCCGACTGCGGCAATGCGGACAGCAGTTCGGCGGCCGTCGCACGGACGTTGCGGCTGCGGTCTCCCAGCGCCGCCTCCAGGAAGGACTCGTCCGCCAGGGACAGCCCCGCCCTCAGCGAGTCGAGGAACATCAGCCGGTCCTCGGCCCGTTCGCTCGCCCAGGTCGTCGCCAGCAGCCGCGGCGCGGCCGCCGGCTCATGGGCCCGTACGGCGCCGAGCAGTGCCACACGCTCCGCGAACAGCCCCTCCTCCCAGAGCCGTTCCACCGCGGACGGGTCGTTCACGTCCGGCAGTTCCCCGCCGCCCGCCCCGCCGCGCAGGGCGAACCGCCAGTCCGGATTCATCCGCGCCAGCCACAGCCCCCGCGTCCCGGCCAGGGCCAGGGCCTGCGGGCGCAGGTCCGTACGGGCCCGCGCGGCGTCCAGCAGGGCCGGTACGAGCGCGGCGGGCGCGCGGTAGCCGTGCCGTCCGGCCGCGGCCAGCCACTGGGGGAGCAGCTCCGTCAGATCCGGGGCCGAGCCGCGCCGCCCGCCGCCGCCCCCGCTGCCGGCGCCGGTACGGCCCGCCAGCAGTTGCGCCAGCCGGCGGGCCGCCGCCTCCGGCGGTGCCGGCCGGGGGTCCGGGGGCGCGGGCTCGGGCCGCGGGCGCGCCCCCGCCGGCCGCAACCCGGCGCGGCGGCGCACGGTGTGCACGGCCGCCGCGTCCAGCAGCGCCTCCGGTGAGCCGGCCGGGCCCCCGCCCCGGCGCCGGTCGGTGCCCAGCAGCGCGGCGCCGACCAGCTCCTGCCACTCTCCGTACCCCTCGTCACCCTCGCCCATCGGTGCCCCTCCCTCGCTGCTCGTCCTCGGTCGTGTCCAGCGCCCCGGTCCCGCCCCCTCCGCGGGACCGGGGCTGTCGATGTCCCGTGCGGGTCCGCTCAACTGGCGTGGTTGTCGTTCATGAAAGCCCCCCGGCTTCTCGTCGTTGTGTACGGCGCCCCCCGGCGCCGCACTTCCCCTGCCGCCTTCGTACGACGGCACAGGACCCCCCAGGCCCCCTGCGATGTGTGGTCGTGCCCCGCCCGGTTCAGGACAGGGCGACCGGCTCCGACGAGCCCGGCTGCCAGGCCGTCAGCGGGGTGAACCCGCGGTGGCCGCACTCGCCGAAGACCGTCACCGGGCCCCCGCCCGACAACGCGGCCAGCTGCCACAGGCCCCCGCGGGAGCGGCTGCCCGCCCCCGTGAGGGACACCGGCAGGGCGGAGGTGCCCTCCGCGTCCGCCAGCTGCCAGCCCAGCTCTCCCGGTATCGGAACCACCGGACCGAGCACCACCGGCCAGGACTCCAGCCACGGGTCGTCCCGCAGCGCCGCCCCGTAGGCCTCCAGGGCCGCCTGCGTGCTCACCCCGGCCGGAACCTCCGTGCACGGCGCGGCCGCCGCGAACCTCTCCCCGAGGTCCGCCCGCAGCCCCGCCGACCCGGGCCGGAAGCGCATCTCCGCCTCCAGCACCAGCCCCACCGGCAGCGCCAGCCCCGGTGGCCGCCCGGGCGGTCCGAAGTCCAGCACCAGCGCGGGCCGTCCCCCCGCCACCCCGCGCAGCCATATCCGGCGGGTGGTGAGCCGTCCGTCCGGCGACACCGAGTCGTACTGGGCGAGCACCAGCCATCGGTCCCGTACGGCCTCCCCCTCCCCGGAGGCCGGCAGTCCCACCCGGCTGCGCACGGTCGCCGCCAACTGGTCCGGAAGCCCGGCCACCCCCATCCAGGCCCGGTCCAGCAGGTGCAGCAGCGCCGCCTCCTCCAGCATCCGGGCGGGCCAGCCGGGGCCGCAACTGGGTATCGTCCCCAACTCCCTGACACGCCCGGCCAGTCCGGGCGCCTGGGCGTCCACCATCCGGGCCGCGGTCTCCTCCCATGCCGCGTACCCCGTGTGCTCCTGGCCCGCGAGGCCGCCGCGCAGCAGGTCGGCCAGCCGCTGTTCCAGCTCGGTGACGCCCGCGCCGATGCGCGCCGCCCGCCGCTCGGCCCGGCGCCGGGCCCCCTCCTCGTCCACCGGGGCGGCCGCCCCGCCCGCCGGACGTGCGGCCTTGGCCGCCCGGTCCGCCAGCCACTGCGCGGCCCAGTCCGGCGCCTCCCCGGGCTCGCCGACCCCCTCGGCGGACCAGAGCAGGAGCAGTCCCAGCGCGTGCTTGCACGGGAACTTCCGGCTCGGGCAGGAGCACTTGTAGGCCGGTCCCGTCAGGTCGACGACCGTCCGGTACGGATTGCTGCCGCTGCCCTTGCACAACCCCCACACAGAACCGGAAGCGGAACCTCCGATCTGCGACCACGGCCCTGCCCCGCCGAGTCTGCCGCCCGCCTTGCGTGAGGCATCGTCAGGAGCCAGAGCCAGTACCTGTTCCGCCGTCCAGCGGACCCCCTGCTCAGTCATGGGAACCACCGTAGAGACCCCCTCTGACAATCGCTCTGACCTGCAACGACGTGATGAGCGGGGGGCGTTGTCAGTGGCGTGGTGCACCGTTGGAACAGCAGTCGGGAGCGGCTGTTGAGCATTGGAGGGGGACCATGAGCAAGCCCGAGAACGGCATCGGCGCCGAGGCGCTGCGACCGCACGCCGAAGACGCCTTCGCGCACGAACTGAAAGCCCTGGCGGCTGCCGACGACAGGCCCCGCCCGACCCGTTGGAAGCTCTCCCCGTGGGCCGTCGCCACCTATCTGCTCGGCGGCACGCTCGACGACGGCACGGTGATCACACCCAAGTACGTGGGCCCGCGCCGCATCGTCGAGGTCGCGGTCACCACCCTGGCGACCGACCGCGCCCTGCTCCTGCTCGGCGTCCCCGGCACCGCCAAGACCTGGGTCTCCGAACACCTCGCGGCCGCCGTCAGCGGGGACTCCACCCTCCTGGTCCAGGGCACCGCCGGCACCCCCGAGGAGGCCATCCGGTACGGCTGGAACTACGCCCGGCTCCTCGCCCACGGCCCCAGCCGCGACGCCCTCGTCCCCAGCCCCGTCATGCGGGCCATGGCCGAGGGGATGACCGCCCGCGTCGAGGAGCTCACCCGCATCCCCGCCGACGTCCAGGACACCCTCATCACCGTCCTGTCCGAGAAGACGCTGCCGATACCGGAGCTCGGCCAGGAGGTGCAGGCCGTGCGCGGCTTCAACCTCATCGCCACGGCCAACGACCGCGACCGCGGGGTCAACGAGCTCTCCAGCGCGCTGCGCCGCCGCTTCAACACCGTCGTCCTGCCGCTGCCCGCCACCGCGGACGCCGAGGTCGACATCGTGGCCCGCCGCGTCGACCAGATGGGCCGCGCCCTCGACCTGCCCGCCGTCCCCGAGGGACTGGAGGAGATCCGCCGCGTCGTCACCGTCTTCCGCGAGCTGCGCGACGGGGTCACCGACGACGGCCGGACGAAGGTGAAGTCGCCCAGCGGCACCCTCTCCACCGCCGAGGCCATCTCCGTCGTCACGGGCGGCCTGGCCCTGGCCGCCCACTTCGGGGACGGCGTCCTGCGCCCCTCCGACGTGGCCGCGGGGATCCTCGGCGCCGTCGTCCGCGACCCGGCGGCCGACAAGGTGGTCTGGCAGGAGTACCTGGAGGCCGTGGTCCGCGAGCGCGACGGCTGGAAGGACTTCTACCGGGCCTGCCGGGAGGTGACGGTATGAGCACCGCCCGACAGGGCCCGCTGCTCCTCGGAGTGCGCCACCACGGGCCCGGATCGGCCCGCGCGGTCCGCTCCGCCCTGGACGCGGCCCGCCCGGCGGCCGTGCTGATCGAGGGGCCGCCCGAAGGGGACGCACTGCTCGAACTGGCCGCCGACCCCGGCATGCGGCCGCCCGTGGCGCTGCTCGCGCACGCCGCGGACGACCCGGGCCGGGCAGCGTTCTGGCCGCTTGCCGACTTCTCCCCGGAGTGGGTGGCGATCCGCTGGGCGCAGGAGGCCGGAGTACCGGTCCGGTTCATGGACCTGCCCGCCGCGCACTCCCTGGCCGCCGCCGGGGAGCCGGACGCCGACCGGCCCGAGCCGGACGCGGTCCGGCTGGACCCCCTCGCGGTGCTCGCCGAGACCGCCGGGTACGACGACCCCGAGCGCTGGTGGGAGGACGTGGTCGAGCACCGGGGCACCGGTGGCGCGGGGGAGGAGGCGCTCGGCGCGTTCGAGGCGCTCGGGGAGGCCATGGGCGCCCTGCGCGACACGTACGGCGACGGCGGCCACCGCCGCGACCTGGTGCGCGAGGCGTACATGCGGCAGCGGATGCGGGCCGCCCGCCGCGAGTTCGGCGACGGGTACGCCGTGGTGTGCGGGGCCTGGCACGTCCCGGCGCTGCGCGCGAAGACCACCGTGGCCGCCGACAAGGCGCTGCTGACCGGACTGCCGAAGGTCAAGGTGGAGACCACCTGGGTGCCGTGGACGCACCGCCGGCTCGCCCGGGCCGGCGGGTACGGCGCGGGGATCACCTCGCCCGGCTGGTACGCCCACCTCTTCTCCGCCCGGGACCGGCCCGTGGAGCGCTGGCTGACCAAGGTGGCAGGCCTGCTGCGCGAGGAGGACCGGCAGGTGTCCTCGGCGCACGTCATCGAGGCGGTCCGGCTGGCCGGGACCCTGGCCGCCATGCGGGGCAGGCCCCTGGCCGGCCTGACGGAAACCCTGGAAGCGGCCCGGGCGGTGATGTGCGACGGCTCCGACGTACCGCTCGCGCTCATAGAGGACCGCCTCGTCGTCGGCGACGTGCTCGGAGAGGTCCCGGACTCGGCGCCCGTCGTGCCGCTCCAGCGGGACCTGACACGGCAGCAGCGCTCCCTGCGCCTGAAGGCGGAGGCACAGGAGCGCGAGCTGGAACTCGACCTGCGCAAGGACACCGACGCGGCGAAGTCCCTGCTGCTGCACCGGCTGCGGCTGCTCGGCATCGGCTGGGGCACCCCGACCGCCTCCCGCTCCAGCACCGGCACCTTCCGGGAGACCTGGCGGCTGCGCTGGGAGCCGGAACTGTCCGTGCGGGTGGCCGAGGCCGGGATCTGGGGCACCACCGTCCTCGCGGCGGCCACCGCCAAGGCGGAGGCGGACGCCGCGGCCGCCGAGGAGCTGGGCGAGGTCACGGCGCTCGCCGAGCGGTGCCTCCTGGCCGGGCTGTCCGAGGCGCTGCCGGCCGTACTGCGGGCCCTGGCGGACCGCGCCGCGCTCGACACCGACGTCGCCCGCCTCGCCAAGGCCCTGCCGGCGCTGGCCCGTTCACTGCGGTACGGGGACGTGCGGGGCACCGACGCGACGGCGCTCGGCGCGGTCGCGGCCGGGCTCGCCGACCGGATATGCGTCGCGCTGCCGCCGGCCTGCGCGGCCGGCCTGGACGCCGACGCGGCGGCCGAGCTGCGCGGCCACGTGGACGGGGTGCACACGGCAGTCGGCCTGCTGGCGGACGCCGACGACGGGCTGCGGGAGCGCTGGGCCGCGGTGCTGCGGACGCTGTCCGGCCGGGACACCGCGCCGGGCGTCATCCGCGGCAGGGCGGCCCGGCTGCTCCTCGACGACGGGCGGCTGGAGGCCGGGGAGACGGCACGGCTGATGGGGCTCGCGCTGTCCCCGGCCGCCCAGCCCGCCGACGCGGCGGGCTGGATCGAGGGCTTCGCGGGCGGGAGTTCGGGCGGCGGCACCCTGCTGGTCCACGACGACCGGCTGCTGGGACTGATCGACAGCTGGCTGGTGGGGGTACCGGAGCGCGCCTTCACCGACGTGCTCCCGCTGCTGAGGCGGACGTTCGGGGCGTACGAGCCGGGGGTGAAGCGGACCCTGGGCGAGCTGGTGCGGCGCGGCCCGGCCGCCTCCGCGGGGGCGGCGCGGTCGGTGGGCGACGCTCCCGAGGGCTTCGCCCCCGACCTGGACCCGGAGCGGGCGGACGCGGTGACGGAGCTCGTCCGGATGCTGCTCGCGTCTCCCGACGGGGTTGCGGCCGCCTGACGGTGGCTGCCGTGCCGGGGTGCGGCGCCGTTGCGGGGTGCTGCCCCTGACCCCGCGCCCCCCAGTCACCGCTGGGAGGCGCCCGCTGGCGGGGCTGAGAAGGGCGGCGGGCCGAGAGGGACCGCGGGGCCGCAGGGGCCGGAGGGGCCGGCGGAAATGACAAGTGGAGGGGATCGACGGATGAGCGGTACGGGGACGAGCGCGGCGGCGGCACGGGACACGGCGGATCCCGCCGGGAGCGAGCGGCTGCGGCGGTGGCGGATGGTGCTCGGCGGGGGAGACGCCGACGGCACCGGGCACGCGCTCACCGGGCGGGACGCGGCGATGGACGCCGCGCTCGGTGCGCTGTACGGGGGAGCCGGCGAAGGGGGTGGCCGACGGGCCTCGGGGTCGGCCCGGTCGGCCGGGCTCGGCGGCTCCGCGCCGAACGTGGCCCGCTGGCTCGGCGACATCCGGACGTACTTCCCGAGCCCGGTGGTCCAGGTGATGCAGCGCGACGCGATCGAGCGGCTCGGCCTGTCCGCCCTGCTGCTGGAGCCGGAGATGCTGGAGGCCGTCGAACCGGACGTCCACCTGGTCGGCACCCTGCTCTCGCTGAACAAGGCGATGCCCGAGACGACGAAGGAGACGGCGCGGGCCGTCGTCCGCAAGGTGGTCGAGCAGTTGGAGAAGAGGCTCGCGACCCGCACCCGGGCCACCCTCACCGGCGCCCTCGACCGCTCCGCCCGGATCAGCCGTCCCCGCCACCGCGACATCGACTGGGACCGCACGATCCGGGCCAACCTGAAGAACTACCTGCCCGACTACGGCACCGTCGTCCCCGAGCGGCTGATCGGCTACGGCCGGGCGGCGCAATCGGTGAAGAAGGAGGTGATCCTCTGCATCGACCAGTCGGGTTCGATGGCGGCCTCCGTCGTCTACGCCTCCGTCTTCGGTGCGGTCCTCGCCTCCATGCGCTCGATCGCCACCCGCCTGGTCGTCTTCGACACCGCCGTCGTCGACCTGACCGACCAGCTCGACGACCCCGTCGACGTCCTCTTCGGCACCCAGCTGGGCGGCGGCACCGACATCAACCGGGCCCTCGCCTACTGCCAGTCGAAGATCACCCGGCCCGCCGACACGGTCGTCGTCCTCATCAGCGACCTCTACGAGGGCGGCATACGCAACGAGATGCTGGGGCGGGTCGCCGCCATGAAGGGGGCGGGCGTCGAGTTCGTGACCCTGCTGGCGCTGTCCGACGAGGGAGCCCCGGCCTACGACCGCGAGCACGCCGCGGCCCTCGCCGCGCTCGGGGCGCCGGCCTTCGCCTGCACGCCCGACCTGTTCCCGGAGGTGATGGCCGCGGCCCTGGAGAAGAGGCCCCTGCCGACCCCGTGAGGCGCCTCCGACACGCCCGTCCCGGCTGCCCGTGTGAATCGGCGGATCACACGAATTTCCAGTTCAACCGTAAGGCGTTCTGTGACAGGTATCACCGCTCAGGTGTGATCTGCGATTTAGGGCCGAACGCCCCACGGGGATAACCTGCCGGACGGACATGCCGCGTCCACGGTCACCGTGTGCGCCTTCCTTGTGACAGCGCCGTCACGTTGCCCTCCGCGGCACGCCCACGCAGATAGCAGACAACCGCGAATCACTGCGAATCTTTAAAAAGACAAAGGGACGGACGCGCGTGGACCTGTTCGAGTACCAGGCGAGGGACCTCTTCGCCAAGCACGGTGTACCGGTGCTGGCCGGTGAAGTCATCGACACGCCTGAGGCGGCTCGCGAGGCCACCGAGCGGCTGGGCGGCAAGTCGGTCGTCAAGGCGCAGGTGAAGGTCGGCGGCCGCGGCAAGGCCGGCGGCGTGAAGCTGGCCGCCACCCCGGACGAGGCCGTCGCCCGCGCGACGGACATCCTGGGCATGGACATCAAGGGCCACACGGTCCACAAGGTGATGATCGCGGAGACCGCTCCCGAGATCGTCGAGGAGTACTACGTCTCGTACCTCCTCGACCGCACCAACCGCACCTTCCTGGCCATGGCCTCGGTCGCGGGCGGCATGGACATCGAGCAGGTCGCCGAGGAGACCCCGGAGAAGCTCGCCAAGGTCCCGGTGAACGCCAACGAGGGCGTGACCATCGAGAAGGCCCGCGAGATCGTCGCGCTGGCGCAGTTCCCGGCCGAGGTCGCCGAGAAGGTCGCCGAGGTCCTCGTGACCCTGTGGGACACCTTCATCGCCGAGGACGCGCTCCTCGTCGAGGTCAACCCGCTCGCGAAGGTCGCCTCCGGCGAGGTCATCGCCCTCGACGGCAAGGTCTCCCTCGACGAGAACGCCGAGTTCCGCCAGCCGGGTCACGAGGAGTTCGTCGACCACGCCGCCGCGAACCCGCTCGAGGCCGCCGCCAAGGCGAAGAACCTCAACTACGTCAAGCTCGACGGCGAGGTCGGCATCATCGGCAACGGCGCGGGGCTCGTCATGAGCACCCTGGACGTCGTCGCCTACGCCGGCGAGAACCACGGTGGCGTCAAGCCCGCCAACTTCCTGGACATCGGCGGTGGCGCCTCCGCCGCCGTCATGGCCAACGGTCTCGAGATCATCCTCGGGGACCCGGACGTCAAGTCCGTCTTCGTCAACGTCTTCGGTGGCATCACCGCGTGCGACGAGGTCGCCAACGGCATCGTCCAGGCGCTGGCCCTGCTGGAGGAGAAGGGCGAGGCGGTCACCAAGCCGCTCGTCGTCCGTCTCGACGGCAACAACGCCGAGCTGGGTCGCAAGATCCTCTCGGACGCCAACCACCCGCTGGTGCAGCGCGTGGACACCATGGACGGCGCGGCCGACAAGGCCGCCGAGCTCGCGGCTGCGAAGTAAGGGCAGAGGTCACAGACTCACATGGCTATCTTCCTCAACAAGGACAGCAAGGTCATCGTCCAGGGCATGACCGGTGCCACGGGCATGAAGCACACCAAGCTGATGCTGGCTGACGGCACCAACATCGTCGGCGGCGTGAACCCGCGCAAGGCCGGCACCACCGTCGACTTCGACGGCACCGAGGTCCCGGTCTTCGGTTCCGTCGCCGAGGCGATGGAGAAGACGGGCGCCAACGTCTCCGTCCTCTTCGTCCCGCCGGCGTTCGCCAAGGCCGCCGTCGTCGAGGCCATCGACGCCGAGATCCCGCTGGCCGTCGTCATCACCGAGGGCATCGCGGTCCACGACTCCGCCGCCTTCTGGGCGTACGCGACCGCCAAGGGCAACAAGACCCGCATCATCGGCCCGAACTGCCCGGGTCTGATCACCCCCGGCCAGTCCAACGCCGGCATCATCCCGGGCGACATCACCAAGCCCGGCAAGATCGGTCTCGTGTCCAAGTCCGGCACGCTGACCTACCAGATGATGTACGAGCTGCGCGACATCGGCTTCACCTCCGCCGTCGGCATCGGTGGCGACCCGGTCATCGGCACCACGCACATCGACGCCCTGGAGGCCTTCGAGGCCGACCCGGAGACCGAGCTGATCGTCATGATCGGTGAGATCGGCGGCGACGCCGAGGAGCGTGCGGCGGACTTCATCGCGAAGAACGTCACCAAGCCGGTCGTCGGCTACGTCGCGGGCTTCACCGCCCCCGAGGGCAAGACCATGGGCCACGCCGGCGCCATCGTCTCCGGCTCCTCCGGCACCGCGCAGGCCAAGAAGGAGGCCCTCGAGGCCGCCGGCGTCAAGGTCGGCAAGACGCCGACCGAGACCGCCGAGCTCGCTCGCGCGATCCTGAACGCCGCTCAGTAAGCAGCGGACGTACGGCTGAACGGGCGTGGCCCGCACCCCTCGGGGTGCGGGCCAC
>NZ_MQUR01000170.1 GCF_001953875.1 Streptomyces amritsarensis
GCCGGACACCGCGGGGTGTCCGGCCCCGGCCGTTTCGCTCCCGCGGGGGTGGCGGGTGTGGTGGTGCGGCTCCCGCCGGGGTGCCGGTGCGGCGCCGTGGCGGGGGCGCTGCCCCCGGACCCCCGCGCCTCAAACGCCGGCGGGGCTGTAGTTGGGGGCTTCGGCCCCCGGGCCCGCGGGCCTCGAACGTCGGCGGGGCTGTGGTTCGGGGCTTCGGGCCCCGGGCCCGCGGGCCTCGAACGCCGGCGGGGCTGTGGTTGGGGGCTTCGGGCCCCGGGCCCGCGGGCCTCGAACGTCGGCGGGGCTGTGGTTGGGGGCTTCGGGCCCTGGGCCCCGGCGGGGCTGTGGTTCGGGGCGGGTCAGGGGAGGGGGCCCTGGATTTCGACGGCCGCGCAGCGCCAGCGGAGGTCCGGGCCCTGTTCGAGGCGGAAGGCCATGGCCGTGACGCGGTCGCCGGTGGCGATGCGGGCGAAGGCCTCGATGACGCCCGGGCCGGGGATGAAGCGGCCGCACTGGCGGACGACCGGGGACAGGCGCTCGCGCAGAGCCTGCTCGGTGGGGGCCAGGTTCACCAGCTGCTGGTAGGCCGGGCCGATGGTGTGGCCGAGGAGCGAGTGGACGGGGCGCCGGCCGCTCACCACGGCCAGGAGGCGTTCGGCGAACCAGTGGTGCGGGCCGAGGCGCAGGGTGGGCGGGGGGCCCGCCGGGCGCCGCTGGTCGCGCCGTCCGGCGGGGCGGGTCCCGGGACGGCCTGCGGGCCGGCGGCGGCCGCCGTTGCTGCCGATCGTGCCGCGCGTCGTGGTGTCCATCGCGATCTGCCCCCGAACAGGCCGGGCCCGGAGCGGTACCGGGCGGTAACTTGATGGGGATCTTCTACGGCCGGCGAACACGCTCCGCAACCACCGGCCGGCCCCGGCCCGCAGCCGGCCCGGTTCACCTATCCGAGTGCGCGCCCCGCCGTGCCGGCGGCCGCCCGGCACGGGTCGGGGGCCGCGGGTGGACGGGCGCCCCGCGGGCCCCGGCAGCCCGATGGGGTACGGCGGCCGTCACCCTGCCGGACCCCGGCCGACCACCTCCGAGTCGTATCCTGGGTGCGTTTCCGACTACCGAAAGCAGCCGGCCATGCGCGTGTACGTCCCCCTGACCCTCCCCGGGCTCGCCGAGGTGCACCAGGCGGGTGAGCTGGGCCCCGCCCCGCTGCGGGCGTACGCCGTCACCCCCGGCCTGCGCGAGTGGTACGCCTCGGACGACATCGAGGAGCTGGAGTACGCGGCACTGGGCCGGGCCGCGGCCGCCTCGCTGCGGCTGCTCGCCGCCGACCCCGGCGCGCCCCGCCGGCGCGTCGTCGTCGCCCTCGACGTGGACGACAAGGCCGCCACCGCCACCCCCGCGGTCGACGAGGCCGCCCTGGGCCAGGTCAGCCTCGCCGCCGCCGTGCGCCTGACCGTGGCCGCCGCCGTGCACGTGGACGCCGACGACGCCGACGAGGACGTGGCCGCCGCCGCGCTGGCCCTGCCCGCGGCCGACGGCGGGGACGAGGACGCGCAGTCCACCGTCGACGGGGCCGAGGACCACGAGCTGCTGTGGTTCGGCGTCCAGGAGATCCCGGGGCTGCTGAAATGACCCGCACGCACCACATCGTCTGGGACTGGAACGGCACGCTGCTCCACGACATCGACGCCGTCATCGCCGCGACGAACGCCTCCTTCGCCGAACTCGGCTTCGCGCCGATCACCCTGGAGACGTACCGCGAGCTGTACGTCGTACCGGTGCCGAAGTTCTACGAGCGCCTCATGGGACGGCTGCCCACCGAGGAGGAGTGGCTCGTCATGGACGAGACCTTCCACCGCCACTACTGGGCCGCCGCCGCGGACTCCGGGCTCACCGACGGTGCCCGGGACCTGCTCCGGGACTGGCAGCTCGGCGGGCTCACGCAGTCCCTGCTGTCCCTCGCACCCCACGACAGGCTCGTCCCGCTCGTGCGCGAACACGGCATCGACGTGCACTTCCTGCGCGTCGAAGGGCGGACCGGCCCCTCCCACACCTCCAAGGCGGGACATCTCGTACGCCACATGCAAGCCCTGGACGCCGCCGGGGTGAGCGCCGACCGTACGGTCCTCATCGGAGACGCCGTGGACGACGCACTCGCCGCCGCCCACGTCGGCGCCCGCGCCGTCCTCTACACGGGTGGTTCGCACAGCCGCCGCAGTCTGGAATCAGCCGGAGTCCCCGTCGTGGACACCCTGGCGGAGGCCGTTCTGACAGCTCGCGAGCTGGCCGAATAGCGACTGGACAGGCCGCTGCACGGAAGGGCTGCAACGTCGCTGGCCAGAGTGTCAAAGTTCCACCCCAAGATTTGTACAGATGCAGCGAATGACGACCTGGGGGTAGGTCGGGATAGCCTTGTACCCGTGATCAGCGCGATATCCATCGGGGGCACTGGAGCCTCCGGCCTGCGCCCGGCGCACGACAGTGCCCGGGCCATCGCTGATCCCCGCCACCGGGACCTTCGGCCGATCTTGGCTCATTCCCTCCCGGTCGGCTCTCTCGACGGCATAGCGTCGATTCAGAACGGACACCGACACCCCGCCTCGCGGCGCTATGTCATTCCTTCCTTCACCTACGTCACGCAATGGCGCGCGACAGGAGCCAGAGGACATGCAGACCAAGCTGGACGAAGCAAAGGCCGAGCTGCTCGCACGGGCGGCCCGGGTAGCTGAGCACAGCCCGGCCGGGGGGCTACTTCCGACTGGGTCCGAGCAGGGAGAGCGTCCGGACCGGGACGCGGTCCTCTCCTACCTCCAGCGCTACTACCTGCACACGGCGCCCGAGGACCTCACGGACCGGGACCCGGTCGATGTGTTCGGAGGCGCGCTCTCCCACTACCGACTGGCCGAGAACCGGCCGCAGGGCACCGCGAACGTACGCGTGCACACCCCCACGGTGGAGGAGAACGGCTGGACCTCCAGCCACTCCGTCGTCGAGGTCGTCACCGACGACATGCCCTTCCTCGTGGACTCCGTGACGAACGAGCTGTCCCGCCAGGGCCGCGGCATCCACGTCGTGATCCACCCGCAGGTCGTCGTCCGCCGTGACATCACCGGCAAGCTGATCGAGATCCTCGGCCCCGACTGCGACGCGCACGGCCCCCGCACCGAGCGCCCCCACGACTCCCTCGTCGAGTCCTGGATCCACGTCGAGATCGACCGCGAGACCGACCGCGCCGACCTCAAGCAGATCACCGTCGACCTGCAGCGCGTCCTGTCCGACGTCCGCGAGTCCGTCGAGGACTGGGAGAAGATGCGCGAGGCCGCGCTGCGCATCGCCGACGGCCTGCCCGACGAGCCCACCGCCCCGGACCTGCGCGAGTACGAGCTCGAAGAGGCCCGTGAGCTGCTGCGCTGGCTCGCCGACGACCACTTCACCTTCCTCGGCTACCGCGAGTACAACCTCGTCGACGGCGACGCCCTGGCCGCCGTGCCCGGCACCGGCCTCGGCATCCTGCGCTCCGACCCGCACCACAGCGGCAAGGAGGACGGCCACCCGGTCTCGCCGTCCTTCAACCGGCTGCCCGCCGACGCCCGCGCCAAGGCCCGCGAGCACCGCCTGCTGGTGCTGACCAAGGCCAACAGCCGCTCCACCGTGCACCGCCCCTCGTACCTCGACTACGTGGGCGTCAAGAAGTTCGACGCCGACGGCAACGTCGTCGGCGAGCGCCGCTTCCTCGGCCTGTTCTCCTCCGCCGCGTACACCGAGTCCGTGCGCCGCGTGCCGGTCATCCGCCGCAAGGTCGCCGAGGTCCTGGAGCGGGCCGGCTTCTCGCCGTCCAGCCACGACGGCCGCGACCTGACGCAGATCCTGGAGACCTACCCGCGCGACGAGCTGTTCCAGACCCCGGTCGACCAGCTCCAGTCCATCGTCACCTCCGTCCTCTACCTCCAGGAACGCCGCCGGCTGCGGCTGTACCTGCGCCAGGACGAGTACGGGCGCTACTACTCGGCGCTGGTCTACCTGCCGCGCGACCGCTTCACCACCGGTGTGCGGCTGCGCCTGATGGACATCCTGCGCGAGGAGCTCGGCGGCATCAGCGTCGACTTCACCGCCTGGAACACCGAGTCGATCCTCTCCCGCATCCACTTCGTCATCCGCGTCCCGCAGGGCACCGAGCTGCCCGTGCTGACCGACGGCGATGTCGAGCGCATCGAGGGCCGCCTCGTCGAGGCCGCCCGCTCCTGGGCCGACGGCTTCGACCAGGCGCTCAACGCCGAACTCGGCGAGGAGCGCGCCGCGGAGCTGCTGCGCCGCTACGGCTCCGCCTTCTCCGAGGGCTACAAGGCCGACCACTCGCCGCGCGCCGCCGTCGCCGACCTCGTGCACCTGGAGAAGCTGCGCGGCAGCGACAAGGACTTCGCGCTCTCGCTGTACGAGCCCGTCGGCGCGGGCCCCGGCGAGCGCCGCTTCAAGATCTACCGCGCCGGCGAGCAGGTCTCCCTGTCCGCCGTCCTGCCGGTGCTCCAGCGCCTCGGCGTCGAGGTCACCGACGAGCGCCCGTACGAGCTGCGCTGCGCGGACCGCACCAACGCGTGGATCTACGACTTCGGTCTGCGGCTCTCGGCGGGCGACCTCGGCGACGACGCCCGCGAGCGCTTCCAGGACGCCTTCGCGGCCGTCTGGAACGGCCAGGCCGAGAACGACAACTTCAACACCCTCGTGCTGAGCGCCGGCCTGACCTGGCGCCAGGCGGTCGTCCTGCGCGCGTACGCCAAGTACATGCGCCAGGCGGGCTCCACCTTCAGCCAGGACTACATGGAGGACACCCTCCGCAACAACGTCCACACCACCCGGCTGCTGGTCTCGCTCTTCGAGGCCCGGATGTCGCCCGTCCGCCAGGCCGCCGGCAGCGAGCTCGTGGACGCCATGCTGGAGGAGCTCGACGGGGCCCTGGACCAGGTCGCCTCGCTCGACGAGGACCGCATCCTGCGGGCCTTCCTCACCCTGATCAAGGCGACCCTGCGCACGAACTTCTTCCAGCTCGACTCCCGCGGCGAGCAGCACGCCTACGTGTCGATGAAGTTCGACCCGCAGGCCATCCCGGACCTGCCGGCGCCCCGCCCGGCCTTCGAGATCTGGGTGTACTCCCCGCGCGTCGAGGGCGTCCACCTGCGCTTCGGCAAGGTCGCCCGAGGCGGCCTGCGCTGGTCCGACCGCCGCGAGGACTTCCGTACGGAGATCCTCGGCCTGGTCAAGGCGCAGATGGTCAAGAACACCGTCATCGTGCCGGTCGGCGCCAAGGGCGGCTTCGTCGCCAAGAACCTCCCCGACCCGTCGGTGGACCGCGACGCCTGGCTCGCCGAGGGCATCGCCTCGTACAAGATCTTCATCTCGGCGCTGCTCGACATCACCGACAACATGGTCGCCGGCGAGGTCGTGCCGCCGCGCAGCGTGGTCCGCCACGACGAGGACGACACCTACCTCGTCGTCGCCGCCGACAAGGGCACCGCGACCTTCTCCGACATCGCCAACGGCGTGGCGGAGGCCTACGGCTTCTGGCTCGGCGACGCCTTCGCGTCCGGCGGCTCGGCCGGCTACGACCACAAGGGCATGGGCATCACCGCCCGCGGCGCGTGGGAGTCCGTCAAGCGGCACTTCCGCGAGCTCGGCCACGACACCCAGACCCAGGACTTCACCGTCGTCGGCGTCGGCGACATGTCCGGTGACGTCTTCGGCAACGGCATGCTGCTCTCCGAGCACATCCGCCTGGTGGCCGCCTTCGACCACCGCCACATCTTCATCGACCCGACCCCGGACGCGGCCACCTCCTACGCCGAGCGCCGGCGCCTGTTCGAGCTGCCGCGGTCCTCGTGGGCGGACTACGACCCCTCGCTCATCTCGGCGGGCGGCGGCATCCACCCGCGTTCGGCGAAGGCCGTCCCGGTCACCGCCCAGATGCGCGCGGCCCTCGGCATCGAGGCCGGCGTCACCAAGATGACCCCGGCCGAGCTGATGCAGGCGATCCTCAAGGCCCCCGTGGACCTGGTGTGGAACGGCGGCATCGGCACCTACGTCAAGGCGACCTCCGAGACGCACGCCGACGTCGGCGACAAGGCCAACGACGCCATCCGCGTCAACGGCTGCGACGTGCGGGCGCAGGTCATCGGCGAGGGCGGCAACCTGGGCCTGACCCAGCTCGGCCGCATCGAGTTCGCCCGCAGCGGCGCCGGCGGCGAAGGCGGCAAGGTCAACACCGACGCCATCGACAACAGCGCGGGCGTGGACACCTCCGACCACGAGGTGAACATCAAGATCCTGCTCAACGCGGTCGTCGCCGACGGCGACATGACCGTCAAGCAGCGCAACAAGCTGCTCGCGCAGATGACCGACGAGGTCGGCCGTCTGGTGCTGCGCAACAACTACGCGCAGAACACCGCGCTGGCCAACGGCTCGGCCCAGGCGCCCAGCCTGCTCCACGCCCAGCAGCGCTTCATGCGCCGCCTGGAGGGCGCCGGACTGCTCAACCGCGAGCTGGAGTTCCTGCCCACCGACCGGCAGATCCGCGAGCTGCTGAACAACGGCAAGGGGCTGACCCAGCCGGAGCTGGCCGTGCTCTTCGCGTACACGAAGATCACGACGGCGGACGAGCTCATCGCCACCGAGCTGCCGGACGACCCGTACCTGCGCCGTCTGCTCTTCGCGTACTTCCCGGCGGTCCTGGGCGAGAAGTTCTCCGAGCAGATCGACGCCCACGCGCTGCGCCGGGAGATCATCACGACGATCCTGGTCAACGACACCGTCAACACCGGTGGTTCGACGTTCCTGCACCGCCTGCGGGAGGAGACCGGCGCCTCCACGGAGGAGATCGTCCGGGCGCAGCTCGCGGCCCGCGAGATCTTCGGCCTGGCCGAGGTGTGGGACGCGGTGGAGGCGCTCGACAACAAGGTGGCCGCGGACGTCCAGACCCGGGTGCGCCTGCACTCGCGCCGCCTGGTCGAGCGCGGTACCCGCTGGCTGCTCAACAACCGGCCGCAGCCGCTCCAGATCACCGAGACCATCGCCTTCTTCGGGGAGCGCGTGTCCGAGGTGTGGGCGGAGCTGCCGAAGCTGGTGCGCGGCGCGGACCTGGAGTGGTACCAGCTGGTCATGGACGAGCTGACCGGCGAGGGCGTGCCGCAGGAGCTTGCGGCGAAGGTCGCCGGCTTCTCCTCGGCCTTCCCGACGCTGGACATCGTCGCGATCGCGGACCGGACGGGCGTGGACCCGCTGGGTGTCGCCGATGTGTACTACGACCTCGCCGACCGCCTGGACATCACGCAGCTGATGGACCGCATCATCGAGCTGCCGCGGGCCGACCGCTGGCAGTCCATGGCCCGCGCGTCCATCCGCGAGGACCTGTTCGCGGCGCACGCGGCCCTGACCGCGGACGTGCTGTCGGTGGGCAACGGCGCCTCGACTCCCGAGGAGCGCTTCCGGGCGTGGGAGGAGAAGAACGCGGCGATCATCGGGCGGGCCCGGACGACCCTGGAGGAGATCCGGGGTTCGGACGACTTCGACCTGGCGAACCTGTCGGTGGCGATGCGGACCATGCGCAGCCTGCTGCGCGCGCACAGCTGATCGTCCCTGCGCAGCCGAAACGGGCCGGGCCCGGGACCGCGAGGTCCCGGGCCC
>NZ_MQUR01000180.1 GCF_001953875.1 Streptomyces amritsarensis
CGCCCCACCCGCCCCACGCTGCTATCCCGCCGACTCCAGCAGCTCCGCCGCCAGCAGCTCCTCCCCCTCCGCCGCCGTCCGCCACTGCTCGGCCCGCACCCAGGCCCGCTTCAGGTGCAGGTGCACGTCCGCCTCCCATGTGAAGCCCATCCCGCCGTGCACCTGAAGGCAGTCCCGCGCATTGCGCACGGCCGCCTCGTCCGCCAGCAGCTTCGCGCCCGCCGACTCCCCCGGATCCCCCGTCACCGCCGCCGCGTACACCGCCGTACGGGCCACCTCCGCCCGCACCAGCATCTGCGCGCACAGGTGCTTGACCGCCTGGAACGCCCCGATCGGCTGCCCGAACTGCTCGCGCTCCCCCGCGTACCGCACCGCCAGCTCCACCGTCCGCAGCGCGCTCCCGACCTGGAGCGCGGCCGTCAGCAGCGCCCCCTGCGACACGTACGCGGCCGCGTTGCGGGCGGGACCGTACGCAGGCCCGGCGCCGCCGCCCGGCCGCACGACGCGGTACAGCGGCGTCAGCGGGTCCGCCGCGCGCACCGGGACCCCGCCCGGGAGCGCGTCGCACCCCAGCACCGCGTCCGCCTCCCCCAGGTACGCCACCAGGTCCCCGGCCAGGTCGAAGGCGGTCACCACCGCCGTGCCCGCCGCGGCTCCCGGCACCACCCCGGCCGCCAGGTGCGTCGCCACCAGCGGCCCCGGCACCAGGGCCCGCCCCGCCTCCTCGAAGACGAGCACCGCCTCCGGCAGTCCCAGCCCCACGCCGCCCTCGGACTCCGGGAGCCGCAGCGCGAAGAAGCCCGCCCCGCCCAGCTCCCGCCACAGCCCGCGGTCCACGGCCGCGCCCGCGTCCGCCGCGGCGTCCACCGAAGCGCGCAGCGCCTCCCGCCCGTACCGGCCCTCCAGCAGGGCCCGTACGCCCGCCCGCAGGTCCCGCTGGTCCTGCGTCGGCTGGAAGTCCATACCCCTCACCGGCCCTTCGGCAGGCCGAGGATCCGCTCGGCGACGATGTTCCGCTGGATCTGCGAGGTGCCCGCCGCGATCGTGTACGAGAGGGAGGAGAGCCGGCCTTGGACCCACTCCTCGTCCAGCGACAGCGACGACGCCCCCAGGACCTC
Source organism: Streptomyces amritsarensis (assembly GCF_001953875.1). Taxonomy (GTDB): domain Bacteria; phylum Actinomycetota; class Actinomycetes; order Streptomycetales; family Streptomycetaceae; genus Streptomyces; species Streptomyces amritsarensis. The sequence goes on from NZ_MQUR01000180.1 coordinate 1,119, forward strand.
GGCCGCCACGTCGTACAGCTCCTGGCGGGCGTGCGAGTAGGCGAGCTTGAAGACCGAGCCGCCGATGCCGGGCACCCCGCCGGAGCGCTCCGACTCGCTGACGTTCCACTGGGTCAGCCGCCACAGCGCACCGAATTCCCCGTACAGCCGGCCCAGCCTGCGCCGCACCGCCGGGTCGTCCCAGCGGCCGTTCGCCTTCGCCGTCCGGGCCAGCTCTCCCAGGGTCCTGCGGCACGCGACGACCTCGCCGACGAAGGCGGTGCCCCGCTCGAAGGACAGCGTGACCATGGTGACCCGCCAGCCGTCGTTCTCCGCGCCCACCCGGTTGCCGACCGGGACCCGCACCTCGTCGAGGAAGACCTCGGCGAACTCCGTCGACCCGGCGAGCGTGCGCAGCGGCCGCACCGTCACCCCCGCCGCGTCCATCGGCATGGCCAGCCAGGAGATCCCGCGGTGCTTGGGCGCTGCGGGATCCGTGCGCACGAGCAGCTCGCACCAGTCGGCGACCTCCGCGTGCGAGGTCCAGATCTTCGAACCGGTGACCACGTAGTCGTCGCCGTCACGGACCGCGCGCGTGCGCAGGGAGGCCAGGTCGGAGCCCGCGCCCGGCTCGCTGAAGCCCTGGCACCACACCTCGTCGCCGCGCAGCACGGGGGGCAGCCAGCGCGCCCGCTGCCCGGCCGTGCCCTCGGCGGCGATCGTCGGGCCCGCGTGCAGCAGCCCGACGAAGTTCGCGCCCACGTACGGGGCCCCGGCGCGCTCGGTCTCCTCCAGGAAGATCAGGTGCTGCGTGGGGGTGGCACCGCGGCCGCCCGCGTCCACCGGCCAGTGCAGGCCCGCGTACCCGGCCTCGTACAGCCGGCGCTGCCAGCCCAGGTCGTAGGCGCGGCGGCCCGGCCAGTCGTCGGGGGACGGCCGGGCGGGCAGCTCGGGCAGCGCCTTGTGGAGCCACTCGCGCAGCCGTGCCCGGAAGTCCTGCTCCTCCTCGGTGTACGTCAGGTCCATCAGCGGCCCTTGATCCGGTCCCGGTCCCGGTTCCGGTCCCGGTTCCGGTCGAGGTCGAGGCCCAGCATGCGGATGGCGTTGCCGCGCATCAGCTTGTAGACGGTCTCCTCGTCCAACCCCCGCACGTGGTCGAGGGCGACCTCCTTGGTGTGCGGGAAGGTGGAGTCGACGTGCGGGTAGTCGGTCTCGAAGGTCGCGTTGTCCCGGCCGACGACGTCGAGCGAGGCGATCCCGTGCTTGTCGCGGAAGAAGCAGCAGAACATCTGCCGGTAGTAGTACGTCGACGGCGGCTCGGGGATCAGGTCGCGCACCCCGCCCCACGCCCGGTGCTCCTGCCACACGTCGTCGGCGCGCTCCAGGGCGTACGGGATCCAGCCCATCTGGCCCTCGCTGTAGGCCAGCTTGAGCGTCGGGAACTTCACCAGCACACCGCTGAAGAGGAAGTCCATCATCGAGGCCATCGCGTTGTTGAAGCTGAGCGACGCCTGGACGGCGGGCGGCGCGTCCGGGGACGCCGCGGGCATCTGGGAGCTGGACCCGATGTGCATGTTGACCACCGTGCCGGTCTCCTGGCAGACGGCGAAGAAGGGGTCCCAGTAGCCGGAGTGGATCGACGGCAGCCCCAGGTAGGTCGGGATCTCGGAGAAGGTCACGGCGCGCACCCCGCGGTCGGCGTTGCGCCGGATCTCGGCCACCGCCAGGTCGATGTCCCACAGCGGGATGATGCACAGCGGGATCAGCCGGCCGCCGCTGTCGCCGCACCACTCCTCGACCATCCAGTCGTTGTAGGCGCGTACGCAGGCGAGGGCCACCTCCTTGTCGTGCGCCTCGGCGAAGGTCTGCCCGCAAAAACGCGGGAAGGTCGGGAAGCACAGGGAGGCCTCGACATGGTTGAGGTCCATGTCGGCGAGGCGCGCCTTGGGGTCCCAGCAGCCCTGGCGCATCTCCTCGCGGGTGATCCCCTCCAGCGTCATGTCGTCGCGGTCGAAGCCGACGGCGGCGATGTTGCGCTTGTACGGGAACTTCAGGTCCTCGTAGATCCACCAGTCGGTCGGCGGGCCGTCCGGGTCCATGGAGATCACGTACTTGCCGCCCGTGTACTGCAGCTCGCCGATGCCGGCCGTGAGTGCCTTGGGCCCGCGGTCGCGGTACTTGGCGGGCAGCCAGACGTCGAACAGGTGCGCGGGCTCGATCACGTGGTCGTCGACGCTGATGATCCGAGGCAGTTCCATGGGCTCCCCAATCCGGTGCCGGTCCGGCGCCGATCCGACGCCGGTCCGACCGATCTGATGGACCGTCAGAAACAAGCTAGCCCCGCCACCCCTGGACCGACAAGCGTCGGCGCTCTACGCTCTGGGCTCGATCTGACCAACCGTCAGACAATTGGCCCAAGGGGGAGGTCCGCGATGACGGACACCGCGACCGCGACAGAACTGAGCCGCTCCCGCACCCTGTGGGAACTCCTCACCCGCCGGGCCGCACTCACCCCGGACACCACCGTCCTCATCGAAGCCGCCGAAGACCCCGCCGCCGACCGGAGCCTCACCTTCGCAGAGCTGCGCGACCGCTCCGAACGCGTCGCCGCAGGCCTCCACGACATGGGCGTACGCCCCGGCACCGTCGTCGCCTGGCAGCTCCCCACCCGCATCGAGACCGTACTGCTCACGATCGCCCTCGCCCGGATCGGCGCCGTCCAGACCCCCGTCATCCCCTTCTACCGGGACCGCGAGGTCGGCTTCGCACTGCGCGAGGCCAAGGCCGACTACTTCGCGACACCCGGAACATGGCGGGGCCACGACTACCCCGCCATGGCCCGCCGCCTCGGCGCCCGCGGCGTCTTCCAGGCCTACGACTCCCTCCCCGACGGCGACCCGGCCGTACTGCCCCCGCCGCCCGCCGACGGCACCGACGTCCGCTGGATCTACTGGACCTCCGGCACCACCTCCGACCCCAAGGGCGTCCTGCACACCGACCGCTCCCTCATCGCCGGCGGCTCCTGCCTCGCGCACGCCCTGCACCTGACGCCGTCCGACGTCGGTTCCATGGCCTTCCCCTACGCGCACATAGCCGGACCCGACTACACCGTGATGCTCCTGCTCTACGGCTTCCCCGCGGTCCTCTTCGAGAAGTTCGCGATGCCGGACGCCCTCGACGGCTACCGCCGCCACGGCGTGACCGTCGCCGGCGGCTCGACCGCCTTCTACTCCATGTTCCTCACCGAACAGCGCAAGGCCCCCGACACCCCCCTCATCCCCACCCTCCGCCTCCTCGCGGGCGGCGGCGCCCCCAAACCGCCGGAGATCTACCACGCGGTGGTCCGCGAACTCGGCTGCCAGCTCACCCACGGCTACGGCATGACCGAAGTCCCCATGATCACCATGGGTGCCCCCGACGACACCCCCGAGCACCTCGCCACCACCGAGGGCCGCCCCCCGGCAGGCATGTCCATCCGCATCACCACCCCCGACGGCAGCCTGCTCCCCCCGGACACGGACGGCGAGGTACGCCTGCGCGGCGAGGCGGTCTGCCAGGGCTATCTCAACCCGGACCAGTCCGCCGAGGTCTTCGACGCCGACGGCTACCTGATCACCGGCGACCTCGGCCACCTCACCCCGGACGGCTACCTCGTCCTCACCGGCCGCAGCAAGGACGTCATCATCCGCAAGGGCGAGAACATCTCCGCCAAGGAGATCGAAGACCTCCTCCACCGCCTCCCGGGCATCGCGGACGTCGCCGTCATCGGCCTCCCCGACCGGACCCGCGGCGAACGCGTCTGCGCCGTCGTCGAACAACCCCCGGGAGCCGCCCCCCTCACCCTCCCCCAGCTCACGGCCTACCTCCGCACGGAAGGCCTCGCCACCCACAAACTCCCCGAACAACTGGAACTCCTGGACGCCCTCCCCCGCAACGAAGCCTTGCGCAAGGTCCTCAAGTACAAACTCCGCGAGCGCTACGCGTAGGGGGTGGCAGGCGGGGCCGGAGCACGGCGGAAGCCGACGGGGCGGGGGTGGAGCACGACGGAAGCCGACGGGGGCGGGAACGGAGCGCGGCGGAAGCCGACGGGGGCGGGAACGGGAGGCGCGGCGGAACGCCGGTGGCGGTGCCCGTGCGGGAGGGGGTGCGCCGGCGGGGCGGTGGCTTCGGAGCGCGGGGTCTCGGCGGGGCGGGAGTGGGGAAGCGCGGGGTGGCTTCGGGTGGGCGGGATCCACTGGGCCGGGAGTCAGTGATGTGCTGGGGGTTTCCCGTCAGTCCCATCGTCTCTCCGTGTCGTGCCGGTCCCTCAAGGGCGCTC
>NZ_MQUR01000077.1 GCF_001953875.1 Streptomyces amritsarensis
CCCTCTGACACACCCTCCGGCACACCACTGACGCACCGTCCGGCGCCCCGGCCGGCCGCCACGAGCGGCCGGCCGGGACACCGGCGTCAGGCGAGGTCGAACCGGTCGAGGTTCATCACCTTGTCCCAGGCCGCCACGAAGTCCCGGACGAACTTCTCCCGCGCGTCCTTGGACGCGTAGACCTCCGAGATGGCCCTGAGCTGGGAGTTGGAGCCGAAGACGAGGTCCACGGCGGTCGCGGTCCACTGCGGCTCGCCCTTGCCGGCGACCCGGCCCTCGAAGACGTTCTCGTCCGTGGCCGACGCCTTCCACTGCGTACCCATGTCCAGCAGGTTGACGAAGAAGTCGTTCGTCAGGGTCTCCGGCCGGTCGGTCAACACGCCGTGCCGGGACTGCCGGAAGCCCGTGTCCAGGACGCGCATACCGCCGATCAGCACCGTCATCTCGGGCGCCGTCAGGTCCAGCATGTTCGCGCGGTCCAGCAGCAGGGTCTCCGGCGACAGCTTCTCGCCCGCCGACAGGTAGTTGCGGAACCCGTCGGCCCGCGGTTCGAGCACGGCGAACGACTCCACGTCGGTCTGCGCCTGCGTGGCGTCCGTGCGTCCGGGCGAGAACGGGACGGTGATGTCGAGACCGGCGTTCTTCGCGGCCTGCTCGATCGCCGCGCACCCGCCCAGGACGATCAGGTCGGCCAGCGACACCTTGGTCCCGCCGCCCTGCGAGGCGTTGAAGTCCTGCTGGATCCCCTCAAGGGCCTGCACCACCTGGGCCACCTCGGGCAGGTCGTTGACCTCCCAGTCCTTCTGCGGAGCGAGCCGGATCCGGGCGCCGTTCGCCCCGCCGCGCTTGTCCGTGGTGCGGAAGCTGGCCGCCGACGCCCACGCCGTGGCGACCAGTTGGGAGACGGACAGCCCGGAGGCGAGGATCCGGCCCTTGAGGGCGGCCACGTCCCCGGCCGAGACCAGCTCGTGGTCGACCGCCGGAACGGGGTCCTGCCACAGCTGCGGTTCGGGGATCCACGGCCCGAGGTAGCGCGAGATCGGCCCCATGTCGCGGTGCAGCAGCTTGTACCAGGCCTTCGCGAAGGCCTCCGCGAGCTGGTCCGGGTTCTCGTGGAAGCGCTTCGAGATCGGCGCGTAGACCGGATCCAGCTTCAGCGAGAGGTCCGTCGTCAGCATCATCGGGGCGTGCCGCTTCGCCGGATCGTGCGCGTCCGGCACGGTGCCCTGGGCGGCGGGATCCTTGGGGGTCCACTGCTGCGCCCCCGCCGGGCTCGTCGTCAACTCCCAGTCGTACCGGAACAGGTTGTCCAGGTACCCGTTGTCCCACTTCGTCGGCTCGGTCGTCCACGCGCCCTCGAGCCCGCTGGTGATCGTGTCGGCGCCCCGGCCGCTGCCGTACGAGTTGTGCCAGCCGAGGCCCTGCTGCTCGAGCGGGGCGGCCTCCGGCTCCGGACCGACGTACTCGGGATCGACCGCGCCGTGGCACTTGCCGAAAGTGTGGCCGCCGACGATCAGCGCGACCGTCTCCTCGTCGTTCATCGCCATGCGCGCGAACGTCTCGCGAATGTCCCTGGCGGCGGCGAGCGGATCCGGATTTCCGTTGGGCCCCTCGGGATTGACGTAGATCAACCCCATCTGCACGGCACCGAAAGGACCGGTGAGTTCCCGATCACCGCTGTAGCGCTCGTCCCCGAGCCACGTGTCCTCGGGCCCCCAGAAGACTTCCTCGGGCTCCCAGATGTCCTCCCGTCCGAAGCCGAATCCGAAAGTCTTGAACCCCATCGACTCCATCGCGCAGTTGCCCGCGAACACCAGCAGGTCGGCCCAGGAGATCTTCCGGCCGTACTTCTGCTTGACCGGCCAGAGCAGACGGCGCGCCTTGTCCAGACTCGCGTTGTCCGGCCAGCTGTTGAGGGGGGCGAAGCGCTGCGCGCCGGAACCGCCGCCGCCGCGGCCGTCGGCGATGCGGTAGGTACCCGCCGCGTGCCAGCTCATCCGGATGAACAGCGGCCCGTAGTGGCCGTAGTCGGCGGGCCACCAGTCCTGCGACGTGGTCATCACCTCGAAGACGTCCCGCTTCAGCGCGTCGACGTCCAGGGTCGCGAACTCCTCCGCATAGTCGAAGTCCTCGCCCATCGGATTGGCCTGGGGAGAGTTCTGGTGGAGAACCTGAAGGTCCAGCTGATTCGGCCACCAGTCCCGGTTCGTCCTGGGACGAGTGGGCTCGGGCGTCGGGGAGGGGATTGCGGGGTTCTCGCTTTCGCTGCCGGACACGTCCGTCCTTCTTCCTGTCTCGGTGCTTCCATCGGCTGGCTGCTCGCTCTTGACAGCGTCCGTATGGTCGCGCACCGCGGACCGCGCGGCGGAGAGAACACGCAGGGCGCGCCCGCCCAACCGGCATTCCCGCGCACCCCGCCCGCACGGGAAAGGCAAGAAAGGAAGAGATCGTACGATCATCGTTATCGATTCGCCGGTGGGAAAGCCCCGGCCGCCATTGTCCGCCCGGTAACCTGTAGCTCGTTTTTCGGGCCCGCGGCACGGCCCGCCGAAGTTTCTGTATCCCGCCGAGCGTGAACTGGTGAGCCGAAATGAGTGACCTGCTGGAGCGGCTGCGGGGGCGCGGCTGGCGCATGACGTCCCAGCGGCGCGTCGTCGCGGAGGTCCTCGACGGCGAGCACGTGCACCTGACCGCCGACGAGGTGCACGCCCGCGCCGCCGGACGCCTGCCGGAGATCTCCCGGGCGAGCGTCTACAACACCTTGGGCGAGCTGGTCGCGCTGGGTGAGGTCGCGGAGCTCTCCGCGCACGGCCGGGCCAAGCGCTACGACCCCAACGCGCACCGCCCGCACCAGCACCTGATCTGCTCCGGCTGCGGGCTCATCCGCGACGTCCACCCGACCGGCGACCCGCTGGCCGGCCTCCCGGCGCAGGAGCGTTACGGCTTCACGGTGTCCGAGGTCGAGGTCGTCTACCGCGGGCTGTGCCCCGCCTGTACGGCCGGCCCGACCCGCACCTGAGCACGCGAGCCCGCCGGGCGGCCGCGGGGGAAGGTACCGGCCGGCGGGGTGACGATCCCGAGGCGGCTACCGGGCTACCACTCGGGGTGGACGTCGTGGCTGTCGTAGCGGTCTCCCGCGACCGTGATCCAGGGCCGGAAGCGGCCGGGCCCGGTGCCGTCGTGGGCGTAGGTGACCGGCTCACGGGTGTCGTCGGTGACGATCACGGCCCCGGCGCGCTGGGCACTGCGCAGGGCATGCGTCCAGTGGCGGCCGCGGTGGCCCGTGCGGTAGTCGGGAATCTTGCACTGGGACATCTCGGCTCTCACCGCCCGGGTCTTGTCATCGGGTCGCGACAGGACCTATACCCCGTTCGGCCTGGTCCGAACGTGCGTGCCCGGACCGGCGGCCCTCCCGTGGCCCAGGCCCCTCTCGTGCCCGGGCCGTGATTGCCCCAGAGTGGTCGTCCGCGCCTCCCGCGCATCCGCCCGCACCACTCGACCCCTGGAGATCCGCCGTGGCCACGACCTCCGAACCGTCAGGGACGACACCCGCCGCCCCGCCCGAAGAACCGCGCTCCGTCCGGATCGAACGGGACGGGCCCGTCACCACGGTGATCCTCGGCCGCCCGGAAGTCCGCAACGCGGTCGACGGCCCGACGGCGGCCCGGCTCGCCGACGCCTTCCGTGCGTTCGAAGCGGACGACGCCGCGTCCGTCGCCGTGCTGTGGGGCGACGGCGGTACCTTCTGCGCCGGCGCAGACCTCAAGGCCGTGGGGACCGGCCGCGGCAACCGGGTGCTCGCCGAGGGCGACGGACCCATGGGGCCCACGCGGATGGACCTGACCAAGCCGGTGATCGCCGCGATCAGCGGTCACGCGGTGGCCGGCGGCCTCGAACTGGCCCTGTGGTGCGATCTGCGGGTGGCCGAGGAGGACGCGACCCTCGGCGTGTTCTGCCGCCGCTGGGGCGTGCCCCTGATCGACGGCGGTACGGTCCGGCTGCCCCGCCTGATCGGGGAGAGCCGCGCCATGGACCTCATCCTCACCGGCCGTCCCGTGACCGCCGCCGAGGCGCACGCGATCGGCCTGGTCAACCGCCTCGTACCGGCCGGCGAAGCCCGCCGCGCGGCGGAGCGCCTCGCGCACGAGATCGCCGGGTTCCCGCAGTTGTGCCTGCGGCACGACCGGCTCTCCGTACGGGAACAGCACGGACTGGGCGAGCGGGAGGCGCTGGACGCGGAGTACCGGCACGGCCTCGTCCCGCTGACCGCGGGCGAGACCCGGGCGGGCGCCGACCGTTTCGCGGCCGGCGCCGGCCGCCACGGGTCCTTCACCGGCTGAGCACGGGGCAGGCGCGCCCCGCACCCGGCACGTCGGGGCATCATGGCCCTGTGAACGTGTCCCCGGCCTCCGGCGGCGCACCCGGCGTCCCGGGTTTCCTCACGGTGGCCCCCACCCCCCGGACCGCCGTCGTGTGGCTTCCTCCGGACGGGCTGTGGCCTGCGATCCAGAGCATCCGGGCCGAGCACGACCCCCAGGTCCGCCGCTGGCCCCCGCACGTCAACCTGGTCTTCGGCTTCGTCCCGGAAGCCGAATTCGACCGGGCCGCCCCGCTGCTGGCCGCCGCGGCGACCGCCATCCGGCCCTTCGACATCAGGCTCAGCGGGGTGCGCGCGTTCCGGCACCGCGCCTACGCCACCGTATGGCTGGACCCCGCCGCGGCCGGCCTCGCCCCCTGGACGGCGCTCCAGGCACGCCTGGCGGAGCCCTTCCCGGCATGCCGCAGCCGGTTCCCCTCGTTCACACCGCACCTCTCGCTCGGCCGCACCCACGACCCGCGGAGCCTGGCCGCGCAGTGCGCGGCCCGTCTGGGCAGCCTGTCGGCACGGGTCGACGAGGTCGTGCTGCTCTCCCGCCGCGGTGACGAGCCGATGCGGCCGCGTGTCGTGATCGGCTTGGGCACGGGCACGACCACATGGTCACAGCGGTGATCCCGCCCCCGCGCTCCCGTCACACGCCGGCAGTGCACCGCCGAAGACCTGGACCGGTCCTACGGTTGCGAAAGCCCCGGTCCGCGGCGCGGCCCAGGACCTCCTCCTGCTCGCCTCCGGCCGCAGGCTGCCGCCCGGGAGGCTCCGCGGCGAACCGAGCCACCGCTTCACCACGCCGGCGTGGCCGCGCGCCGAGGCCGGAGGTCGAGGCGGGTGAAATATTCGGTGGAGATGATCCGACGGCGGACATCCGCCGGCAACCGGGACAGGATGCCGGGCAGGGAGCGCTCCCGCGCCGCCTCGCTGCGGTGGGCGAGGATGGCGGCCCACTTCGCGTCGTGCCAGGGCCCCACGTCGACGGCCGCGTCGACGTGCGCGTCCGGCACGGTGAGCAGCTTCTTGCCCACCCGTGTCAGGAGCGGCCCGAGCTCCCCGACACCCGACTCCGGGTGCGTGGCCAGCCAGACGGCCGCGGCCTGCCACGGCTCGCCGGTCTCGGGGTACAGGTGCCGGAGGCCTGCGGCATGTGCGGCGAGCAGGGTCACCCGGTGGGTGTGGACGTGATCGGGATGGCCCGTCAGCTGCCCGTACCCGTCGTGGGTGACGACGATTTCGGGGCGGAACTCCCGTATGTGCCGCACGATCTGGCCGACGGCCTCGTCGAGCGGGACGTCCAGCAGGCGTGCTCGTCCCGGTGCCGACTCGGGAATCCGGGCGTCGGCATGACCCAGCAGGCGCGGTACGCCCGCCCCCAGGATGCGTACGGCGTCGGCGAGTTCGCCGGCGCGGGGGGTACCCGCCGCCCAGGTGGTGGTCACCACACCGGTACGCGCTCCCGAGGCGACGTGCCGAGCGAGGACTCCTCCGGCGACCAGCGCCTCGTCGTCCGGGTGTGCGAACACGGCGAGCAGATCCGGCAAGGCCACGGGCAACTCCTGACGGCACGACGTCTCGACGCAGCGTACCGGCCGCTGCGGGGCCGCCCTCACGGTCGAAGCTCCGGGCTGGCCCGGGCGGCCTGCCGGGCGGGGTACGGGCTCGGTGCGGGCGGGTCGCGGTGCCGGGGAGGGGTGTCTCCTCGGCTCGGCGCGCGCGGGGCCGCCCCGATGGCCGAAGCTCCGGACTGGCCCGGGTCGGCCTGCCGGGCGGGATACGGGCTCGGTGCGGGCGGGTCGCGGTGCCGCGCAGGGGTGTCTCCTCGGCTCGGCGCGTGCGGGGTGTCTCGGCCGTGAGCGGTGGTAGCGCGCTCGTCCTGCGGGGACACCCCTCCCCGTCCCCGCTCCAGCAGTGCGAGCCCGGTTCCCGGAAGGGCATCCCGGCCGGGCCGCAGTCTCGCCGTACGGGCGGGGGCAGGGTCGCCCCGAGGCCGAAGCTCTGGCCGGCCCTGGGTCGTGCCGCCGGGCGGGATACGGGCTCGGTGCGGGCGGGTCGCGGTGCCGGGGAGGGGTGTCTCCTCGGCTCGGCGCGTGCGGGGTGTCTCGGTTGTGGGCGGTGGTTGCGCGCTCGTCCTGCGGGGACACCCCTCCCCGTCCCCACTCCAGCAGTACGAGCCCGGTTCCGGGGGGCGTCCGGGCCGGGTTGTCGAAGCGGGGGCGTGGGGTGGGGACACGGCGGAGTGTCCCCGCAGGACGAGCGCGCGACCCAGGCCGCCTGGCCTCGACAAGGCCGCACGCGCCGAGCCGAGGAGACACTCCGGCGGGGCACCGCACCACACAGAACCACCCCCGCCCCGCCGAAACACCGCCCCGCGCCACGAACCCCGCCCCGCCGAAGCCACCGGCAGCCGGGATCGGCCCGGGCCGGCGCAGCGGCCGGCGTTGGCTGGTGTCGCCGTCAGGCCTGGGGCGGCGGAGGGTTGCCCTGGTCGCGGCGCAACTGCTCCCTGAGCTTGTCCTGGGCGGTGTCGACCTGGCTGCGGTACTTGTTCCCGGTCTTGCCGTCGACGTAGTCGCCGGCCTTGTCGATGCCCTGTTCGGCCTGGCTCTCGTGGCCGCGCAGCATCTGCTTGAGCTTGTCCATCATCGACACGACGGTCTCCTTTGCGTCCGTCCCCCACGGCAAGGGTTCCCGATGATCGACCAGGTCGCATCCGCGAGCCTGTGACCTGCGCGGATAGCCCCGGCGCTCCGACGGCTGTGGGGGAGTCAGCAGCACTGCCAGGTGAACACGGCCTCCTCGAAGCGGCCCGCCGCCAGGTCGTCCGGGCGGATGAGCCAGTACACGGTGCCCGCGTCGCCCCACATCATCTCCGCCGCCCCATCGGTGTCGATCTGCGCGAGCAGCACCCATGCGGCGGCCTCGTCGTCCAGCCGGGAGTCCTGCCCGGCGGCGTCCGGGCCGAGGACGCCGCGCGCGATCTCCCACTCCACCGGCTCCTGCACGGGCACGGGATGGCCGCCGAGCCGGTGGCCGGAGCGGCTGGGATGGGTGTCGAGAGCGCGGAGGGCGGAGTCGAAGGGCCGTGCGTTGACCGGGTGTCGGCGCCAGGCGAGGGAGTCGCCGACCTCTCCGAAGGCTGCGCGGACGTTCGGTGCGTCGGACGTCGGCACGCTCAGTCCCGGCTGCCCGGTGAGCGCCACTTCCGGGTACGGGTCGAGTCCGGCGGGGGCGGGGTGGCGACGGGTGGGGGTGTCGGCGGGCACGTGCAGTACCCGGGAGCCCGGCCGGGTCTCGGGGTCACTCGGGTAGACCATGCAGTCGTCGTCGTCGAGGCGTCCGTCGAAGAGGAAGAAGAGGAGGGTTCCGGAGGCGGGCAGGGTGAGGCCGCTGTCGCCGGCCGCCGTGAGGGCCGCGCAGTCGAGGGACATGAGGTGGGAGAGCGGGCCGTGCCCCTCCCAGTGCGGCCACGGCATGTCGAGGCGCAGGTCGGGCAGGCCCCCGAGCCGTCCCACGGCGGCGCCGTCGCCGGCGTGCGCCAGCCGCAGGCCGGGCCGGAGCAGGGCGATCCACCGGGCGGCGTCGTCGGGGGAGAGGAGGCGGTGGGCGAGGTCGTGCAGGGCCTCGGCGGGGGCGTGGGTCATGTGTCGATCATGCATGGGGGCACCGACAGCGCCCGCGGGGCGTCATTGCGGGCGTCCGACGCGCCGCCAATCGACGGGACAGGGGGCTCGGCATGGAACGATCTCCGCATGACAGAGAGCATGAGCCCGTACATGTCCTCGCCGCGGGTCACCGTCCTGGGGGTGCAGCCCGGCGATCCGCCGTTCCGGATCGTCGAGATCGACGGGGAGATGGTCCGCATGGCGACGTCCATGACCGATGTGATCCTGGCTGCCGCGGATGCGGGGATCACCATCCACGACCTCGACGATCCGGACACCGTCCGCTGGGTCGGCGGCGGGAAACTCACCTGGCGGCTGCACTAGCAGGTCGCCAAGCCGTGCCGGGCGGTGGCGCGGTGCCGTCGCCCGCTTCCGGGTCACACGCGCCACCGAGAAGGAATCGGTGACCCGGGTTCGGCCGACGGGCACGCGCGTGCAGGGGCGCGCCACCGCCGGGTCGGCGGTGCGCGTGAGCGCGGAAGGATGCTGCTCAGGTGGCGCGTCCGTAGCGGACCGCTTCGCTCCAGATGCGCTCCAGACGCACTGTCGTGCCGGGGCGGGGAGCGTGCCAGATCCTGTTGTCGCCGGCGTAGATGCCGACGTGTCCCATGGTCGCCCCTCGGGGGAAGAAGACCAGGTCACCGGCCGTGCGATCGGCCTTGGGGATGTGGCGGGTGTGCTCGTACTGCTGCTCGGCCGTGCGCGGAAGGCGTTTGCCGGCCTTCTTGAAGGCGTAGAGGGTGAGCCCGGAGCAGTCGAAGCGTTTGGGGCCTGTGGCGCCGTAGGCGTACGGCGAGCCCTGTTTGGAGGCGGCCACCGCGACGGCCTTCTTGCCGTACGACGGTGCCGCGTGAGCCGGATCCGTGGGGCCGGCCAGGGCGCCGGCGGCGAGGAGCAGTATGAAGAAGACGGCACGAACTCGGGGGCAACAGCACATCGGAGAAGTGCCCTTGAGGGCCTCTCGGAAGTCGGTCCTGGAGCAGGACATCGTGACACCTCCGCAATCGGTTGGCAGGCGATGAATTCAGATCAGCGGCCTGGTCCTGTTCTCGGTGGCAGTCGTCTTGGCTCTGACGGCGGACCAGTTTTCCCGGACCTCCTGCCTCGACCGCATCGGACACGAAGTGATTTGTCCCGATTTTGCGTTCGATTCGAGATGATAGGACTGAATGATCTTCGTGTCGGGGTGGTGCGACGGCGGTGCCACCGCCGTTGTGCTGAATCGGCATGCCGACAGGCATCGGCCCGCCGCGGAACGGGCACGCAGCACGGGTGACCACGACCGACCTGCTCCCGGCGCCGCCCCGCGCCGCCGCCCGCCGGGCGCTGCTGGCCGGTTCGGCCGGCAACCTCGTCGAGTGGTACGAGTTCGGCGTCTACGGCTGCTTCGCCACCGTCATCGCGGCCAACTTCTTCACCCCGCAGGCGGGAACGGGCACGGGGGCGGGAGTCCAGGGCGGCGCCGAAGCGCTGGTCGCCACGTACGCCTCCTTCGCCCTCGCCTTCTTCTTCCGCCCGGTCGGCGCCCTCCTGTTCGGACGTATCGGCGACCGGTTCGGCCGGCGGCCCGCCCTCGTCCTCGTCATCGGCCTCATGACGCTCGCCACGACGCTGATCGGCCTCCTGCCCACCCGCGCCGACATCGGCGCCGCGGCCCCCTGGCTGCTCACGTTCCTGCGCGTGCTCCAAGGGCTGTCCGCGGGCGGCGAGTTCGGCGGCGCGGTGTCCCTGATGGCGGAGTACGCGCCGCCCGGCCGCCGCGGACTCCACGGCGCATGGCAGTCCTTCACCGTCGCCCTCGGCCTGCTGGCGGGGGCCGCCACGGCCGCCGCCCTGGCGACGGCCTTGCCGGCCGCGGCGCTGTACGCGTGGGGGTGGCGGATCCCGTTCCTGCTGGCCCTGCCCCTCGGGGCGGTCGCGCTGTGGCTGCGTACCGCGCTGGAGGAACCGCCGGCCCCGGCCCCGGTCGCGGCCGCGGTGACCGACCCGGCCGGGACAACCGGCGTACGGGAGCAGGCCCGTGCCGTCGTCCTCGGCATCGGGCGGATCATGGGCTGGTCGGCAGCCGGATACACCTTGCTCGTCGTGCTGCCGTCCCATCTCCAGTCCGCGCTGGGCGCGTCCTTCCGGGACGCCCTGCTGGCCGCCACCCTCGTCAACCTGGGCTTCGCCGCGTCGATCCTGCCCGCGGGACTGCTCAGCGACCGCATCGGGCGGCGCCCCGTCATGCTCGGCGGTGCGCTCGGGGTGGCCGTACTCGCCATCCCCCTCCTGCACGTGCTCCAGTCGCCCGGCGCGTCCACACAGGCCAGGATCGCGGCCGTGCTCACGGCGGGCGCGCTGGTCGGCCTGCTCGCCGGACCGGGACCGGCCATGCTCGCCGAAATGTTCCCAAGGCGAGTCCGCTGCACCGGACTCGGGCTCTCCTACGCCCTCGCCAACGCCGTCTTCTCCGGCTGCGCGGGACTCCTCATCACCGCACTCACCGCCCGGACCGGAAACACCGCCGTCCCCGCCCACTACGCCGCCGCGGCCTGCGCCCTCAGCGTGCCGGCGCTGCTGACCCTGCGCGGCAACGACCACCGGGAGCCGCTGCGATGAGGGTGATCGGCCTGATGTCCGGGACCTCGTACGACGCCGTGGACGCCGCCGCCTGCGACCTCGCGCACCGGCCGGGGGAGGACGGCGTGCTGCACCTCACCCCGCTGGGCATGGTCAGCGAGCCGTACCCGGAGTCCTTGCGGGCCGAGCTCGCCGCGGCCCTGCCGCCCGCCCGCACCACACTCGCCGACGTGTGCCGGCTCGACACCCGCATCGGGCAGGCGTTCGGGCGGCTCGCCGTCCGGGCCGACCGCGAACTCTGCCGTGGAAAAGCCGAGTTGGTGGCCTCGCACGGGCAGACCGTGTACCACTGGGCGGCGGACGGACAGGTACACGGAACCCTCCAGCTCGGCGAACCGGCCTGGATCGCCGAGGCCAGCGGCCGCCCGGTCGTCTCCGACTTCCGTCCGCGCGACGTCGCGGCCGGCGGACAGGGCGCCCCACTGGTCAGCCTGATCGACCTGATGCTGCTGCGCGGACGCCCCGGCGTACCGGCCGCCCTGAACATCGGCGGGATCGCCAACGTCACCGTCGTGCCCGGGCACGCGGACCCCGTGGCCTTCGACACCGGCCCCGGCAACGCGCTGATCGACGCCGCCGTACGCCAACTCACCGGCGGCCGCCTCGCGTACGACGAGGACGGTGCGCTCGCGGCCGCGGGACGCGTGCACGAGGGCCTGCTGCGGCGCATGCTCACCGAGCCCTATTACCGGCTGCCCGCACCGCGGACGACCGGCAAGGAACTCTTCCACGAGGGGTATCTCCAGGCCCGCATCGCGGAGTTCGGTCAGATCGCGCCCCAGGACCTGCTCGCCACGCTCACCCGCCTCACCGCCCGGACCGTCGCCGACGCGCTGCGGCCACTGGGTGCCACGGAGGTCTTCGCCTCGGGAGGCGGTGTGCGCAACCCGACGCTCACGGCGATGCTCCGTGCCGAGCTGGCCGGAACGCCCCTGCGCACCTCGGAGGAGCTCGGCCTGCCGGCCGCGGCCAAGGAAGCGTACGCGTTCGCCGTGCTCGGATACCTCACCCTGCACGGACTCCCGGGCAACGCCCCCGGCTGCACCGGCGCCGCGGGTCCCCGCATTCTGGGGTCGATCACCCCGGGCCGCCGGCCGCTCCGGCTGCCCGCGCCGCCGCCGGGCGCCCCGCGCTCCCTCTCCGTACGGGCGGACGGGCCCGGCGTGCGTCCGTCCGCGCTCCGATAGGGCCCTTCGGCCAGTGCCCGGCAGCCCCGGACCGCGGCCGCCACCGCGGCAAACCGGTCGTCCCCGACGCGCTGCCCGCGCCCCGCCCTATCCACCCACGATCTTGCGGACGTTCTCGATGCTGCCGCAGTCCGACGCGAGCTGCTTCTCCCGCTCCCGCAGGAAGGCGGCCCCCAGCTCGGCCCGGCGCTCGTCGGGGACGTTCTCCCGGGCGCCGTTGAGGATGGTCCGCTCCTCCTCGTCCAGATGGTGGGTGACCGCCTTGACCAAATCCTCCAGGCGCTCGTCCCACTCCTCGGAGCCGACGTCGTCCACCTCCAGGAGCTTCAGCAGCGCCTCGTTGCCCTCGGCGTGCTCCTCCTCGCCGTGCTCCACCTCGTCGTCGTCGATGTCCCTGAAACGCTTGAGCGCGCCGTAGACCTCGGCCTCCTCGGCCTCACCGTGCGCGATGAGCAGCGCCGAGAACTCCTCCCGCGCGGCCCGGCGGTCTGCCTCGACGCTCCGCATCCGGCGGAACAGCTCCTCCATCGCCCGGTGGTCCTTGAGGATCACCGCGACCACGTCCTGGTCCTTGACTTCGCCCGCCATGCGACACGCCTCCTCGATCGGGGTTACCGTCACCCGGCGCTTGCTCGCTCGCCGGCGCCTGAAACCTCCCCGCCCCCGGCCACCGGGCGGGAGCAGCGGTGCCGGCCACCGCCGACACCGAGGGAGCCCGCCGGGGCCGGATGGGCCACGGCACGCCCGCGCGCGGCCGTGTCTGCGCCGTCGGCGCCGACCCCCCTGCCATCGTGGGCCACCGCGCTCCGTGTCTCCCTCTGGAGGTTCCGCCGTGTCCCCACGCCCCTACGGCCACGCCCGCCGGATCCGCCCGTCGCTGCGCCTGGCCGCCGCCACCGCCGTGTGCGGCGCCCTGCTCGCCGCCTCCGTACTGCCCGCGCAGGCGGCGGACCGCAACCCGCCACCGGACCCCGCAGCGGCCCTGCGCCAAGAGCTGCGCGAACTGGTCGAGCGCCCGGACGGGCCCCCCGGTGTCATCGCCGTCCTGCGCGACGGCGACCGCAGCGAGGTCTACCGCGCCGGTGTGGCCGACGTGGAGAGCGGCAGGCCGCCCAGCGCGACCGACCACATGCGGATCGCCAGCGTCGCCAAGGCCTTCAGCGGAGCGGTGGCCCTGAGCCTCGTCGACCGCGGCCGGCTGAGCCTGGACGCCACGATCGGCGAGGTGCTGCCCGACCAGCCGGACCAGTGGCACGAGGTGACACTGCGCCAACTCCTCAACCACACCAGCGGACTGCCCGACTACTCGGCCTCGCAGGGGTTCATCGACATCGTCTCCGAGAACCCCCGCCACCACTTCGACTCCCGGCACCTGCTGGACTTCGTCGCCGAGGAAGACCTCGAATTCGAGCCGGGCAGCCGCTACCAGTACTCCAATTCCGACAACATCGCCGTCGCCCTCATGGCCGAGGCCGCCACCGGACGCCGGTACGAGACGCTGCTGCGCGAGCTGGTGTACCGGCCGCTGGGCCTGACCGCCACCAGCCTGCCCCAGGGCTACCGGCTTCCCGAGCCCTTCCTCCACGGCTACCAGATCGACCCGCAGGAGGGACCCGTGGACGTCAGCGAGGCCGTGAGCGCCTCGGGAGCCTGGGCGGCAGGCGGCATCGTCTCCACGCCCGAGGACCTGACCGCCTTCATCCGGGGCTACGCCGGCGGCGCCCTCGTCTCGGAACGCACCCGCCACGAGCAGTTCCGCTTCATCCCCGGCGCGCTGTCCCAGCCCCCCGGCCCCGGCCGCACCGACGCGGGCCTGGCCATCTACCGCTACACCACCCGCTGCGGCACCGTCTACGGCCACACCGGCAACACACCCGGCTACACGCAGCTCGCGGCCGCCACGGCGGACGGAAAGCGCTCGCTGACCTTCTCGATCACCACCCAGACGTCCCTGACCAACAACCCCGAGCTGCTCGCGCGGGTCCGGCAGGTCCAGGAGGACTTCGTCTGCGCCCTGCTGCGCGGGTGACCACGGCCGGCGCGCAGGGCCGCGCGGCCCGGCCCTGCGCGCCCGCCACCCAGGCGGCGTAACCTGGTCGGACCGCCACTTCACGCGCGCGCCGGGACCGCGGTGCGCACCCCCGTACACCCCGCCGCGAACGATCGAGGGAGGCGGCGAGTGACCGATCCCTTCGGCTTCCTCAGGATCCCCCGCGAGCCCGTCCCGGCCCGGCCCGTCGAGGAACGGCTCGGCGACTGGCGCGAGGTCCACGCCGGCCAGGCCCTGCTCCCGCTCGTCTCCCGGCAGGCCGACCGCTGCATGGACTGCGGGATCCCGTTCTGCCACACCGGCTGCCCCCTGGGGAACCTCATACCCGAGTGGAACGCCTACGCCGCCCACGCCGACTGGCGGGCGGCCTACGAGCGGCTGCACGCGACCGACAACTTCCCCGAGGCCACCGGCAGGCTCTGCCCCGCTCCCTGCGAGGACGCCTGCGTCCTCACGATCAACGCCGACGCGGTGACCATCAAGAACGTCGAGCAGGCCATCGTGGACGAGGGGCTGCGCCGCGGCTACATGGTGCCGAGTCCGCCGGAGCGGCACAGCGGCAAGACCGTGGCCGTCATCGGCTCCGGTCCGGCCGGCCTGGCCGCCGCACAGCAGCTGACCCGCGCCGGGCACGCGGTCACGGTCCACGAGCGGGCCGACCGGATCGGCGGCCTGCTGCGCTACGGCATACCCGAGTTCAAGATGGAGAAGGCGCACCTGGACCGCCGCATCGAACAGATGCGGGCCGAGGGCACGGTGTTCGTCACAGGACACGATGTCGGCGGAGCCGACGGCACGGTCCCGGCAGCAGCGGCCGACGCCGCCGCGTTGCGCCGCCGGTGCGACGCCGTCGTCGTCGCGATCGGAGCCGGCGAGCGCAGGGAACTGCCGGTCCCCGGCCGCGAGCTCCACGGCATCCACCAGGCCATGGAGTACCTGACCTGCGCCAATCGGGTACGCGAGGGCGACTGGTCCGCCTCGCCCATCACCGCCGAAGGCCGGCACGTGGTCATCGTCGGAGGCGGCGACACCGGCTCCGACTGCATGGGGACGGCCCTACGGCAGGGCGCGATCTCCGTCGTCCAGCTCGACATCAACCCGGAGCCCGGCCCGGGACGCACCGACGACGAACCCTGGCCCGTGTACCCGAAGACGTACCGGATCTCCCACGCCCACGACGAGGCCCGCGGGCGCGGGGGCCGCGACCCCCGGCTGTTCGCCTGCGCCACCCTGCGCTTCGAGGGCGACGCCGCGGGCCGGGTACGGGCCCTGCACCTGAGCGCCGTCGAACCGGTGGGCCGCAGCCCCGTGGCGGGCACGGAGCGGGTCGTGCCCGCCGGGCTGGTCCTGCTCGCCCTCGGCTTCTCCGGCCCCGAGCGGGCCGGCGGCCTGCGCGAGCAGTTGGGCCTGGAGTACGACGAGCGCGGCAACTACGCGCGGGACGCCGGTTTCGCCGCGAGCGGCGGGCGGGCACCCGGGGTGTTCGTCGCGGGCGACGCGGGCCGCGGGCAGTCGCTCGTCGTGTGGGCCATCGCCGAGGGCCGGGCGGCGGCCGCCGCGGTGGACCGCTACCTCACCGGCTCCACATCCCTGCCGGCCCCGGTCGCCGCCCACGACCGGCCGATGACGGCCCTGGGCCGCATGCGCTACGGGTACTTCTGAGAACGGCACGCTCCGGCCGGCCCGTGGGGCCGGCCGGAGCGCGGGTCACTGACGGCGGGGCGGCTGCTCAGCCCGCGGCCAGGAGCGTGAGCGTGTCGATCACGCGGTTCGAGAAGCCCCACTCGTTGTCGTACCAGGCGACGACCTTGACGTGGCGGCCCTCGACGCGGGTCAGCTCCGAGTCGAAGATCGACGAGTGGGGGTTGCCGGTGATGTCGGACGACACCAGCGGGTCCTCCGAGTACTCCAGCACGCCCGCCAGCGGGCCCTCGGCCGCGGCGCGGTACGCCTCGAGGATCTCCTCGCGCGTCACCTCACGGGAGACCGTCGTGTTGAGCTCCACGATGGAGCCCACCGGGACCGGCACCCGGATCGAGTCGCCCGACAGCTTGCCGTCGAGCTGCGGCAGCACCAGGCCGATCGCCTTCGCGGCGCCCGTCGAGGTCGGGACGATGTTGACACCGGCGGCACGGGCGCGACGGGGGTCGCGGTGCGGACCGTCCTGCAGGTTCTGCTCCTGCGTGTAGGCGTGCACCGTCGTCATGAAGCCGTGCTCGATGCCCGCGAGCTCGTCGAGGACCGCGGCCAGCGGGGCCAGCGCGTTGGTCGTGCACGAGGCGTTCGAGACGATGGTGTGCACGGCCGGGTCGTAGGCGTCGGTGTTGACGCCGTACGCCAGCGTGACGTCGGCACCGTCGGAGGGCGCGCTGACCAGGACCTTCTTCGCGCCCGCCTTCAGGTGGGCGCGGGCGGCGTCGGCCGAGGTGAAGCGGCCGGTGGCCTCCAGCACGATGTCGACGCCGAGCTCGGCCCAGGGCAGCTGCTCCGGCTCGCGCTCGGCCAGCACCGTGATGCGGCGGCCGTCGACGACCAGGGTGTTCCCGTCGACGGTCACCGGGCGGCCGAGCCGGCCGGAGGTGCTGTCGTACGCCAGCAGCCGCGCGAGGGCCTTCGGCTCGGTGAGGTCGTTGACGGCGACGACCTCGAGGTCGCTGTCGCGTTCGAGCAGCGCGCGCAGCACGTTGCGTCCGATGCGGCCGAATCCGTTGATGGCGATGCGAGTCATGAGCGAGTCCCTTTCGTTCGCCATCAGGTTCGCCGCCCGCGCCCGCCCCCGACAGCGGCGTGATCGCCACTGTTCAAAAGGATCTCGCCAACAAGGCCGGCGAGATCCTGACGAGCCCCTCACCGGCCTATTCGCCCTTGGTGAAGGTGCGCCGGTACTCGGTCGGCGTGGTGCCCAGGATCCGCTGGAAGTGCAGCCGCAGGTTCGCGCCCGTACCCAGCCCGACGTCGGAGGCGATCTGCTCGACACCGCGCTGGGAACGTTCGAGCAGCTCACGGGCCACGTCCACGCGTGCGCGCATGACCCACTGCATCGGCGTGTACCCGGTGTCCTGCGCGAACCGCCGCGAGAACGTACGGGGCGACACCCCGGCGTGCCGGGCCAGGGACTCCAGCGTGAGGGGCTCGCCGAGCCGGATCAGCGCCCACTCCCGCGTGGCGGCGAACCGCTCACCCAGCGGCTCGGGCACGCTGCGCGGCACGTACTGCGCCTGGCCGCCGCTGCGGTAGGGGGCGGCGACCAGGCGCCGCGCCGCGTGGTTGGACGCGGCCACACCGAGGTCGCCGCGCAGGATGTGCAGGCACAGGTCGATGCCGGAGGCGGCGCCCGCCGAGGTGAGGACGCTGCCCTCGTCGACGAACAGGACGTTCTCGTCGACCCGGACCAGCGGGTGCTTCGCGGCGAGCGCCCGGGCGTAGTGCCAGTGCGTCGTGGCGCGCTTTCCGTCGAGCAGGCCCGTCGCGGCGAGCGCGAACGCCCCCGTCGAGATGGCGGCGAGGCGCGCGCCCCGTTCGTGGGCGGCGATCAGCGCGTCGATGACCGGCCGCGGCGGATCCTCACGGTCCGGGAAGCGGTAGCCCGGGACGAAGACGATGTCGGCCCACGCCAGCGCGTCCAGCCCGTGCGTCACGTGGTACGCCAGGCCGTCGCCGCCGGCCACGAGCCCGGGCGCCGCACCGCACACCCGCACCTCGTAGGGCATGCTCGCGCGGGTCGTGAAGACCTGCGCGGGGATGCCGACGTCGAGCGGCTTCGCGCCTTCGAGGACGAGGACGGCGACGCGGTGGAGGCGAGAGGCTGGCACGGGGTCGAGCCTACGCGTGAGCGGGGAGTGTCCCGCCGGGGGCCGTCGCCGCCGGTGCGGTATGACGTCCTGGGGATCGCCCGATCTCCGTGAAGGGAGTGGTTGCCGTGGAGCGGACGACGTGCTGCGTGGTGGGGGGCGGCCCGGCCGGGATGGTGCTGGCGCTGCTGCTGGCCCGTGCCGGGGTGGAGGTCACGGTGCTGGAGAAGCACGGGGACTTCCTGCGGGACTTCCGCGGCGACACCGTGCACCCCACCACCCTGTCGCTGCTGGACGACATCGGCCTCGCCGAACGCTTCGCCCGGCTGCCGCAGCGCCGCGTCACCACGGTGCAGCTGCCCATCGGGCCGGACCGGACCCTGGTCACCGTCGGGAACATCGGCGCCCTGCACGGCAGGTACAACTACATCGCGATGGTGCCCCAGTGGGACCTCCTCGACCTCCTCGCCGACGAAGCGCGCCGCGAACCCTCCTTCCATCTGCGGATGGGCACCGGGGCGACCGGCTTCCTCATCGAGGGCGGACGGGTACGCGGCGTGACACACCGCACCGCGGACGGCGCCACCGGCGAACTCAGGGCCACCCTGACCGTCGCCTGCGACGGCCGAGGCTCACTGGCCAGGACGCTGCCCGAACTCGGACTGCGGCACTTCCCGTGCCCCATGGACGCCTGGTGGTTCCGCCTCCCGCGGCACCACGACGACCCCAGCGGGCTCGTCGGCGGCCTCGGCGACCGCTTCTTCACCGCGCTCATCGACCGCGGCGACTACTGGCAGTGCGCCGCGCTCATCCCCAAGGGGACCGACGCCGAGCGCCGCGCCGAGGGCCTGGAGCGCTTCATGACCCGCTTCGCGGAGGCCGCCCCCTGGCTGGCCGACCGCAGCCACGCCGTCACCTCCTGGGACGAGGTGAAACTGCTCGACGTGCGACTGGACCGCCTGCGCCGCTGGCACCGCCCCGGACTGCTGTGCATCGGCGACGCCGCTCACGCCATGTCACCGGTGGGCGGCATCGGCATCAACCTGGCCGTGCAGGACGCCGTCGCCGCGGCCCGCCACCTCGTACGCCCGCTGCGCGAGGGCCGGGTCACACTGCACGACGTACGCCGCGTCCAGTGCCGCCGCCGGCCCACCACCGTGGCGACCCAGGGCCTGCAGCAGCTGGCCCACACCCGGATCATCGAACCGCTCCTCGCCGGCGGCACCGCTTTCGGCAACCCCCGGCGCGCCCGGCGGATGACGGAACTCGTCACCGAATCACGCTGGCTGAACCGCATCCCCGCCTACTTCATCGCCTACGGCGCCCTCCGCGAGCGGCCCCCGGCCGAATCCCTGCGCTGACCGGCGGCGCCCCCGGCCCGGCCGGTCCCCGAGCGGTCCGCACGGTGGTGGCGTGCGGACCGCTCGCGGCGCGTGCAGCGCTACTGCGCCATCTCGTAGGCGCCGGACAGGGCCTCGACACGGGCCCATACGCGGGCCGCGCGGGCTTCGTCGACGACCGGACGACGGACGGCGGCCAGGGCCCACGCCTGCTGCTCCGGGGTGCTGGAGTCCTTGCCGTGCAGTTCCACCGCGTGCTGCGAGAAGTCGCGCACGAGCACCGAGAACAGCTCGTCCAGCACGGATTCGTCCAGGTCCGTCAGGCGGGCCTGCTCCAGGATCAGCTGCCCGTGGACGACCAGCGCGAACAGCTGGCCCACCGACAGGAGGAAGTCGAGGTCGCGGCCCTGCGCCTCGTCGGGCGCGATGGTGGCCGCGAACTCGGCCAGCGCGTCCGCCTGTTCGCGGAAGCGGGCGACGTTCGGCACGGCCGCGTAGGCGTCGTACGCCGGGCGCCAGTCGTGGAAGCGTACGGAGCCCAGGCCGCGGGCCGGTCCCTGCCGGAACAGGAAGTCGTCGTCGGCCGCGTCGAGGCGGGTCGGGACGGGCGCGTACTCGGCCGGCTCCAGCAGGTGGTTGCGCATGAACTTGAGGATCAGCGCGAGGTTGACGTGGACCGTGCCTTCGAGCTTGGGCAGTCCGCGGATCTCGACGGCGGCCTGGGCGAAGTAGTTGTCCTTCTCGAAGCCCTTGGCGGCGATCACGTCCCACATCAGGTCGATGACCTTCTCGCCCTCCGTGGTGACCTTCATCTTGGTCATCGGGTTGAAGAGCAGGTAACGGCGGTCGTCGGGGCCGGCGGAGCGGAAGTAGTCCACGGCGCGGTCGCTGAACAGCTTCATCCCGACGAGGCGGACGTAGGCGTCGGCGAGCTCGCGGCGCACGTGCGGGAAGGCGGTGACGGGCCGGCCGTACAGGATCCGGTTGTGCGCGTGCGTGACGGCCTCGTACATCGCGTGCTCGCAGATGCCGATGGAGGCGGTGCAGAGGTTGAACTTGCCGACGTTGACGGTGTTGAGCGCGGCGTCGAAGGCGGCCCGCCCGGTGTGCAGGACGTCCTCGGGGGCCACCGGGTAGTCCTCCAGGCGGAACTCGCTGACGTACTTGGAGGAGTCGACGACGTTCTTCACGAGCCGGTACGCCGGGTGGCGGCTGTCGGCGGCGAAGAAGACATAGCCGTCCGGGCCCTCGACATCGGTGCGGCGGCCGAAGACGGAGACCAGACCGGCGGCGTTGCCGTTGCCGATGTAGTACTTGGAGCCGGTGGCCCGGAAGCCGCCGGCCCCGTCGGCGGAGGGCTCCAGCAGCATGTCGGTGGAGTAGATGTCGGCGCCGTGGGTCTTCTCGGACAGGCCGAAGGCGAACACCTCGCCCTCCGAGAGGAGTTCCGCGGCACGCCGGCGCGCGGCGGCGTTGTCGCTCTGCCAGACCGGGCCGAGGCCGAGGATGGTCACCTGCCAGGCGTACCAGTAGTCGAGGCCGTAGAAGCCGAAGATCTCGTTGAGGGCCGCGATCCGTGCGGTGTCCCAGCGTTTGTCCGGCTCGTCCTCACCCGCGGCGGAGGCCGGGGTCAGGAAGGTCGCGAAGAGCCCCTCCTTGGCGGAGAAGGCGAGGAAGTCCGCCAGCCAGGCACGGGTGCGGTAGTCCTCGATGATCCGCCGCTTGCCACGGGCCTCGAACCAGTCGACGGTGGCGCGCAGCAGCCTGCGCGTCTCCGCGTCGAAGTGGGCGGGGTTGTAGGTGTGCGGGTGGAACAGCAGAGGGTCGGACACGGCGGATCACCTTCCGAGGGGTCGGAGTCGAGGTTCGCGCGGGTGCGCGGAGGGAGGAGGAGCGGAGGGGCGAGAAGGCCGGTCAGGCCCGGTCGGGCCCGGTCGCGCCGCTCAGGCCCGGTCGGCCGCGGGCGGCGCCGGGCGGCCGAGCCGGTGCAGGGTGGCCAGGACGTCGTCGAGCCAGGCGATCGTCATGCGCTCCTGCGCGATGCCGCCGCGCAGCACCACGTGCTGGAGTTCCTGACCGGCGTCGAGCGGTGCGGGGGCGTCGGGCCCGGTGAAGTCGCGGAGCTCGCCAGCGAGATAGCGGGCGAGGCGGTCGCGGTGGGCCTGCTGATGCCGTTCGACCTCGCGGATCAGGGACGCCGGATCGTCGAACGCCGCCCCGCGGATCTTCACGGCGAGGTCGTGCCGCAGGCTCTCCGGTTCGATCGGCTCGTGCAGCCACTGCGCGAGCGCGGCCCGGCCGGGATCCGCGGCCGAATACTCCTTCTTGTCCGGCCGGCCCTGCTGCGGCACCGTACGGACGGCGAGCAGGCCGTCGTTCTCCATGCGGCCCAGCACGCGGTAGATCTGCTGGTGCGTCGCGGTCCAGAAGTAGCCGATCGACCGCTCGAACCGGCGGGCCAGCTCGTAGCCGGAGCCCGGCTTCTCCAGCAGGGAGACGAGAATCGCGTGTTCGAGCGCCATGCCCCGATCCTGCTATGCAACTCGTTGCATAGACAAGCGGCGGCCCCCGGGTGAGACGCGGCTCACCCGGAGGCGGCTACGGGTGGGGCCTGCGGCGGCCGAGCGCCGCGAGCCCCGAACGCGGCCTGTCGCGCGCTCGGGGCTCAGGGAGGGGACCTGCCCTTTCGTGGGACGGGATCAGGCGGCGTCGGGGATCCAGGAGCCGTGGATCATCGCCGGGACCCGCCGCGGCAGGTGGATGGTCGCCACCGGGGGGACGGTCAGGTCGGAGGCGTTCAGGACGAGCAGCTGCGAGGCGTTCGCCTTCAGGTCGCTGACCACGGTCAGCAGGTACCCGGCGTCCTCCTGCGAGGACCCGGGGCCCTCGACGGGCACGAACACGGCCTCACTGGGCAGCCGGCCGGCGCCGAAGGGCAGCAGCTGCCGGGCGCCGGTGGTGCGGTCGTACTTGACGAGGGTGTGGGCGGCGATCCCCAGGTCGTCGGGGAAGGCCAGGGCGTACTGGTAGCGGTGCTCGATCCCGAGGAAGGCCTCGTTGATGGTGGGGAACTCCACGGTGAGGTCGTCGGTCGGCTCCTCCTTGACGGATCCGGCCGCCAGGTCGACGGTCCATCGGGTGCTGCGCGAACCCGAGTTGGGCTCGGCCCCGCGGTCCTCGGCGCCGACCCACCAGTTCCAGGAGCGCTGCCAGCCGTCCCGGCCCACCGTCGGGCCCTCCACGACGATCCGGCCGTACGGGTCCTCGTAGGCGTTGGCGAAGTGCATGCCGTAGCCCTGCCCGATCTCGAACCAGCGGATCTCGCGGGCCCGTCCGCCGCCCGTGCCCGCGGCGGTGCGAGGCATGACGCCGATCCGGGACACCTGCTCGTCGTCCCAGCCGTACGGGATGCCCGAGTGCTCGGCGGGGTCGAAGGTCACGGAGCCCTCCAGGAACACCACATAGTGCTCGGTGATCGCGAAGTCGTGCTTGAGCGCGGCGCTCGCGCCCGGCACCTCCTGGCTCTCCAGCACCTTGCCGTCGGCGGAGGCCACGTGGTGGATCAGGTAGGGCGGGAAGGGGGAGGAGGCGAAGAAGTGGAGTTCGCCGGTGACCGGGTCCTCCTTGGGGTGGGCGGTCATGGCCGAGGTCAGCCTGCCGCCGAAGTCGTAGGCTCCGACGGTCTCCAGATCCGCCGTCAGCTCGAAGGGAAGGGCTGCCTCGCTCAGCGCGAGGAGTCGGCCGGCGTGCTCGATGACATGGGTGCCGGCCGTGCTGGCGGTGAGGTCGGGGCCGTTCTCGGTCATGTAGGGGGCGCCGTCGAGGGCGGGGGTGTGGACCCAGCGGTTGCGGTACCACTCGGCGCGGCCGTCCCGCAGGCGGATGCCGTGGACCATGCCGCTGCCCTTGAACCAGTGGGTGGGGGTGATGCCGGGCTTGGGGTTGTGGCTGTTGCGGATGAGGCGGCCGGTCAGCTCGGGCGGGATGGTGCCCTCGACGGTGAGGCCGGTGGCGGTGATCTCGTCGGTGACGGGGGTGTAGTGGCCGGTCAGGTAGGGCTTGGCGGTGCTGCTCACGGCGGTGTCCTCGGCTCTCGGAGGGTCGGGCGGAACGATCGGGAAGAGGCGCGTGGCGGGCCGGGTGCGATCAGTGCCGCTCGGCGGCAGCGGCGGCTCCCGCCACGGCCTCGGCCTTGGCCTTCAGGGCGGCGAGCCAGGCGTCGAGCGACTGGCGCAGCACGTGTTCCATCTCCGTGCGTCGGGCGTCGACGGGCTCGCCGCTCCAGGACTCCTCGGTGCGGACCGTCACGGTGCCCGGCGCCGTCTCCCGGAACGTCCAGACGTGGATGCCGTCGATGCCGTGGGCCGGACCGCCCCAGACGATCCGCTCGCCGGGGACGACCTGGTGGACGGTGGAGGTGATGTCCAGGCCGTGGGTCAGCCAGCGGAACGCGGTCCCGGGCGCCAGGGGTCCGGCGTACTCCACCCGGTCCACGTCCGTGTTCCAGTCGGCCCAGGCGGCGATGCCGGTGTGCAGGCCCCAGACGGTGGCGAGCGGGGCGTGCACGACGGTTTCGAGGCGGACGACGACCGGGGCTTCGGTGTCGACGGTGGTGGGGTGCGTGGTCATGGGAGGTACTCCTTCGGCGATGGTCAGCGGGTTCGGCGGGACGGGCGGGGCGCGGCCGGCGGTGGGGGAGCAGGGACGCTCTCCCGCGTCGGCCGGGCCCTGCGGGCGAGCAGCGGGGTGAGGGCCGCGGCGAGGCCCAGGACGGCGGCGGAGAGGAGGAAGGCGCTGCGGTACCCCTCGGTGAGGGCCGCGGTGTGCGGCAGGCCGGGTGAGGCGGCGGCGGTGCGGGCGGCGGCCAGGGTGCCCAGTACGGCGAGCCCGACGGCGCCGCCGATCTGGCGGGTGGTGTTGACCAGCCCGCCGGCCAGGCCGGCGTCGGCGGACTCCACCCCGCTCACGGCCGAGCCGGTGAGCTGGACGAAGGCGACGCCGAGGCCGACTCCGACGAGGAGTACGGGGCCCAGCAGGTCGGCGAGGAAGGTGCCGTCGGCCGGGATCCGGGCCAGCCACAGGAACCCGGCCGCCTGGGTCACCAGACCGGCGAGAAGGGTGCGGTGCGGGCCGATGCGGCGGGCCAGCGCGGGTGCCAGGCCGGAGCCGAGCATGTTCGCCGCGGCCAGGGGCAGTTGGGAGAGGCCGGCTTCCAGGGGGCCCGCGCCGAGGACCTGTTGCTGGTAGAGGGGGAGGAAGAAGAACAGCCCCACCCAGACCGCACCGAGGAGCGCCATCACGGCGTTGGCCGGGCCCACGGCGCCGCGGGTGAGGAGCCTGGACGGCAGAAGAGGGGCCGGGTGCCGGCGTTCGACCAGCATGAAGAGGGCCAGTAGGGCCGCCGCCGCGGCGAAGGAGCCGAGGACCAGGGGGTCGGTCCAGCCGGAGCGGCCCGCGGCCGTGAGCCCGTACACGAGCGCGACCAGGCCGGCGGTGACGGTGAGGGATCCGGCCACGTCGAGCCGCGGGCGGGGCCCGTCGGCCTTCTCGGGGTCGGCCGGTACCAGGCGCAGGGTGGCGGCCAGGACCACCGCCGCGCCGATGCCGGAGGCGTGGAACACCCAGGGCCAGCCGGGACCTTCGGTGAGGATCCCGCCGAGCAGCACCCCGGCCGCGCCGCCCGCGCCGGACACGGCGCCCCAGACGCCGAGGGCCCTGGCGCGGGCGGGGCCGGGCGGATGGAGCCGCATGACCAGGGAGAGCGCGGCGGGTGCGATCGCCGCTGCCCCGACGCCCTGGACCGTGCGGGCGGCCACGAGCATCCAGGGGGCGCTCGCCACTCCGGCGGCGACGGCCGCCGCGGCGAAGACCGCGAGGCCGGCCGTCAGGACGCGGCGCCGCCCCAGGAGGTCGGCCGCCCGGCCGCCGAGCAGGAGCAGGGCACCGAAGGCGAGGCCGTACGCGTTGACGACCCAGGACATGCCCGCGTCCGACAGCCCCACCCCGTCGCGCACCGCGGGCAGTGCGACGTTCACGATCGAGGTGCTGAGGGTGACCGCGAACTGGGCGGCGGCCAGCGCCGCGAGGACGGCCGTGGCGGTCGGTCGGTGGGGCGGTGTGGCGTACATGCGCGCTCTCCTGTGTGTGGTTGACCACTCACTCTTTAGTCCGAAAGGAGGGCGGCCCGCGGGGGGCCGCCCGGCCGCCGCCCGTCAGTAGTGCCGAATGCCGGCCGACAGGGTCCGGGACCAGGGCGCGTCCACCTCCGGGGCGTCCAGCGACACGAGGAGGTGGCAGAGCATCCCCGTCGCGAAGAACTGCTGGACATCGGCCTCCGCCGCGCCCGAGGCGCCGCGTACGTACTCCACCAGGCGGGCGTAACCGGCCCGCACGGCCTCGCGTACCGCGGCCTCGGACACGGCCGCCGCCTGCGCGTGGGTCAGGACGAGCAGCAGGTCCTTGTCGGCGATCAGATGGGCGTACGTGTCGCCCATGGTGTGCAGTACCGCCTCGGGGCTGCTGCCCCCCGCCTGCGCGGCACCCTCTTCGAGGCTGGTCCGGACCCGGGTGAAGCAGTGCTCGACGACCGCGGTGAACAGCGCCTCCTTGTTCGGGAACAGGCGGTAGACATAGGCCTGGGAGATCCCGGCGGCCCTGGCCACCTCGGTCGTCGTCGTGCCGAAGTAGCCGCGGGCCGCGAAGGCGCCGATGGCCGTCCGCAGGACGGTCTCGCGGCGCTCTTCGGCCGAGGAGAGGTGGCGTCGTCGTTCGCTGTTCATGTGAGTAATAAACCACTCACACTTTCTGCTGTCAATGCCTGCGGCGCCGGCTCCGGGGCGCCCGGTCGCGGGCCGGGCCGAGGCCGGGCGGGGGCGTTGGCGGGGCGTTGCGGGGCGTTGGCGGGCCCCAACGCCTCTCGGCGGTCCGCTGCCGGGTCTGTCAAGTCCCGAATGGTCGCGACATGACGCGGCCCGGGGGCGGGGGGCCTACTCGAGGGACGGGCTCGCACCCACCGCGTGGCCCCATCGGTGTCGCCGGTGAAGAGACGTCCCCGTCAGTGCGGGCCGTCGCTTTGCCGGCTTCCGGTCCACGGCACCGGTCGTGAGGTTTCCCTCCGGGATGTGGAGGCGTTGTCGGCGAGAAGGAGCGAGCGCATGCGAGACACCATCGTTCTCCCGGTGCCATGTGTCAGGGGGCGGGCGTCATGAGTTCCCTGCCGTCCTCCTCGTCCGAGCAGCACCCGTCGGGGCCCCCGCCCGGTCCGCTGTCGGGCAAGGGCGCGCAGCCGCAGCCCGCGCCCGTCCCCGACGCTCCGCCGCCGGTGCCCCCGCCGCCGCCCCCGTCCCACCCGACGGCGTCATCCTCCCCCGCTGCGGACAGCGGGGGAGGGCGGCCCAAGCGTCGTTGGCGGTCGCGCAGGAACGTGGTGAGTGCGAGCACGGCGGCGGTCGTGGTCTCGGCGGTGGTCCTCGGCTTCACCGTGCTCGGCGGCAACACCGCGGCCGGCGGCGAGGTCTTCCTGGAGGCCGCCGCGGCCGCCGGACCTGATCCGTTCACCCCCTCGACGGCCACGGGCTCCGAGGAGGCCGCCGCCCCGCCGGAGAACACCGGGACGGCGCGGGGCGCGACGGGCGGCGGGCGCACCCTCGAGGTCGACGGGGGCCACCCCGGGCTCTACGGGGGCACGCGGAACGTCGCGAGCTGTGACGTGGAGAAGCAGATCGAGTTCCTCGCCGAGCACACGGACAAGGGCGGCGCCTTCGCCGCCACGCTCGGTGTCCGGCAAGCCGGGATCCCCGCCTACCTGCGCTCGCTCACACCGGTCCGGCTGGGCTGGGACACGCGGGTCACCAACCACGGTTACAAGGACAGCGCGCCGACCGGATACCAGGCGATCCTTCAGGCCGGCACGTCCGTACTGGTCGACGGTCACGGTGTACCGCGGGTCCGGTGCGCGTGCGGCAACCCTTTGACGCCGCCGGTCGCGGTCAAGGGGAAGGCCAGGCTCAGCGGCAAGGAGTGGTCCTCGTTCCGGTCCGCCGAGCTGGTGGCGGTCAAGCCGGCCGCGAAGCCGGTGAAGGCCGTCACGGTCTTCGACCCGCAGCGCAAGGCGTGGTACGAGCGCCCGAGCGGCGCGGTGCGGGGGCAGTCCGACCGCGAGGTCGAGCCGCCGCCGGACCGGCCGGCCGGCTCGCCGTACCCGGCCCTGCCGCCGGCCCCTCATGGGCCGGCCGGGACACAGCGGGACCCGCAGGTCTCCGACCCGGCCCCGGAAGTCGCGCCGGGCCGGAAGGAGCCGGGCCGCGAGCCGGACAGGTCCCCTGCGAACATGCCGCCCAAGCCGCCGGAGCCGGACACCGACCGGGGCCAGGATCCCGGCAAGCCGCCGGAGCCGGACACGGGCCAGGGGAAGGACCCCGGCAAGGTGCCGGAACCGGGTACGGGCCAGGGGAAGGAGCCTGCGAACGTGCCGGGCCCGGGTCAGGGGAAGGACCCCGGCGATGTGCCGGGCAAGGAGTCGGGTACCGGTCGGGGCGAGGATCCCGGCAGGGTGCCGGAGCCGGGTACGGGTCAGGGGAAGGATCCCGGCAAGGTGCCGGGCAAGGAGTCGGGTACCGGTCGGGGCGAGGATCCCGGCAAGGTGACGGAGCCGGGCCCGGGTCAGGGGAAGGACCCTGGCGACGTGCCGGGCAAGGAGTCGGGTACCGGTCGGGGGGAGGATCCCGGCAAGGTGCCGGAGCCGGGTACGGGTCAGGGGAAGGACCCCGGCGACGTGGCGGGCAAGGACTCAGGAACCGGTCGGGGCGAAGAGCCGGGAAAGGCGCCCGCGACAGTGCCGGAAAAGGGCACGGACAGCAGCCCGGGCGATACGCCGGGGCAGCAGCCGGGTGCGGGAAACGGGTCGGACAAGTCGGGGCAGGTGCCGCACAAGCCTGGCGGGCAGCCGGACGAGGTGCCGGGTCGGAAGCCCGGTGAGAGCACCCGCAAGGCGCCGGGTCGGGAATCGGGCACGGGTCAGGGCGAGACCCCCGAGAAGGAGCCGGGATCGGGTACGGGCAGCGGGTCGGACCAGGCCCCCAGGTCGGTGCCGCGGGAGCCTGGCGGCGTATCGGACGGGCCGCGCCGGAAGGCCGGCGAGGGCTCGGGCAAGGTACCCGGTCAGGGGGCGAACAAGGGCACGGGCAAGGGCTCTGGACAGGAGACGGGCCAGGGTTCCGGCCAAGGTACGGGTCAGGGCGCTGGGAAGCCCCCGGGGCAGGGCTCCGGCCAAGGCGCCGGGAAGCCGGGGCAGGGGTCTGACCAGGGCTCGGGCACGACTCCCGGCCAGGGCACGGGCAAAACTCCTGGTCAGGGCACTGGCAAGGGCGCGGGGAAGGCCCCGGGCCAGGAGGCCGACCAAGGCTCGGGCACGGCTTCCGGCCGGGGCCCCGGCAAAGCTCCCGGTCAGCGGACGGGTACCGACTCCGGCCAGGGCACCGGTACCGGCAAGGCTCCCGGCCCAGGCGCCGGTACCGGGCAGGCGCCCGGCCAGGGCAGTGGCACCGGCAAGGCGCCCGGTCAGGGCACCGGCAGCGGCAAGGGTTCCGGGCAGGGGGTGGGGGCGGGGAACGGCCAGGCCCGGCCCGGGGGCCGGGCGAACGGTGAGGGCACGGGGCACCCCCAGTCCGGTCCGTCCGGCCGCCTGCCGAGCGGCGAGCGGGTCCCGGGTCCCCCCCGGGCAGGGGGGCCGGCAGGAGCAGCCAGGCCGATCCGACGGTTCGGGGAGCCGGGAGGAGCAGCCGTTGCTCAGGTAGCACGCCCGATGCCGATGCCGATGCCGATGCCGCAGGCACTCCCGGACCCGGAGCCGCGCCCGGACCCGTACCCGGAGCCAGCCCCGGGGCCGGGACCGGACCCCCACCCGGGCCCCGGACCGGACCCGGAGCCGGACCCGTACCTGAAACGGGACCCGGACCCGGACCTGAAACGGGACCCGGATCCGTACCCGGACTTGAAACGGGACCCGGGGCCGGACCCGAAACCAGACCCGCACCCGGCCCCGGATCGGGCTCGGGATCCGGAGCCGGAGCCAGGCCCGGGGCTGGACCCGGGCCCGCGCTCCGGCACGGTGCCGCGTGCGACGCGGTCCGAGCAGGGGCGACAGGGTTCACGGCACGCACTCCGAAGGGAGAGAGATATGGCGCTTTGACTCTCTTGCCAATCCTTCACCCCGTTCGTCGCGAATCTGTGGTGACGCTCCACATGGTGAAGGAGCAGACGAAGCCGAATGCTTGATGAACCTGATGAAAGGGAGGAGGTGAGCCCGATGACCGCTTCGCAGCACACGAAGCACCTGGTCGTCGCAGTCGCATCCGCAGGACTGCTGGCCGGTGGCTCGCTGCTGGGTCTGTCCGGTACGGCGAGCGCCGCCCCCGCGGCAGCGCCGGCCACGGCGAACTCCATGCTCACCAGCGACCGTGAGCACGACCGGGACCGGGATCGGGACCGCAACCGCAACCACGACCGCTGGGACCGCCGCCACCACGACCGGTGCAGCTGGGTCAAGGGCCACTGGGCGACCGACAAGTGGAGCAAGGGCCACTGGGAACGCAAGTGGCACCCGGGCACCTGGCACCACGGCTACCGCGACCACCACGGCACGTGGCACGACGGCTGGTGGAGCAAGGGCTACTGGAAGCACCACTGGGTGCCCGGCCACTCGGTGAGCCACTGGGTGCCCGGCCACTGGAACTGCCACGACAAGTGGTAGCGCCGACCCGGGCGCGCGGCGGGCGTTCCGGGGCCTCGGCCCCGGAACCCCGCCGACTCACCCTCCACGACCAGGATCCAGGATCCAGGAACCGTCATGGACGCCGCACTCGCCACCGCACTCGGGGCCACCGCACCCCTCACGCGGCCGTCAACGGTGCACCACCCCCTGCCCGCAGGACCGCAGGCCGCCCGGGAAGCCCGCCGCATGGCCGCGTGGCTGCTCGCCGCCCACCCCGTGGCCTGCCCGCACGACACCACCGAGGACATCCTCGTCATCGTCTCCGAGCTGACGGCCAACGCCGTCCGGCACGCCAGGCCCCCCTACGCGCTCACCCTCAGCGTGGAACCGGGCCGCGCCGGCATCGCCCTCAGCGATGCCTCCCGGTCACTGCCCCGGCAGCACGACGGCCGCAGCCCCCTGGCCACGCGCGGGCGCGGGCTGGAGATCATCCGCGCTCTCGGCGCCGAACTGTTCGTCAGCCCCGCGCCCTTCGGCAAGCAGGTCATCGCGGTGGTCACCTGGCCCGCGCGCTGACCGCGGCACAGGCGGGGGAGAGCACGCCGGCGAACACGCCCCCCAACGGCCCCCCGGCTCCGCCGACACGTTCATCTGCTCCGTTTGCCAAATATCCGGCCATCCGTACGCACGTCCGCTACGAAGAACCCGAGAACCTCACAGAACCCCGGACACGCCCCACGGCCCGGCGCCGCGAACGAGACCACGGACAAGGACCACCATGCGATGGACACCCCGCCCCCGGACGGCCGGCACCGGCTGCCCCTCCGCCTCGTCGCTCCGGCCGGAGCCCGCCCGGTGAACCAACCACTCCCGTTCGGGCCAGGTCGCACCGGCAGGGCGAGTCACGCCGGCCGCAGCGACCTCGCCGAGGTCATGGACAAGGTCGCCCACGGAGACAAACAGGCCTTCTCCTCCCTCTACGACGCCCTCGCGCCCATGGTCTTCGGCATCGTGGTCAGAGTCGTGCGTGACCGGTCCCAGTCGGAGGAGGTCACCCAGGAGGTCATGATCGACCTGTGGCGGCAGGCCGCCCGCTACCGGCCCGACCAGGGCAGCGTCGCCGCGTGGGCGGCGACCATCGCCCACCGGCGGGCCGTGGACCGGGTCCGCTCCGCCCAGGCGTCCGCCGACCGGGAACAGGCCCAGGCCGCCCGCGCGCACCAGACGGCGTTCGACGAGGTGTCCGAGCAGGTCGAGACCCGTCTGGAGAGCGAGCAGGTACGCCGCTGCATGCGCGGCCTGACCGAACTCCAGCGCCAGGCCGTGACCCTGGCCTACTACCGTGGCCTGACCTACCGTGAGGTCGCCGAAGCCCTGCGCACACCGCTGCCGACCATCAAGACACGCATGCGCGACGGGCTGATCCGGCTCCGCGACTGCATGGGGGTGACCACATGAAGCAACACCACTTTGACATCCACACCCTCGCCGCCGCCTACGCCCTCAACGCCCTGGACCCCGCCGAGCGCAGGGCGTTCACCGACCACCTGCCGCACTGCCAGGCATGCCGCGAGGAGGTCGCCGAGTTCCGGGCCACCGCCGCGCGCCTGGCCGACGCCGCCGCCCAGAGCCCGCCGCCCGCGATGAAGCAGCACGTCATGGCCGCCGTCGACGGTGTCCGACAACTCCCGCCGCGGGTCACCGGCCCCGCGCCGACCGCCGGCTTCGGCAGCGCGCTGCGCCGCCGGGCCGTCCCCCTCGCGCTGGCCGCCAGTGTGGTCGCGGCCGCCTCGTTCGCGGGCGTCGCCGCCTGGCAGAACCAGCGGAGCGCGCAGTACCAGCAGCGGGCGATCCAGGCCGAACAGCGCCTCGACGACGTCAGCGCCGTCCTGGCCGCACCCGACGCCCGTGCGGTGCACGGCCGGGCCAGCAACGGAGCGGCCACCACCGTCGTGGCCTCCGAGCGGCAGAACCGGGCCGCCTTCACCGCCGCCGGACTGCCCGCGCCCGCCCCCGGCAAGACGTATCAGCTCTGGCTCGACCACGACGGCACCATGCGCCCGGCCGGGTTCATCCACCAGGACGGCACCGTCCTCATCGACGGGGACACCGCCGGTGCCGGCGCCGTCGGTCTCACCCTCGAACCCGCCGGAGGCTCCAGCCGCCCCACCACCGCCCCCCTCCTCCTGCTGGCCCTGCCCACCTGACGGCTGACCGTCCCGGCCCGTCCCGCACCACCCCGCGTGCCCCACCACCAATCCCTCCGCCCGTCCGCGGCGAAGTACGGGAGAGCGACCGCACCCAGCGGCGCGTCGACCGGCGGGAGTACAGAGGTGGAAGACCGGAAAGCAGCGGTGATCGGTGCCGGGGTCGCGGGCCTGACGGCCGCCCACGTCCTGGCGCGTGCGTACGAGGTCACCCTCTACGAGGCTGACGGCCGCCTCGGCGGCCATGCCCACACCCACGAGCTGCCCGGCCCGGACGGGCGGCCCATGGGTGTGGACTCGGGGTTCATCGTCCACAACGAGCGCACCTACCCGAACCTGCTCCGGCTCTTGCGCGAGCTGGGAATCGCCACCCAGGACGCCGAGATGAGCATGTCGGTGCGGTGCGACGGCTGCGGCCTGGAGTACGCGGGCGCCCGCGGCCCCGCCGGTCTGTTCACCGGCCGGGCGGCGCTACGGGGCCGCTACCTGCGCCTGCTCGCGCAAGTGCCGGTCTTCCACCGCAAGGCCCGGCGGCTGCTCGCCGACCCGCCCTCCCACCACGTCACCCTGGGCGACTTCCTCCGCGAGAACCGTTTCTCCCCGTACTTCGTCAGCCACTTCGCCCTCCCGCTGGTCTCCGCGGTGTGGTCGTGCCCCGCCCGCACCGCGCTGTCCTACCCGGCGGCCCACCTGTTCGCGTTCCTCCACCGCCACGGCCTCCTGTCGGTGACGGGCTCCCCGCAGTGGAAGACCGTCACCGGCGGCTCCGCCGCCTACGTCGACGCCGTGGCCAAGGGCCTGCACCGGGTCCGTACCGCCAGCCCCGTGGCAGCGGTCCAACGGACCGGCAGCGGTGCGCGCGTCACCACCGGCGACGGAGCCACCGACACCTACGACGCCGTCGTCATAGCCACCCACCCCGACCAGGCCCTCCGCCTCCTCGCCGACCCCACCCCGGACGAACGGCGGCTCCTGGGCGCCTTCACGTACGCGCCCAACCCCACACTCCTGCACACCGACACCGGCATCCTGCCCCGCTCACCCCGCGCCCGGGCCTGCTGGAACTACCACCTGCCGGCCTGCGACCCCTCCGCCGAGGCCGTCCGCGTCAGCTACGACATGCGGCGCCTGCAGAACCTCCCCGACGGCGCCGGCTACGTGGTGAGCCTGGGCGCCGACGACCGGGTGGACGCGCGCCGGGTGGTGCGCCGCATGCTCTACGAACACCCCGTCTACACCCCCGCCTCGGTCGCCGCGCAGAAGGAACTGCCGCGCCTGAACACCGGCGTGACCGCCTACGCCGGAGCGTGGCACGGCTGGGGCTTCCACGAGGACGGCTGCCGCTCCGGCGCGGCGGCCGCCCGCGCCCTGGGGGTGCTCTGGTGACCGGGGAGGCGGCGCCCGCCGCCGCGCTGTACGAATGCCTGGTCGTCCACACCCGCACCGCGCCGCTGCGCCACGACGTCCGGCACCGCACCTACCTGTGGTGCGTCGACCTCGACCGGCCGCCGGCCCTGCCCCGCGCGCTGCGTCCGCTCGCCCGTTTCGACGCGCGTGACCACTTCGCGGGCCGCGCCCCCACGATCCGTGCCGGTCTGGAGGAGTTCCTCGCCTCCCGCGACATAGACATCGCGGGCGGGCGCGTGGTGATGCTGGCCCACGCCCGCGTCCTCGGGTTCGTCTTCAACCCCCTCAGCGTCTACTGGTGCCACGACGCGTCGGGGGCGCTGGTGTGCGTCGTGGCGGAGGTCCACAACACCTACGGGCAGCGGCACTGCTACCTGCTGCATCCGGACGCCGGCGGCGGGGCGAGGGCGGAGAAGCGGTTCTATGTCTCGCCGTTCTTCCCGGTCGAGGGCCACTACCGGATGCGCCTGCCGCTCCCCGGGGAACGCCTCGACCTCACCGTGCACCTCGACACCGAAGCCGGCCGGCCGTTCACCGCCACCGTACGCGGGCGCGCCCGCCCCGCCACGCCCCGCGCCCTGCTGCGGGCCGCCGCCCGCCGGCCCTGGTCGACCGTCGCCGTCTGGGCCGGGATCCGCTTCCACGGCGTCCGCCTGCTCCTGCGCGGCCTGCCCGTACAGCCCCGCCCCCGGCACACCCCGCAGAAGGGAATGGTTCCGTGACCCGACAGGCCACCACGACCGACGACCAGCCGCACAGGCCCGGCCACCGGGCAGGGCCTGCGGCCCCCCGGCCCCACACGTCGGTCCGCGCCACCGGGACCCCCGAACGGGCGGACCCCGAACGGGCCATCCCCGAACAGGCGGCCCCTGAACGGGCGATCCCCGAACAGGCGGAGCCTGAGCGGGCCATCCCCGAGCGGGCGGACCCCGCCCGCTGGCCGGACGTGGCCCGGCTGCCGGCCCCCCGGCCGGTCCGGACCGCCGTCGCCGCACACCTGGTCGGCCGGGCCCTCAGGCGGCTCCCCCTCGACGTACGCGTCGGCTCCACACCCGGTGCCGCAACCGCCACCCGTCGCCCGGACCTCACCCTCCACGACCCCGACGGCTTCTTCCGACGCATCGGCCGCGACGGCCTGATCGGCTTCGGGGAGTCCTACATGGCCGGCGAATGGGACAGCGACGACCTGCCCGGTCTGCTGACCGTGCTCGCCACGCGCGTCGACGACCTGGTCCCGGCCCCGCTGCACGGCCTCCGCCCGCTGTGGGTGTCCACCCGCCCCGGCCGTGACCGCAACACCCGGCGCGGCGCCCGCGAGAACATCCACCGCCACTACGACCTGTCCAACGACCTGTTCGCCGCCTTCCTCGACCCGACCCTCAGCTACTCCTCCGCCGTCTTCACCTCGTTTCCCGCCCGGTTCGAGGACCTCCCCGCCGCCCAGCACCGCAAGATCGACCGCCTCCTCGACCTCGCGCACGTCACGGACGGCACCGAACTGCTGGAGATCGGCACCGGCTGGGGCGAACTCGCCCTGCGCGCCGCCGCCCGCGGCGCCCGCGTCACCACCCTCACCCTCTCCACCGAACAGGCCGAACTCGCCCGCGCCCGGATCGGCGCCGCCGGGCTCGGCGACCGCGTCGACGTGCGGCTGTGCGACTACCGCGACGTCGAGGGCCGGTACGACGCAGTGGTCAGCGTCGAGATGATCGAGGCCGTCGGCGCCGAGTACTGGCCCTCCTACTTCGCCGCCCTGCGCGCCGCGCTCCGCCCCGGCGGGCGCGTCGCCCTCCAGGCCATCACCATGGGACACCGGCAGATGCTCAACACCGCCGCCACCCACACGTGGATCAGCAAGTACGTCTTCCCCGGCGGCCTGATCCCCTCCCGCCGGGCCATCACCGAGCACGCCGCGGCGGCCGGCCTGCGCACCGAGTCCGACCTCGGCTTCGCCGAGCACTACGCCCAGACCCTGCGCCTGTGGCGCGAACGGTTCACGGCGAACCGCCGGACCGTCGCCGACCTGGGCTTCGACACCGTCTTCCAGCGGCTCTGGGAGTTCTACCTGGCCTACTCGGAAGCCGGATTCCGCTCCCGCTACCTGGACGTGCGACAGATCGTCCTGACCGAAGGGACCCCCCGATGAGACCCGACGGGCCCACCGCCGCGGCCACCGCCCGGGAGGGGGAGTGAACAGCGGCACGGCCTGGGCCGCCCTCGGCACCAACCTCGCCGTCGGCGCGGCCGTCTCGACGGCCGTGCTGCTCGCCGCGTTCGCCGTCGGGGCACGCCTGCGCCTGCACCGCGTGGTCGACATCGCCTGGGGCCTCGCCTTCAGCGCCGTCGCCACCGCCACCTACCTGCTCTCCGCCGGACACGGAGACCCCGAGAGACGGCTGCTGGTCGCCGCGGCGACCGTCGTGTGGGGGCTGCGGCTGTCGGCGCACATCGCACGGCGCTCACGCGGCCACGGGGAGGACCCGCGCTACACCGCGCTCCTCGACAAGGCGCCGGGGAACCGGACCTGGTACGCGCTGCGCACCGTCTACCTCCTCCAGGCCGCGCTGGTCTGGCTGATCTCCCTGCCCGTCCAGGCGGCCTCCTACGGGGGCGGGCCGGTGGGTGTCCTCGGCGTGCTGGGGCTGGCCGTGTGGGCCGCGGGACTCGGCTTCGAGGCCGTGGGCGACCACCAGCTGGCCCGGTTCAAGGAGGACCCGGCCAACCGGGGCCGCATCATGGACCGGGGCCTGTGGAGCTGGACCCGCCATCCCAACTACTTCGGCGACAGCCTCGTCTGGTGGGGCCTGTACCTGCTGGCCTGCACCAGCCTGCCGTCCGCCCTCCTGAGCCTGGCCTCCCCGGTCGCCATGACGTTGCTGCTGACCGTCGGCAGCGGCAAACGCCTGCTGGAGAAGCACATGGGCGACCGCCCCGGGTACGCCGAGTACGCCGCCCGCACGAGCGGATTCCTCCCTCTCCCACCCCGCCGCCAGCCCTCGGAACCCAGGAGGTGACGTGTGAACCCGTCACCCGATGCACCCGATGCACCCGATGCACCCGATGCTTCCGACGGGCCTGGCGGGGACACCGGCCGTGAGCCGCCCGCGCGGGCCGCCCTGGTCCCGGCATCCGGGCACCGGCTGTCGCAGAGGGCGACCGCCGCGGTCCTGCTGCTGCACGGCGGCCGGGCCGACGCCCTGAGCCCTCCGCCCCGGCTGAACCTGCCCGCGCTGCGCATGCGGCCGTTCGCGACGGCCCTCACGCGCGCCACCGCCCACGCCGACGTGCTCGTCGCCCACGTCCGCTACCGGTACCGGGGCTGGAACGGCCACCACGCGCACCCCGTCGCCGACGCCCGCCGCGCCCTGGAGGAACTCCGCGCCCTCGCCGGACCCGTCCCCGTCGTCCTCGTCGGGCACTCCATGGGCGGCCGCGCCGCACTGCGCGCCGCCGAGGACCAGCAGGTCACGGGAGTCGTCGTGCTCGCGCCCTGGTGCCCGCCGGCCGAACCCGCCGCCCATCTGCGCGCCCGCGCGGTCGTGGCCCTCCACGACGAGCACGACCGCGTCACCAGGGCGGCGGACACCTGGGCCTATCTGGCGCGCGCCCGCGCGGCCGAAGCCCGGGTCCACGCGATCAGGATGCCCCGCGGCGGCCACGCCATGATCGGCGACGCCGGCCTGTGGCACCGGATCACGGCCGGGGCCGCCGCCGCGCTCCTCGGGCTCGCGCCGTTCCCCGACGGCCCCGACGGCCCCGCCGGTCCCGACCCGAACGCCGACGCGACGGCGGGGCCCCCGGGGTGATCACCCCGCCCGCGCCGCCGGTGCGGTCCGCGGCCCGGCTGCCGCAGCCGGGCGGGCCAGCGCGCTGGGCCACCAGGCGCGCGGCCCGATGTCGATGACGAGGGCGGGCACCAGCAGGGAACGCACGACGAGGGTGTCCAGCAGGACGCCGAACGCGACGATGAAGGCGATCTGGACGAGGAAGGCCAGCGGGATCACCATCAGCGCGGCGAAGGTCGCGGCGAGGACGACACCCGCGGAGGTGATGACGCCGCCCGTGGTCACGAGCCCCCGCAACACGCCCTCGCGGGTGCCCAGGGTGAGCGTCTCCTCGCGCACGCGGGACATCAGGAAGATGTTGTAGTCGACGCCGAGGGCCACCAGGAACACGAACCCGTACAGCGGCACGGACGCGTCCGTGCCGCTGAAGCCCAGCACATTGCCGAACACGAGCGCGGAGACGCCCAGCGTGGCGAAGAAGTTCAACGCGACCGTCGCCACCAGCAGGACGGGCACGAGCACGGACCGCAGGAGCGCGATCAGGATCAGCAGGATGATGCCGAGAACGACCGGGACGATCACGGCGCGGTCGCGGGCCGAGGTCTCCTGGGTGTCGAACTGCTGGGCGGTGTACCCCCCGACCACCGCCTCGGCCCCCGGCACCGCGTGCACGCGCTCCCGCAGCCGCTGGACCGTCTCCTTCGCCTCGTCGCTGTCCGCCGCCGCGTCCAGCGTGGCGTCCAGACGCACCCGGCCGTCCACGACGAGCGGAGCCCCCGCCCCCGGCCGGCCGCCGCCCGCGGT